>JBDTPN010000072.1:0-2738 GCA_039932715.1 Pseudomonadota bacterium | reverse complement strand
GGGCCAAGATTCCGGTCGGCAGTGGAAACGTGTTGGTGCAGTATGGCCGCCTGTCGCCGGATGTGGGTGACAAAACCAACACGGTGTCGCTTGGCTATAGCTACAACATGTCCAGGCGCACAGAACTCTATGCTGCGGCAATGCGTGACAAGAAAGACAATCTTTCCGTGGGCAGCAGCTACTCGCTGGGCATACGTCACCGTTTCTGACCTGCGGTAAAACGCGTGTCTTTCATTTCCTCAACTTCAGCGTGCAACGTGCATACCGAGCAACAAGTGCGCGTTGACCTGGCTGCCGCCTACCGGCTGGCGGCGCTGGCAGGCTGGGATGACACCGTCTACACCCATCTCTCGGCCAGTGTGCCGGGAGAGCCGGGCGTCTACCTGATCAACGAGTTCGGTCTCGGCTTCGACGAGATCAGCGCGTCCAATCTGGTCAAGGTGAACTTGCGCGGCGAGGTGATCGATGGCTTGGGCCGGCCGGTCAATCCGACCGGCTTCACCATCCACGGCGCGGTGCATGCGGCACGACCCGAAGTTGAATGCGTTCTCCACCTGCACGCGCCCTGGGGCGTGGCCCTGGCCATGCTCCCTGATGGCCTGCGTGCCACTTCGCAGTGGGCCATGCGCCTGCATAAGCGGCTCGGTCGCCATTCCTATGAGGGCCTCGCGCTTGGCGCCGAAGAACAGCAGCGCCTGGTGCGCAACCTCGGCAGTCTTGATGGACTGATTCTCGAAAACCACGGCACGCTAACTGTTGGTCGCACGGTGGCAGAAGCCTTCATGTTGATGCATATCCTGGAGCGTGCAGCGCAGGCACAATTACGCGCCATGGCGGCTACTGGCAAGTCAATTTCCGTCGTGAGCGACGAGCTGGCCGAGCGCACCTACCGGCAGTGGATCGGCGATGGCAGCGAACGCGATGGAGACGTTGAATGGCCTGCACTGCTGCGCCGGGCAGACCGTTTGTCGCCCGGCTATCGCGACTGACTTACATTGCATTGCCTGTCTGACAGGCGAAAGGAGTTTTTCATGCCCACTCTTCGCGTCGAACTTTTTGAAGGCCGCACATCCGAGCAAAAGGCCGCCCTGGCCCAAGAGCTCACCGCCGCCTGCGTGCGTGTGCTCGGCGGCACTGCCGAAGGGGTGGATGTCCTGTTTTACGACATTGCCCGGCAGAACTGGGCCACCGGTGGCGTGCTGTGGAGCGAGCCGCCGGCAGTCAAGACATCTGACTGAACCTGCCCCCGCACCTGCCAGGCAGCTGGCCGGTTCTCGCAGCGCCGGACACATCGCGCCCAGTTACAGCGTGCAAGAACGATGCGCCTCTCGCAGTGGCTTGATTCACATTTCTTGACGCCACCAGTCTCCGGCCAGCGACTGCTGTAAAAAGCCACTGAAACTGGTCACTTTTTGGGGTACCAGCTTGGGTGAGGGAAACACCGCGTGTACTTCCTGTTCCGGCAGACTGTGGTCGCTCAGCACCGGCTGCACCGTGCCGTCGTCCAGTGATTTGCGGGCCACATACCAGGGCACGACCGCCAGCCCCATGCCGGCCAGCGCTGCGGCCAAAATCGCCGACAGATTGTTCGAGCGCAGTGGCCCCCGGACAGGCACGGACATCTTTTCGCCCGTCGCTGTCTTGAGGCTCCAGCGGTCATCACCCTGCACGCTGCTGTACACCACGCAGTCGTGTGCCGGGAGATCGGCGGCGCTGCGCGGCGTGCCGCGTTCCTTCAGATACGACGGAGAAGCGACCATTACCCAGGGGTTGGTGCCCAGATAGCGCGCGCCAAGCGTCGAGTCCGCCATCGGCCCCATGCGGATGGCCAGGTCAACGCCTTGCTCCACCAGGTTCACATAGCGATCGTCAAAACTCAGGTCTATGGTGACCTCGGGGTGCATGTTCATGTAGCGCAGCACCAGCGGAATCAGCACACGGCGCCCGAAAGCCACCGAAGTACTGATGCGCAACGTGCCGCCCACCTTGCTTTGCAACAGCGTCGCGAGGTTGTCGGCTTCATCGACTTCGCGCGCAATCAGCTTGCACTTTTCGTAATACAGCGCGCCGACCTCGCTCAGCATCACGCCGCGGGTAGAGCGGTGCAGCAGTCGCGCACCCAGACGCTTTTCCATGGCTGCAACCGCCTTGGTCGCCGTAGGCTGAGTAATGCCGACCTCGATCGCGGCCTTGCTGAAACTGCCGGTCTCGACAACGCGGATAAAAAGTTCAATCCCAGTGATTCGGTCCATTGCAAGACTGTAAGCGCCTTTCCTAATTTATTCCAACACGGAATAGTAGTTATCGGCCTCGTGGGGTTCACAAGAAGGCAGGACGGACGAATGATAGACACATCTATTCAAGGAGCAAGCAATGGCGAAAATGAAGGCCGCAATGGCCGCAGTATTGGTGATGGAAAAAGAAGGCGTGACGCAGGCCTTTGGCGTGCCTGGCGCTGCAATCAACCCGCTGTACGCGCAGCTGCGCGAACGGGCCACGATCACGCACGTTCTGGCGCGCCACGTCGAGGGCGCTTCGCACATGGCCGAGGGCTACACCCGCGCCAACGCCGGCAACATTGGCGTGTGCATCGGCACCTCCGGCCCCGCTGGTACCGACATGATCACCGGCCTGTACTCGGCCCAGGCCGACAGCATTCCAATTCTTTGCATCACCGGCCAGGCGCCGCGTGCCCGCATGCACAAGGAAGATTTCCAGGCCGTGGACATCACGTCCAT
>JBDTPN010000071.1:0-3096 GCA_039932715.1 Pseudomonadota bacterium | reverse complement strand
CAGCCTCGGGGCCGAATCCATCGTGCTCACCGACCTCATCTGGAAGCATGTGCCGCAGATCGAGATCTTCACCCTCGACACCGGCCGTTTGCCCGAAGAGACCATCAACCTCATCGAGCGTCTGGAGCGCCGCTACAACCGTCGCATCCAGATCTATTACCCGGATTCCGCTGCGCTTGAGGCGCTGGTAGCGAAGAACGGCATCAATGGCTTCTACAACAGCGTGGAAAACCGGCTGGCCTGCTGCCATGTGCGCAAGGTCGAACCATTCAACCGCGCCGTGAAGGGCGCTGGGGCGTGGGTCACTGGCGTACGTCATGAGCAGTCGGCCACACGTGCCCAGGCCAAACCCGTGGATTTCGATGCCGCCAATGGCCTGGCCAAGATCAGCCCCATCCTCGAGTGGACCCATGACGAGGTCTGGGACTACATCCGCGCCAACAAGCTGCCGTACAACCCGCTGCACGACAAGGGCTACCCCAGCATTGGCTGTGCGCCATGCACCCGCGCGGTTGAACCCGGCGCCGACAGCCGTTCCGGCCGCTGGTGGTGGGAGAATTCCGATTCGAAGGAATGTGGGCTGCAGGCGCGTCCTGCGGCCAAGGTCTAACCATGGATTACCTGCCGCTGTTCGTTGATGTGCGCGACCGGCAAGTGCTGGTTGTGGGCGGTGGCGTCGTGGCCCACCGCAAGGTCGAACATCTGCTGAAGGCGCATGCACGCGTGCGCGTGGTGGCGCCGGAGCTGTGCGCCGATCTGGATTCCTATCGCACGCTGGGGCGCATCGAGTATCAGCCGATACCTTTCAGCGCGCCCCAGCTCGACGGTGCCTGGCTGGTCGTTGCGGCTACCGATGATGAAGCCGTGAATGATGCGGTGTCCCGCGCAGCGCGCGAACGCGGTGTGCTGGTCAATGTGGTGGATGACGCCGCACGCTCCACGTTCATCTTCCCAGCAATCGTCGATCGTTCACCGCTGATCGTGGCGGTGGGCACGGCCGGCAGTTCCCCGACACTTTCGCGCCGCGTCCGGACACAGATTGAAGCATTGTTGCCGGAGCGCCTGGGTTCCCTGGCGCAGTACGCGGGCCGGTGGCGTAATGCGGTCAAGGCCGCGCTGCCTGAGATTTCCGCGCGCCTCAAGTTCTGGGATGGCTTCTTCAATGGGCCGGTGGCCACAAGCTTGCTGTCGGGCAATGAAGCCGGCGCAGATGCGGTCATGCAGCGCAGCCTGGAGCAGGCGCGCACGGTTGTCGGCGCGCAGGTGGGCGAGGTGTATCTCATTGGCGTGGGACCTGGCGATCCGGATCTGCTCACGCTGCGCGCGCAGCAGCTGCTGCAGCAGGCGGATGTGCTGCTGTACGACCGGCTGGTGCCGGAAGTCATTCTGGGTCGCGCGCGTCGCGATGCAGAGAAGATCAATGTCGGCAAGACGCCGGGCAAGCATGAACACACGCAGGACTACATCAACCAGCTGCTGGTGGAGCATGCGCGTGCGGGCAAGCGCGTCGCGCGCGTGAAGGGCGGTGATCCCTTCATCTTCGGTCGCGGTGGCGAGGAGCTGCAGGTGCTGCGTGATGCAGGCATTCCGGTGGTAGTGGTGCCTGGCATCACTGCAAGCCTGGGTGCTGCTGCCAGCGCCGGCATTCCACTGACGCACCGGGGCATCGCGCAGGCGGTGACGCTGGTTACGGCCACCGGAGCAAACAGTGCAAGTCTTGACTGGCGAGCACTGGCACAGGAGAAACACACTGTCGTGTTTTATATGGGTGCGGCCCAGCTCGACCACATCGTGGCGAAGCTCATTGAGCACGGGTTGCCCGGGTCGCAGCCGGTTGCACTGCTGGAACGGGCCACATGGCCGGATGAGCGCGTGCTGAAATCAACTCTGGGGCAACTGCCATCTATGGCAGCCGCATGGCAGTTAAGATCGCCAACCTTGCTGGTAGTGGGCGAGGTCGCCGCGCTGGCGCAGGCGAAAGACTGGGGAAGTGCCGAAGTTCGTGAAGCGGCCGCTGGTGAAGGATTGAAATGACATTGCGACAGGGTTTTGTCGATGCAGTGGGCAACACGCCGCTGCTGCGACTGGGTGGACTGAGCCGCGAAACCGGCTGTGAAATCCTCGCCAAGGCTGAGTTCATGAATCCAGGCGGTTCGGTGAAGGACCGCGCCGCAAAGTTCATCGTCCTGGATGCAGAAGCGCGCGCCACACTCAAGCCCGGTGGAACCGTGGTGGAAGGGACGGCCGGCAATACGGGCATCGGCCTGGCCCATGTGTGTCATGCCCGCGGTTACAAGCTGATCCTGCTCATGCCGGACAATCAGTCGCCAGAAAAATACGCGCTGCTGGAGGCGCTGGGTGCAGAGGTCCGCAAGGTACCTGTCGTGCCATACAGCAATCCTGCGCAGTACCAGCATCAGGCGGGAAGGCTGGCGCAGGAACTGCCCAATGCCGTGTGGGCAAATCAGTTCGACAACACCGCCAATCGTCGGGCACATATGGAATCTACCGGCCCCGAGATCTGGGGACAGACCGCAGGCCGCATTGATGCCTTCGTGACTTCGAGCGGCACTGGCGGCACGCTGGCCGGCACTTCGGAGTTTCTGAAGTCAAAGCGGGCATCCATCCGCACTGTACTGGCGGATCCGCCGGGCAGCGCGCTGTACGAATTCGTGCGCAATGGCGAAGTGAAGGCCACCGGCAAGAGTTCCATCACCGAGGGCATCGGCATCGGTCGCGTCACCGACAACTTCAAGGATGCACCCGTGGATGCCGCTGTGCATGTCGAGGATCCGGAGACTGTCACCATGGTGTATCGCCTGCTGCACGAGGAAGGTCTGTTCGTCGGCAGCACCAGTGGAATCAATGTGGCGGCTGCGGTGCGTGTGGCCCGCGAGATGGGACCCGGTCACACCGTCGTGACCATGCTCTGCGACAGCGGTGCCAAGTATGTGTCGCGCCTGTTCAACCGCGCCTGGCTTGCGGAGAAAAACCTGCTCGAAGCGGCCGAGCAAGGTTCTCGTTCCTTCCTGCCGAAATAAATAGCTGATCGGCAACTGATCCTGCCCCTTATCTTTCAGGGCTAGCTGATCACGC
>JBDTPN010000070.1:0-3610 GCA_039932715.1 Pseudomonadota bacterium | reverse complement strand
GGATGCCCGCTTCATGGGCACGACGCTGTCACAAATTAATGAAGCGGCGCCGGGTCTTGGGGGTTGGCTGCGGATCGTGTTCATCGTGATGGGCGGATACATGGTTGGCGCTGGTGTGTTGACCCTGTATGTCGCACACGTGGTGATGCCGCGGCGACTCGTGGGAACGGCATGGACACTGGCGCTCGCTGGGCTCTTGACGGTCGCCCTGATGAGCGCGATGAACTTCGTGCTGCACTCTGATTTTCGCTGGGTACTCCTGGCCCCCGCCGTGGTCTGGCTTGCAGGACTGGTCTGCTTCGCGCTGGGAGATTTTCGGACGTCGCGCGACAGATGACTGGCGGCGATGATCGCGGTCAGGGCGGATCGGTCGAGACGATTACGCAGGTTTCGTGTACACCAGCCAGTTTAGGGCGCCCTGGATCTAGTGGTTGGCCTGCACCGCCCTAGGCCTCATGTGCGTGGCATTCGGGTTGTACTTCATGCACTCGACACACGCTGCATCGCTTGGCCGCAACCTTTAACGGGGCTCGCCACCATCCATTGCGGCCATCACTGCGCTCGATTCGTATGTCATTGTTTTAGAACCATTTTGTGCGTTGGCATGGGCGTTGCTATATCTGCTGCAGGTTGAACTGACCGGAAGGCGTTCCGGATTCACCCGCTTCGCAATGCAACACTTATCAAGGAGTAGATTCATGAAGACCACCGTATTGTCCACCGCCCTCGGCAGCCTGCTCGCGCTGGGCGCCATTACCACCGTCGCCGGTGCTGCAGAGAAGGCCGACGATTCCAACACCGAGAAGTGCTACGGCATCGCCAAGGCCGGCAAAAACGATTGCGCCGGGGCGGCGCATGCCTGCTCGGGACAGTCGAAGACCAATGCCAGCGGCAAGGAATGGGTCAAGCTGCCGAAGGGCACTTGTGATCGTCTGGTTGGCGGCAGCCTCGCGGCCAAGTGATGATCGCCGCGCCTCACCGCGCAGCCTCTGCCCCAGGGTCCATGCCGGTTCGCGCCGGCATCGGACTTCGGGCGGTGCATCATCAGGAGCTGCTGGCCTCGCGGCCGGCGGCGGCCTGGCTTGAAGGGCACAGTGAAAACTACTTCATGTTGGGTGGCGCTCAGCGCGACATCATCGAGGCGCTGCGCCAGGACTATCCGCTCAGCCTGCATGGGGTAGGTCTTTCACTTGGCTCTACGGACCCGCTTGATCGGGAGCATCTGCGCAAGCTGCGCGATCTTGTCCGTCGTACCGAGCCCGGCTTCGTCTCCGAACATCTTTCCTGGTCGTCCGTGAACGGAAAATTCCTGAACGACCTGCTGCCGATGCCCTACACGGAAGAGGCTCTGTTGCATATGGCTGCGCGCGTGCGCGAGCTGCAGGATCATCTGGGCCGCCAGGTGCTGATCGAGAATATCTCGAGCTACCTGCGCTTTGCTGGCTCCCAACTGGAAGAGTGGGATTTCCTGGCGGCGCTGGCGCAGCAGGCCGACTGCCTGCTGCTGGTCGACCTGAACAATGTTTTCGTCAGTGCACGCAATCATGGCTTCGATGCGCGGCGCTACCTGCAGGCGCTGCCGGCAGCGCGCGTGCGCGAGTTGCATCTGGCAGGCCACACTGTCAATCACCACAATGGACGCGACATCCTCATCGACACGCACTCCACGCGCGTCTGCGAGGCGGTGTGGGACCTGTATGACCACGCGCTTGGCTGCTTTGGGCCTGTGCCTACACTGATCGAATGGGATACCGACATTCCCGCGCTGGATGTCCTGCTGGACGAGGCGCGCATAGCGGACCTGCACCTGGAGAATCACCTTGCACTCGCTGCGTGAAATGCAGAGCGCCTTTGCCAGCGCGGTGCTGACAGCGGACAGCGAGTGTGTGGAAGGGCTCATTGTCGAAGACGGCCTGCGCCCGGCAGAGCGCATGCGCATATATCGCAACAACGCCCGGATCGCGTTCTGCAATGCGCTGCGCGCGGCCTATCCGGTCGTTGCCCAGCTCGGCGGTGACGCATGGTTCGAATCCGCTGCGCTGGGCTTCCAGCAGGCCTTTCCGTCGCGCGGTGGTGATCTGCAGTATGCGGGCGAACGGTTTGCGCAGTTCCTGCTGCCGGAGCTGGCTGGTTCCGGCTACGACTGGTTCGTGGATGTGGCGCGCTTCGAGTGGGCCTATCAAGAGGTGCTGGTGGCGCCCGCGAGCCCGATTCTCGATCCACTGTCGCTGGCTGCAATAGCGCCAGAACTCCTGGACGAGTTGCTGCTGCTGCCGCGCACCGAGTTGCGGCTGGTTTCAGCTGCTACACCCGTACTCGCAATCTGGCGGGCGCACCAGCCGAATGCCGAGCCGTATGGCGTGCAGCTGGATGGCGTAGCAACCCATGTGCTGTTACTGCGGCGCGCCGATCACGTCGAACTGCGCGAGTTGCCGGCTGATCTTGCGTGCTTGCTGCATGGTGTGCTGCGCGGCGACGCGCTCCCACAGGCGCTGGCGCGGTTCAACAGCGAGTTTCCGGGCGGTGACGCAGTGACCTGCCTGCGCCAGTTGCTGACGCTCGATGTCCTTTCTGCATTCCTCGTCCCTCACTGAAACCCTGAACGTCTGGAGCAATTCCATGAACCGCCCCCCACTTGTCTCAGCGCTGATCGACACCCCGGCCCGCTATCTGGACCTGCTGCAGCCACTGCTCGCACTTGCCACGCGCTGGTATGTCAGCTGGCAGTTCCTGAAGTCGGGCTGGCTCAAACTCTCCGACTGGACCACTACGCTGGACCTTTTCCGCAGCGAGTACCACGTGCCAGTGCTGTCACCAACCACTGCTGCGGTGGTAGGTACATTCGGCGAATTGTTCTTCCCTGTGCTGCTGGTTTGCGGACTCGGAGGGCGCCTGGGTGCACTCGGCCTGTTTGCCGTGAATCTGATGGCGGTCGTTGCCTATTCACACGTGTTGCTGAGCGAAGGCTTTGAAGCAGCGCTGGGCCAGCACCTGCTGTGGGGCTTCATGCTCGCCGTGCTGGCGATCCATGGCAACGGCCCGCTGTCGCTGGACCAGCTGTTTGGCATGCGCCGCAAGTCGCCCGTGAACACGATGTCGATGGCGTAACGTGCCGATGACGGGTGTGTGGCATAATCACGCTGCGCAGCGGCAGCGTGAGATAACAGCTCCGCGCGCAGATTCCGTAAGCAGGGAGCATCGGGACATGACGCGGGCCGTCCAGAGTTCGTCGGACTGGTCATCGCTGGGTGCGCGCGACTTCGAGCTGCTGCGGCAGATCATCGAGGGCACGGCCAGTGCCACCGGCAATGAGTATTTCGAACAGCTGGTGCAACACCTGGCCCGTGCCGTGGGGACGAACCACGCGTTCATCTCCGAGTTCGTGCCTCCCCAGAAGATCCGTACCCTCGCGTTCTGGTCTGGCGGTCGAATCATCGCGAACATCGAATACGACCTGCCGGGCACGCCCTGCGAAGAGGTTTTTGCAGGCGGCCTGTGCTATTACCCGTCCGGCCTGCAGAAGCGCTATCCCGAGACGGAGCCTGGCATCGAGAGCTATATCGGCGTCCCGTTGAACGCACGCGACGGACGCGTGCTCGGTCACCTGTGT
>JBDTPN010000069.1:0-4149 GCA_039932715.1 Pseudomonadota bacterium | reverse complement strand
GCCAAGCCGGATGGCTACACCTTTGTCATCGTGTCGAACACCACGATGGCCGCCAATCCCAGCATGTTCCACAAGCTGCCCTACGACGCGGTGAAGGATTTCGCGCCGGTCGCGCTGCTGGGCCGCACCTCGATGATGTATGTGGTGCGCACGGACTTCCCGGCCGACTCGCTGGAAGCCTTGGTCGCGGAAGCGAAGCGACGCAAGGTGCCCTTGAACGCGGGCTATGGCTCGTCGACGGCGCAGGTGGCGTTGAACATGCTGACCACCGCCACCGGGATGGAGGTCACGCGCGTGCCTTACCCCGGTACGCCCAAGCTCACGGTGGACCTGCTCGGTGGCCAGGTGGACTTTGCGGTGGTGGACGTCGGTGCCGGCGTGGTACAGCAGCGGGCGGGCAGGGTCCGGCCCCTGGCCATCGCGGCGTCGCGCAAGCTCGAGACTGCCGGCAACGTGTCCATGCTGACGGACCGGTATCCCGGCGTGTTCATGGACACCTGGATCGCCATCGCCGCACCGGCGGGGACGCCGGCGGCGATCATCCAGAAGGTCAACGCCGCGGTGAATGCCGCTGCCCGCCGGCCGGACGTGCGGCACGCGTTCCAGACCGTGGCGATCGACCTGGTCACTTCGACGCCGCAGGAACTGGACGCGATAATCAAGGCCGACCAGCAGAAGTGGCCGCGACTGATCCGGGACGCCGGCATTCAGCCGGAGTGAGGCGGGTATGCGGCTCACCAGCTTCCTGCGCGATGGCGTGGCCACGTATGGCTGCATCGTAGACGACGGCGTCGTTGATCTCGGGCGTCACTTCGGCGCTCGGGCGCCCGACCTCAAGGCCCTGCTGGCGGGTGGGCTCCTGCGCGAAGCGCAGGCGCACGCACGGGACGCCGGAGAAAGGCTGCCCCTGGCGGACCTGCGCTTGCTGCCGGTCATCCCGAACCCGGGCAAGATCGTGTGCGTCGGCCTGAACTACCACGACCACGTGGCCGAAACCGGGCGTACCGTGACGGCGCATCCCACGCTCTTCCTGCGCACGCCCGAGTCGCAAGTCGCGCATGGCGAGGACCTGCTGTTGCCGGCGGAGTCCAACCAACTGGATTACGAGGGCGAGATCGCGATCGTCATCGGCAAGCCCGGGCGGCGCATCGCCGCTGAGCGCGCCATGGACCACGTGGCCGGCTACGCCTGCTATAACGACGGCAGCGTGCGTGACTGGCAGGGCGCTGCGACGCAATGGACGGCCGGCAAGAACTTCCCGCGCACTGGCAGCTTCGGTCCCTCATTGCTCACGGCGGACGAAGTTCCGGCAGGGACGGATCTCACCCTGGTCACTCGTCTGAACGGACGCGAGGTGCAGCGGGCGCGCACCTCGTGGATGATCCATTCGATCCCGCAATTGCTGCACCACATCTCCACCTTCACCACGCTGGAAGCCGGGGACGTGATCGTCACCGGCACGCCGGGCGGGGTGGGGTTCAAGAAGGTGCCGCCCCTGTTCCTGCAACCGGGCGACACGGTGGAAGTGGAAGTCGAGCGCATCGGCACGCTGCGCAACGGCGTCGCCTGTGAAGTGTCGGACCGGCAGGGGATCGAGGCAAACCCGGCCCGTCGCCTGCCCGGGAGGTCCGGGTGACAGCCGGCCGGGCCGCTTTCGATCGCCTGCTCGCGCAGAACCGGACCTGGGCACGCGCGATGGAGGCCGAACGGCCCGGGTTCTTCGCCGGGCTGAGCGGCCAGCAGCGGCCCCGGTACATGTGGATCGGCTGTTCCGACAGCCGCGTGCCGGCCAACCAGATCACGGGGCTGCAACCGGGAGAGGTGTTCGTTCATCGCAACGTGGCCAACCTGGTGGTGCACTCCGATCTCAACGCGCTGTCGGCCGTGCAATTCGCGGTCGATCGGCTCCGGGTGGAGCACATTCTCGTCGTTGGCCACCACGGCTGCTCCGGCGTGCAAGCAGCGCTCGACGGCACCCGCATCGGCTTGGCAGACCATTGGATCCGGCACGTGCGCGACGTGCGGGCGCGCCATGACCATCGGCTCGCAGAGTTTCCGCGGGACGTGCAGCCTCTGGTCTTGTGCGAGCTGAACGTACTGGAACAGGT
This sequence comes from Pseudomonadota bacterium, assembly GCA_039932715.1. Taxonomy (GTDB): domain Bacteria; phylum Pseudomonadota; class Gammaproteobacteria; order Steroidobacterales; family Steroidobacteraceae; genus ZC4RG30. The sequence goes on along the minus strand of JBDTPN010000069.1, from coordinate 2,041 downwards.
TGCAAATATCTGTGCGAGTTCCGTGCTCGCGGACGCGTGGGCGGCGGGCCAACCCCTTCATGTGCACGCCTGCGTGTATTCGCTGAAAGACGGGTTGCTCAGGGACTTGGGCATGAGCATTGCGGACGGCAAGGACCTGCCAGCGAGCTACTGCGCTGCCGTGGAGCGCTTGTTTGTGCGCTCTCGCAGTGGGCTTTCAGGCGCAGACGCCTGCGCTTGTGGGGAGCCCCACGTCGTCCAGCCGGAGGCAGAAATGGCCGTACAGCGCTAGCCGCCAGCGTCTATGTCATCCCTCGCAGGCGAGCACATGACGCGCCGGGACGGCGCAGAAGGGGTAATCGTACTTTTCGTGCAAATCGGTGCGCTATGGGTCAAAAAGTCCTTGCGGGACAGGCACTTGCGATCACGGTCTATCGGGCACGACGCCAGATTCGCAAGTCATTGATCCGATTGAGGTTTTCATGGGCAACCGTATCAATCTGCACGAAAAGTACGATTACCCCGGGAGCGAGGTTACTCAAGACTGCCCGACCTCCATTGAAGGCAAGCATCTGATTAATGCGTCAGGTGGAACTAATCCCCAGGGACATGTCATAAGAGTCGTCCGCATGTCTACGCAGGCGATGAGCGCAATGCAATTTTGCGGCGAGATGCCAAAAGCAATTCAGGTCAAGAACGCCCGGCTCGGAAGAGTCTTAACTTGGGGGGCGTGGAGGTCGCCAATTACGTCAGCTTCCAGGATGCGCATCCTCTGATAAGGCAAATATTTTATGCACATTCAAAGGAGGTAAGCCCGCAGTTAAAAACATTGACTTTATAAAACGATGGACAAATCACTAATTAATTAACACGTAGGAGACAACATGGAAAAGACAACTATGCCTGTCGCTGCAACTCAAATTGGGCGAATGGCCTTGGAAAAATCTCAAATGAAAAAAACTCTTATCGCTTTGGCCGTTTTGGCCGCGTCCGGTGCCGCAACGGCCCAATCTTCCGTGACCTTGTACGGCATTGCTGACGCGTGGGTCGGCAGCAGCAAGGTTACAGTTGGTGGCGTTGGCGTCCGTCAAAATGTCGTTGACAGCTCCGGTGTCAACGGATCCCGCTGGGGACTAAGAGGCACTGAAGATCTGGGCGGTGGTATGAAAGCCATCTTCACGCTCGAAAGCGGCTTCGACATCTCCAACGGTGCTTCCGCGCAAGGCGGCCTGCTGTTTGGCCGTCAAGCCTTCGTGGGAATCCAGGGTGATTTCGGTACCGTGACCCTGGGTCGTCAGTACGCTCCCTATGATGAGATGCAAGCTCAAGTCAACAACAACTACGCTTCGTTCACCTTCGAAGCCAACGGCGGCGTTGCTGCTAACGGCATCCCAGATCACGCAATCCGTCTCAACAACGCCGTCAAATACGCTTCGCCTGTTTTCAACGGTTTCAGCGGTACCGCCGCCTACGCTTTCGGTGAGAACAAGGATACACCGGTGGTGGGTAATTCATCAACCAACATTGCCAGCTTGAACCTGAAGTATGCCAACGGCCCGCTGCTGGTGGGTTACGCGCATCAAGAAGAAAAGCAGGCTTCAGGTGACAAGAACAAGTACAACCTGATTGGTGGTACTTACGACTTCGGCGTTGCCCAGTTGGTCGGTAGCTACTCCCAAATCAAGAACAAAACGACCAAGGACAAGGAATACCAGGTCGGTGTAGTTGTTCCGTTTGGTGCTGCCGCCATTTCCGCCGGTTATGCCCATTCCAAGAGCGACGTGGGAGCCGTCAGCAACACTGGCAAAGGCTACTCTATCCTGGCTACCTACGCCCTGTCCAAGCGCACCAGCCTTTACGCTGGTGCTTTGAATACCAAGGCCCATGTGCTCAATGCAGCGGCTGAGACCAAGACCACGAAATACGGCTTGGGCATTCGCCACTTCTTCTGATTTTTCAGCCAGCGTGAGCTGGTTGTTGAAAAAGAATCGGCATGAGGGACGGCCATTTTAGACTGCACCCCTGCTACACCACCCGGCATGCGGGTCCTCACCGGGCGGTT
>JBDTPN010000068.1:0-4344 GCA_039932715.1 Pseudomonadota bacterium | reverse complement strand
GCGGCCAGGGCAATTCGGGACTTTATCATTATAGATTTCTCCTCAAATCTGACATTAGTGCCAAGCGTTGTTGTAGACACCCTACGTCTCGGCTTGGCGCCTAGCCTACCAGTATCCGTTGTAGTGTAAAGACTGCGCGTCTTTTAACACGAGCGCCGCCACCCGCAAGCGGGCTTTTGTTGGGATGAAACAACGAGCCGGCCTGCCCTCGGGCGTCATGAAAGAAAAAGCCCGGCAGAGCCGGGCTTTTTCTTGCCGCTGCGAGCCTCGGCTGCGCAGAAACAGACCAGAAGGCTTATTCAGCCCAAGGCAGGGTCGTGGAAACCGCGAGCACCACGTGGTTACCCAGGGAATCATCATCACGGACGTTGTCCGAGCCGCCAATGTACTTCAGCGTCGTGGCGAACTTGCCCACGTTATAGCCAACACCGATCGAGTAGTCATTGACCGAACCCGCGTGCTGCATGTCGAACATGCCAACATGCGCCAGCACACTGAGGCCTTCCACCGAGGGCACTGGAATGGCCGCATTGCCTTCGAGGTAGTAGCCCGAGTTGCCCGTGCTGTAGTAATCATCCGAGAGCCACAACTTGCCGGAGAACCAGCCCTTGCTGAGACCGGCGTAGATTTCCAGGGTGTTGCCAGCACCGGCGCTAGGGTACGTGTAGTAGATGGCGCCGAAGTCGTAACCGAAGCTCTCTACCGCGTCGCCGCCGGCATAGCCCGCGGTGTAGTCGATCTCAAGGCTGGGGTCACCAGGCCCGAAGTCCACGTTGCTGCCCCATAGCGCGAGATACACGCCGTTTTCGAAGCCGTAGTTCACGCCGAGCTGGAAGGCGGGGTCCAGGCCGTGCTGATCTGGGTTGGTCTGGGACACACCGCGAAAGTCATAGTCCGTCGCAATGGTCGGGGTGACGCTGAATCCGGCGGCACTTGCAGCACCGGTAACGGCGAGCAGGGCCCCGGCAATAGCAATTCGAGACTTGATCATTGAATAACTCTCCTGAGTTTGAAAATATTTGAGGCGCTTGTTGTAAGCACCCCTACGGCTCTGCGTAGCAACTAGCGTACCAGCATCCGTTGTTGCGGAAAAGCCCCAATGTTGCGGCGATGAGGCTGCCGCGTTTCGGGAGCCTCAACAGCGAGCATCTATCGCTTAATTGATTGAATTATAAGAATATAAATCCAAGGCCCAGGCAGGACCTTGCTGCATATGCACACTATTGGGTGGATCTGCCGGAGTCAATTGTTGCTCAAAGCAACTGGCGTTTTCAGAGATGTTGCTATAAAGCAACGATTCGCGCGCACCGTAAAAGGGCGTGACGATCCAGGACCTTGCCGATTGTGCCCCGTTAAAGACCGCTGACCGCAGCCCAGTCCCCTGCGGCCAGGGCAAGTGCGGACCGCGCGCGCCAGTACTCGAGCAGCACGGCGTCGTAACGCGGATCCCCGGCAGCCGTGGGACCCTCGAACATCTGCAGTTGCTGACGCATGGCCTTGAGTTCCGCCACATGGATGCGGATCTCGGTGCGGGCGGCGATCTGCGCAGCTTCGAGCTGCCGCACGGCAACATGCAGCTCGCCATCGGATTCCAGCAACTGCGCCACGCGCTGGTCGAACAGGGGAATCTCGATCACGGCATTGGGGCCGGTGAACGATGTCCCCCCAATAGCCTTGTCCCGGAACAAGCCGAAATCCAGCTGGTTCAGCCAGCGGAAACGGCGCTGCATGGCCAGCGTTCGCAGGCGCACGTCCACTGCCTTTGCAGCAGCCAGCAAATCGAGACGCTGCGTCATGGCCGCAACTTCCAGTTCCGCAGGGTCCGGATCCGAGGCAGGCGCTGCGGGCAATCGCACGGACACTTTCCAGTCGTCACGCCAGCCGGCCACTCCCATGAGTTCACCCAGTTTTGCGCGCGCCGTAGCGGCGTTCAGCTCCGCACTGATGGCCTCGTTCGCTTCGAACGAACCCACTTCCGCGCTCTGGTACCGCAGCCAGGTCTGCTGGGCCGCGCTGTAATCCAGCCAGGCCTGGACCACATGAGCCGCGTGATCCACGGCGACCTGTGCGGTCGCGTAGCGCGCGCGCTGCAGGTCCAGCGTTGCGATGGCCACGCGATCCGGCATGGTGAAGAGCGCCATCACGTTCATGAGCACGCCGATACTGACGGCACTCTGCGGATAGAAAGCGGCCAGGTCCCCGCCTGGTTTACGCGAACCGATGACACCCACCGGATTCGGTGGAGTAATGGCGGCGACCAGCCGCGAACGGGAAATCGCCAGCTGCTCCAGCGCCACCTGCAGGGAAGGATTGACGAGAAACGCCACGCCGACGGCCGCTTCGAGCGTGAGATCTCCATTGAGCAGCTCCGCAGCGCGCGCGCGCGCGCTTTCATCTGCAGCGCGATCGCGGCGCCATTCGATACTTGCGCGGAAGCGCGGACGCACGAGCTCGGCCGTCGCTTCGACGTTGTCGCGTGACGTGGGAACAGCACACGCTGTCAACGTCATCGTGACGGCCAGCAGGCATGCTGCAAGGGAACGATACCTATGCATGGGCAGCCACTATATAGTGCCGCGACTGCATCAACCACGTTCTGATGGAATCCTGATGAGCTCCGAGACCAATTCAAGACCCCGCATCCTCCTGACCCGCCGCTGGACTGATGAGGTGGAGCAGTTCCTGTCCGGAAAGTTCGACGTAACACGCAATCTCAACGACGCGCCCATGGATGCTGCCGCACTACGCGCTGCCATGCGTGACTACGATGCCCTTTGCCCCACTGTCACCGATCGCATCGATGAGAGCGTGTTGGCGGTCGAAGGCCGCCGCGTGCAGCTGATCGGCAACTTCGGCGTGGGCTACAACCACATTGATATCGAGGCCGCCAGGCGTCTGGGACTCCGTGTTTCCAACACCCCTGACGTCCTCACCGACACCACGGCGGAACTGGCCATCCTGCTGATGCTGATGACCACGCGGCGCGCTGGCGAAGGGGAACGCGAGCTGCGCGCAGGCAACTGGAGCGGCTGGCGCCCTACACACCTGATGGGCCAGAGCCTTGATGGGAAAACACTGGGATTGATTGGCTTCGGCCGTATCGCCCAGGCCACTGCGCGCAAAGCGCATCATGCATTCGGCATGCGCATCGCCTACAACAGTCGCCGCCGCGCCGATGCCGCGGTCGAAACGCAAACCAGTGCGGAATTCATCGAATCGGTCGACGAACTGGTGGCCACCTGCGATGTGGTGTCACTGCATTGCCCAGCCGACGCCGCCACATTCCACCTCATCAATGCCGAAAGGCTGCGCCTGATGCAGCGCCAAGCAGTAGTCATCAACACGGCGCGCGGGCCGGTGGTGGACGAAGCCGCATTGGTAGCTGCGCTGACCGAGAAGCGTATCGCCGCCGCGGGACTGGATGTTTACGAAGATGAACCTCGCGTACATCCCGGGCTGCTCGGGCTCGAGAACGTGGTGCTGCTGCCGCATCTGGGCAGCGCAACCGTTGAAACGCGCACCGCCATGGGCATGCGCGTAGCGCAGAACCTGGAAGCGTTTTTTGCGGGCAAGCCGCTGCGCGATTCCGTGATCTAGGGCTGCGGACGCGATGCAGGACTGGATCGGACAATTCCTGCAGCGCGAACGGCTGCAGGAGGCCTATCGCCTCACCATCTCCAACGCCTTGCTGCCGCTGGGCGCCGCGATGGCAAGGCGCGCGCGTCTGAGTGATCACATGGTGGTGGTGGGTCTCTGCGGCGCGCAGGGTAGCGGCAAATCCACTGCCGCCGCCGCACTGGTGGAGATCCTGCAACTGGACGACCTCCCCGCGGTCGCGCTTTCCATCGACGATTTCTACCTGCCACGCGCCGAGCGCATGGCGCTGGCGCAGCGCGTGCACCCGCTGCTCATCACCCGCGGCGTGCCGGGCACCCATGACGTGGAGCTGGCCCAGGCCACCATCGACTCGCTCGCCGAAGACGAACCAACACTGCTGCCCTCCTTCGACAAGGCCACCGATGACCGCCGGCCTCGCAACCAGTGGCGCGCCTGTCAGGGACCGATGCGGGTAGTGATTCTGGAAGGCTGGTGCGTCGGTGCGCTGCCACAGACGGCAGAGCAACTGGCAATACCGGTGAATGCTCTGGAACGAAACGAAGATCCGGATGGACGCTGGCGCGACTACGTCAATGCCGCACTTGCGGGGCGATACCGCACGCTGTACGACCGGCTGTCACCGTTGGTGCTGCTGGCGGCGCCATCATTCGAGGTGGTGCAACGCTGGCGTGGCGAACAGGAACAGCGCCTGCGCGAAAAACTGCAACGCGATGGCGGCGATGCCAG
>JBDTPN010000067.1:0-4768 GCA_039932715.1 Pseudomonadota bacterium | reverse complement strand
GTGCGCGCCATCGAGAACCTGCAGGCCATGTATGGCTACTACATCGACAAGGGCCAGTGGAAGAGCGCGGCCGGGCTGTTCAGCAAGGATGGCGACTACGAGTTCGGCCAGAACGGCGTTTATGTGGGTAATGCCAGCATCGAACGCGGCCTGTCGCTGATGGGTCCGGCGGGACTCGAGCAGGGCCAGCTCAACAACTACGTGATGGTGCAGCCCATCATCCATATCGCGGACGACAACCGCACGGCCAAGGCGCGCTGGCGCAGCGACGTGTTGCTATCCCGCGGCGGTACGGGCAAGTGGGGCGGTGGCGTCTACGAGAACGAGTACGTCAACGACAACGGCACCTGGAAGTTCAGCAAGCTGCACTACTACGTGACCTTCTGGGGTGACTACGACGCCGGCTGGGGTGGCGCGGGCGGCAAGCCCATCCCGATGGATCCACCCAACACCACGAATCCGCCGGACAAGCCGCCCACCGTTGTGTATCAGTCACTGCCGAAGCTGCAGGTGGTGCCGTATCACTACGTCAATCCGGTTTCCGGGAAGCCGCACGCGGGAGAATGAGCCATGATGAACCGCGCAATGAAAATCGTGGCGCTGCTGGGCGTGATGTTTGCGACGAGCGCTCAGGCGGCAGGCGACGCCGACATCAAGGCCATCGAGAAGCAGCTGGCAACGCTGGATGATCGCATCACGCGCCTGCAGGATCTGACGGAAGTCGAGATCGTGCAGGACGCCTATGGCTACTACGTGGACAAGGGTCAGTGGCGTTCGATCTCGGACCTCTTCGCTGAAGACGCTACGCTTGAGATCGGCGGCAAGGGCGTGTTCCTCGGCAAGGCGCGGGTGTTCGAGTACATGAACATCGGCATGGGCGGCGGGGGGCCGATAGGCCCGAAAGACGGCTCATTGATCGACCACCAGCAGTTCCAGTGCCTGCCCACCATCATGGAGGATGGTGTGACTGCCAAGGCGCGCTGCATTGCCTTCGTGATGAGCTCGGGTGGCTGGGGGCATGTCTACTACGAAAACACCTACAAGAAGATCAACGGCGTGTGGACGCTGCAGAAGCTGCACGGCCCGTTCAACATGTATTCGGGCTACAGGCTGGGTTGGGTGGACAGCGTCACGGTGAATACATTCCCGGAAAAGTTTGCGCCGTATCCGGATCTGCCGCCGACGGTGATTTATCTGACGTACCCGAGCTACTACGTCGAGCCGTTCCATTACCCGAACCCGGTGACGGGCAAGGCGATGCCGGCGCCGAGTCCGAAGGCCGGAGGCCTGGCCTTCGGAAAATAGAAAACAACCGGCGATCAGAAGATCGCTGGCTTGACGCAAATCGAAGGCCCGGCAAGAGGCTATGGAAATACTGTTTATTGTATTACTGATCGCTGCGGTGCTGCTGTTGTGGCACCGCGTCAGCACGCTGGGGCGCAAGCTCGATGAGCTGGAAGTGGTGCTGAGGATCCTGCGGCGCAACCCGAAAGGCACGAGCGAGCCAGCCCCGCAATCACCCGTGCAGCGGGCATCGGCTGCACCGGCGCCGACGATGCAGGAAGCCCACGGCGAAACGCCCGCGGTTACGCCAGCATTGCTTGTTGCGCTGGCGCCGCTATCCGGTAGCTATGCGCGGACATCACAGCCTGACCCGGTGCCGGATCCCGCGGTGGCTCCATGGATCGTGCGAGTGGTGCGTGACTACCTCACTGGCGGCAACCTTGTGGTGCGCGTGGGCATCATCGTGCTGTTCTTCGGTGTTGCCTTCCTGCTCACGTACGTCGCGGAGCATACGCAGCTGTCGATCCAGATGCGCCTGGCTGGCGTCGCGGCGGGCGCGGTGGTTTTGTTCGCGTTGGGATGGAGGCTACGCCACCGTCGCCGTGGATTCTCGCTGGCATTGCAGGGCGGATCGATCGGCGTGATGTACCTGACTCTGTTCGCCTCTCTGCGCCTGTACGCACTGATTCCTGCGGAGCTGGCCTTTGCGCTGATGGCGGCTCTGGGTGTGGTTTCGTGCCTGCTTGCTGTGCGCCAGGATGCGCTGGCGCTGTCTATGCTGGGTGCAACGGGTGGATTTCTGGCGCCCGTGCTGGCATCCACGGGTCAGGGAAGCCATGTGGTGCTGTTCAGTTACTACGCGCTGCTGGATGTTTTCATCGTGGCCCAGGCGTGGTTCAAGGCCTGGCGTCCACTGAACCTCCTCGCCTTCGTCTTCACTTTCGGCGTCGGCGCGGCATGGGGTGTGATGCGCTATGAGCCTGCGCATTTCGCGACCACCGAACCGTTCCTGCTGTTCTTCTTCCTGGCATTCATCACGATTGCAGTGCTGTTTGCGTTGCGTTCGGCACCCCGACTGGCGCACTACGTAGACGGCACATTGGTGTTCGGTACCCCTGTGGCCGCGATGGCGCTGCAGATGGAACTGGTGCGAGATTTCCATCACGGCCGTGCCTGGAGCGCACTTGGTGCCGGGCTCGTGTACCTGTTGCTGGCGGCGGGATTGAATCGCCTGCAGCGCGATAACTTGCGACTGCTGAAGGAATCCTTCATTGCATTGGGAATCGCTTTCCTGACGTTGGCGGTGCCACTGTGGTTCGACGACACCTGGACATCATCCACGTGGGCGCTGGAAGGCGCTGCCCTGGTGTGGATGGGTTTGAAGCAGGGCAGGCGGCTGCCCACCACGGCAGGTCTGCTGTTGCAGATTGCGGCTGCCATCACGTATCTGCTGCGCAACGATGCACCCATGGATGTCTATCCGTTGGTCAATGCGGGTTTCACCGGCGCAGTGATGATCAGCATTGCCGGCCTGCTCAGCGCGCGCATGGCGGTCCGGCCTGACTCCATCCTGAAACCCCTCGGCGTTGTTCCATCACACCTGGCACTGGGCTGGGGGCTGGGCTGGTGGTTGTATGCGGCCGCAAGCGAGGTCCGGGATTTCGTACCGGCCTCGTGGCAGGACGGCGCATATCTTGGAGTGGCGGTGGTGACTGGTCTGGCAAGCGCAGCGCTGGTCAGTCCACTGAAATGGCCGGCATTGCGCGTACCGGCGCTGCTGCTGTTGCCGGTGATGGTGGTGGCGGCATGTCTGTGGACATTGCTGCACCTGCATCCATTCAATGCTGGCGGATGGCTCGCATGGCCCGCGTCATTTGCCGCGCTGTGGCTTTGCCTTCACTGGCACGGGAACTCACTGCCGCCGAAACTTGCGGCACTGATGCATGGGTTGGCCTTATGGCTGCTCGCACTGCTGGCAGGCTGGGAACTCTCGTGGCAAGTCGCACAGTTCACGGCCGCTGGCACGGTATGGGCTGACGTCACATGGGCACTGATGCCAACGCTGATGCTGGCTGCACTGGCAAGTCGCTTCGTCTGCAATTGCTGGCCAGTGCGCGTCCATCCGGAGGCGTTCAGGGGGTGGGTTGCCTGTGGACTGGCGACGTTCCTCCTGCTCTGGTCGCTGTTGCTCAATTGGGATTCCAATGGTGCCGCCGCGCCACTGCCGTACCTGCCGCTGGTCAATCCGCTCGATATCGCCGTCGGGTTCGCGTTGCTGGTGGTTGCGCGATGGCTGCGAGTGATGTGGCACGCGGATCCGGCGTTGTTCAATCACGAGCAACAAAAGGGAATGATCTGGGTACTGGCTGGAACAATATTTGTGTGGCTGAACGCCGTGCTGTTGCGCAGCATGCACCACTGGCTTGGCGTGCCCTATCAACTCGAGGCGCTTGCTGCAGATACTACAGTTCAGGCTTCGCTGTCGATTTTCTGGACCCTGCTCGCGCTGGGCACGATGCTTTGGGCGAACCGCAGTGGACAACGCGCGACTTGGTTTGGAGGAGCGGGACTTATGGCAGTGGTGGTAGCCAAGCTCTTCCTGGTTGATCTGGTGCATGTGGGTACCTTGCCGCGGATCGTCTCGTTCCTGGTAGTAGGGGGGCTGATGCTGGTGATCGGCTACTTCTCGCCATTGCCACCCGTGAAGACCGCAGCCGCTGCATGATGAAGAAGTCAGTGCCGGCGGCCAGACGAACTGCACGGCGACCCGACGAAGGCCGCGAAAGCGAAGCCAAAAGCGCCCGCCTTGACGAATGCCGGGACTAGGCGCGTAGCTCGGCGGTCAGATCGCTGAGTACCGAAGCGGTGTCGGGGCGCAGACCCCGCCACAGGTGGAATGACTCCGCTGCCTGTTCCACCAGCATGCCCAGACCCATGATGGCGCGTGCACAGCCACGTTGCAGCGCCCAGCGTGTGAACGGCGTTTCATCACGTCCGTAGTACATGTCGTAGCAGATGCTGTGACTGCTCACGATGCCAGGAGGCAGCGCGGGCAGTTCGCCGGCCAGACTGGCGGCCGTTGCATTGATCACCAGGTCGTAAGGGTCGTTGCCCAGCTCCCCATAGCCGATGGCGCTCAACCGGCCGATGTCGCTGAACTGTTCAGCGAGTTCGCGGGCGCGCATGACATTGCGGTTGACGATGGTCATGGCGGCGGGCTGGAGCCCTAGCAACGGTGCGATAGCACCGCGCGCGGCACCCCCAGCGCCCAGCAACAGCAGACGGCGGCCGGCTACGGTGATGCGGTGATTGTTGAGCAGATCGCGCGCGAGTCCGGCGCCATCGGTGTTGTCGCCAAGGATCTTTCCGCCCTTGCGCAGTGCGAGTGTGTTGACAGCACCCGCGCGTTGGGCGCGTGGTGTGAGTTCAGTGGCCAGCTGCAGCGCGGCTTCCTTGTGCGGAACGGTGACGTTGAGGCCTTTGC
>JBDTPN010000066.1:0-5115 GCA_039932715.1 Pseudomonadota bacterium | reverse complement strand
CCCTGCCGCTCGACTACACGCCCGAGCTGCTGCGACAGGCCGTATTGAAACGTCTGGCGATCGCGGAGACGGACCTGCTCGGGCATACGTTGTTCAAGCGCAGCCATGACGCGCGCCGCAAGGGCAGCGCCATCCTGTTCGTCTGCATTGTGGACGTCACCTTGCGCGATGAAGCCGCGGTGCTCAAGCGTCTGGTGCACGACCGCCAGGTGGGTGTTGCGCCCGACACGTCTTATCACCCGGTTGCGCAGGCACCATCGCCACTGAAGGAGCGACCGCTGGTCGTGGGCTTCGGCCCCTGCGGCCTGTTCGCAGCACTGCTCCTGGCGCAAATGGGCTTCAAGCCCATCGTGCTGGAACGCGGTCGCGACGTGCGCCGTCGCACCCGCGACACCTGGGCGCTGTGGCGCGAAAACACGCTGACGCCCGAGTCCAATGTGCAATTCGGTGAAGGCGGAGCGGGTCTGTTTTCCGATGGCAAGCTCTACAGCCAGATCAAGGATCCCAGGTTCTACGGCCGCAAGGTGATGCGTGAGTTCGTGCGCGCCGGCGCGCCCGCCGAGATCCTCTACGTCAACAAGCCGCACATCGGCACCTTTCGCCTGACGGGCGTAGTGGCCGCGATGCGCGAGGAAATCATCGCGCTGGGCGGCGAGGTGCGCTTCGAGAGCAAGGTCACCGACCTCGTCATCGAAAATGGGCAGGTCGAAGGGGCAGTGCTCGCGAATGGCGAAACACTGCACAGCCGCCATGTGGTGCTGGCACTGGGACACAGCTCCCGCGATACCTTCCGCATGCTCGAGCACCGCGCTGTGTACATCGAGGCCAAGCCCTTCGCCATCGGCTTTCGCATCGAGCATCCGCAATCGGTGATCGATACCGCGCGCCTGGGCCGCTTCGCCGGCCACCCTGACCTTGGCGCGGCCGACTACAAGCTCGTGCATCATGCGAGCAACGGGCGTTCGGTCTACAGCTTCTGCATGTGTCCGGGTGGCACGGTGGTCGCCGCCACCTCGGAGCCAGAACGTGTGGTCACCAATGGCATGAGTCAGTACTCACGCAATGAACGCAATGCCAATGCCGGAATCGTGGTGGCCATCAATCCGGAAGCTGATTTTCCCGGCGGACCGCTTGCGGGAGTCGCCCTGCAGGAGGCGCTGGAGTCGCAAGCCTATGTGTTGGGTGGCAGCGACTACTGCGCGCCCGCCCAGCTGGTCGGTGACTTCAGGCGCGGTGTTGGCTCCACACAGCTCGGCGACATCATTCCCTCGTACCAGCCGGGTGTAAAGCTTTGCGACCTGTCGCAGGCACTTCCGGCTTACGCCATCGAAGCCATGCGCGAGGCAATGCCCGCCTTCGGCAAACAGATCCGCGGTTTCGATCGCGACGATGCCGTACTCACTGGCGTCGAAACCCGCACTTCATCGCCCATACGCATCACCCGGGATCCGGACTCTCTGCAAAGTCTGAACGTGCGCGGACTGTATCCTTGCGGCGAAGGCGCCGGGTACGCCGGCGGCATCCTTTCCGCGGGTGTCGATGGCATCAAGGTGGCGGAAGCCGTGGCGCGGAGCCTGTCATGAAATTCGAAGACATCAAGAAACTCCACCAGAAGAAATTCCGGGAGGAGTACGGTTGCTTCCTGCTGGAAGGCGAGCACCTCGTGCAGGAACTGCAGAAGGCGGCAGTGCATGATGCGCGCCTGCGCCTAAGCGAAGTCTATTTCACGCGCGAGTATTCGCACTGGGTGAGCGCGCTCACCACACATGTGGTCAATTCACGCCACATGATGCAGATCAGTGAAACACGTTCACCACAAGGTATCGCGGCAGTGGTGCCGCTGCTGGCAGCGCCTGCACCGCAGGCCGGCGAACGCGCCATCTACCTGCATGAGATCCAGGATCCCGGCAATCTGGGCACCATCCTGCGCACGCTGGCCTGGTTCGGAAATTTCCGCTGCCTGCTCAGTCCGGACTGTGTGGATGTTCACAACGGCAAAGTGGTGCGCGCCGGCATGGGAGCAATCTTTCACGTGCCGGTCGAAATCGATGTGCCGCTGGCTACGCTGCCGGCGCGCTTCGGGCGCATCGCCTGTCTCGATCTGCTGGGTCAATCGATTGCAACACCAGCATTCCGCAACTTCGACTGTTACGTGTTCGGCAGTGAAGGCCGCGGATTGCCCAGGGAAGTTCTCGCCGCGATGCAGGCGCAACCGTTCACGATTGCCGGTGCCGGCGCTATCGAATCGTTGAACGTCGCCGCCACAGTCAATATCTGCCAGTACGAATTGAACAGGCCTTGATCGCCCGCATTGGGCCAGACGGCGGGAGACCGGGCAGATCCGGCAGCGGTCGGTGCGGGGATCTGGCGTCGTTTCTCTGGCGGCGCTATCTTGTCCCCCTGTAAACAAAAAGGGGGATCACATGCTGGCAGCCATTCGTCGCGTTCTCGTCCCGTTCACGTTGATCCTCGCGGCTACACAGATGTCCGCAGCACCATCGGTATTTCCCGCAGGTGTGACCATCAACGACCAGAAAGCCACGTGGAACGGCTACACAGTGCTGTCCCTGCTGGCTGCGCCTTACGTCGTGGTCATGGACATGAACGGAAAGATCCTGAAGCAATGGGATGGCTTCAATACTTCCGCGGGCGGTCCCGCCCGCATCCTGCCTGGTGGTCAGGTGATCGCAGCGGCTGGTGCCAATGCTGGTCACCAGGAATCGCTGGCATTGGTGGCCCAGGACTTCACCGGCAAGGAGCTCTGGCGCTTCGACCACAACGAGACCATCACGCAGAACGGTCAGCAGGTGAATGCGCTGCGCCAGCATCATGACTGGCAACGCGCTGACTTCCCTTCTGGCTACTACTCACCCGCATTTACACCCTCTGCCACGTCGAAGGTGAAGACGCTGGTGCTGACACACGTCAACCGCACCATGCCTGCCGTCGGACCGGGCGTGCTGGAGGACGATCACCTCATCGAGCTCGATGCTGACGGACACGTGACCTGGGAGTGGCGTGCTGGCGACCACGTCGATGAATTCGGTTTTGATGCCGCCGCCCGGGAAGCAATCAGCAAGGCCACTGCTCCAGCCCCGCGTGGCGCAGGTGCTGGCCCCGGCGGTGCTCGTCAGGGCGCTGCAGGTGCAGGCGGCGGCGCGCCGTCGCCCGCTCGAGGCTTCGACTGGGTACACGTCAACTCCGCGACCTGGCTCGGCCCCAACAAGTGGTTCGACGCTGGCGACAAGCGCTTCGCGCCGGACAATGTGCTGATCAGCACCCGCTCGGCCAGTTTCCTCGCCATCATCGGTCGCGACGGAAAGGTCGTCTGGCGCTTGGGTCCCGACATGCGCGAAACGCCCGAACAATTGGCGCTCGGCCAGATCATCGGCCAGCACCACGCGCACCTGATTCCCAAAGGTCTGCCGGGTGAGGGCAACCTGATGGTGTTCGACAATGGTGGCAGCAGTGGTTACGGCGCACCAAGTCCCATCGCGCCGCAAGGCGTGAACATCCTCGCCCGCGCCAACTCACGCGTGCTGGAAATAGATCCCGTGACGATGAAGCGCGTATGGATGTACAACGGCGCTGGTTTCTTCAGCACCAACATCAGCAGCGCGCAGCGGTTGCCGAACGGCAACACGCTGATCACCGAGGGGGCCGGCGGACGTGTGTTTGAAGTAACCCCGGACAGCAAGATCGTCTGGGAATTCATGACCCAGAACGGCGCGAATGGCCGTCCCAACACGATCTACCGTGCCTACCGCGTGCCGTACAGCTGGATTCCGCAGCTGCCGCAACCAGGTTCCGCCAACTAGCTGTTACGGGTCACTTCGCAGCCTGCCCGACCACGGGCGCGGGCGGCTGCAGCGGTGTGTAGCCGCGATTGGTGGTGCACAGCAGCAGGGACGCTAGTTGATGCTCACATGCAGTGACAGCATCAAGGCGCGATGCTGGAACGCGGGCAGGCCAATGGCGCGGGTCGGGCCAAAATCCGCAGCTTCCGCACTCAATCGCAGACCCAGGGACACCGGATGTTCACGGGCTATCGGCCAGTCGTAGCCCACCGACACCATGCCACCCAATGCCTTCATATGCGCGTCGCAGCGCCAGGAGCCGCTGCCGCTCACCGTCTCATCAGCCAGATCGTCGTCCAATGCCGCCGTCAGCAGCAGACCCAGCGTGTCGCCAATGGACCAGGCCGTGGCGGACCAATGCCTGCTTTGGCAGAACCGCGAGGCACCCACGCCAGCGCGGAACCGCCAGCCACTGTCACGCGGACGGAACTCACTGAAGACCATCAGTCTGGTGAAGCGCGGTGCGAACGCGGCAGGGGTGTCACCACAGGGCCAGTCGGCGCAACCATCTACGGGAATCAACCCACCGTACTCGAACCCGAGGCCCCATTGCGGGGTGAACCGGTAACCCAGGTCGACGCTTGCTGCCAGAGCATCGCGACCGGCAGATGGCGCCGGTGCAGAGGATTTCACGGAACCCATCCCGAGTCCCGCGCCGAGCCACCAGCCGCGAGAATCACCATCCTGAGGGAATGCCGGTACCGAAACGGCCGCAATCCAGGCCAGGAGGAGCCACTTTTTTTTGTTCATTATGGATCCTGACTGCGGATCCGCTCCCGGGTTCCCTGAAGGCTGGCTCTCCCCCGAGGTTTTTCGCACTCCGGCTGTGGCGTGGAGTGGCAAATTCCTGCGGTACAGCCGGGATACACTGCTCTCGGTACGTCCCATATCTTTCCAGAAATCCGTGAGACAGTACTGAAAAGCAGCGGTCATGAATTGTCGAAATTATTGGTGATTAAGCGACGAGGGTGGGGTTGATGCGCAACAGCGGAACAAAGTCTGGACACGGGTTCCCGCGGGGAGTTTGCCTGCCGCTGCTCTGGCTGGCTGTATCGGCTCCCGTCGCATTTGGACAGGCAGCGCCTACCAAGGCGATGAATGACCTCATCAAGAACAACTGCCTGGAGTGCCACAACACCGAGGACTGGGCCGGCCAACTGGCGCTCGATACCCTGGAACTGAAACACGCAGGCCAGGAACCGCAAACCTGGGAAAAGGCGATCACCAAACTTCGCGGCCGGCTCATGCCTCCCGCTGG
>JBDTPN010000065.1:0-6226 GCA_039932715.1 Pseudomonadota bacterium | reverse complement strand
AGGGTGGCCAGCGCCTTGTCGGGCTGGCCCGTGGTTTCATAAGCGCGCGCCAGCTGGTAAAGCACCTGATCATTGCGCGGATAGTTGGGATAAGCCTGCAATAGCAGCGTGTAAAGACGAATGGCTTCGGCGCCTCCCAGGTCAACCCGTGTGACCTCCGCGGCCAGGCGGTCCAGTTCACCACTTTCCAAAGACAGGTCACCCAACCGGCGCATGGCCTCGGCCCGCAGCGCCGGATCGGTTTTCTGCAGTTCGAGGAAACGACGATAGTTGTCCATGGCCTTGCCGGCATTCACGTCCGACGGGGAATCCTTGCGCACCTCCACCTGGCGCTTCTGCAGGTCCTTGAGTGTGGCCTCGCTGCCAGCAGCCAGCGCCGGCATGGCCGGCAACAACACAATCAGTGCCAGCGCTGCAAGCAACCCATGCGTGGTGCGAATCATTTCGGCGCCTCTGCAGGAGCAACAGCAGGAGCCGGTCGCGGTGCATCCGCAGCCCGGTCGTAAATGGTGGCCAGTGCAAATCGGGCCTGCACTTCGTAGTCATTGATGCGCTGCTGCTGCGCCTGCAGTTCATTGACAGCGATCTGGCCCAGCAAATCGCTTTGTGCGGCGGACTCCCGGGCCAGGTTGGCGCGCAGCGTCGTCATGCGCGCCTGCAACAGGGCAATGCGGTCTGCAAAATCGCCCGTGGAGGTGGGTGCGATCTGTCGGGCCTGCTGCACGCGCAACCAGCGGTTGTGGGCCTCGGCCAGTGACTTGTCCAGGTCCTTGAGTTCCCGACGTTCCGCGTACAGCCGGTCACGATAAGAACTGCGCAGGTCCCAGAACAGCACGCCGCGTATCAGGCGCAGCTTTTCCTGCATGGCCGCCAGTTGCGCATTGCCCGGATCCGCAACTATTGCCGCTTCGATGCGCTCGATGCGCCGCCACTGGTCGCGCTGCGCGGGAGTACCCAGCGCCGCCACATCCTCTGAACTCACGATCTCGTTGAAGCGACCCTCGATGGTCTCGCGACGCGTAGTCAAGGTGCCCACGGCATCACTGTCGAGCAATGCATCCACCCGGGGAATGCGCTGCGCATAGGCTTTCTCGCGCGCTTCGATCATGTCGTTATAGACGATCATGTTCTCGTCCCAACGCTGCAGCGTCGAGCCCAGGAATGCCATGTCGCGATAGTTCTTGAGCCCTTCCTGGAAATCGTTGCCGGCAAGAATGGGATACAGGTAGCGCGATTCCGGCGCATCCGGCAATTCCTGCATCTGCCAGAACCAGCCGCGCTGCGGGGTCTTGCCATCGGTGTCGCCCAGCAGGTTCTTCATCAGCTGGCCGTCACGGATGCGGCCGATGGATTCATCGATGCGACCGGTTTCATTCGTGAATGAGGTCAGCGCCTGTTCGTAGTAGTCCGCGGCCTGGCCATTGGCACCCAGCTTGGCGAATGCATAGGGAACTGCGAGGTATGCCTCCTGGACCGCAGCGTCCAGCAGGTTGCGATCGCGCAGTTCCAGCCATGGTGTCAGCGCCGCCTGGTAGTCATTCTGCGCCGCATCGGCCCAGCCCAATCCCAGCAGCGCGCGCGTGGACTGCGCGCCGTTGAGTCGCACGCGTTCCAGGAAGGGCTTTGCCAGTTGCGGCTTCTGGTCCTGCAGATAGGCAAACCCCAATGCCAGGTTGGCCTTGTCTTTGAGTGCCAGCATTTCATCGTTGTCCGACTGCAGGCGACCCACCGCATCCAGCTGCCTGGCGCCTTCCTCAAGGCGGTTGCTGCGCACCAGCGCCACGCCGAGGTTGAAGCGCGCGTAGTTCATCCACGAGCTGCTGGTTTTCCAGCCTTCCAGCAGGGTAATGGCCTCGTCATAACGACCCAGGTGCATCAGGGCATTGGCGCGCAGATGCTGGCGTTCGGCTTCCATCAGCGGCGGCAACACACTGTCGATGCGACCCAGCGCATCCACGCTGCGATCGTAATAACCGCGCGCGTACCAGACCTTGGCCAGGTAGAACCAGGCCCTGCCTCGCACACTGGTGGGAATCTCTGGCCCTGCCAGCAATCCTTCGAAGCGGCGGCCGGCCTCGTTGTGCATTCCCAGCTGCAGATAAAGGCCACCGGCAAGCAGGTCCGCCTCACCCTGGTGATGCGGCATCAGCTGCCACTGCGAATACGCCTCGAGTCGTGTCAGGGCTTCGAAGTCCTCGCCAATGAATGTCTGGAACAGCACGTCGCCGTAATGCAGGTCCTGCACATGCGTGCCGGGCAATTTCTGCGGGCCTTTTTTGGCCGCAAGGGTCGCCGTGGGCAACCCCACGCCCACCAGGACGGCAGCCAGCACTGCAATGACAGGACGCGACTTCATCAGGACGGCTATTCCCAGTCCTTGATTTCAAATTCCGGCTGCTGCTTGTGCTGCTTGTCGGAAATCTTGAGTTCCAGGTATTTGGCGCCAACGGATTTCTCGAACTTGAGCTGCGCGCCGCGTGAATAGTCCTGGCCGTTGGGACCCTTGCCAGTGAACAGCGCCACCAGCTCGTGTCCGCCAACGCGCAGGTTGCCCAGGTAAAGACGCTGCACGCCGCCCTTGAGCAGTGCCTCGGCCTCGCGTGGCGTGTAAAGGTACTTGCTCACCTGCTTGTCATCGACGCGCAGTTCGACAGTGTCCAGCGCGAAGAACGCACCCACATCCATGGAAAGAAACACTGCCACCTGCGTATTGGCGGGGAACAGCAGCTCCTCCTCCAGCACGAACAGGTCGCGGTTAAGGTCCACCACGTCTTTCTTGATGCCCTGGATCTCTTCGTCCAGCGCACGCGTGTCCGGTGCTGCCACCGGCGCTGCGGCATCCGTGGTTGGTTCCGCCGTGGCCGGCGCCGCAGTGGCCGCAGGTGTTTCAGCTGCAGCAGCCGCAACCGGCGTGGGAGCAACAGGCGCGTCCGCCGGATAGGCCGTCGCCGTGGTTGCCAGCAGGGCCAGCAGCAGGGCGGATTGGATGAACGAACGATTCATTGCGTAACTTGTGCCTCTCGTCATTCGTCGAGCAGTTGTCGGGTTTGTGCCAGGTAGCCAGCTTCATCGCGGCTGTGGAAGTCGCGATAGGCGTAGCGGATCACTCCTGCGCGATCCACCAGCAACAGCATCGGCAGGTTGTCGACGCGATAGCTGCGGGCCACGGTTTTCTCGGGATCCAGGAGCATGGGAAAGCTGGCCTGGTGCGCCGCGATGAACTTGGCGGCCTTGGCCTGATCGTCATCCACATTTACTGCCAGGGCAACCAGTCCGGCAGACTTGTAGGTATTGAACATCCGGCTGAGCACGGCCAGTTGATCGCCGCATTGATCACAGCGGCTGCCGAAGAAGGCCAGAAGGACTACCTCTCCCCGGTGCTCGGAGAGCCGGATATTGGTGCCTGCGGAGGATCGCAGGGCGAAATCCGGGGCTGACTTGCCAGTCAGGCGGTATTCAGCGGCCACCGCTGGCAATGCCAGCGCCGCGACGCCCGCTGCCAGCAGAAATAATGAGTTCCGTCGATTCTGCACAGCAGCAAGCACCCTGGCCGCGATTTAACAATGTCGGAGAATAGCGCACCCTCTTTTTGAGGCAATGACCCGGTTCACACGATGGGACTAAAGGCTGTCAATGCGTCACGTTGTGCGGGCGCTCCCAGGCCGTGCGAAGGAAAAACGGTGGCAAACGTGTTTTCCGTCCCGTGCAAGCCCATGTAGTTGAGGATGACCTCTTCCACCAGCAGGTTGACCGCGTTGGCGCCGGGGTGTGATGAGGTCACGATTGAGCCATCACCACTGTACGAACCGATCTGGTTCATCTTGGGCGAGCGCAGCGTCGCCCGGCCAGTGGGGTTGAACACCATGAAGAATGCCGAAGCCGTCGACTGGTTGTCGCCGGTCCATACGCCCTTGCCACGACCACCGACCGAGTTGTCGATCATGCCGTTGGAGGACAGGGAACCGTCGCTGAACACATAGAGCATCAGCGGCTTGCCGGTACGTGCGGCGTATTCGAGGCAGGCGCCCATGCACTGGCCTGCACGCAGGTCGCGTGCCTCGCCGGTCATGCGATCACCCGTGTGATAGTCGAAACCGCCCATCTGTATGGTGCCGGCGCCCGCATTGCCATCGATGACCATTTTCATGACCGCGGCGGTCTTGCGGAACTCGCTATCGCCGTCGTACTCGGCCTGCGTGAAGATCGCCCCCGGACCCACGATGTTCGTGTCCTTCGAAGGATCAAGCGGCACGTTGGCAAAACGCTCCGCCAGGTACGCTGACTTGATGTAGCCGCACTTGTTGAACTGTTTGAGGCTCGAGTCGGTGACCATCTTCGTGTCCACCGCCGAGTGTTTGCGATGCGTCAGCACCGCCATCGATTCCATCACCGAGACCGCATCATTGACGTCCGGGAAAAGCGTTCCCAGTTCGCCGGTATCCACAAGTCCGGTGACGTCGCTGGCGCGGTCGACCTTGGTGGGGCGTATCTGCGGATCGATCATGGCGTAAGGGGCCATGGAGTTGCCGCCCGAATCGGAACTGACCGAGCCGATCAGGGTCAGCAACTCACCCTTGGCCCCCGTCTTGGCAATGCCGTACATGGGATTGTGCGGGTTGTTGCCGGTATCGTTCTCGGAGCGGGCCGCGATCATGGTGCCATTGGACATGCCTGCGGTCGACGGCTGGGCGCGCATCTTCATGCCACGCAGGAACGCGCTGTCTCCATGGAAGGCCAACCCGAATGTGCTGTCGGTAAAAGTGGGCAGCGATGGAATCATGTTGCCGGGAATACCCAGCTTCGAGTATCCGGCGGTGGTCAGAAAATCCAACTGGCCGCCAGCACCGCCCACCAGCACGTTCGAGCCCGCGATGTTGGCACCGCCGGAAAGGTCAAAGCAGATGAACGGGATCTTGCCTGCGCCCGGAGTGATGCCGCAGCCCCCCGCCCCGATACCACTGAGGTCGGTGAGCACCGTGGCGTGCGCGCTGCGGGAGGCCAGTGCCGCGATTGACGGCACTACCACCGTGGCCGCTCCGGTGAGCAGGCCGGAGGCGATGAAGTCGCGACGCGTGCGCGGACGGGAGTGATCCGCATGCAGTATCGGATCGTTGAGCCCGCGGCCCTTGGGAATCGTGCGTATGTAGCGCATGGTCATTGATCCTTATTGAATTGACAGCACGCCGCTGCCCAGGGTCGCACCGCAAGCCGCCTTGGCAATGGTGCCGCTTTCGGCGCCCTTGAGGGCCAGCTTGTCGATCAGCGAGTTGAGCTCGGCTCGCGCCTCGCTGTTGGTAGGCTGCGTCGCGAGGTCCGTGCCATCGGTCTTCTGCAGCAGAACTTTCTGCAGCAACGGCACCACCAGGATGTCCTTGCCGGCACCACCGAACTGTGCGCTGCCAGACATGGCGAGGTTGGCGTTAAGCGCCGGGAAGAAAGCCGCGCGCGCTGCGGGCGTATCCACCATTACCGAGCAGTACTTGATTGCCAGCTGTGCAATGCCCGTCTGGTTCGAAGCAAGGAAGGCTTCGATGGTGGGCACCGGCGGCAGCTGCTGCTGCACCTGCAGATAGGTGGCCCGCACGCCCGCCTGGGTGGTCGGCACACCGGTGATCCGCGACATGCTCTGGTTGAGCTGCTCGTAGGTACGCATGCCTATATCCGACTGCGGCGGCAGGTCCACTGGCTGCTGGGTTACAGGCGTGGGCTCAGTGCGCACATTGGTCTGCGTGCCTATCTGCTCGAAGCTGAGGAAGAACTGGTCTGCGGCCGCGCCCTTCTGCAAGCCGATCACTGTGCCCACTTCCGACAGCAACTGGCCCGTCGTAGCCGAGTAGCTGGCATCGGTGACGGTGGTGTTGACATTGGCATAGGCCTGGCCGGACTGGGCCTCGGAGCCGTTGACGCCGATGCGCATGCCCTTGATCACTATGGATCCGGGCTTGGCAGCAGGGTCGAGGCTGATGAAGGTGGGCTTGGTGAACAGGTAGGCGTAGCTGTCGTACTGGCTGCCTTCGAACATGATGTAGCTCTTGGGCACGCCCGTGAGCGCCGTCACATTGAACAGCAGGAAGTAACGCTCAC
Source organism: Pseudomonadota bacterium (assembly GCA_039932715.1). Classification (GTDB taxonomy): domain Bacteria; phylum Pseudomonadota; class Gammaproteobacteria; order Steroidobacterales; family Steroidobacteraceae; genus ZC4RG30. The sequence continues at coordinate 142 of JBDTPN010000065.1, read as the reverse complement.
CCACCCCGACAGAGAAGTTCTGCTGGATCTCGGCTGGCGTCAGCACGCGGTCGTGGATGGCCACGAAGCGCAGCACACCCGTCCACTGCCGGTTGTTGGAGGTCTCGTTGCCCAGCACCAGGGCGAAGGTGTCATCCCAGTC
>JBDTPN010000064.1:0-6445 GCA_039932715.1 Pseudomonadota bacterium | reverse complement strand
CCAGGTTGCTGCCCAGGCGCCCAACGTCGTCCTCACAGAGACCGGTGGCGCCTTCGGCCCTGGCATGTCGGCGCGCATACGCGGCATCGGCCAGGGCGATTACATCGCGGCGCTGGAGCCCGGTGTGGGCATCTACGTGGACGATGTCTATTACTCGAGCCTCACCGGCGCCAACTTCGACCTGCTCGATCTTGAGCGCGTTGAAATCCTGCGCGGCCCACAGGGCACGCTGTCGGGACGCAACTCCATTGGCGGCGCCATCAAGATGTACTCGCAGAAGCCACAGGGTGATGACTCAGGCGCGGTTCGCGCCACGTATGGATCACGCAACCTGCTCGACCTGCGTGGTGAAGGCGATTTCGCGCTGATTGACGACAAGTTGTTCGTGCGCATGTCTGGTGTTTCGCGCCAGCAGGACGGCTTTGTAAACCGCATCGACTATGGCTGCGCCTTTCCGGCTTCCGGACTGCCCAACCAGTCCAGGTTCACCGATTGCCACATGGACAAGGAAGGCGGCAAGGATTACAGCGCCGCTCGTATAGGTTTCCGCCTGTTGGCTTCAGACAACATCGAGGTCAACCTCAGCGGCGACATCACACTCGACAATTCGCCTGTTGCAGCCGACGTACTGATCGGCACGGCACCCGTCTTCCAGTCTCCGGCCGTCATCGGGCCGGTCCCCTGGGGACCGCAATACGTTCCGACTGACAAGCACACCAGCTATGCCTCATTCACCGGATACCGTCCGAATGGCACGGGTGGCGGTACTTTCGTTTACTGGGAACCGTTCACCAAGACCAAGGTCTGGGGCACCAACCTGACCGTGGACTGGAAACTTGCCGACCAGCTCGCGCTCAAGTCCATCACGGCTTATCGCGAATTCGACAGCCAGTGGGTCGAAGATAACGACATCTCCCCTGCCTCACTGGGCCTGGGTGCAGAACATCAGTCGAATCATTCCTTCAGCCAGGAAATCCGGTTGTCCGGCGCAGTTGCCGAGATGATCGACTACACGGCCGGTGCCTACTTCTTCGATCAGACGACTATCGGCCGCACGCACCAGATGCTCAACTATGTGCCGACGCCGTTCCTGTTCGAGTTCCTGGGCAATGACCCCACTGATGCTTCGAGCTATGCCGTATTTGCAGATGGCACCTGGCATATCACGCAAAAGCTGAACCTCAACGCCGGCGTCCGTTACACGGATGAATCCAAGGACTACACCTATAGCCGCCTCAATCCCGATGGAACGCCCAACATTCTGCTGGGCGCCCTGACCGGAGCCACGGCAAGCTATGACGGCAACCACACGGACTGGCGCGTCAATCTGGACTACCGCTGGACGGACGAGCTGATGACCTACGCCAGTGTGTCCACCGGCTTCAAGGGCGGCGGCACGAATCCGCGACCGTTCAACATCGGTCAGGTGAGTTCATTCGGTCCCGAAACCCTGACGGCGTATGAAATCGGCGCCAAGTCGGACCTGTTCGATCGCAAGCTGCGCTTCAACGTGGCGGCGTTCATGAACAAGTACAAGGACATCCAGGTAACGCTTCTGGCGTGCCCGGATTCGCCTTGCGCAGCCCCGGCCAATGCCGGTGACGCCGACATCAAGGGCGTTGAAGTCGAGTTCGAGGCGCATCCGATTGCAAATCTCTCGATCGATGGCAGCTGGAGCAAGCTGGACTTCGAATACACCAGGCTGGCGCCCAACACCGGTATTCCGGAGGGGTCAACTGCCCCGGGTACTATCGAGGACAAGTGGAGCGTGGGTGCGCAGTACATCTTCGCGTTCAGCAATGGCGCAACACTGGTGCCCAGGTTCGATTATTCGTACCAGGGCGGCTTCAACACCAATGCAGTGCCCACGGCTGGAAATCGCGTAGCCGGATACCACCTGGGTTCGGCCCGCCTCACCTGGCAGTCGCCAGATCAAAGCTGGCAGGTTTCAGCCATCGGCAACAACTTGTTTGACAAGTACTACTTCACGACAGTGTTCGACCTGACCGGACTTGGCGGCGGCGCCAATTACGGCATGATCGGCGCACCCAGTGAGTACCAGCTCCAGATACAGAAGAAATTCAACTAAGGGCTGCTTCAGGGCCAACATCAGGGGCGACGCAAGTCGCCCCTTTTTTTTACGTGCCGGTTGTGCCACCCGCGACCGGGGGCGCAGAATCCTGCAAGAACGATAAATGCTGTGCGGGGGGATACATGAATACTTCAGTATCGCGGCTTGTCCGCGTTGCCATTGCCATGGCAGCCGTACCGTTGGCCTGCGCTTCATTGCCAGCCTGGGCCCAGGAAGTGCCGTCTGATGACGGCTCACTGCCGGAAATCGTCGTCACCGCCCAGAAACGGCCGGAATCCCTGCGTGATGTGCCGTTGTCTGTCGAGGCAGTGTCCGGCGAGAAGCTGCAGGACGCCGGCATCATCAAGCTGGAAGACCTGCAGTCATACGTACCCAACCTGCAGGTGTCCGAGACCGGCATCGCCAACAATATCTACATACGCGGCATCGGATCGGGCCTCAACCAGGGTTTTGAGCAGTCTGTCAGCATGTACATGGACGGCATCTATCGCGGTCGGGGTCATCAGTCGCGCATGCCCTTCCTCGACCTGGAACGGGTCGAGGTGCTTCGCGGACCGCAGCCCATATTGTTTGGCAAGAACGCCGTGGCAGGAGCCGTCAACATGGTCGGGGCAAAGCCGACTCGCGATTTTCAGGGGCAGGTTATCGCGTCCTATGATTTCGAGAATGACGACTTCATTACCAGCGCCGTATTGAGTGGACCGATCACTGACCGGTTCGGCGCGCGCCTGGCTGTGCACGCGCGCAATGCCGGCGGCTATGTCGACAACCTCACCCTGGACCGCAACGAACCCAAGCGCGAGGAACTGGCCGCACGCCTGACGCTCGACTTCGACGTCAACGATGCGGTGTCGCTGTCGTGGAGAACCGAAGGCGGCAGTTACGACACCAAGGGTCGGCAGATCGAGATCTTTGGCGAGACTCCCATCACCAGCGGGTCGCTGACCGGGCTGACTTACAGCCAGATCGTTGCCGGACCGATTCCGCCGCTTCCTCAGGGACAGAACAGCACGGCCCGCAACAACGTGCTCGACTTCAAGCGTTCGTCCAATGGCGACACCAGCGACCTGTCGAATTTCGAGACAGCCCTGACTGCGGATTTCAAATTCGCCAACGGCCTGACGTTGACCTCAGTCACTGGCTACAGTTCCTACAAGCTGGACGAGGCCTGCGATTGCGACTTCGTGGGCGCCACGGTGTTCAACGCGGGCATCACTGAGGATTACGATCAGTTCAGCCAGGAACTGCGCCTCACGTCATCAGCAGACCAGACCGTCTCATGGATTGCCGGCGTGTATTTCCAGGATTACAGCCTGGATGAGCACGATTACCTGCACGTGCCCACTACCAGCCTGGTGATGCCGGTGCTCACCAGTGCATTCCTGCAACAAGGCCTGTGCAATTCACTGGCCACCTGCTCGGGCCTGGCCGGTGCGTTTTCGGATGCGGTGAACCCGCGCGACTTCACCCAGGACAGCACGGTGTATTCGGCATTTGCCCAGGCCACCTGGCGCATCACCGATTCATGGAAGCTGTCATTTGGCGGGCGCTTCACGGCGGAGGACAAGGACGGATCCCGCGTCACCACCCTTACCAAGGGATTCGGCGGGCCTAGCCTGCCGCCACAAGTGCTGCCCCTGTTCGCGGCAGTACTTGGAATCGTTCCGCACAACATCAGTGGTTCGCGTTCCGAAGACACGTTCTCTCCGCTGGTCAACCTGCAATATTCCTTTTCACCCGAGTCAATGGTGTACCTGTCATGGGCACAGGGTTCCAAGGCAGGCGGGTTCGATGCGCGTTCCAATAAGCCCCCTTCCCTGGGTGGCAGCTTCGAGTTCGAGGATGAACTGGCAACAACCTACGAACTTGGCGTGAAGACCGCCGTGGGCAGCACGGCCGAGATCAATGCCGACGTGTTCTACACCGACTACAAAGACCTGCAGACCAGCGCGTTCGATGGCGCCATTGGTTTCAACGTGGGCAATGGCAGTGCACGGGTGATGGGCGCGGAAGTACAGGGCCGCTGGCGTGTGACCCCCGCTTTCACGCTGACAGGATCCATGGCTTACCTCGACTTCGAGTGGACCAATTATTTTGGCCAGTGCTACTACGGGCTCACGCCTATCCCCGCCGGGCAGCCCAATGCCGGTAATTGCAACTACGATGGATTCAGCAATCAACTGGCGCCCAAATTCACCGGGTATGTCAGTGCCGACTACAAGTGGATGCTGGGCAGCCACCTGCGCATGGGCATCACCGCGGACGTGATCTATTCGGCCAAATATCTGGAGTCTCTCACGCTTGACCCTGCGGCCACGCAGGATGCCTATGCCAAGATCAATGCGCGCCTGTCGCTTGGTGATGCCAACGGCCGCTGGGAAGTTGCTCTGGTGGGGCGCAATCTCACCGACGAAACCGTGGTGGCGTACGCCGGCGACACGCCGCTGGCCAACCGGCTGTTCCGGGCGCGCAGTTATTATGGATTTGTGGACCAGCCGCTGGGCATTGCGCTGGAGGCCAAGCTCAATTTCTAGCCCTTATGCTGGGGCAAGCCTGCAACCGGTCACCGGTGCCGTCCAGTTCGTAAACGTCATTACCCAGGTGATTCACACTTTCGCCGGTGCGCAGATCGAACCGGCGATTCACCACCTCCGGCTCGCCCAGTGAGCCGTCGGTGTGCACTTGCCGTCCATGGGTAATGCGCTCGAGGATTACGCACGCACCCCCTTGCGCATTTCGCGCCGGAATGCGGATGACTTCCTCACTGTATTTCACTTCGCGCTGCACCGCGTTGCTCACAGGTCAGAAGCGGAACGTCGCGCCGATAGCGGGGCCCATGATTGTCATGTCATATTTCTGCAGGCCGGAACTGCCATCATCTTCGAAGTTCACCTGCATGTAGCGATAGCTGGCTACCACGTCCCAATTGTCACGGATCTTCCAGCGCAGCGTGGCCATGGCCTGCCAGGCGAACTTCGAGCCGACATTGAATCCGCCGATGTCCGCGCGCAGATCCCATTCAAGATGTTCGGTCAGCGGCCACTCCCCCAATAATCCCACCACCGGGTCCACCCAGGACTCGCTGGTCTTGGCCTCGCGACTGGTGGTGCCGCCAGCAGTGGTGGTGTCAACGCTGATGCTGCCATTGATATCGTTGTAGCGGGCGCCGGCGAACAGCGAGATGGCTTCAGTGATGTGGTAGCCCACATCCCCTTCGAGCATGGTCTGCTTCATGTCTGCACCTGAACGGACAGAGCCGTTGTTTCCGTCAATGGTCGAGGCGCCGCCCAGGTTCATGAATATGAGGTCTCCCAGCACCACCCATTTGTCGCGCCCGCCCTGGTAGGAAACCATGCCGCCGAAATCAAGGTTACTCATGATGTCGCTGAAGCTCAGATCCACATTGGATTCCAGCGGCCCCAGCGGCGTGCCAATGGTGGAATCGCCTGTCATTCCCGTCATCCAGATATACGGGGTGATTGCGTTCGTCCATTCGTCGGCATGAACGCAGGCGCACGCCGGCAATGCCAGCACGACAAGTGCGGCGCGCAAATGCGTTGGCTTCATAGGCATATTCGACATCCCTGTTGAATCAGTGGGTATTGGTTGGCGAAATGTAGCAGAGACCAGCAGCTATCGTCACTTTCGGGCCTTAGCAGGCATTGTGCGGACCTTGCAACGGCCGATTGATGACATGACGTAGTCTCGGCACTATGGCGCCATGAGTACTGCTATGCGCGTCACGCGTGCGACCCTCTGGACTGCTCTTGTCGCGCTCCTGTTGGGCGCAATCGTGGCCGTCATTGTCCTGATTGCGTTTCGCAATGCGCGGGCTATGCCGATTGTTCGCACAGCATCCGTCGGGATGTCTGCACTGGCTGCGGGTTCGACTCCCGTTCAAGTTGCGCTGCTGTCCGATATCCATCTGGGAAACAGCTCCATGCGCGGCTCGCGGCTGCAACGTATTGTGGATCAGGTCAATTCCCAGCACCCGGATCTGGTGCTTCTGGCGGGCGATTTCGTCGAAGGCCATGGCGCATCGGCCACGATGCAGGCATCCGGACTCACCGTGCCGCTGGCCAGCTTGCACGCGCCGTTGGGCGTTGTAGCCGTACTCGGAAACCACGACCAGTGGACGGCGCCTGGCGATATTCGCACAGCACTGCGGCATGCCGGCATCATCGTTCTTGAAAATCAGGCCATAACACGAGGCGCGCTGACCATCGTTGGCATTGGCGACCGATTCTCCGGACATGACAATCTCGCCGCGGCTGCCGCTGCTGCCCACTCGCTGGGTGGCGCCCAGATTGTGTTGACCCACTCTCCGGATCTGGTGCCCGACCTTCCCCAGGG
>JBDTPN010000063.1:0-6551 GCA_039932715.1 Pseudomonadota bacterium | reverse complement strand
ATGTCTGCCAGCCCAGCGGCAAGGGCTTCATCATGGCGATCAACCCCTTCACGGGCGGCCGGCTCGACCAGACCTTCTTCGATCTCAACGGGGATGGACTGTTCGACAATTCGGACAAACTGACCGTGAGCGGAACCCCGACCATCGTGTCGGGCATCGGATTCGACAGCAGTCCCAACGCGCCTATCTTCGTGGAAAACGTCATGCAGGTATCCCTGGACGATGGCAGCACCCGGACTCTGCGCACCCAGGGTTCAGCCGTGGATTCCCGCCGCCTGACCTGGCGCGAAATCCGTAACTAGAAGGCGATCAACCATGAATGCACGTACTGGAAAGGACTCGGGGTTCACCCTCATCGAGCTGCTGATAGTGGTGGTCATCATCGGTATCCTCGCCGCGATAGCCATTCCTTCCTACAGAACCTATGTGGTCCGGACGAACCGCGCCGCAGCCAGGTCCTGCATGCTGGAAACCACGCAGTTCATGGAGCGGTTGTACACCACCAGCATGAGCTATGCCGGCGCGGCGCCGGTGCTGGGTTGCCAGACTGATGGCAACCTGGACACGCGCTACACCATCACCGTGGGCGCGCTTGCCCAGAACACCTACACCGTGACGGCGACGCCCATCGGTGTGCAACTCAGCGGCGATGCCGCGTGCGGGACTCTCACGCTGGACCAAACTGGTGTACGAACAGCAAGCGGCTCAAGCGGTGCATCCACGTGCTGGTCGCGATGACCCGTATACACTGTTGCAATGACGGCGGGTTCAAGAGCGCTTCTGCAGGACGGCGTAACACTCACTGAGCTTGCGGTGATCGGCGCGGTGATCGCCGTCCTCGTTGCCATCGGCATTCCCAGCTACCGGCATCATGTGCTGCGCGTGAAGAGCGTGGATGCGATACGGGAGTTGCGGACGCTGGCTTTGCGCCTTGAGGGCTGCCGCAGCCGCACCGGCAGCTACACCCGCCTCGACGATGTACCGAATGCCTGCGTCAGGTTGCCTTACGCGATTCCGGAAGGCACTTACCGGATAAGCGGTGACATCGTGGCCGACGCTTTCCTGCTGACCGCGACACCAATCGGCAGCCAGGTGGCGGATACGCATTGCAGCGCATTCACTCTTGACCACCTGCATCAGCAGGGAATCACGGGCACCGGGACGGCGCCGGGCTGTTGGGGAGATCGCCTGAAATGACCCGCGGTCGGCCGGTCTGGCTGACGATGACACTGCGGCGGGTTGCAGGCGCTGCCGGATGGCAGAAGGTGAGGGTCAGCGTTGCCGCAGCCCGCGGTTGCGGGAGATACCACGCATAGGCCCGCGTGCCACTGACCAGCACATCTCGCGGCAGGGGCCAGTGGCGCAACAGGGCTTCGCCTGCGTCGCGCCGCCCCAGCGATCCGCCGTCTTCATTGCTGAAAAGCATCCATTCGCGGCCGGAGAGGTCGCAGCGGGTCAGATCTGCCGTGGGACATAGCGTGACCGTGCGGCCCGTGGCCAGCGCCGTGCGTCGCGCCAGCGCGAGGCCGGAGAGGGCCTGGCTCGCAGCGGCTCTTACGGCCGCCGCGGCCAGAGGGCGCCGCCAGGACGGAACGGCAAGCCCCGCCAGCACCGCCACAATCGACAGTACACAAAGCATTTCGAGCAAGGTGAAGCCACGGGTCCGCATGGGCCAAAGGCTGCGGCTGCTGTGGTGTCCGGGCCAGCTGAATAACTGGCCGATTTGCCCGCATTGCGGGGTTTCCCTAGAATGCGCGCCCTCAAGCCCAGATAGCTCAGTTGGTAGAGCGGCGCATTCGTAATGCGTAGGTCGTAGGTTCGATTCCTATTCTGGGCACCACCTTCAAGCGCTGACCCAGGTCCTGGTCAGCGCTCCCGCACGCTTGCTACTTCAGCGATGCGAGATAGGCAATCACGTCCGCGCGATCCTTGGCATCCGGGACCGGCATGGCCATTAGCGTCCCCGGTACCTTCGCCGCCGGATTCACGAGGAATTCATCCAGCGTCCTGGCGTTCCACGTGACGTTGTACGCCTTCAGGGCCGCAGTGTAATTGGGGAAATCCTTCGCGGTTCCCGCCTTGCGGCCAACAACGCCGGCAAGGTTTGGCCCAATGACCGGGCCGCCGGGCTCCTTCGATGACGAGTGGCATATGCCACACACCGACGTGAATTGGTCCTTGCCGTTTTCGATATCCGGCTTGGGGGCTGCGGCAAACACGGCGGGGGCCACGATGGCAGCAGCGACTATGAACATACGACGATACGCGGACATGTACAGCTGACTCCGGGGCCTCTGGCCCGATTCATGAACTCGGGGGCCATTGTACCAAAGGCCCCCCTGAACCGATCCTGAAAGACTCAGGTCGGCCATCAAATCGGATAGTGGCGCGGCCTGGTCGAGATGCTGATCCACCTGAGATCAGTGAACTCCGCAATACCGGCCTTGCCTCCGAATCGGCCGACACCGCTGCTCTTGGTTCCGCCGAAGGGCATCTGCGCCTCGTCCTGCACGGTGGGACTGTTGATGTGACAGATTCCCGAGTCGATGCGCTGGGCCACCGCAAAGGCTGTGTTGATGTCGCGGCTGAACACTGCGGCTGAAAGTCCGTACTCCGAATCGTTGGCCAGTTCAACCGCATGATCCACGTCGCGCGCACGCAGCACGCCAACGATGGGACCGAAGGATTCCTCACCGTAGATGCGCATGCTCTTCTGCACACCTTCCACCACGGTGGGATCGAAGAAGGCGCCGCCCGAGCCTGTGCCACCGCACACCACCTTCGCGCCTTTCGCCGTGGCGTCGGCAATGAGAGCCTTCACATGATCGACAGTTTTCGTGTCGACGCAGGCGCCGATGGGGAATTTGCCCTTGGTCGGGTCGCCCACCTGCAGCGTCTTCGCCTTGGCAGTGAAACGCTGGATGAATTCGTCGTAGATCTTGTCGACCACGATGATGCGTTCGGTGGACATGCAGATCTGGCCCTGGTGCATGAATGCGCCAAAGGCCGCGGCCGCGACCGCTTCATCCAGATCCGCATCTTCCAGCACCAGCAGTGGTGCCTTGCCACCCAGTTCGAGCAGGCAGGGCTTCAGGTGCTTGCCTGCGATCTCGCCGATGATGCGGCCCACGCGACTGGAACCGGTGAAGTTCACGCGCTTCACGGCAGGGTGCGCAATGAGTGCTTCGACCACGGCAGGTGCATCGGCAGCGGAGTGCGCGACGAAATTAACCACACCCGCCGGCAAGCCTGCTTCCACAAACGCATCGACGATCAGGCGGTGCACACCGGGGCAGAGTTCGGAGGCCTTGAGCACCACGGTATTGCCGCAGGCCAGCGGCATGGCGATGGCGCGCACGCCGAGAATTACCGGGGCATTCCACGGCGCCATACCCACGCATACGCCCGCAGGCTGACGCACTGCCATGGCGATGGTGCCTGCATGATCAGACGGCACAGTCTCACCAGTGATCTGCGTGGTCATCGCCGCGGCTTCCTCCAGAATGCTGGCGGCGAAGCCGGTGTTGAAATGACCCCAGATGCCGATGGCGCCGGTTTCTTCCACGCAGAGCCGCGAGAAATCGTTGCTGTGGGCGCGCAATTTTGCGGCGGCTTCCATCAGCAGCTTGCGACGGGCAGTGGGGCCCAGTGCCGACCAGGCGGGAAAGGCTTTGGCGGCGGCATCGCAGGCAGCACGGGCATCATCCGCGGACGCTGCAGCGGAACGGGACACTGTTTCGCCGGTGATGGGACTCTTGCGCTCGAAGGTTGCGCCACTTTTGGCGGCGGTGTCGGCTCCGCCGATCAGCAGCTTGATATCGTTCATGAGGCCTCCGTTTTGATGTTGTGCGAGCATAACATCTAGTATTCCTGCTCCATGACAGCTCTCGCCGCCCCTGCAACGACTTTACCGCTCTGGCTGCGTGCGCTTTCGCGCATGCCGCTGCCGATGCTCTATGGCCTGTTCGGATTGCTGGCCTGGATTGCATTTCGCGTGTTGCGGATCCGGCTGCCGGTGGTGCTGGCCAACATCCGCAGCTGTTTCCCGGAGAAAACCGACGCTGCGATTCTGCGCATCGCGCGCGCCCACTACCGGCAACTGGGCGAGATGGCCGCGGAAATCATCCGCAGTGCGCGATTGTCGCCGCAGCAGTTTTTGGCCCATGTCACGGTGCGCAACATCGAATTGCCGCGCGGATATCTCGCCCAGCAGCGACCACTGCTGCTGGTGGCGGCCCATCAGGCCAACTGGGAGTGGGTGCTGCAGGCCATGGCACTGCAGCTGGGATATCCGCTCGATGTCGGGTACAAGCCGATCAGGAGCCAATCGATCGATCGCGCGATGAATGCCATCCGCACGCGATTTGGCGCGCATCTGGTGCCGGCCAAGGATCTGCTCGCGGATCTGCTGCAGCGCCGGCACATTGTGCGCGGGATTGCGATGCTGGCCGATCAGGAGCCGCTGTCCAGCGATCATCAGCGCTGGGTGACCTTCCTCGGTCGCGATACCGCTTTCTACATGGGGCCTGAGCAGATGGCGCGCGCCACACGTTATCACGCTGTGTTTGTGGCACTGCGGCGTGTGAGTCGCGGTAATTACGAAGTGGAATTCATGCCGCTGGCTGATTCCAGCGAGCAACTTGCGTTCGGTGAATTCACCAACCGCTACGCGCGGCTGGTGGAGCAGGAGATCCGCGCCGCGCCGGGGGACTGGACCTGGGGTCATCGTAGATGGAAGCTCAAACGCGGCGTTTACGCGGACTGAGCCAGCTTTGACGAAAGATGTCTCGCGAGCTGCGCCACCGTGGGGTGGTCGAAGAGCTCGGTGAGATCCACCATGTCGGGATAGTCGCGATCGACCTGCTCGTGGATCTCGATGAGCTTCAGCGAACTCACCCCGATCTCGAAAAGGTTGTCATCCGGGCCAACCTTGCGCGTGGTCAGCACGCCATTGCAGATCACAAGCAGCCGCGCTTCGACGGAATCTGCAGAGGTGCTGACCCCGGGCTGCAATCCGCCTGAATGCCTGCGGGCCTCTTCGAGGTCGGCAGTGAACTCGCCATCCAGCAACTGCTGTTCCAGCAGATGCCGCTGAATCTTGCCGCTGGTGGTCTTGGGAATCCGTTTTACCGGCACGACCTGTGCCACTTCAAGGCCAGCCTGTTCGCTGATCAGGCGCGAAATGGTCGCTGCCAGTCCGGAAAACCCGGCGAGATCGCCACGATGCAGGACGAACACGGTGAGCTGGTCCGTTTCTGCGCCCGGGGGGCGCACGCCGGCTACCACCACCTTGCCCAGTTCCATGTCTGGTGCCTGCTGCGCGATGGCCTCGAGATCATGCGGGTAGTAGTTCTGCCCGTTGACGAAGATGATCTCCTTGGCGCGACCGGTGATGTACAGCTCACCGTCCTTCATCAGGCCCAGGTCGCCAGTGCGCAGCCAGCCGTCAGCAGTGAATGTGGCGGCATTCACTTCCGGATCTTCGAAGTAGCCACGCGTGACATTGCCACCACGCATCAGGATGTGACCGATGCGACCGTCGGGCAATGCGGCGTCGTCATGACCCGCGATGCGCAGATCGCATCCCGGTATGGGAGCGCCCACGCTGACCAGAGCCAATGCATCACGGCCGCCTTCGACAACCACTTCGGCGGTATCACCCACGCCCATGCGATGCCGGTTGAGCAGCAGGGTGCGGAAGGGGCGCGCTACTGGCGGAAAGCTGGCAGCAAGCGAAGCTTCGGCCAGGCCATAGACGGGATACATGGCGTTGCGCTTGAGTCCCAGCGCCGCCATGCGTGCCACGAATTCCTCACAGAGTTCCACCGAGATGGGCTCGGCGCCGTTGAAAATGAGCCGCACGCAGGACAGATCCAGGTTGCCCGGCGAGCGGTCGCCCAGCACTTTCAGATAGTGGCGATAGCCGAAGTTCGGGGAGCACAGCAGTGTGGCGCGGATTTCAGAGGCGATGTTGAGCCACAGCAGCGGACGCCGTACGAACAGCTCCGTTGGCATCAGGTGCATGTTCACGCGATTGGAGAACATCACCAGATGAAAGCCGATCAGACCCATGTCATGGGTCAGTGGCATCCACGACAGGCTCACGTCATTCTCATTGAAGCCGGCCACACGGCGCACGGATTCGTCATGCGCCATCAGGTTGGCATGCGTGAGCACCACGCCCTTGGGATCGCTGGTGGAGCCCGAAGAGAACTGGATGAATGCCGTGTCGTCGGGCGACGCCGGGTGCTCGACACCTGGACGGGAGAGGTCGGTGAGGTCCTCGACGAGAAAGGCGCGCGGACGGAGTTCGGAGAAAGTGTCTCTGGCTGCCACATCATCACTCTGCGTCGCAAACTGGCCCGCGCGTTCCAGCGTCTTGCGATCAGTGTAGATGAAGGGTTTTCCAAGCTTGCGGGCGATGCGCAGCAATTTGTGACGGTGTTCATCACTGATGCCGATGGCCACCGGCACCGGGATGATGCCGCCCAGAATCGCCGCCCAGAAGGCATCGATGAACTGCTCGTTGTTGTTGAGCAGCAGGATCAGCT
>JBDTPN010000062.1:0-6669 GCA_039932715.1 Pseudomonadota bacterium | reverse complement strand
CGTCGCGTTCGCAATGCGAAGGTCGGGAGTTCGATCCTCCTCCGCTCCACCAGTTTTTCGTCCGGTGTACGGCATTCCTGGCCGCGCTGGGGATGGCCGCCGCATGGGGAGCCGAGGGCTCAGCGCCCGGAGTGCTGAGGATCGGCACACCTGGCGACTATGCCCCGTACTCCTGGTACGACGCCAACACTGAAACCTGGCGCGGCTCTGATATCGCGCTGGCTCGCGCGCTGGCTGCAAACCTTGGCCTGAGAGCCGTGTTTGTTGCCACTTCCTGGTCCACGCTGCTCGCTGATGCGAAGGCAGGGCGCTTCGACATCGCTGTGGGCGGAATCTCGATCACCGCGGAGCGACAGCGGGCCGTGGACTTTTCCACACCCTATGCCGCCGATCGCAAACAGCCCGTGGTGCGTTGTGGAGAAGAGAAGCACTACGACACGCAGGCAGAGATCAACCGGCCGCAGGTGCGTCTGATCGTCAATGCCGGCGGCACCAACGAGCGATTTGCGCATGAGCAATTTCCGGCCGCCACGCTGACGGTGCATGCCGACAATCGCACGGTGTTCGACGAACTCCGTGCCGGACGCGCCGATGTAATGGTGACGGATTCGGTGGAAGGACGCTTGCAGCAGCGTGCGCAGCAGGGCCTGTGTGTTGCAAAGACAGGTGCGAAGTGGGCGCCCGCAGACAAGGCGATACTGATCGCCGGCGGCGTGATGAAGCACGACGTGGACGGGGCGCTGGCAAGGCTCGGCGGAAAGGCTCGCTATCGGCTCGAGCTTGGTGATTGGGAGGGCTACAGCTGGTCAGCGCAGGACACTGGTGGGGTGCGGCTTGCGGCGCTGATCGATGAACGTCTGGCAGTGGTGGTTGAAGTGGCGCGATCCAAATGGAATTCGCAAGCCGCAATCGAGGATTCATCCCGCGAACAACAGTTGTTGCAGTCGCTGCGCGCGCGGGCTGCGACGATGGGTGTAACACCGGAAACGGTGAATTCTTTTTTCGGGGCGCAGATCGAAGCGGCAAAGGTGCTGCAGGGCGAGCTGTTCGCGCGCTGGCGCAAACAGAAACAGGGGCAGTTTGCCGATGTTGCGGATCTGGCACGGGATATCAGGCCGGAAATCGACCGGATTACTGCACGCATGCTGGATGAACTGGCGCTGAACCCCGGGAATGCCCCCTGGGTGCCCGCAGCATCAACTCTATCGCTGGTGAGCCCCAAGGCGATGCGGGAACTTAAGCACACCGCTGTAAGTCGGTAGACTTGCAGCCATGAAAACCAAGAATTTCCACAAAGCGCCCGCCTGGTTCGCAGGGATCGTCCTCGCTGCAGCTTTCGCCAGCGCGTTCTCGAAAACCACGGTAGCCGCGCAACCTGCAGGGTTTCGCGTGCTCGTCACCAATGAGCGTGGCGGCACGCTCACGGTGATCGATGGACCTACACGCAAGGTGGTCAACACAGTGCAGCTGGGCAAGCGTCCGCGCGGCCTCAAGCTCTCGCCGGATGGCAAGCTGCTGTACGTGGCGCTGAGTGGTTCGCCCATTGCGGGTCCCGGCGTCGATGAAAAAACCCTGCCACCCGCCGACAAGGGTGCGGATGGCATCGGCATCGTGGATACGGCCACACTCAAGCTTGTGAAGATCCTGCGCGGCGTATCGGATCCCGAGCAGCTCGCAGTAAGTGCTGACGGCAAGCGCCTGTATGTGGCGAGTGAGGACACGGGCCGCGCCATCGTCCTGGATGCAGTCACGGGCAAGACGATTGCCAGCCTGGCTGTGGGAGGCGAACCCGAGGGCGTCACATTGAGTCCCAATGGCAAGTTCGTCTATGTGTCGTCGGAAGAGGACCACCAGGTGTCGGTCATCGATGCGGCGGCCAACAAAGTGGTTGCCACATTCAATGCGGGCGATCGGCCGCGCTTCACGGAGTTCAGCGACGATGGTTCGATGGCCTATGTCTCGGGTGAAAACGATGGCTCGATCACGGTGGTCGACGCCAGGACCCACAAGGCCATGCGAACCATCAAGCTCAAGGGAGACTTGACGCGCCCGGTCGGCATGGCCATCTCGCATGATGGCAAAAAGCTTTACACCGTCACGGGTCGCGGCAAGAACCTGCTGGCGGTGGATATCGCCTCGGGCAATGTGCTCAATTCCGTGGAAGTCGGAAACCGGCCCTGGGGCGTTGGAATCAGTCCGGATGGCAAGTCGCTGTTCACGGCCAATGGCAGCTCGAATGATGTGACGGTGGTGGACGCCGCCACGATGATGGTGGCGGCGAAAATCCCGGTTGGTGATTCCCCCTGGGGGCTGATCATCCTGCCGTCAGGCAAGTAGCGAGCGCATGCCGATGACGCCGGCGATCGCTGCGGTGATCGACGCGCACACATGGACGAGCACAATGCCAAGGCCAAGCAGTGGCCGCTGGTTCTCCAGCGACTGAACCACTTCCAGCGCGAAGGTGGAAAAAGTGGTCAACCCGCCGAGAAAACCGACTATGAGCAGGGGACGCAGCGTGGCATCCAGTTGCACCCGATCAGCAAGAAAGGCCAGAAGCGCGCCCGCGGCGCCGCAGCCCAGCACATTGGCTGTCAGCGTGCCCAGTGGCAGATCGGCCAGCAGGGGATTGAGTCCGAGGTTCAGCAGGTAGCGCACCACGCCCCCGGCCCCTGCGCCGCCGAATACCAGTGCAATGCTCAGAAGATTCATGAGCAGGTATCATTGCACACCGTTTGCCCCGGTAGCTCAGTGGATAGAGCACTCGCCTCCTAAGCGAGGGGTCGCAGGTTCAACTCCTGCCCGGGGCGCCAGAGGAGAGAATGTGATGATGCGAGCGCTTGCTGCAATGACTGTGCTTGTGTTTGCGGCGCCGGCCCTGGCGCAGCGGCCGTCGGATCCGGCGCTGCTCTTGCCGGAGAACGTACCCGAGTTCGACTATGTCGTGGCGCCCACTGCGGTCACGCTTCCTGCGGGTATGACGATGGGCGCTGCGGCCAGCGTGGCCTTTGATGCCAACGGGCATCTGATCGTCCTGACCCGTGGGGACAAAACGTTCTTCGAGTTCGATCGCGACGGCACCTTCATTCGTGCCTTTGGCGACCGGCTCTTCACCCGCTCGCATGGCCTGCGCATCGACACCGAGGGCAACTTTTGGGCCACCGACGTTGGTGGCCACGTGGTGGTCAAGCTCAATCGCGACGGCCAGACGCTGCTGACGATCGGCACTCGGGGAGAGGCGGGCGAGTGGAACGAAGCCACCGGCTCGCACAAGCTGAATCAGCCAAACGACGTCGTCATCGCCACCAACGGCGACATTTTCGTCGTGCAGGGCCACTCTCCCGGACCGAATGGCGACCCGCGAGTGTTGAAGTTCAGCAAGGACGGAAAGTTCCTGAAATCATGGGGCGGCAAGGGAACCGGTCCAGGCCAGTTCGAAGTTGCACACGGCATCGACATCGACGCCAAGGGTCTGCTCTGGGTTGCAGATCGAGAGAATCAACGCATCCAGATCTTCCAGCAGGACGGCACCTTCGTCAGGGAGATCAAGTACAAGGGGCTGCCCTGTGGCCTCGACATCGGTCGCCAGTACATCTACATGGTGAACGGTTTCGCCGGACAACTGGTCAGGATGGATCTTGATGGCAAGGTCCTGGGTGCGATCGGCAAGCCGGGAAAGGGTCCGGGTGAGTTCGGCGAGGCGCACATGATTGCAGTCAACGACAAAGACGAGATCTACGTCGCCGATTCGGCCAACGGGACACTGGTCAAATTCGTAAAGAAGTAAACGACGCGGCCGCTCCACAAATCACAATATCTTCAAGCTGGCGCCACAGAGCGTTCACATTTCCAGTCAATAGTGCATGCGTAGACAGCAGCCATACGCCACCTTCTGACAGGGGAACGCACATGATCGAACTCATCCAGGCAAATCTCGTACTCCAGGCAGTGGCCGCATTGCTCATCATCGCTGTCGCCGGACTGGAAGCTATTGCCAACCGCCGCTGAGGTTGTCGAGCCAGAACAGTAACTGGCGCCCGGGTTCTTTGGCTCCTGCAGCGAATGAAGCAGTTTTACTGCAGCCGGATTGGGGAAAGGCCGACCAATCAACGATAAGATGCGCCTCTGCCTGAATGATCCGGGCATGAGGAGTATCCATGCGCACCCTTATCCAATCTTCACGGCTGTTGTCGGCCACAGCAGCTGCGTTTCTGGTGCTCAGCTGCAGCACCAATCCCGTAACGGGCAAGCGCGAGGTGCAGTTTGTTTCCGAGGGTCAGGAGATCCAGACCGGGCAGCAGAACTACGCACCCATGCGCCAGAGTGAAGGTGGCGACTATGAGGTGCTGCCTGAACTCACTGCCTATGTGAATGAAGTGGGTCAGAAGCTGGCTGCGGCTTCGGGCAACATTACGGTCAAGGAACGCAAGCTCCCCTATGAGTTCAAGGTTCTGAACAGTTCCGTGCCTAATGCCTGGGCATTGCCAGGCGGCAAGATTGCCGTAAATCGCGGTTTGCTCACCGAGCTCAACAATGAAGCAGAGCTGGCAGCCGTATTGGGCCATGAGATCGTGCACGCGGCTGCAGGGCACGGCGCGCAGGCGCAGACCCGGGGCGTATTTCTGCAGGGCGGTCTGGTGCTGGCCCAGCTCGGCGCTGCATTGGGTGGAGTGGACGAGCAGGCCGGCAGTCTGTTGATGGCAGGTTCGGGCGTCGGTGCGCAGCTGGTCACCACGCGCTATGGCCGGGAAGCCGAGCTGGAAAGCGACCTGTATGGCACGCGGCTGATGAAATCAGCCGGCTATGACCCAGCCGCGGCGGTCAGCCTTCAGGAAACATTCGTGCGGCTTTCCGAAGGAAAGAAGCAGAACTGGCTGAATGGACTTTTCGCGTCGCATCCCCCTTCGGCGGAACGCGTAGCCAGGAACCGCGAGACCGTTGCGGCCCTGGGCGCAGGGGGTGATCTGGGCGCAGCCCGGTACACCGCGCACATCGCGCCGCTGAAGCAGTTGAAACCCGGTTACGACAAATACGACCAGGCGCTGGCAGCCATGAACAAGAAGGACGTGGCTGGCGCAAAGTCGCTGGCTGCCGAAGCCGTTCAGCTCGTGCCGCGCGAAGGACAGTTCCACCAGTTGCTGGGTGATATCGCGCTCAATGAAAAGCGCTACCAGGATGCAATGCCCTATTACCAGAAGGCCATGGATTTGAATCCGGGCTATTTCGGCTCATGGCTGGGAGCGGGTGTGGCGCAGTACCGCCTGGGCAACCGCCAGCAGGCCCGGCAATGGCTGACACACAGCCAGGAATTGCTGCCCACTGCTCCGGCTTCTCTGTATCTGGGCAACATGGCGCGCGACAGTGGTGATGTGGAAGGTGCGCTGAAGTTGTATCAGAACGCAGCCACGTCAGAGAGCAGCATCGGACAGGAGGCGGCGCGCGAAGCAGTGCTGATGGATCTGCCGCGCAACCCCGCGAACTACGTGGCGGCGGCGGTGCAGTTAGGCAACGATGGCAAGGCGGTGGTGGTGGTGCAGAATCGTGCTCCCATTGCGCTGGGCGCGATTGCCATTACACCCGTGGTCGTAAACGCCGCGGGCCAGATCTCGATTCAGGGACGCGCAGTAACCATCAATGGGCCGCTGGCAGCGGGCCAGAGAACTACGATCGACGCCGGACTGGGTGCGTTGTCCGCTGAGCAGCTGCGTGCGGTGCGCGTGCGTGTGGACTCAGCGAGGGTGGCGCAGTAAGGCTCAGGGGCGCGGCCAGCGTCGGTAGATATCCGGATCGCCAAACGCAAGAAAGTCCGGGTTGAGCAGCCCGTCTTTGGTGTTGTACTGCAGGGCCTGACCATCGGCTATGCGCACCACCTGGCCGCCCGCCGCTTCCAGAATGGCCTGACCTGCGGCGATGTCCCATTCAGAGGTCGGTCCCAGGCGCGGATACAGATCGGCTGAGCCATCGGCCACCAGGCACAGCTTGATGGAGCTTCCGGCGGGCTTCATTTCGCAAGGACCCAGCTGCGCCAGCAACGGCTCAAGCGAAACCCCATGCGACCGGCTGCCAACCACGCGCAGCGGGGGCCGGATAATACGCCGCACTTCGATCGGCGCACGCGGCCGGTCGTTTGCAGCGCGCCAGGCGCCTACGCCAGCGATGCCAGAGTACGTGGAGTCGATCACCGGAATGTGCACCACGCCGAGCACCGGCCTGTGGCCGTCGATGAGTGCGATGTTCACGGTGAACTCGCCATTGCGCGACACGAACTCCCTGGTGCCATCGAGCGGGTCCACCAGCCAGTAGCGGCTCCAGCTGCTGCGTTCGGCAAAGGGAATGTCCGCTGCTTCTTCCGACAGCACCGGCAGTGAGGGCAACAAACGCGCAAGCTCGGCCGTGATGAGCCGGTGCGCCCGCAGATCCGCCTCGGTCACTGGTGAGTTGTCAGCCTTCGCATGGGCTTCGAAATCCGTGCCGTACACGTCGAGAATCTCGCGTCCGGCGCGACGCGAAATATCGATGACCGCCTCGAGCAGTTCAGAGGCCAGCGAGAGGGTTGTTGTAGGCATAGGCAATCAAGCCAGCCTTGTCGAGTTCGCTGATGATATGCGCGGCAGCCTGTTCCGCCGACATTTCGGCCGTACGGATGGTTATTTCGGCGTTCTCGGGCGCCTC
>JBDTPN010000061.1:0-7124 GCA_039932715.1 Pseudomonadota bacterium | reverse complement strand
GCGCCCAGATTGTGTTGACCCACTCTCCGGATCTGGTGCCCGACCTTCCCCAGGGAGTACCAGCGTGCGTTCCTGCAGGCGTCTCCACTGATTGGCGCTGCGCCTGGATATATCTCGCACGAACTGCGCCGCTGCATTGAGGCCGAGAATCGCTACTTGCTGTTGGTACAGTGGGAGTCACTGGAGTCGCACACGATCGGTTTCCGCCAGTCGGCCGCCTTTCAACAATGGAAGGCATTGCTGCACCACTTTTACGAGCCATTTCCATTGGTGGAACACTATGCGTCGGTGGAAAGGAAGTCATGACAGTCCTTGAAGGTACGATCGCCTGGCTACTTGGAATGCTCTCGTTGGCCGCCGTGGCCTGGGCAGTCCGCGCCGCAAAACGAGGTGGAAAGGCCATTAATGTCGTAGGAGCCGCCATGACGCTCGTGACTCTTGGGAACGTGCAGGATCCAAACAACGAGGCTATCCTGACGGCGCAAGAGCCTCGAAAGAAGGAGTCGGGTGACAACGGTGACCCACCCGATGATCAAGACTGACAAGTGTTCAGTCACCTAACAAACGCGTGCCGCGCACAGATTGAGACAAGCTGAGTGTCGCAGTCGGAGCTTTCTGGCAAGTGAGCCACGGCATGACGGCCTATCCCACGTCGACGACATCAAGGAAAAGCCTGCATTCCCCGGTGGAGTGCGGAGCGCAGTTGCAGCAGAAGATCACGGATGTCGGTGGCGGACGATTGGTCGCAACCGTCAGGGACGCCGACGGCAACATCATTGGACTTCGTCAAGAACCTTAACTGCGGCAGCGGACGCTGCAGAAATTAATTGGTCGGGGCGAGAGGATTTGAACCTCCGACCCCTTGCACCCCATGCAAGTGCGCTACCAGGCTGCGCCACGCCCCGACCGAGGGGGCGCATAATACCTGCTTAGACCGATCCGTGAGACGAATAAGGGGGAAAGTCTGCATGAAAAAAATCTTTGACCGTCGCGTCTTGCTGGCTGCTGCCCCGGCGGGTATTGCGGGAACTTTCGGCCTGCTTGCCTCCGGCGCAACCCTTGCCGCAGAACCCGCCATATTGTCCGGCAAGGCTGCCGGCGACGACCAGCCCCGGTCCGGGGGCATGCCGCTGGCCCGGTACCTGCAGTACGTCAACTGGTTTAACCAGGGCGACCCGCGCTACCTGGACTACTACCACCCCGACGTGGTGCTGGAGCTGGGCAACTCCACCATCAATGGCGCCACCGGCATTCGCGACTTCTACAGAGAGGTCCACGCGCACATCCACGAGAAGGTCGAGGTCTCGCACTATGTGGCTGACGCCAGCGGAATCGCGGTCGAGCTGCCCTCGGAATTCAAGGTGTACAAGGACTGGGCAGAGCCGAACTACTTTCGTCGCGCGCTGCGGGCTGGCGAGGTGTTTCGCATAATCAGCCTGGGGATGTACCAGATCGATAGCGGCAAGTTCCGCCATATCAAGACGGCGCGCTACAAGCTGATCAATGACTGGAAAATGGAGGCCTGACCGGCCTCCGAAGGGAACTCAGGCGCCCGGTGGCACGGGCGAGCCGGGATACCAGAACCGCTTGTGGCAGTTCTCGCAGGCCTCGTCGAGATCCCCGCCGGCTTCCAACAGTGCGCTGCTGTCGCGCTTTTCGATGGCTGCCAGGGCACTGCCAGCCGCATCTTGAAGGGCATGAGCGAAGGCCACAAAGGCCGGGCGATCGGCGTCAATCGCAGCCTGCGCTTGCGCAGGCGTGAAATCGGTGGCGCTACCTGGATCTTCGAGATGCTGACCAGGAAGGGCGACCTTGCGACCTTCCACCATCAACATGTTGGCGCCTTCAATGACCATCAACGCGTTGGCGCGAACTGCAGTCCATTCCTTTTCAGTGCGCGGCTGGCGTTCTTCAATGCCCTTGGGACCACTGATGGTGGCCACTGATTCCCACATGCTGTCGGCAGCAGGGTCGATGACGCCCAGCATGAGATCCAGAACGCTGGCAACGGGGCGCAGATTGGACACTACGGGTTCGGCCTTGGGCGGAGCCTCAGGTGCCTTCTTGGAGCATGCCGCCCCCACGAGCAGCAAAGGGATCAACGCGAGTCCGGCACACAAGTTTTGGATTTTCATTAGCGCCTCAGTATGCGGAGTATTTCTTCCAGTTCGGTGCGAATCTGCTTGGCCACCTGCTGGCTCTGGCTGACGTCGCTGCGCGCTTCTTCACCACCCAGCTTCTGTCGGGCACCACCGATGGTGAAACCCTGCTCATAGAGAAGGCTGCGGATCTGGCGGATGACTATGACGTCCTGGCGCTGGTAATAGCGACGATTGCCGCGACGCTTGACCGGCTTGAGCTGTGGGAATTCCTGCTCCCAGTAACGCAGCACATGGGGCTTGACGCCGCACAGCTCGCTGACTTCCCCGATGGTGAAGTAGCGCTTGCCCGGGATTACCGGCAGTTCGCTATTGTTCCGGGGTTCCAGCATATGCCTCCACCCGTGCCTTCAGTTTCTGGCCCGGGCGAAATGTCACCACGCGTCGCGCGCTGATCGGGATTTCCTCACCAGTCTTGGGATTGCGACCCGGTCGCTGGTTCTTGTCGCGCAGATCGAAGTTGCCGAATCCGGAAAGCTTCACTTGTGATCCTGTGGAAAGCGCGCCGCGCACTTCCTCGAAGAACAGATCGACCAACTCTCGTGCTTCACGCTTGTTCAGACCCAGCTGGTCGAACAATGCCTCAGCGATCTCCGCCTTCGTCAGCGCCATACTTCAGTCCCGCACCTTCGCATCCAGGCTTGCACCAAGATCGGAAGCCACGATGGTCATCAGGGCATCCGCTTCTTCGTCTTTCAGAGTTCTATTATTATCCTGAAAAATCAATCCTAAAGCGATGCTTTTTCGTGTTGATTCGATGCCCGGGCCCTGGTAGACGTCAAACACTACCAGTTCGCGAAGCAGGCTTCCTGCGGCAACACTAACACGAGTTCGGACGGCGCTTAAAGGCGTGGCAAGCGGCACGGTGACTGCCAGGTCGCGCCGCACCTGCGGAAAACGCGAAATCTCTGCGGGCACGGGCAACGGCGCGGTTATTGCCGGGCTTATGTCCAGTTCAAACAGCAGGCAGCTGCCGGAAACGCCCAGATCCGCGCTCAGGGAGGGGTGCAGCTCGCCCAGCCAGCCCACCACTTCCCCATTGCGTCTTATCACGGCACTGCGCCCGGGATGCAGGCACGTGAGGTTTGCCGGTTCAAAGCTGAAGTCCACCGCCGCGCCGGCCAGATCGAGCACGGCGCACACGTCTGATTTGATGTCGAAGAAGTCCGCGGACCCCTTGGCAACATTCCACTGTTCGGGTGCGCGCGCACCAATCACGACTCCTGCAACGCGCGGGATTTCGCGGATCTCAATGCCGCTGCGCAGGAACACCGCGCCACTTTCAATCAGGCGCACGCGCGGCTGCTGGCGTCGCAGGTTGTCCAACGCGGCTTTGATCAGGCCCGGCCACAGCGAAACACGCATGGCCGCCAGGTCAGCGGCGATCGGGTTGGTCAACGCTATGGCCGCTTGTTGCGGAAACATCCGCGCCTGCAACTGCGGATCCACGAACGCATAACTGATGACTTCCTGGTAGCCGCGCGCAGTGAGCGCGTCGAGCACGGCCCGCTCATCCACGTGTGCTTCGCTGCGTTTGGGAAATCGTTGCGGCAATTTACGCCGCTGCTCCTGCACGGCGTCAAAGCCCACGATGCGCAGCACTTCCTCGATCAGATCAGCCTCGATGGCGATATCAAAACGCCAGGAAGGCGGTGACACCATCCAACCCTGTGCGTGTGATTGCACGTTCATGCCCAGGGCATTGAGGCTGCGCTCAACATTCGAATCGGGGATATTGGCGCCGGTCAACAGCGCCAGCCGCGCACGGCGCAACAGCACCGGCGCACGCACGGGCAATGAATTCGCGTCGACGTTCTGCTGCACCGGGCCCGCGGTGCCGCCACACAACTGCAGCAGCATGGCCGTCGCCCTTTCCATTGCAACGCCCTGCCCCTGCGGGTCCACGCCGCGTTCGAAGCGCTGGCTGGCGTCGGTCTGCAACCCCAGCCGTCGTGCGCGTCCGATAATGGCCTGGGGTGCGAAGTACGCTACCTCGAGCAGCACCTCGGTGACGTCATTGGTTATGGACGAGCCCTTGCCGCCCATGACACCGGCCATGCCGATGGGACCGGTGTCATCGGCAATCAACAGCACATCAGGGGTGAGTTCGACCATGCGATCGTCGAGCAACTGCAATTTCTCGCCGGCGCGTGCCAGCCGCACCTGCAGCGCACCTTGCACGCGCTGCACGTCATAGGCGTGCATGGGCTGGCCGGTCTCCAGCATCACGTAATTGGTGACGTCGACTATGGGGTTGATGCTGCGCAAGCCGGCACGACGCAGGCGCTCCTGCAACCACACGGGACTGGCCGCATGGTTGTTGAGGCCGGTCACCCGCCGCAGCAACAGGCGCGCCGCGGCGTGCGGCGCATGCACAATGGCATTGGCCACAGGTTGCGTAGAGGCTGCCACGCGCACTGGCGCTTGCGGCTTGAGGCTGGCGCCGGTGAGGGCAGCGATCTCGCGCGCCACGCCGTGCACGGACATGGCGTCGCCGCGATTGGCATACACCTTCAGTTCAAGGATCTGGTCGTCCAGCTGCAGGAAATCGCGCAATGACGTGCCTACAGGCGCATCCGTTGGTAATTCCATTAGTCCGGCCGCCGACTGGGCCAGGCCCAGTTCGCGCGCCGAGCACAACATGCCGGATGACTCGACACCGCGCAGCTTTGCCGCCTTGATGAGCACGTCACCCGGAAGCCTGGCGCCCACCGTTGCCAGCGGCGCCTTGAGCCCCACTCGCGCATTGGCCGCACCACAAACGATCTGCTGTGTGCCGCTGCCAGAGCTGACCACGCAGATACGTAGCTTATCGGCCTCAGGATGAGGCGCTATTGCGACGATCTCACCCACCACCACTGCGGTGAAATCAGCAGCGGCGGGTTCCACGCCTTCCACCTCGAAACCTGCCAGCGTCAGGCGGCTCGAAAGTTCATCGGCGCTCCAGGGGATATCCACCCACTCGCGCAGCCACGACAGCGGCAACTTCATGACCAGCCGCCGCGGAACTGGCGCAGGAAGCGCAGGTCACTTTCGAAAAACAATCTCAGGTCGTTGACGCCGTAACGCAGCATGGCCAGCCGGTCGATGCCCATGCCGAATGCATAGCCGGTGTAGCGTTCGGCATCGACGTCGCACGCTGCCAGCACATTGGGATGCACCATGCCGCAGCCCAGTACCTCAATCCACCCGGTGTTCTTGCACAGCCGGCACCCCGCGCCGCCGCATTTCACGCAGGTGATATCGACTTCTGCCGAGGGTTCGGTGAACGGAAAGTAGGACGGCCGCAGGCGCATGGCCAGGTCGCGTTCGAAAAACGCTTCCATGAATCCATGCAGTATGGCTTTGAGGTTGGCGAAGCTCACGCCCTCGTCCACCAGCAGGCCTTCCACCTGATGGAACATCGGTGTGTGCGTGGCGTCGGAATCCATGCGATAGACGCGACCCGGTGCGATGACAGCCAGCGGCAACCGATCGCGCGCCGCACGCAGTGCACGGATCTGCACCGGCGAGGTATGCGTGCGCAGCAGTGCGCGTTGGCCATCCACTTCGTGTTCAAGATAGAACGTGTCGTGCATGGCACGGGCCGGATGTTCGGCCGGCACATTCAATGCAGTGAAGTTGTGGAAGTCGTCCTCGATCTCGGGCCCCTGCGCGACTTCGAAACCGGTTTCGCGAAACAGGCTCTCGATGCGCAGTCGCGCGCGCGTGACCGGATGCAGTCCGCCATTGCGCTCGCCACGGCCGTCGAGGGTTACATCGATCTTGTCAGTCTGCAGCCGGGCTTCGATGCCGGCGGCGTCCAGCACGGCGCGGCGTGCATCCAGCGCCGTCTGCACGGCCAGCTTGGCGTCGTTGATTTTCTGCCCGGCCAGGGGCCGTTCGGCAGCCGGCAGGCCGCCCAGTGACTTCAACTGTTCGGTGAGCTGTCCTTTCTTGCCCAGCCAGTGCACGCGCACTTCTTCAAGGCGCGTGACACTTGCACTGGCGGTGATTTCCGCCAGCGCAAGTTCGATCAATCCGGCAAGGGATTGCACTGATGCCACCCGTGACGCGCTTTGAGCAAGCGCGTCAGGCGGCCTTCAACTGTGCCTTCGCCTGTTCGCAGATGGCGCCAAAGGCACCGGCGTCATGCACCGCCAACTCGGCCAGCACCTTGCGATCAATTTCGATGCCCGCCTTGAGCAGTCCATTGATCAGCCGGCTGTACGACAGGCCGTGATCGCGGGCCGCCGCATTGATGCGCGTGATCCACAGTGCCCGGAACTCGCGTTTCTTGGCGCGACGGTCGCGGTATGCGTATTGACCCGCCTTGATGACCGCCTGCTTGGCAGCGCGGAACACCTTGCGGCGTGCGTTGTAATAGCCCTTGGCCTTGGCCAGGACTTTCTTGTGTCGGCGTCCAGCGGTGACGCCACGTTTTACTCGTGCCATGGTTCTTGTCCTCGCTTAATGATTGGGCAGCAGCTGTGTCACGCGGCCGGCATCGCTCTCATGAACGAGGCTGGATCCACCTGACCGAAGCTGACGCTTGGTCTTGCGAGGCTTGTGGCCGAGGTTGTGCCGACGTCCGGCAGAACCTGACTTGAAGCCGTTAGCGGTCTTGCGAAAACGCTTCGCTGCCGCCCGGCTGGTCTTCAGTTTGGGCATATCAATCACTCCTGTTATGTAGCCCCGTTCACAAGATTGCCGACCACTGTCGGCCAACCCGCTACGGGCGGATCACCTTTACCCTCGCGGGTTCAGGCGATCACTTCTTTTTCGGCGAAAACACCATCACCATCTGCCGACCTTCCATCAGCGGGAGCTGTTCGACCACGGCGTGTTCCGCCAGGTCTGCCTGCACTCGCGTCAGGAGACGACGACCGATTTCCTGGTGCGCCATTTCCCGGCCCCGGTAACGCATGGTCACCTTGGCCTTGTCACCCTCGGTCAGGAAGCGGATCAGATTACGCAGCTTTACCT
>JBDTPN010000060.1:0-7736 GCA_039932715.1 Pseudomonadota bacterium | reverse complement strand
GTGCGCGAGATCGAGCGCCGCATCCAGAAGATCAAGTCCGAAGGCATGGGTGGCGTCACGCTGCCGGATGCGCCAGTGGGAATCCCTGCTGAGTTCGCGGAGCACCTGAAGCTGCAGTTCGACATGATCGCGCTGGCTTACCAGGCGAATCTCACACGCGTTGCGACATTCATGATGGCGCGCGAGGTGAGCATGCGCACCTACAACAACGTGGGTGTGTCGGATGCGTTCCATCCGCTGTCGCACCACCAGGAAAACCCGGCCAAGATAGAGAAGCTGATCAAGGTGCAGGGCTTCCATACCCAGATGTTTGCCGGCTTTCTCGACAAGCTGGCCGCAACGCCTGACGGTGATGGGTCGCTGCTGGATCACTCGGCCATCCTGTTCGGCAGCAACATGTCGAACAGCGACAAGCACAACAATGATCCGCTGCCATCGGCGGTGTTCGGCAAGGCGTACGGCAAGATCAAGGGCGGGCAGCACCTGAAGTATCCGCAGAACACGCCGCACGCCAACCTGCTGCTGACGCTGCTCGATCGCGCCGGCGTGCCGGTGGAGAAGATCGGCGACAGCACGGGCACCTTCGCGGAGATTTGAGGTCCATGCGCAATCTGTTGTGGCTGGCACTGATGCCGGCGCTGGCATTGGCCGTTGGACGCGATGATGCCAATCGTCAGTTATTCTCTGCGCTGCAGGCGCAGGATCCGGAAACTGCCCTGTATGCGCTGTCGCAGGGCGCGGATGCCAAAGCGCGGGAACCGGATGGCACCACGCCGCTTCACTACGCTGCGCACTACGCAGACATTCGGGTGATGAACGCACTGCTGAAGGCCAAGGCCGACCCCAATGCGCGCAATGATTTTGGGGCCATGCCGCTGGCGGAGGCTGCCACCACTGGCAATGCCGAAGCCATCGCGCTGCTGCTGAAAGCGGGCGCGAATGCGGAATCCGCCAACCCCGAAGGTCAGACCGCCCTGATGGTGGTGGCGCGCGCTGGCAAGGTCGAGGCCGCGAAGCTGCTGCTGAAGGCCGGCGCCAACGTCAATGCGAAAGAACAATGGGGTGGGCAGTCGGCGCTGATGTGGGCCGCTGCGCAGAGCCAGCCCGAGATGATCAAGCTGCTGCTCAAATCAGGCGCAGATGTGCAGGCCCGCGGTGCGACCCGGGAGTGGCAGCGCCGCGTGACGTCGGAGCCCAGGCCCAAGGGCATGAACCGCGGTGGCTTCAATGCGCTGCTGTACGCGGCCCGGGAGGGCTGCATACCCTGCGCACGTGAACTGCTGGCCGGTGGGGCGGACGTCAATCGCGCCGATCCGGACCAGACCACGCCGTTGGTCCTGGCGCTCATGAGCCTGCATTTCGACTTTGCCTCGTTCCTCATCAAGGCTGGCGCGGATGTGGACCGTTGGGACATTTTTGGCCAGACGCCGCTGTATGTGGCCATCGACATGAATACGCTGCCCGTGGGCGGTCGGCCTGACCTGCCCAGTGAAGACTTCACCACTGGCTTGCAGGTGGCAGAGCAACTACTGGTTGCGGGCGCGAACCCGAACATCCAGCTCAAGCTGCGGCCCCAGTACCGCAACTACATCTTCGACCGCGGTGGCGATCAGGTGCTGTCGACGGGCGCAACGGCGCTGCTGCGTGCCGCGAAGGGTGGAGATGTCGAAGCAGTACGCCTGCTGATCAAGTACAAGTCCAACCTCTCGCTGGCAAATGAGAGTGGCGTGACGCCGCTGATGGCGGCGGCGGGTTCGGGCCACGGCACCAATCCCACGCGCGGGCGTTTCAAGACCGATGAGCAGGGCGCCGAGTGTGCAAAGCTGCTGATCGAAGCCGGAGTGAATCCGAACGAAGCGGCGGCGCGATCAGGTGCCACAGCGCTGCATGCGGCCGCAGAGCATGGCTGGAACGAGACCATCAGGATGCTGGCGGCCAAGGGCGCAGATCTCGAGCTCGCAGACAGGCAGGGCTTGCGCGCCATTGACCATGCCCGTGGCAATGGCGGACGCGGCGGCAACGATGCAATGACTGCCGAGCAGAAGGCGAGCGTGAAGGTTCTGCGGGATCTCATCTTCGCGAAGACGGGCAAGGAGCCGGTGGAAACCCGGCTCGCTGCGGCGCCTGCGGGTGGCAGAGGGCGTGGCGGTGGTGGTGGGCCTCCCGGTGGTGGTGTCGGTGCTGGTGCACCGGGAGCCGCCCCAGAGCAGGCTCCCGCCCGCTAAAAAGCGGTAGGAAAGGGGCCGCGCTTCCGATTAGAATGCGCGCCCCTCCAGTACGTCCCCATCGTCTAGAGGCCCAGGACACTGCCCTTTCACGGCGGCGACAGGGGTTCGAATCCCCTTGGGGACGCCATCCAATTCTCCTACCGCGATCGCGGCCCGCCCTTCGGGGAGCCCGGCCGACGCATCCGCGTGATTTCCGAGAACTCCCAACTGCGGACGGCCAGCACCGCGCTGCAACCTTCGCGGTCAGCAGCAGACAGCTTCGCGTCCTTGCGCGCCAACTCCTCGAATTCCGCGGCCAGTCGTTCCAGCGAAGCTTTGAACCGCGTCAGCGACTCTGTTGACAGCAGGCCGCCCGCAAAACGAAAGGCGTCACCAGGTTCATCGAATGTCGAGCGGAAGAACTCCGGCGCGAAACGCGTGACGAAGAACTCATGCACAGGACCATCGGTGCGCCACGAGAAATTGCGTGCGGTGAGTTTGCGGATGCGGTGGGGCGGGCGGAAGTCGATGATCTTGAGCTTGTCCAGGCGCAGCAGGACGTCCACCAGTTCGTTCTCGTCCATCCGGAATGCGCTGATGATCTCCTGAAACGTCCAGTCATTGACCAGCAGGTAGGTGATAACGAGGGTTTTGGGGTGGCCGGCGAGGGCGACTTCCTGTGCTTCGCTCAGCTGTGTGAGAACGTCCGCCCCGCCGATGGGCACAGTGAGATCGTTGAGGGTGAGTTCCAGGGCCTCGCAGATCTGGTCAAGCCGGCGCAGTGAGAAGTGCCCGCGACTGAGATCCCGCTTGATCGTCGCTTCGCTGACACCTACGGCCTGTGCCAGCTGTCGATAGGTCAGCTTGCGCACCCGCAATGCGGATTTGATTCCCCGTAACAAGGACTGGGTTGCGGACACGGTGGCCCTCCAGAATCAGCGCCAACAATAAGGTATAAGAAAATGATACTCGCAGGATAGCAGGGTGTCACCTCTGAAACTGGTACTTGTGGCGTCCACATTCACCACGCAGTCTCGGAACCCATGAAAAAGGCTGCGGGAGAAAATGCCATGAAACGGTTCGTATGCATTCTGGTTCTGTCATCGGCCCTGGCGTTGTCCGGATGCGTGCTGGGTCCAGGGGCCAGAGTCCGGACTGGCAGTTCTTCGAGTCTGGTGGAGTTCCTGTATCCGGAAGGGGTGCCACCGCCTACGGACACAGTCCCGGAACTGAAAATTCCGCTGCGCGTCGGTCTGGCGATGCTGCCATCAAGGCAGAGTGGTGTCACAACGGCACTGGATGCGCAGCAGAAGCAGGATCTGCTGGAGCGTATCCGTCAGCGTTTCTCAAGTCGCTCGTTCGTCAGCGACATCTCCATCATTCCGGACTACTACCTGGTCAGCGCGCGCGGCTTTGCGGGGTTGGCAGGCGTTCAGCGACTGCAGAACTTCGATGTCATCGCGCTGGTCTCCTACGATCAGGTTACTCGTCAGAACGACAACAAGCTGTCGCTGGGGTATCTCACCATTGTGGGTGCGTACATCCTTCGCGGTACCAGTCGTGATACGACCACTCTGGTGGATCTGGCGGTAGTGGATCCCGCAACTCGGTCCCTGGTGCTGCGCGCGGGCGGTACGAGTTCGGGTCACGGTCTGTCTACGCTGGTGGATGTCAATCGGGATGCGTACAAGGCCAGCGTGGCCGGGTTTGGTTCTGCCACCACGCAACTGATCGAAAACTTCGACACCGCCCTGACGAATTTCGAGAAAGATGTACGTGCGGGCAAGGGCAATGTCCGCGTGGTCAAGCGCAACAATTCGGGCGGCGGTGGTGGGGCTGGTGCGTTCGGTGCGCTGGACGCAGGCTTGCTGCTGATATTGCTGGTTGCGGGTTTGCGCCGTGCGCGGTCTACCCTCACGCGGAATCAAGCGTGATTGAATCCGCGCCGTCAGAGGTTGATCCGACGTGCATACCTCATTCAAGGAATCTCCTTGGTGACGATGCGGGCATTGCGCTGGTAGGTCCAGTACGCACCGGCCCAGTCGATCAATACCACGATGCGGTTGCGGAAGCCGATCAGGAAAAAGACGTGTGCCAGCAGCCAGAACCACCAGGCGAAGATGCCGGAAAAGCGCAGGCGACCGAGATCCACAACAGCAGCCATGCGGCCGATGGTGGCCAGCAGTCCGTGGTGCACATACCGGAAGGCTGGCGCTGGGCGCTGTGTGAGTCGTGCTTCGATCACGCACGCGACATGATTGCCCATCTGCTTTGCGGCAGGTGCAATACCCGGCACCGGACCAGCGGAAGACGTGACTGCGGCGAGATCACCGGCGACGAAGATCTCGGGATGCCCGGGAATGCTGAGATCCGGCTCAACCGGCACGCGTCCGCTGCGATCAAGCGTTACGCCGAGCGTGCGGGCCAGCGGCGATGCAGTCACGCCGGCAGCCCACAGGACCGTGCGGGCAGAAACGCTTTCATCGCCGATGCGTACGCCGGTGGCATCCACATGCGTGATCGCGCGTCCGGTGATCACCGTGACGCCCAGCATTTCAAGTTGACGCTGTGCACTGGCGGAAAGGTCGGGCGCAAATGCTGGCAGAACGCGCGGTCCGGCCTCGACCAGTACTACGCGGGCGCTGGCCGGGTCGATGCGACGGAATTCATTCTTGAGCGTGTGCCGCGCGATTTCGGCGAGCGTGCCCGCGAGTTCGACGCCGGTGGGACCCGCACCGACAATCACGAAGGTGAGCAGTGCACGAATGCCTTCGGGATCCGTGCTGGCTTCGGCCTGTTCAAAAGCATTGAGGATGCGGGCGCGGATGCGCAACGCGTCATCCAGCGTCTTGAGTCCTGGCGCGAATGGAGCCCACTCCTCGTGCCCGAAGTAGGCGTGCGAGACGCCAGCAGCGAGCACGAGCTGGTCATAGTCCACAGCTTGTCCTGAGACGATCAGCTGTCGGCTGGCGACATTGACGCTTTCCACATTGCCAAGCTGCACGGTGACATTGGACTGCTTGCGAAGAATGCGACGCAACGGTGCAGCGATGGAAGGCGCGGCGAGCCCTGCGGTTGCCACTTGATAGAGCAGGGGCTGGAAGGTGTGATGGTTATGCCGGTCTATCAGCAACACATCGACCGGCAAATGCCGCAGAGCCCGCACCGTCCACAGGCCAGCGAAGCCGCCCCCGACCACGACGATGCGCGGGCGGCGGCGGGAGACGGGCAACGTCGTCACGTCAGACTATGGTGATGCCCGCATTGCTGAATGGCAGGTCGTGTACGGTCTTGCCCGTGAGCACGGCCAGCGCATTGGCGACAGCCGGCGCAATGGGCGGTGTTCCGGGTTCGCCCACGCCAGTCGGCTTGTTGGTCGAAGGCAGAATGTGCACCTCGACCTTCGGCATCTGGTTGATGCGCAGCACCTGGTAGTTGTGGAAGTTGGACTGTTGCACAACGCCGTCCTTCAGCGTCACCGCGCCGGAGATTGCGGCCGCGAGGCCATAGGCAATTCCGGACTCCATCTGCATGGCGATGACATTGGGATTGACAGCGATACCGCAGTCCACGGCGCAGACGACTTTGTCCACCTTGAAGTTCTTGCCCTTGCGGGAAACTTCAACGACCTCAGCCACCAAGGAGTTGAAACTCTCATGCAGCGCGACACCACGCGCTGTGCCGGCGGGCAGGGGCTTGCCCCAGCCGGCTTTCTCCGCGGCGAGATTCAACACGGCCAGATGGCGCGGGCTCTTCTCGAGCAGGCTGCGACGCAGTGCGACCGGATCCTGCTTCGTCGCACGTGCGATTTCGTCGAGGAAGCATTCGACAGCATAGGCTGTGTGGGTGGACCCCACTGAACGCCACCACTGGATCGGCAGGCCAAGCTGGGTGGTGTGAAGTTCCACCTGCAGGTTGGGGATGGCGTAAGGCATGTTGTTCACGCCTTCCACCGAACTTGAGTCGATCGGGTTTTTCGGGTCTGCGAGGAACGTGCCGGCCATAATGGACTGGCCCACGATGCGCTGCTGCCAGCTCGTGATTTTGCCGTTCTTGTCCGTGCCAGCCTTGATCTGGTGGTAGTAGGCCGGACGATAGAAGCCGGCGCGCATGTCATCCTCGCGCGCCCACACCAGTTTCACCGGCTTGCCACCGCCATCTGCCTTGGCGATTGTGGTGACGTCCGCGAGGTAATCCGACCAGGCATTGCCGCGGCGGCCAAAGCTGCCACCGGCGTACAGCATGTTGATCTTCACCTGTTCGGGCTTGAGTCCGAGGATGCCGGCGATGACGTTCTGGTCACCGGTGTGGAACTGCTCGCCATTCCAGACTTCACAGCCATCCGCCTTGATCTGCACCACGCAGTTCATCGGTTCCATGGACGCATGCGCCAGAAAGGGGAACTGGTAACCCGCTTCGACTTTATGCGCGGCGTCAGCGAACGACTTATCGAAGTCGCCGTCATTGCGGGCCGACGCCCCTGACTTCTGTGCCAGTGACTTGTAGTCGGCAAAGATCGCGTCGGAGCTCATCTTGAAGGCATTGGTTTCGTCCCACTCCACCTTCAACGCGTCGCGCGCCTTTTTGCCGGAGTAGTAGTCCTTCGCGAGAACCGCCACGCCTTCGCGGATGGAAGTCTTGAACTGCACCACGTTGGCCACATTGGGCAGCTGCTTTGCAGCGGTGGCATCGAAACTCTTGACGGTGGCGCCAAATCGCGGCGGGTAGAGCACCACGGCGACCAGCATGTCAGGGAGGTGAATATCCTGCGTGAAGATCGCGGTGCCACTGGACTTGTCGCGGGCGTCCAGACGCTGGGCATCCTTGCCGATGAGCACGTAATCCTTTGGATCCTTGAGCTTGACCTCGGCGGGCACAGGCAGCTTCGAGGCTGCAGCGACCAGTTCACCGAATGTCGCGCTCTTGCTGCTCGCCTTGTGACTGACCACGCCTTCACTCACGGTGATCTCGGCGGCAGGCACCTTCCAATCTTTCGCCGCCGCTTCGACCAGCATGGCGCGCGCTGTCGCGCCGGCCTTGCGTCCCACATCCCAGAATCCTGAGATTGTGGAGCTGCCGCCCGTGCCCTGCAGCATGCCGCCGAAAGCGGGATTGCCATAGCGCTTGGTGTCGGTTGGTGCAGCCTCGATGACCACCTTGTTCCAGTCAGCATCGAGCTCTTCGGCGATCAGCGTGGCGAAGCCTGTGTATGCGCCCTGGCCGAGCTCGGTCTGCGGGCAGATGACGGTGACGATGCCGTCGGAGCCAATGCGCAGGAAATATCCGGCCTCAAGCTTTCCTGTACTGGCTGCATCAGGTTTATCCGAACAGGCGGTAATGATGGATCCGGCGCCGATGACCGCCAGAGTGAGGCCGGCGCCCTTGACGAGATCGCGACGGTTGATCGCCAGGGCCGCGCTTGCATGGTTCGGGGAAGTGGTCAGGGTTTTCATGATTCTGGTTCCTGTCGGTGACGCTTCAGGCCAGCGAGGTGGCGGCGCGATGAATGGCGGCGCGAATGCGCACATA
>JBDTPN010000059.1:0-8003 GCA_039932715.1 Pseudomonadota bacterium | reverse complement strand
TCACGACCGTGCCTTCCTGCAGGTTGTCCATCAGCGCGCTGCGCTCGGCGGAGAACTCCTGCTCTACGACCGCGCGGCGCGACACAACCACGTTGTTGCGCTTCTGGTCGAGCTTGATGACCTTGAATTCGAGCGGCTTGCCTTCCAGGTAAGCCGTATCGCGCACCGGTCGCACATCCACCAGCGAGCCGGGCAGGAACGCGCGAACGGTCTCGAGTTCTACCGTGAAGCCACCCTTGACGCGACCGGTGATGACACCGATGACGATTTCTGATTCGGTAAAGGCCTTTTCAAGTCGCGTCCACGTACG
Organism: Pseudomonadota bacterium; assembly: GCA_039932715.1. Taxonomy (GTDB): domain Bacteria; phylum Pseudomonadota; class Gammaproteobacteria; order Steroidobacterales; family Steroidobacteraceae; genus ZC4RG30. The sequence continues at coordinate 7,693 of JBDTPN010000059.1, read as the reverse complement.
TGCACGCTTGGCCTTTTCACGCGAGAGCCGGGTCTCGCCGGTGCCGTCTTCAACGGCGTCGAGTGCCACTTCGACATCATCGCCCGCAGCGACTTCAAGTTCGCCGCGCTCATTGCGGAACTGTTCGATGGGAATTACGGCTTCGGACTTGAGTCCGACGCTGACAACGACCATGTCGTCGCCGACGCTGATCACCCGGCCGGTGAGGATCATCCCAGGGCGGATGCGCTGGTTGGCCAGGGTTTGTTCGAAGAGTTCGCTGAAAGATTCGACGGCAGGTTCGGTCATAGACTCACTTCGTTGCGCGGGCCTCTGACATCCATGAGGCTTCACGGTTGATACAAAAAAGACCGCCGCAATCCATGCGTCAGCCCGCTTAAAATCTCGCGCCAGACCTGTCATTGCCAGACAGGCCGCGTGTGTGCGCTTCCCTCAAAACCTGCCGCACCACCTGGTCTATGCCCAGTTGGGTGCTGTCGATGACTACGGCATCAGAAGCTGGCCGAAGCGGCGCCACTGATCGTGTGGTATCTCGCCGGTCCCGCTCGGCTATGTCTCGCGAAAGGGCGGCAAGGCTAGCACCGGAATCCTTGTCTTTCAACTGGTTATAGCGCCTTCGGGCCCGCTCTTCAGCACTTGCAGTCAGGTAGATCTTGAGGCTGGCGCCAGGGAAGACGACCGTACCCATGTCACGCCCATCTGCCACCAGACCAGGGAGTCTGGCCAGACCCCGCTGGCGAGCCAGCAGCGCGGCCCGCACGCTGGGCCAGGCAGCGACTCGCGAGGCCCCCGCGCCAGCCTGTTCGCTGCGAATAAGGTGGGTGACGTCCTGTTTTTCGACCCCCAGCAGCACCTGCTCGCCTCCGCCAGCACCCGTGCCGAATGCCACCACCATCTGCCCGGCCAGCCGCGCGTGCGCCTCTTCGTCATCGGCAGGCAAGCCACCCTGCTGCCCTGCCAGGGCAACCAGGCGGTACAGGGCGCCACTGTCGAGTAGATGCCAGTCCAAGGCCTCCGCCACCCGCCGGCTGATGGTGCCCTTGCCGGAACCCGAGGGGCCATCAATTGCGATGACCGGCGCGCCGATAGCCGGGTCCATGGCGTCAGTCCCCGGTTTCGGTGACGTCAAGCCCGCAGCCGCGCGCTGTCGCGACGAATCTGGGGAAGGAGGTGCCGACGTTTTCCACGTCCCGAATCACCATGGGACCATTGGCGTAGAGGCTCGCGATCGCAAAAGCCATTGCGATGCGGTGGTCACCATGGCTGTCCACTTCCGCGCCACTGAGGCGCCTGCCCCCCTGGATGCGAATGCCATCGGGCGCCAGTTCATTGATCACGCCATTGGCCGTGAGACCCGCAGCCATCACTGCCAGTCGATCACTCTCTTTAACGCGCAGCTCTTCGGCGCCGGTCACCACGGTGTCGCCCTGTGCTGCCGCTGCAGCGATGAACAACACCGGAAATTCGTCTATGGCCAGGGGCACCAGCGATTCGGGCACATGAATGCCGTGCAACGAGGACTGACGCAGTTCGATGTCGGCCACGGGCTCGGCGCCTTTGGAGTCCAGCGCATGCAGACGGATATCCGCGCCCATCAATCGCAGTATGTCCAGCAGCCCGGTGCGCGTGGGGTTGATGCCGACGTTTTCGATGACCAGTCCATCCGCTGCGGCCATGCAACCGGCCACCAGAAAAAACGCGGCAGAGGAGAAATCCCCGGGCACATCGATGTGCGCACCATACAGCGCCTGGCCACCGGACAATCGCACCCTTGCGCCGTCCGTGGTCACCTGCGCACCCAGCGCCCGCAGCATGCGTTCGGTGTGGTCGCGCGTCGGCGCAGGCTCAGTGACCTGCGTAACGCCGTGTGCATAAAGACCTGCAAGCAGGATGGCAGATTTGACCTGGGCGCTGGCCACCGGCAGTACGTAGTCAATTGCGCGCAGTGTTTGCACCGGCGAAAGTGTGACCGGTGGCTTGCCTGCAGTTGTCGCAATGTCGGCGCCCATGAGCCGCAACGGCGCTGCCACACGCTCCATGGGTCGCTTCTGCAGCGAGGCATCGCCGGTGAGTACGGAAACAAACTTCTGTCCCGCCAGCAGACCCATGGAAAGGCGGATTGCCGTGCCCGCATTGCCCATGTCCAGCACGCCCGCCGGCGCGCGCAGTCCGGCCATGCCCTTGCCGTGCACGGTCAGTGAAGTTGCATCGTGTCGATCCACCTGCACGCCCATATCCTGCAATGCCGCCAGCGTGGCCAGGCAATCGGCGCTGTCGAGAAAGCCGCGCACCTCGGTTCGTCCGGAGGCAATGCCGCCCAGCATCAGGCTGCGATGTGAAATGGACTTGTCCCCCGGCACGCGCATGCGACCGGAGACGCTCCTGGCTGGAAGCACTGTGTAACTGCGCATGGCTGGATCTAAGCCTTCATCACCGTCGCGAGTGCCGCGATCAGCTTTTCGTTTTGCGCAGAAGTGCCGAAGGTGATGCGCAAGCAGCGCGGCAATCCATAACCGCCCATGGGTCGCACGATCACCCCGTGGCGCAGCAGCGCTTCGTAGACTACATGTCCGTTGTCGCCCACATCCGCCAGCACGAAGTTGCCCGCCGTCGGATACAACTTCACGCCCAGCGCGGGAAGCGCGGCACGCAGTTGCGCTTCGCCATCCGCCACCAGCTGCACGGCGCGCCGCACCTGGCCTGCATCCACAATGCTGGCCTGCGCACCGGCCATGGCCGGAATGCTGACATTGAAGGGTTGGCGAACACGATTGAGCACGTCGGCCACGTCGGGATGCGAGATCGCATATCCCACCCGCACGCCAGCCAGCGCATGCGCCTTTGAAAACGTGCGTAGCACCACGAGGTTGGCATATTCCGCGCACAGACCCATGCCATCAGGGCAATCGACGCGGCGCGAGTATTCGAAATAGGCCTCGTCCAGCACCACCACTGCAGTGGACGGAACGCGCGCCAGGAACGAGGCTACCTGCGCAGGCGTATTCCAGGTGCCGGTGGGATTATTGGGATTGGCGATGTACACCAGCCGCGTATCCGCGTCGATATGAGTGAGCACCGCGTCCAGGTCATGCCCGAACTGCATGGCATGCCTGGCGCCATGAGCTGGAACCACCCGCGCCTGCGCGCCAGTGGCCTGCACAACCAGCCCATAAATCGCAAATGCATACTGGCTATAAACAGCATTGACCTGTGGAGTCAGAAACGCTTCTGCCAACAACACGATCAGGTCGTTGGATCCATTGCCCAGGGTCACCTGGGACATGGCAACGCCGTGACGCTGCGCCAGCGCCTGCCTGAGGTCATGCCCGTTGCCGTCAGGATAGAGCCACACATCGGCCAGCGCGCGCTGCATGGCCTGCAATGCCAGGGGGCTTGGACCCAGCGGATTCTCATTGGATGCCAGCTTGATGATTTCTTCTTCGCGCAAGCCCAGCTCACGCGCCAATTCGCTGATGGGCTTGCCGATGACATAGGGCGCCAGGCCACGCACCGCTGCAGTGCCGATCGCAGTCACTGCGTCGCCTTGGGATAGGACCCCAGCACCCTGAACAGGGATGCGCGCTGCTGCAGTTCCTCGAGCGCCGCGGCCACCGACGTATCCGTGACATGACCGTCGAGATCAATAAAGAACACGTAATCCCATTTTTTACGCCGTGAGGGTCGCGACTCGATGCGTGACATGCTGACCTTGTGACGCGCCAGCGGCTCGAGCAATCTGAACAGGGCGCCGGATTCTGCAGTCGCGTTTGCCGACAACAGCAACGTGGTCTTGTCCGCGCCACTGGCAGGCAAGGCGCTGGTGCCCAGTACCAGGAAGCGCGTGGTGTTGTCCTCGTGGTCCTCGATGCGCGGCACCAGTACCTTCAATTCATAGATTTCCGCAGCCACTTCACTGGCGATGGCCGCCGTGCCGAGCTCGTCGCGTGCGCGGCGCGCACCCTCGCCATTGCTGCTGACGGCAACAAATTCAATGCCATTGAGGTTTTTCTCGAGCCAGCCCCGGCACTGACCCAGCGCCTGGGCATGCGCGCAGACGCGTTGCACCTGCCCCAGGTCGGCCATGCGGCCCACCAGGCTGTGCTCGACCTTGAGTTCGATCTCACCGCAGATCATCACCTCAGTGGTCATGAAGCGGTCGAGCGTATTGTTGACCGTGCCCTCGGATGAGTTCTCCACCGGAACCACGCCGAAATCAGCCGTCGTCGCCTGCACCTGGTGGAACACTTCATCTATGGACGCCAATGGCAGGGCATGCACGGCGTGACCGAAGTGCTTGAACACGGCAGCCTGGGTGTACGTTCCCGCTGGACCGAGGAAGGCAACTGCCAGCGGTTTTTCTAGCCCCGACATGTCACACGAGTCGCGCGGACAACACGCCGTGAATGGCTCGAATTTGCCCCAGCGTCGCGGCATCAATGCCGCCGTCCGCATCGATCAGCGTGTACGCGAATTCGCCGCGGGACTTGTTGAGCAGATCCGCGATGTTGACGCCGGCCGCTGCCAGACAGGTGGAGATCTGCCCCACCATGTTGGGCACATTGCTGTTGGCAACCAGCATGCGCGTGGTGCCCGCACCGCGCGGCATGAACGCCTCGGGATAGTTGACCGAATTGCGGATGTTGCCGTTCTCGAGGAAATCACGCAGCTGCTCCGCTGCCATGACCGCGCAGTTTTCTTCCGCTTCGCTGGTGGAGGCACCCAGGTGCGGCAAGGTAACCACGCGCGGATGATCCTTGAGCGCATTGGTGGGAAAATCACAGATGTAGGCATGCAGCTGGCCGCTGTCCAGTGCGGCCAGCACGGCCGGCACATCGACGATGCCGCCGCGGGCGAAATTGAGCACCACCCCGCCCTTGCGCATCAGGCCCAGGCGCGCTGCGTTGACCAGGCCACGGGTGGCATCGTTCTGCGGGACGTGCACGGTCACCATATCGCTGCGCGCAAACAGGTCATCCAGTGACAACGCCTGCTGCACATTGGAAGACAACTCCCACGCGCGCTGCACGGTGATCTGCGGATCATGTCCCAGCACCTGCATGCCCAGGCCATGCGCGCTGTTGGCCACGGCCACCCCTATTGCGCCCAGGCCGATGACGCCCAGCGTGCGGCCGGGCAGCTCGAAGCCCACGAAATTCTTCTTGCCCTTCTCCACCGCCGCATCGATGGTCGCGTCGTCGCCGGTCAGACCGCGCGCAAACTGCCATGCCGGACCCATGTTGCGTGCCGCCAGGAACAGGCTGCCGATCACCAGTTCCTTGACCGCATTGGCGTTGGCACCAGGGGTGTTGAACACCGGAATGCCGCGTGCCGACATTGCCGCCACGGGGATGTTGTTGGTGCCGGCACCGGCCCGCGCAACGGCCAGCACCGATTCGGGCAGCTGGAACTTGTGCATGTCGGCCGAGCGCAGCAGCACGGCATCGGGACGCCCGATGTCGGATGCCACTTCATATTTCTCGCGCGGCAGTCGCTCGAGGCCCTTGGCACTGACGTTGTTGAGGGTGAGTATCCGGAAGGCTTCAGCCATGGCGACGTTCGAACTCCTGCATGAAGGTGACCAGCGCCGCAACCCCATCGGGGGTCACCGCGTTGTAGATACTGGCCCGCATGCCGCCCACCGACCTGTGGCCCTCGAGGTTGGTCAACCCCGCTTCCTTGGCATCCCCCAGGAACAATTTGTCGAGGTCCGGCTTTGCCAATGTGAACGGCACATTCATGATGGATCGATCTTCGCGGGCCACTGGATTGCGATAGAAGCCACTGCCATCGATCACAGCGTAAAGCGCTTCGGCCTTGCGACGATTGCGCTCGCCCATGCTGGCCAGGCCGCCCTGCGCCTTGAGCCACTGGAACACCAGGCCCGCCACGTACCAGCTGAAAGTGGGCGGCGTGTTGGACATCGAACCATCCGCAGCCATCTGGCGCCAGTTCCAAATCGCAGGTGTCACGTCACGCGCACGGTCGAGCAGGTCGTCGCGCACGATGACCACACACAGGCCCGAGGGACCGATATTTTTCTGTGCGCCGGCATAGATCACGCCGAAGCGCGACACATCCAGCGGCGCCGACAAGATCGACGACGAGAAGTCAGCCACCAGCGCAACATTCGTGTTCGGGATGAATGGAAAGGTCACGCCGCCAATGGTTTCGTTGGGCGTGTAGTGCAGGTAACTGGCATTGCCACTGCGCTGCCACGCCGACTCGGCGGGCACGTTGTTGTATCCAGTGTCCTTGGCATCAGCTATCACATTGACGCGCGCGCAATAGCGCTGCGCCTCGACAATGGCGCGCTTGGACCAATTGCCCGTGTTGACGTAGTCAACCGTCGCGTCGGCGGGTGCCAGGTTCATTGGAATGGCGGCAAACTGCCCGCTGGCCCCGCCCTGCAGGAACAGCACCTTGTAGTTGGCCGGAACTGCCAGCAGTTCGCGCAGATCCTGTTCGGCCTGCTCAGCCACGCGAATGAAAGCCTTGCTGCGGTGGCTGATTTCCATCACCGACATGCCGCTGCCCTGCCAGTCGAGCAGTTCAGACTGGATGCGGTGCAGCACCTCAAGGGGAAGTGCGGCCGGGCCGGCAGAAAAATTATGGACGCGCACTAGTCGGTAACGGGTACGTCGTCCGCGCCCGGTTTCGCAGGATCTGTCATGCCTGCAGTGTCGGTCATGCCTGAAGCACCCTCTGCGCCTAGCTCCTCGGCCAGGATCTCCACGCGCTCCACTCCCGTCAACCGTTCGCCGTCGGTGAGCCGGATCAGGCGCACGCCCTGCGTGTTGCGTCCCACAACGGAGACATCTGCCACCGGGGTGCGCACCAGCGTGCCGTCGGAACTAATCAGCATCAGCTCGTGTTCCGGCGTCACCTGCAAAGCTGCCACCGTCTCGCCATTGCGCTCGGTAGTCTGCAGCGCAATGACGCCCTGCCCGCCGCGACCATGCACTGGATAGTCCTCGAGTGGCGTCAGCTTGCCGTAACCATTAGCCGATGCGGTGAGCACCAGGCCATCGCGCACCACAATCAAAGCGATCACGGTTTGCCCCGTACCCAGCTTGACGCCGCGTACGCCGGTCGAATCGCGCCCCATGGGACGCACTTCGTCTTCGCTGAAACGGATGGCCTTGCCGCCACTGGTGAACAGCATCACTTCGCGGCTGCCATCGGTGACTTCAACCTCGACTAGCTGGTCGTCGTCGCGCAGGTCCACGGCAATGATGCCGCTGGCGCGCGGCCGCGAAAACGCAGATAGCGGGGTTTTCTTGACCGTGCCGTTGCGCGTAGCCATGAAGACGAAGTGCCCTTCGTCAAACTGCTTGATGGGCAGCACGGCATTGATCTTTTCGCCTTCCGCCAGCGGCAGCAGGTTGACCATGGGCTTGCCGCGCGCCGCGCGCCCGGCCTGCGGCAATTCGAAAACGCGCAGCCAATAGAGCCGACCGCGGCTTGAGAAGCACAGCAGGGTGTCGTGCGTGTGTGCGACGAACAGCGTTTCGATGAAGTCTTCTTCCTTCATCGCCGTGGCGCTCTTGCCGCGACCACCGCGCCGCTGCGCCTGGTAGTCGGACACTGGTTGCGCCTTGGCATAGCCGCTATGCGACAGCGTGACCACCACATCCTGCGGCTCGATCAGGTCTTCGGTGCGCAGGTTGAGGTGATCCAGCGAGATCTCGGTGCG
>JBDTPN010000058.1:0-8103 GCA_039932715.1 Pseudomonadota bacterium | reverse complement strand
GCGCATGCCCATGCAGCACCAGTTCTGCGCCACTGCGTTGCAGAACGGCGCGCAACGCGCCCCGATCCGACAATGCCTTGCGTGCGCTCACAACGCCGTCGGCCACTGGGTGATGCAGCAGCACCACCCGTGTACGGCGCGCCAGACCTTCCTCACGAAGAACTGCTTCAAGGCGCGCCAGCTGTGGCTCGCCAAGGGACCCCGAGGCCAGCAGGGGCGCCGTCGGCCATGCCGAACAGAGACCGATGAAAGCCACCGATTCGTTCCGCACGACGAAGGGCCATTCACCGACACCACCCATCATCCCCGCCCACGCCGCGAGACCGTCAGCCTGCGGCATGGAGACGAGCGCATCGTGATTGCCGGGAACCACAGTGATCCGGGTGCTGCCGGCAAGTTCCTGCAGCCAGGCCATGGCAGAGCGATACTCCGCAGGCAGCGAGAAATTCGTGATGTCCCCGGTGACGACAATATGCGACAGCTGCCTGGATTGCACGTCATCCCGTAGTGCTGCGAGAATTTCCGGCCGCTGGAACGCCCGGCGACGGCGCCACGACCAGACGCTGAGCTGCCGCTTGGAAAACCGCTGCGCCCACGTCAGCTGCGGGTCATGCGGAAGGTGAAGATCCGAGAGGTGCGCAAACGCGAATGCGTTGGTCGATAATGACGGATCTGACACCGAATTCATGGGTTCCGATCATGCCACAGCGACCAGCCGCCCCACCTGACATCGCCAGCCGGATCGTGGGGCACTCGCCGCTATCAATCTTCAGCCTGCCGGCTGCCGAACGGTTGCGTCGCCAGCTGCAGAAAGCCGGCGCCAGTGCTGCCATTGAATCCGCGAAGCTCGTCGTAGTAGTGCGTGCCGACTGGGTCTATGACGAACCGCTGGTGCGCGGCCTCGTCGCGCAGCAGGAACCCTGCAGCATGTGGTCGGAGAATGGCACCTGTGTCGCCGTTGTCGTTCCGCCAACCCGTAGCGGTGAGGCGGATCTGCTGCTGGCAGGCCAGGCGCCCAGCGACCTGCCCCGCCGAACCACCGTGCAGATTGCCGGGGAATACAACAGCAAGTTGCGCAAGCGCGAACCTGCGTACCTGCTGCCCTTGACCACCGAGAACCTCGACGCCATCGAAGCGCGGGTGTTTGCGGGCTCGTACAAGGGTGTGACTGATTTCGTCACGCTGTATCTCTGGCCACGACCCGCGCGCGCCGTCACACGAGTGTGCGCACGACTGGGCCTCACTCCGAACATGGTCACGAGCGTGGGGCTCGTGCTGGTATTCGCTGCCATGTGGGCGTTCTGGCATGGTCACTACGGCTGGGGGCTCGTTGCCGCCTGGGTGATGACCTTCCTCGATACCGTCGACGGCAAGCTGGCGCGCGTCACCATGCAGTCGTCGAAGTTTGGTGATTTTTTCGATCATTCCATCGACCTCATCCATCCGCCCTTCTGGTGGTGGGCGTGGGTGGTCGGTCTGGCAGCAGTGGGGCTGCCGCTCGCTCCTGATTCAATTGCACTGAAGGTGATACTCATCGGCTATGTCGTGCAGCGCCTCGAAGAAGGGCTTTTCGACGTGTTCTTCAAGGTCAGCCCGCACCTGTGGCAGCGATTCGACAGCTTCATGCGTCTGATCACGGCGCGGCGCAATCCCAACCTCGTAATACTCACTGTGTTCACCGTCGTCGGTCGACCCGATGTGGGTGTGAATGTCGTCGCGGTGTGGGTGGCCGCGTGCATCGTCATCCACGCGGTTCGCATGGTGCAGGCGGGAGTTGCCCGCCGTCATGGGCCGCTGCGCTCCTGGCTGGCGTGACACAGGCGCTCCACACTGCAATCAGCGGCGAGCTGGGACGCGCCACTCCCGCAGCCGTCACCGCGCTCGCAGAGAACCTGGCGCGCCGCGGAAGCGGTGCGACCGCGGCAGTGCTGTATTACGGCTCGACACTGAGAGCCGACGCTCTGGACGGCATGCTCGATTTCTACGTCCTGCTCGACAACGTTGGCGCGTGGCCAGGTTCACCACTCGCGAAGCTGGCCAATCGGGTGCTGCCGCCCAATGTGGGGTACGTCGAATTCAATTTTCAGGGACAGGTGTTGCGCGCCAAATACGCCGTCATGAGTGTTGTGCAGTTTCGAAGCAGGCTGGGCCGGCTATCGCTGGACACGACCATCTGGGCCAGATTCTGCCAACCCGTGATGTGCCCCTGGTCGCGCTCGCCTCGCGATCGGGACGAAACCGTCAATCTGGTCAGCAGCGCTGTGGCGTCTGCGGCGCGGTGGGCAGTGGAACTGGGCCCCCAAACCGCAGTGGCGGAGGATTTCTGGCGTGCCCTGTTTGCACGCACTTATGCGGCGGAGTTGCGCATCGAAAAATCCGGCCGCCCGCAGGACATCGTTGGCAACGCCGCGGATCGATACACCGCGCTGCTGCCACTGGCCCTCGATGCAGCACAGATTCGCTTCAATTTGGAAGCCGGAATGCTGACGCCTGCTTTGGACGCGGATCACCGCGAGCGCGCGCAACGCAGTTGGAAACTGCGTGAACGGCTCGGCCGGCCATTGAATATCCTGCGCCTGCTCAAGGCCGCGTTCACCTTCGAAGGGGCAATGGACTACGTGGTCTGGAAGATCGAACGCCATCGCGGCGTGCGTATCGAAGTGTCGCCCTGGCAACGGCGCTTTCCCTTGCTCGCGGCACCGGGTTTGTACTGGCAGCTGCGACGCCGCGGAATTATCCGCTGAACTACAGCCAGCCGGCGCGGCGGTACCAGGCCACGGTCTGTGCGAAACCATCGACCAGCGAGTGACGTGGCGCCCAGGTTTCTGGTCGGGCCCATTCACCGGCCTTGACCGACCAGTCTTCGTGCCGCAGTTCACGCAGCTTCTGCGAATTGAGCATGTTTGCCGAACCAAACAGCTTGCCAGCATCGCCCACCCAAGCCGCGGCGCGCAGCAGCGTTCCGGGAGCGTGAAAAAACCTGGGATGATCGTTGCCGACTGCCCGAGCTGCCGTGGAGAACACCTCGGCCCAGGAATATCCGGCCGGCCTTTCATCTGCCGCAGTCAGCACGGCGCCGTGAGGCGCTTCGGCCAGCTGCGCGACCAGCAAACGCGCCAGGTCGTCGACATGAATCATCGCCGCAACCGCTGCATGCGAGCCGAGCAGAGGTACCAGACGCCGCTGCGCAAGCTGGAAGAACACCAGTGTCTCGCGATCCCCGGGTCCGTATACCGCCGGTGGGCGCACCACAGTAGCTCGCGCGCCCAGGGTATCAAGCACTGCTTTCTCGCCGGCACGCTTGCTGGCCGCATAGTCGGAAAGCTGCGGCTCGCGCGCAGCAATGGTGGAGACATGGAGGAAATGCGCCTTTGTCGCCAGCCGCCGCGTGGCATCGGCGAGTGCGGCAGCACCTTCGTGGTTTACCTTGAAGTACTGTGGCGCACGCGTAGCCTTGATGAGGCCCGCAACGTGCACCACGGCATCCACGCCACTGACCAGTTGCGTGAGCGCGCCAGCGTCACGCAGATCACCCGCGACGATCTGTGGCTCCATCCCTTGCCACTCTGCAATCACCGGGTCCCGACGCAGCAGCAATCGCACCCGCCAGCCGGCTGCGGCCAGCAGCGGTGCCAGACGTCTGCCGACAAATCCCGTGGCGCCGGTCAACGCGACAATCGGGCGAGCTGCTTCTGTGGTGTTCATGCAGTAGCCATGGGGAAATATTTCCAGCGCCGCTGATGCCAGCTCCACAGCTCAGGGTGCGCGAGAATCTGCTTCTCGACATGCTGCAATACCACGGCCGTGTCCTCTTCGATGGTGCCACCGGGCTGCAGGACCAGGCGTGGTTCGATCGCGAAGTGCCACAGCGGATCCGCAGCCAGAGTTGTGACCGGCAATATCGGCGCGCGCGAATGCCTGGCCAGCTGCACCACCCCCCCTGGCATGGGCATGTCCTTGCCCAGGAACCGCAGCGGCAGCCCGGTCTCGGCCTGCTTGACGCCCTGATCCATCATCGCAAAAAGGATTCGGTTGTGACGCAAGGCATCCAGCATGCGCGCGTAGGCCTTGAACCCTTCATTGGCAAGGATGCCCTCGATACCATAGCGAGGCAGGCCCTCGGCAAAGAATTCCACGGACATCATCCGCGCATGGCGATAGACCACTGTGATGGGCCATCCCGCGTCCGCCAGCTGGGCCGCCAGCAAAAGGCTGTTGCCCGAGTGCGTTGCAAGCAGAATGACGCCACGCCCGCTGAGTGACGACTCGAGCAATGGCATTCCATCCACTCGGCACAGCGACTTGAGCGCTGAGGCGTCCAGCTTGCGATCGACCATGCTGAGCACTTCAAGCAGCGCCGCCGTATTCACCCGATAACCACTGCGCAAGGTGCGCACGGTTCCGTCATCCACTGATTTTTGCCCGCCCAGTTGCGCCAGATCATGCAGGCAGCGCCGCCGCGTGTAGCCGTCCAGCCAGTAGTGCAATGCGCCGAGCAATGCACCAAGGCGTCGCGCACTGCCAAAGCCCAGCGTCCGCATCAGGCCGCGCGCAAACCGGAACAGCATCCGTCGCCTGGCGCGTCGAAAGCGCAAGCCCGGATCAGGTACCCAGGGCGCGTCCATCTGCCATGCTCAATTGTGTCAACCGGCCATCCGCGAGTCGCAGCACCTGATCCGCCACGTGCACCAGTTTTTCCTGGTGGGCAACTGCAAGCACGGCCATCCGGCTCTTCAGGTGCTCTACGGTTTCGACGATGGCATCCTGGGCCTCGGGATCGAGGTTGCTGGTTGCCTCGTCGAGAATGAGCAGGCGCGGCTCGTGGATCAGCGCCCGCGCGATCGCCAGTCGTTGGCGCTGGCCGCCAGACAGGCGTGAACCACCCTGCCCCACGCGCGTCCGGATGCCTTCGGGCATGGCATCCACAAACTGGAGCGCATCGGCAGCGCTCAGCGCCTCGCGGATGCGTTCTTCGGGAATATCTTCGCCCAGTGTCAGGTTATGCGCCACAGACTCATCGACCATCACCGACTCCTGCGGCACATAGCCGATCTGGCGGCGCCATGAGCGAAGATCCACTGCGGACAGCGGCACATCATCGATTGATATCTGCCCGGCATCGGGATGGCTCAGGCCGACGATGAGGTCCAGCAGTGTGGTCTTGCCGGATCCGGATGGCCCAACGACCAGGGTAAGGCCGCGCGCCGGAATCAGCAACGAGACACCATCAAGTATGGTTTTCTTGCCGTCGTGTGAATAGCGCACCGCATCCAGCGTAATCTGCCGGCTCAGCTGCACCTGCCTGCTGCCGCCCGCAGGCTCCTTCTGCTCATGCGCCGCATTGATGGCGTGAATCAGCGACCAGTATGCGCTTTCGCGCACCACGACCTGTTGATAGGCACGCTGTCCCTTGGAGAGATAACTCACCACGCGCGCCAGCATGAACAGCAGGATCAGCTGTTCGGGAAAAGGCAGCTGCAATATTGTGCCCGCGAAATAGAAGCCCGAAATCACCATGATGGCCAGCATGGGTTCCTGCAGCGCGGTTAGTGCCTCCTTGCTGATCACCTGATGCCGCAATGCACTTTCGAGCTGCTGGGTCTGGTCGGTGAGCAACGCATCGACGTGATCCTCCCGCGCCATTGCTTTCAGTGGCTTGGCCGCCGAGAACTGGGCGCTGATCAGCGTCAGCAGTGATTTCTGCAGATCCGTCTGGCGCTCGCCCGCACGCCGCGAAGCGCGGATCAGCGTCCGCATGGCGAGCAGCATCAGGCTGCCCGCTATCGCCGCTGCTATTCCTGCCTGCCAGGAAATCGCAAAGGCCACGAACAAGTAGACAACGGAACTCAACACCATCGCGGCCATCTCGGCGCCGAGCTGAAAGGCCTCGGAGGCGCGCTGTGCCTCGGTGGCGACGGCATTTGAGAGGCCACCAACCGACTGCTCCAGATAGTGCCGCCAGCGCGCACTCATGGTGGCGCGGATCAGTTGCAGGCGCATGTCGGTGGCGATCCGCGCCACGGTATAGCCCACCTGTCTGTTTGCCAGCAACGACATCACGCCACGCATGGAGATCAGGACAACCGCCGCCATGAGCAGAAATCCGGGCGTCGGCGGGATTCCAAGCCCGGTGATGATTTCAATGGCGAACCGTTGTGGCGCAGACGGTTTGCTTGCGGCACCTCCATTCAGCGCCGCAAGCATCGGCAGCACCATCGACATGCCCAGGCCTTCGAACAATGTGGCAACGAACACGCCCACCAGCGCCAGAGAACTGCGGCCCGGATATGCGCGCACAAAGGCGCCAAGCATTCGTATGGACCGGCGACTGCGGCGAGACTTGTGCGGCTGATCGGGTGCGTCGCTCACGGTCGCAGCACCCTCAACTCGATGCCGCTTGCGAACCGGACAGGACGCGCTGGATCTGCTGCAAACAGCTCGCCGTCGAGGGCATAGCCATCCATACCCTCAATCTCGACGGAATCAAAGCGTCCGCTCAGATAGCCCTGCTGCGCAGTCATGTCGTCGCCAAACCTTCCTTTGAACATGGCCGGCAGATTTCGCCAGAAATGCCTGGCATTGGCTGCAACTGCCGTAAGACGTACCGCGCCTTCACCGCGCGGCGCAAAGGGATTGTAAAGCGCTTCACGCATTTGAAGTGTCGAGGCCAGTATCAGGCGCATGGAACCGCGCATCGCCTCCATGCCGTTGGTTCGCAGTCGCAGACTGTCATAGGAAGGCAAGGGACTTCGGCCCGCCCAGACCTGGGCGGCGATCTTCAATAACACATAGGGATCCGCCAGCCAGCTCCGATGCAACCAGCCCGTGCCTCGCGAACGGTGTTCCTGGCAGAGGCGAATGCCCGCGTAGACGACAGCGCCAGCCAGAAAGAACCCATGACGCGGCACGGCGCCCTCCTGCTCCACCCGCAATGTGGGCAACCGCTCCTCGGCAAGACTGCGGCCTTCGCGCAACTTGTCGAGGGCAGTGTTGAAGCGACTCCAGGCGGGATAGCCACCTATATCGCGCGGAACGATGTTGGCTCGACCGCCTCCGAGCAACAGCAGCGCGGGCGACCAGCCGGCGCTCCCCGGCTGCGCCAGGTATTGCGCAGCGGCCTGTACTGTTCCGTCCCCGGCCAGCATCCAGATCTGCTCAGCCTGCTGCGAGCGCAAATGATCGAACGCCGCCTGGAACTCCTGGGTGTTGGAGGCCAGCAGGACTTCCAGTCCATGATTGCGGGCAGTATCTGCGACACGGCGCGCCAGCCCGCGTCGTGAGGCGCGGAAACTGTGGGGATTGATGAGTACCCGGGGTCGTGCCGCCGCCGGGCTCAAGTGCGCGTGTTCCGCACTCGCCAGGAAGTAATGGCAGAGTCGGCGTGGGCCGTAAGACTGGCCTCGCGCCACAGATCGGCCACGACAACAAAGTAACTGTGGCGATTGACCGCATGGTACGGCGATCCTGCCGGAAGCTGTGCGATCAGACGGGCATGGGCCTTGCCGAGGTTGTGGTACGGCAAAAAAGGAAACAGGTGGTGCAGCGCGTGGAAACGCAGTCCCACCGGAAACATCAGCACGGTCAGCCAGGTCTGGCCCGTGATATTGATCGAATCGGAAAATTGTTCTGCAAGCGTCATGCGCTCGCCGCGATTGGTGTAGCTGTGCGCGGCCAGATTGCGCACCCAGTTCAGGGTCAGCGTAAGGCCAATGAGCACGTAACCCTTGAGCAGCACCACCCAGCCGATCACGCCATCAGCAAGCAGCAGGACCAGCGCCAGCAACCACAGGAAGCACAGGGCTTCGACGATGCGCAGATGCCATTCTTCCGCTGCAGGAAACCGCTTGCGGAAATAGGGGTTGCTCACCCCGGCCGTGGCCGCGGTCAGCACCCATTCCCGAAAGCCGCGATGCAGCCAGGAGAGTGGGCCGAAGATGCCAAAGCGCACTATCGTGAACAGCGGCAGCAATGGCGCCTGCAGGAGATATTTGACTGTCTCCCGCAACGGCGCTGCGGCCAGAGGCAGGTATTCACCATCGTCCGGCGTACCGAAGTACCGCACACTGTGATGCTCGATGTGATTCTTGTAGACGATCCACGGCA
>JBDTPN010000057.1:0-8374 GCA_039932715.1 Pseudomonadota bacterium | reverse complement strand
ATGAAGATCGCCAATGACCTGCGCTGGATGAACAGCGGGCCGCTGGCCGGGCTGGGCGAAATCGCATTGACCGCGCTGCAGCCGGGCAGCAGCATCATGCCGGGCAAGGTCAATCCAGTGATACCCGAAGCCACGGCCATGGTGGCGGCGGAAGTCATCGGCAACGATGTGTCAATCACAATCGCGGGACAGTCAGGCAACTTCCAGCTCAACGTGATGCTACCGCTGATCGCCTACAAGTTGAACGAGAGCATGCGCCTTCTGGCAAACGTGTCGCGCGCTCTGGCCGACAATGCAATCCGCGGTTTCACGGTCAACGAGTCGAATCTCAACGAAGCACTGGGGCGCAATCCCATCCTGGTCACCGCACTCAATCCAGTGATCGGATACGAGAAGGGCGCGGCCATCGCCAAGAAGGCCTATGCCGAAGGGTTGCCGGTAATCGAAGTCGCGAAAAAATACACCGACTTGTCGGAAACGGAGTTGAAGGCGCTGCTTGATCCACTCGAACTTACACGAGGCGGAATCAAGGGCAGCACGAGCGGCGGCGGTTGATGCAAGGTGGCGGGTGAGCGTTGGTCGCAGCGCGCTGGACGCGCGTGACCGACTCGTGGCTCGACTGGCCGGCAGCCAACCTGATCACTCGGCAGCGCAGCTGCGGCTGGGCGCGGGTTTGGCGCGTGACATTGATCCGCGGCTGGCCGCGCTGATGCCCACTGAGCCAAGGTTGGCAGCGGTACTCATAGGCCTGACCGAATCCGCAGCTGGACCTGGCGTGCTGCTCACGCTTCGCTCCACTGCGCTGCGCCAGCACGCCGGCCAGATTTCCTTTCCGGGTGGCGCCGTAGACGCCGATGATGCAGGGCCGGCGGCGGCTGCCTTGCGCGAGGCAAGCGAAGAAGTGGGGCTGGCGGTGCAGCAGGTGCAGGTGGTTGGCTACCTGCCGGATCAACTGGTGATCACTGGCTTTCGCATCACGCCGGTGGTCGCGCGCATTGCCCCGCACTTCGTGCCGCGCCTCGACACGGACGAAGTGCAGGAGTGCTTCGACCTGCCGTTTGACGTGCTGATGGATCCTGCCAATCATCAACAGTCCAGTCGCAGGATTGGCGAAATTGAAATGGCGACGCGCGACATCCAGTTCGGCGAGCGTCGCATCTGGGGCGCGACCGCTGCAATGTTGCTGGCGCTCTACGAGCTGGCGCTGCCATGACCACGGCCGCACCTGCCTCGCTGCCCGGCATGCTGCGCCTGCTCGAAGTGATGCGCCGCCTGCGCGATCCGCTAACCGGTTGTCCCTGGGATCAGCAGCAGGACGCGCAGTCGCTGGCGCGATATACCCTTGAGGAAGCTTATGAAGTGGTTGCAGCCATTGAACAGCGCGACCCGGATGAACTTCGCGGTGAACTGGGCGACTTGCTGTTCCAGGTTGTGTTCCTGGCGCAGCTTGCCAGTGAGCGCGGGGAATACGCATTCGATGACGTGGCCAATGGCATTGCCGACAAATTAACCCAGCGCCATCCACATGTGTTCGCAGGAGAGGGCCCTGAAGCGCACCAGCGCTGGGAATCGATCAAGGCCGACGAACGCCGCCAGCGTGGTGTCACCGGCGCCCTGGGCGACGTGCCCCTGGCATTGCCGGCCCTGTCGCGCGCGGCCAAGCTGGGCAAACGGGCTGCGGCAGTGGGCTTTGATTGGCCCGACGCCGACGGTCCGGGGCAAAAGATCCTCGAGGAACTGGCCGAGGTGCAGCAGGCGCGGGCAGGCTTTGGCACATCAACCGTGGAGGACGAACTGGGCGATGTGTTGCTTGCGGTCACCAGCCTTGCGCGCCACCTGCAGGTGGATCCGGAGACGGCGCTGCGGCGGGCCAACAGCCGTTTTGAGGCGCGTTTTGCCTTGATGGAACGTCTGGCCACGGGGCGCGGCCAACAGCTCAACGACATGGATGCGGCACAGCTTGATGCCTTGTGGAACGAGGCCAAGCAGGGCATTCAGGCCTGATTCATGGCCTTCAAGTACGATATGCCCATGCGATCAGCAAAGGGAATGCAGGCCGGGGTGCTAGCCATTGTGGCGCTGCTTGCATTTGCTCCCGGGATCGCCAGTGCCAAGCATGACAAGGATCGCGCGGAAGAGCCACCGCATTCAGCGGGCATGTCAAAGGACCAGGTCATAGACATGGCGCAGCGCCGGTACAAGGCGCGCGTGGTGCGCGCAGAGGCAGCCGACCACAACGGCCGGCGAGTCTATGTGCTGCGCATGTTGTCGGACCAGGGACGGGTCTGGACGGTGCGCGTGGATGCGCTGACCGGCAGTGAACTCTGATGCGAGCGCTTGTTGTCGAGGATGAAGCGGCCCTGCGCGAAGCCATGCATCGAGAACTGACCGCGGCCGGGTTCACGGTGGACCTTGCCGCCGACGGCGAGGAAGGCCTGTTCGCCGGCAATGAATATCCCATCGACGTGGCCATCATAGACCTGGGATTGCCAAGGATTTCCGGACTGGAGCTGATCCGGCAATTGCGGTCGAAAAACCGCAGGTTTCCCATCCTGGTCCTTACCGCGCGTGATCGCTGGCAGGACAAGGTCGAGGGCCTGGACGCGGGGGCCGACGACTATGTGGCCAAGCCGTTCCATTTTCCCGAGGTGCTGGCGAGATTGCAGGCGCTGCTGCGTCGCAGTGGCGGATGGGCGTCTGCATCGTTGTCCTGCGGCCCCGTGGTGCTCGATACCCGCAGCCAGACAGTGGCCGTCAACGGCGTACCGGTGGAACTGACGACATTCGAATACCGGATTCTTGAACACCTGATGCTCAAGGCAGGAGAGGTGATCTCCAAGACGGATCTCACCGAACAGCTGTATGAGCAGGATTACGAGCGCGATAGCAATGTCATCGAAGTGTTCATCGGCCGTCTGCGCCGCAAGCTCGACCCCGACGACAAACTGCAGCCCATAGAGACGCTGCGCGGTCGCGGTTACCGCTTCGCGCTGGCGCGCAATCCTTCCTGATTCCGCGGCAATGCGCTCCTTCAGCCAGCGGCTGTTGATTTCCGTGTCACTGCTGCTGGTGCTGTCCTTCGGCGTGATGGTAGCGG
Source organism: Pseudomonadota bacterium (assembly GCA_039932715.1). Taxonomy (GTDB): domain Bacteria; phylum Pseudomonadota; class Gammaproteobacteria; order Steroidobacterales; family Steroidobacteraceae; genus ZC4RG30. The sequence continues at coordinate 5,277 of JBDTPN010000057.1, read as the reverse complement.
TGCTGGATGAGCGATTCCGTGCGGTGTCGGCCACGGCGCTGCATGACCTGCTCGATGCGCAGATGGTGGCCCTGGTCACTTCTGCTGATCCGGATGAAACGGGAAACGTGGTTCCCCGCCTTGCAAATGCGGAATCGCGGCTGGCCACTCCTGGTTCCGGGCTCTACGCGGCGGTGCGCAGCGGCACAAGCCAGCCTTCGTGGCGCTCCCCTTCGTCGGAAGGCAGTCTGGTGGATTTCGGTCCACCGCTGCAGCCTGGTCAAAGGGAATTCAGATACCTGACCGACCTGCAGGGCAACCGGATTGCCGCAGTCAGCCGCGGTCTGCGCTGGGAAGGGGACCACGATGTAGTGGACGACCTGACATTTACTGTTGCCACGGACCTCGCGGCCTATAACCAGCAACTGCAGGACTTTCGCCGCGGTTTGCTGGGGGGATTCGGAGCCATGACGGCGCTGCTGCTGCTGGCGCTGGCGGGGCTGCTGCGGTGGGCCCTGGCGCCGCTGCGTCGGCTGGCGTTGCAGATTCGCGAAGTGGAGCATGGCGGCCGTGATCAGCTTGGCGACCGCTGGCCCATTGAACTGCGTGGCGTGGTGGGCAATCTCAACACACTGCTGGCTGGAGAGCGCACGCGCATCGCGCGCTATCGCACCACGCTGGGCAACCTGGCGCACAGCCTCAAGACTCCACTGGCAGTGCTGCGCAGCACTGCCGGTGGCGCAGCAGGGCCGCTGGTCAATGAACAGGTTGACCGGATGTCCGCCATTGTCGAACACCAGTTGCAGCGAGCCGCTACCAGCGGCGGGACCAGCGTTGGGCGCCAGGCCGTCGATGTGTTGCCTCTGGGGCAGGACCTGCGGGCGACGCTGCTGCGCGTGCATGGATACAAGGACTTCGCGCTGGAGCTGGCGATTCCTGCGCAGGTTCAGTTCGTCGGTGATCGCAATGATCTCACCGAGACCCTGGGCAACCTCATGGACAACGCGGCCAAGTGGTGCCGGGCACAGGTGCGGGTGTCGGCGGCAATTGCGCGGTCTACTGATAACGGTTCTTGCCTGCTGTTGTCAGTTGAGGATGACGGTCCCGGCATTGCTCCGGCAGATCGGACGCGGGCCATGGAACGTGGGGCGCGCATTGACGAACATGTGCCTGGCCATGGGCTGGGCCTGGCCATGGTGCGAGACATGGTGGAACTCTATGGCGGCAGCATAGAACTGAGTGAATCGGCCCTGGGCGGCGCGCGCGTGGACCTTCGGCTACCCGGGCGCATGAGGTAAAGTGGGGGGATGAGATCCCCCAACGAAATGACCTGGAACCCCGCCAGCTGGCAGACGCGCAAGGCCCAGCAGCAGCCGCATTACAGTGACCCCGTGGCGCTGGAAACCGCAGTGGCGCAGCTCTCGCGACTGCCGCCGATCGTGGTGTCGTGGGAAGTGGATGCGTTGCGCGCGCGAATTGCGGCGGCCCAACGCGGCGAACAATTCCTGCTGCAGGCCGGGGATTGCGCCGAGAGTTTCGCCGAATGTGAATCGGACAAGATCGCCAAGCAGCTCAAGGTGATCCTGCAGGTCAGCGTGGTGCTTCTGCACGGGCTCAAGCGCCCGATCATTCGCGTGGGACGCATGGCAGGTCAATATGCCAAGCCCCGTTCGACTGATACCGAGACCCGTGAAGGGGTGACCCTGCCCAGCTATCGCGGCGACATCATCAATCGTCCTGAATTTACGGCCGAGGCGCGCGCCGCGGATCCGAACCTGCTGCTGCGTGGCTATGAGCGCGCGGCGCTGACGCTCAACTTTGTGCGCGCGCTGATCGATGGCGGATTCGCCGACTTGCATCATCCCGAATATTGGGAACTGGGATTCCTGCGCCAATCCCCCGCCTATGAAGCCTATGAGCGTATCGTGCACTCCATCGCCGATTCGCTGGATTTCTTCGAGGCGCTGACCGGCGGGCCGGTGCATCACACCGGACGCGTCGACTTCCATGCCAGTCACGAAGGCCTGCACCTGCAATACGAACAGGCACAGACCCGATTCATCCCGCGTTCCCAGGGCTGGTACAACCTGTCCACGCATATGCCGTGGATTGGCATGCGCACCGCCCAGCTTGATGGCGCACATGTGGAATATTTCCGGGGCATCTCCAATCCCATCGGCGTCAAGGTCGGGCCGTCCATGGACAACGGCTGGCTGCAGGGGCTGGTCACCACGCTCAATCCCAACAACCAGCCCGGTCGACTGACGCTGATCCACCGTTTTGGCGCCAGGGAGATCGAGAAATCCCTGCCGCGCATGATCCAGGCCGTGCGTGAAACCGGGCACACGGTGCTGTGGGTGTGCGATCCCATGCACGGCAACACCGAAACCACCGTGGGTGGCTACAAGACCCGCCGCCTGGAAAACATACAGCGGGAGCTGGAGCTGGCGTTTGCCGTGCACGAAGCGCACGGATCACGGCTGGGTGGCGTGCACCTGGAAATGACCGGCGAAGACGTGACCGAGTGCACGGGCGGGGCACGTGGCCTTTCCGATGCAGACCTGGCGCGCGCGTATCGCACCCAGGTGGATCCGCGCCTCAACTATGAACAGGCGCTGGAGCTGGCCATGATGATCGCTGATCGCAGCAAAAAGGCGCGCAACTGAACTACGACGGCAGGGCATTCGCCAGTTCCCTGCCGCGCCGACCCGGCGTCTACCGGATGTATGGCGGCCCGGCACCTGCAGCGGCCGACCTGCTCTATGTTGGCAAGGCTGCCAGTCTGCGCGATCGCGTGGGCAGCTATTTCCAGCAGGGTCCCATGGCGCCCAAGGTGGAAGCCCTGGTGCGGCTGATCCGGCATGTCGAAGTCACGGTCACCGGATCAGAGATCGAGGCGCTGCTGCTGGAATCCAACCTGATCAAGGAGCATCGGCCGCGCTTCAACGTGATCCTGCGCGACGACAAGAGTTTTCCCTACATCCAGCTGCAGGCGCATGAGTTTCCGCGTCTTGCCCTGTATCGCGGACCGCGCAATCCACGGGGGCGCTATTTCGGTCCTTATCCCGATGTGCGGGCCGTGCGTGCCACCCTGCAGCAACTTCAAAAACTGTTCCGGCTGCGCAATTGCCGCGACGTGTTCTTTGCCAATCGCACGCGTCCCTGCCTGCAACACCAGATAGGCCGTTGCTCTGCGCCCTGCGTGGGATTGATCAGCTCGCCGGACTACGCGCGCGATGTGGCCGCCGCCATCATGGTGCTGGACGGACGGGACAGCGATGTCACCCGCGCGCTGGAGCGCGATATGCAAGTGGCGTCCCAAGGGCTGGACTTCGAGCGTGCGGCGCTGCTGCGCGACCAGCTGGTCAACCTGCGCAAGTTGCAGGCCGAACAGACGGTGGATGCCGGCAATGCGCGCGATGTGGACGCCTTTGCAATATTGGGCGAGCCGGGTGACTACGCGGTGTGCCTGCTGCTGGTGCGCGGTGGACGCAGCCTCGGGACCACCAGCTATTACCCGCGGGCACCGGGCACGGCAGAGGAAGTACTGGCGTCGTTCCTCATGCAGCACTATGCGCGCGAAGAAGCGCCAGCCGAGGTGCGGCTGAATCTTGAATTGCCCGATGCACAGGCGCTTTCCGAAGTGCTGACCCGCCAGCAGGGCCGCGACATCACCGTATCGCAGCCCACGCGTGGCATCGCGGCACGCTGGGTCGAAACTGCCGAAGACAATGCGCGCCAGTCCCTGCGCATGCACCAGTCGCGACGTGCCGATGCGGCGACGCTACTGCAGGCATTGCAGGGCGCGCTGTCGCTGCCCGCCACGCCGCAGCGCATCGAGTGTTTCGACATCAGCCATACCGGCGGTGAGGGGACAGTGGCCTCCTGCGTGGTGTTCACCACCGAGGGGCCTGCGCGCAAGGAATACCGCCGTTTCAACATAGAGACGGTGCAGGGGGGTGATGACTACGGCGCACTGCGTGAAGCGGTCACTCGTCGGTTCACGCGTGTGAAAGCCGGCGAATATCCCGCGCCGGATGTGTTGCTGATCGATGGTGGCGTCGGCCAGGTCAACGCAGTGCTTCCCGCTTTGGCAGAACTGGGATTCGGTGCACTGGTGGTGGTGGGTGTTTCCAAAGGCCCGGACAGGCGCCCGGGGCAGGAACGGCTGCACATCGCCGGCAAGGGTGGCGCGCTGGTGTTGGCTTCAGACTCGCAGGCGCTGCGTCTCATACAGCGCGTGCGCGACGAGGCGCATCGATTTGCCATCCAAGGCCATCGACGTCGCCGAGCGCGTCGGCATCAGGAGTCGATACTGGAAACAGTGCCGGGCCTGGGCCCGGCAAAGCGCCGGGAATTGCTGCATCACTTCGGCGGATTGCAGGGAGTGCTGCGTGCCGGTGTTGCTGACCTGTCGCAGGTGCGTGGAATTGGCGCCACGCTGGCGCAAGTCATCTATGATCACCTGCACCCGGGGGCCTGATGAAATGGAATCTGCCAAATTTCCTGACCATGCTGCGGATCATCGCGATTCCGCTGGTGATCGCGCTGTATTACCTGCCATACCATTGGTCGGATCAGGCCGCTGGGCTGCTGTTCGCGGCGGCTGCCGTGACCGATTCGCTGGACGGTTATTTCGCCAGGAAGATGGGGCTGACCAGCAGCCTGGGCGCCTTCCTTGACCCGGTGGCCGACAAGCTGATCGTTGCCGTGGCGCTGGTGCTGCTGGTGAGCAAGGACCCGCGTCCCCTGGTGGTGCTGATGGCCTGCGTCATCATCGGTCGCGAGATTGCGGTATCAGCGCTGCGCGAATGGATGGCGGAACTGGGTCAGCGCACCAAAGTGGCGGTGTCACAGCTGGGCAAGTACAAGACCATCCTGCAGATGGTCGGACTTTCAATGATGCTCTATCGCTACGACCTGTTTGGGCTGCCCATTTATGCCCTGGGCGTGGCGCTTTCCGTGGTGGCCGCAGTGCTGACCCTGTGGTCGATGGTTGCCTATATCAGGTCTGCCTGGTCCACCCTCGCTGCAGCCCAGTGAGTGCCACAGATACCCTTCAAGCTGTCTGGAAGTCCATCCTGGTGGATTTGGAGGCCCAAGTTGCTTGACTTGCCGCAGTCTGCACCTACAATTTCGCCCCTCTTTGACGCGGGAATAGCTCAGTTGGTAGAGCGCAACCTTGCCAAGGTTGAGGTCGAGGGTTCGAGCCCCTTTTCCCGCTCCAGTCTCTTCACGGCTTCAGGCTAGGTGGCAGAGTGGTCATGCAGCGGCCTGCAAAGCCGTGTACGCCGGTTC
>JBDTPN010000056.1:0-9416 GCA_039932715.1 Pseudomonadota bacterium | reverse complement strand
CTCTCCGCGAGTCCCGACGCAGTCGGGAAGCGTATCGGTCAAGGCCAGTCCCCGGTTCGGACTGGAATCAGTTCGCGCTGCCGGCGCCCTTGCCGTCGGTGCGTCCGAGCTTTTCGCCGTCCTGCAGGATGGCGCCGACATACAGGCCGCCCTGGCTGCCGTCCTTCAGCGTGATGGTTTTGCGCAGTGGGTTGACGAAAATCGTCACCTTGTCGCCCACCTTCATGGAGGTGCGCTTCCAGCCCGAATTGACCAGCACCGTTGGCGCCGTCATTTCCACGGTCCACGCGCCGCCCGGGAATCCGCCGCTCGCCTTGCCATCGAGCTTGATCGAGGCATGGGGATTGATCCAGCGGTATTGCGTCACGGTGCCCTCGATCGCCACGACCACTTCCGAGTTGAACGCGCCGGTGGAGTGGTGCGCAGCGGCAGGCATGATACATGCGAGCATCGCCGCAGCCATGAGCCCCGCGGCAAATCCGGTTTTCTGTTTCGTTGATTTCATCGTCTTCTCCTCAAGATTATTCGGTGAGCCCGGCCTTGCCGGCCTGGGTACTCGGAATGTTGTCGTTCAGATCGGGCAGGCAATCGACCTGTCCGATATCGGTGTGATCGAGGCGCAACCAGCGCTTCTTGTTACGCCACTCGCCGACCCAGCCGTTTGGATCCGTCATGATGTATTCGATCTCGAGCACCTTGCCGTTCTCGAGCAGCCGGATGCGTTCGACGACCTTGAACTCTTCGGAGATCGGGATGCCCGCGTCGATGTAATGGTTCCAGGTCTCGATGTAGCGCGTTTCCACGACCAAAGTGTCGCCCTCGTACTTGCCGATGGACTCACCACCATAGGTGAACGTCACGGTGTCGGGATCGCTGAACTGGCGACCATCAGTGAAGATCTGGCGAAATTCGTTGTTGAAGTTCGAAACCATGACCGCCACGGTGGGTACCTGCACGAACATGATCGGCCACACGCGCGTCATGATCATCGGGATACCGGCCGGATAGCACTGGCCGATTGCGTCGCGCCACGAGGTGCGCGTCTTCGCCATCTCGAGCCCGGTTTCGTAGTCGGCCTTTGCCTGGCCGATGAACTGCGGATAGGGCGGACCGAAACGGAAGCCCCGGCTGTTGTCAGGGAACCACGTGCCCGTCATGTTGAACGGAGCGGGCGGGCGCTTCTTGTTGAGATTCTCGGGTGCCAGCGCGCCCGGTGCCCCGCCGATGTTGAGGCGCACCGAGCGCGACTCAATACGTTTGATGAGTTCATCCACGGTGGGAGGGGGTGCCGCCGTCGCACCCGGTGCCGCCGCTGGGGCGGCCGATGCAGGTGGCGTCTGGGCCATCGCCAGAGCGGAAACTGAAAGTACCGAGATGGCCGAAATCACCGTAGCGAATTTGTTCATCGAACCCCCGGTTTCCCCGTATTTATACGCTTGATTGTGCCACGAGATGCGAGAAGCAGTCTCGTCCCGATTGTCTTTCGCCATCAAGCGCCGACCGTCGCCACTAAGCGACTTGTTCTGACGGGCATTCCGACGGTAAACGCTCCGAGTCTCTGCAAGCAGTCTGGATACTGCGGCCACTTGGATGGCTCGGAAACAATTGAGTGGGAGTGAGGGGCGGAGCCCTTTATGGTGCGCCAGAGTTGTATGAAATTCAGCGCGTAGATTCAGGGCAAAAGCGGGTGAAACTTGATGAGTGGTTTGCCACTTGCAGCATCTGCTCACCCTTGCTGGCCAAATCGCGCTCAGAGCAAACCCGCTCAGCGCGCCATGCTCGAACGGCTGTGCCGCTACTTGAGTCGCCCGCCGATCGCAGGGGCCGCCAGGCACGCGCCGAACAATCAACGTCTGCACGCCATAAGCGCGTGCCGCGCACATTGCAGCGCGGGCTGCTACGATTTTGCCAGTAGGGCGAATATATCGACATCTAAAGGGGAAAATCATGCGCCAATTTGGCGGTTTCGTTGCGATGCTGGTCTTGCTTGCCGCACCTGTGGCTGTAGCAACGGCTGGCGGGCGCATCGAGGAGGCGCGCTACCTGCCTGTCGGTGGGATCCAGCAGTGGGTGACGATCCGGGGTGATGACGACCGCAATCCCGTCCTGATGCTTCTTCATGGCGGACCGGGCGATGTGCAATCTCCTTTCGTCACCACTTGTGCGCCTTACGAGCACCAGGAACTCAAGAGGAATCCGCATTGCTGACTGGATTTCGATTGCGATCAGCATCTGCGGGCATAGGTTTCGGTCATGCTGGCGCAGGCCCGCGGCAGCATGTGGCTTGAGATTACTATCCGCGCGCTATTCCCACCCGCCATTGCGCTTCTCGATCGGCAATATCCGGATGAAGGCTTCCACGGCGTGCAGCTGCCCGCCGTAGAACTTGAATGCCTCGAACGCCGTCAGCTGATCACCGCCTTCCTGACGCACGCCCCACGCGAGGCGCAGCCATGCGATGCCCATGCGCTCATCCACCACGACCACGCGATAGATCGGTGGACCCAGGCGCTTGAAGATCGCCAGCGACTGCGTGGAGATGTTCTTGCAGTCCGGTGAGAACTTGCAGTCCGGGCCGGCCATGATCTGGCCATTCTCGTAGCGGTAGGCATCGGGCGCAAAGGGCGCATTCACTGCGGCGAAGGTCTCGGCCCTGGTGAATCCTTCCGGATACTTCAATGCGGCCTTCAGTACCTCCTCGCGCGTGGCCAACTCATCGGCGCGCGGCGCGTAGTTCATCACCGCGCTCGCCGACCTCAGGCCGTCGATGTTGAAGATCAATCCGTCGGCGGCACTGCGCGTGGCTACCAGCTCCATCTCGGTGATCTTGTCGGCCACCACCTTCAGACGCACCACCAGCATCACCGGCGCGCCGACTTCTTCCACCATCACATGCGCGCCTACCATGCCCGCGCGTTCATCGATGAAGTCCTGCCGGAAGCCGCGCAGCGCGGTGACGGTTCTGACGAGGCCCACCTTGTCGAGCGGCTTTTCGACGGCGTCTTCCGTGACGCGAATCGTGCTCGCGACCGGCAAGCCCTTCACGTCGTGTTTCACCAGCGCATACAGCACCTGGGTGACCTTGCTGCGCAGGCATTCACGATCGCAAGTGGAGGCAGTCTGTGCGGCAGGCTGCGCGGCAAATGCCGAGAAGCTCCACGCACCCAGCGCCAGCAGCAGACCGACCCGTGTCTTGTTCCTCATAAACCTTTGGCCTCCGTATCCCAATTGGCATTCGTGCACAAAGCGCATTTCTTTCCCACAAACATGGCGGCCGCTTTCTTGTCGCCCTTGAACTGCCATAGCACCCAGTTCGATGCCACATTCGCGAACTCGCCCCCGCCAACGTGAAATGCCGTGGCGGTGTGGCCGGCACCGTGCCGCGAACCATAGAATGCCGGCAGTTTGGCGATGGCATCAAAGGTGGCCTTAGAGGGCGCCATCATGAAATCACGCTCGTGACCGTTGATGAGCAAAACCGGGCCATGCAGCTTCGCCAGAAGGTCCATCTGGTTTGCATTCAGGCCGGCATTGAACACGCCAATGGTGCCCACGCGAGGATCTGCGCCAAGCTCTATCGACAGCCGCCCGCCGCAGGACTGGCCCATGACGGCAACCTTCGTGATCTGGATCTTGCCCTTCAGCGGGGAGCCATCGCGCTGGTTCTCGCGCCCGGCCCAGTCGATGCCCGCCGCGAGACTCGCGGCAGTGGCTGGAGATGGCCGCGGCGCAGGTGCTCCCGCCGCTGCAGCAGCAGCGTCCGTACCGACTGTTGTGATGACGAGAAAGCCATGCGAGGCAATGGTTTCGAGGAAGCCCGCATAGCGCGGATTATCGATGGCGCAGCCGCCATTCCCCCACACCACTACCGGCAGCGTGTCGCGCTTCGGAAAGCTGTCGAGATTCGCTGGCCGGAATACCTTCAAGCCGGCGGCGCCGAAGGCCGCTGCGGAAGTTACGGCATATGGTCCGGGCTCGGCCTTCGGTGCGCCCTCTTCGGGCAGCGAAAACGCAATCATCTCCGGTGTGACACCGGGCGGCAGCTGAGCCGCGCAAATCGAGCTGAAAAGTACGAAGCCCGCTGCTGCGAGCACCTGCGAAATTTTCATGTCTGCCCCCTTGTTCTGGTTGCATCATACTGCGCTCTGCAGCTTTGGGAGATCCCATGACCACGGCATTGTGGTGCGTATTCATAGCAGGTCTGCTGCCCTATGCGGCCGCGCTCATCGCCAAGGCGGGCGCCCCCGGATTCGACAACAACGACCCGCGCGCCTGGCTGGCGAGGCAGCAGGGCTATCGGGCGCGCGCCAATGCCGCGCAGCAGAACAGCTTCGAGGCCTTTGCCTTCTTCGCGGCGGCGGTGCTGGTGGCACATGCCAGTCGCGGACAGCAGGCGCAGGTAGACATGCTGGCCATGGTGTTCGTTGCTGCGCGTGTTCTGTATCTCGCCGTGTACCTGGCCGGCTGGGGCGCGATTCGCTCCCTGGTATGGGCCGTAGGCATCATCGCCACGGTGTGGATCTTCCTCACGCCAGCCGTACCGCGCTGAGCAGGCGCGATTTCGAGTGCCACTGATTCGAGCACACGGCACGAAAGTCTACAAATATGGACAAATTCGCGTGTGGGGATCGCCATGCGCCGGAACCGCGGCCGCATGGATGTTGCTGGCCGGCCTGATGTTTGCGTTCATGGACGCGGGCATGAAGTGGATCGCCAGCAGCTACTCACCGTTCCAGGTGGCGACACTGCGCAGTGTCGCGGCGCTGCCGCCGGTGCTGCTGTGGATCCTGCTGCGAGGCAAGGCGCACACGCTGCGTCACGTGCATTGGCCGCTGCACCTGCTGCGCGGTGTACTCGGTGTCGGGGTGATGGCTGGCTTCGTTTATGGCTTGGGACGCATGCCGCTGTCCACGGCCTACGCCATCGTGTTCGTGGCTCCCTTGATGGTCACGGCGCTAGCTGTGCCGCTGCTGCGGGAGAAGGTGGGCCCGCGGCGCTGGGCGGCCATTGTCGTGGGGCTGCTGGGTGTGCTGGTGGTGTTGCGACCGGGCACGACGGACGTTGCCATGGGACCCGGTCTGGTGCTGTTGGGAGCAGCGCTGTGTTATGCCGTCGCGGCGATCACGGTGCGCAAACTGGCGCAGCGCGACAGCCCCGAGGCCATGGTGTTCTGGTTCCTGGTCTTGCTGGCCGTGTTCGCAGGCGGCATTGCCGCGTTTGACTGGCAGCCGGTGCAACGCACGCATCTGTGGATCGTCGCGGCGATCGGCCTCACCGGTGCGCTGGGGCAGGTCGCACTGACCCACGCGTTCCGGTTGGGAGAGGCGAGTCAGATCGCACCGCTGGAATACGCGGGCCTTATCTGGGTGGTGATGCTCGATCTGGCGATCTGGCAGGTACTGCCCGACGGCATGACCTGGCTGGGGGCAGCCATCATCGTTGGCAGCGGGTTGTACCTGATCCGCCGCGAGGGTGTGGCGGCCGCGTCCGTACGTCCGCCCGGGGCGGATGTCTAAGTGCCATATTCATCAGCTACGCCTCGCAGGGCGCCACTGCTGCGCATGCCCCTCGAATACACCCACGAAGCCAGCGATGTGCGGGATCCGCGTCCAGCCGCGGATGCCACAGCAGGGACACCGTGAACGGGGGGATGGGCAGCAGCAGCGGGAATGTGTGCATACCTGCGAACAAGTTGCCAGTGTGACGTTCGTGAACGGTTGCCACGAGTTCCGACTCGCGGGCCAACGCCAGTGCTGCGGAGAAACCACCCACGATTGTGGCGATCTGCCGTTTGAGTCCAAGCTTCGCCAGTGCATCGTCGACGTGGGTCTTTTCATTGTCTCTGCGCGATACATGCACGTGCGCCGCTGCGGCATAACGCGCGGGCGTGACCTTGCCTTTGGTCAGGGGATGCCCAACACGAACCGCCCCCACGTAGCGGTCCCGAAACAGCGCCTGCGTGCGTACCTCTGGTCCAATCGCCTTGTCGATTACACCCGTTTCCAGATCGACGGAACCATCGCGCAGGGGCCCGCTGGTCTTGTCCAGTTTGTGGAGGAAGTGCAACCGTACCCCGGGCGCTTCCTTGAAAACACGCGCCAGCAAGCGTGCCCCGAAGTTCTCGACAAACCCCTCACTGGCGCGAATCGTGAACGTACGCTCCAGTTGTTCCAGATCGAGCTTGTCCGCGGGGCGCAGCGCTGATTCGGCTGCATGCACAAGTTGACCGACGGAACCGCGAAGTTCCATTGCCCGGGGCGAGGCGACCAAACCGCGACCCGCCCTGACCAGCAGCGGATCCCCGGTTGCCTTGCGCAGTCGAGCCAGTGAGCGACTCATCGCCGAGGGACTGAGCTTCAGTCTTCGCGCAGCGCGCGCAACGCTGCCCTCCTGCAGCAGCACATCCAGCGTGAGGAGCAGATTCAGGTCTGGTCTGGCCATATAGAGCGTCTCATGCACTTATAGAGTGCAAATGATGCGCCTTCCGCCTCATGTGCTCAATCAGTACCGTTACTCGCAGAAGCAGCAGCGAACCGACCAGGCAGAAACGGAGAACAGACATGGCCCGAAACACTCTTGAAGCATCCCTTGAGGCAATCAGGTCGGTATGGGGCCCGCTCAGCACGGAAGTGGTCGGTGCCTGTGAACAGCACCTGGCGAACCTGCTGAAGGCGCCGGTCACTGAAGAGTGGTTGTCGACCCTGCACAAGGAAGCGCCCGCCAACAAGGAGTTGTACCGCGATCCACAGCACGGGTTCGTACTGCTTGCCCACTCAGAATACGCAGGTCTATATCGCCCGCCCCATGACCACGGCCGTGCATGGGTCATCTATGCAGTGCAGCAGGGAGAAATCGAAATGGGCACCTATGCTCGGATCGAGAACCCGGATGGCAGCGTGAAGCTCGTCAAGAGGAACTCCACGGTGGTGCGTCCCGGAGAGGTTCAGCTGTATCTGCCAGGCGATATTCACGATACCCGATGCCTGACGCAGACCGCGCTGTTGTTCCGCTTCACCGAGCGCGACCTGAAGAAGGAAGACAGGGATGAGCACCGGGTCACCCGGTACGTGCAGCGCAATGGCGACTGGACTACGGGTGCGCCGTGAACGCGTTGCCTGCCGACGCCGAGCCCGGTCTGTGCGGACCACGTCGCACTGTCGCGATAGGCGCCGTCCTCGCCGCGATGGTTCTCGTGGTGCTGGATGCAGCTATCGCCAACGTGGCGCTGCCTACGATCGCCCAATCGCTGCAGGTGACCCCGGCGATGTCCATCTGGGTCATCATCGCCTACCAGTCGTCCCTGGTCATGGCGTTGCTGCCCTGTGCTGCGCTGGGTGAAAGCCTCGGCTATCGCAAGGTGTTCACGGCCGGTGTCGCGCTGTTCATTGCCGCCTCTGTGCTCTGCGCACTTGCTCCGTCACTGCCGTGGCTGGTTGCTGCGCGCCTGCTGCAGGGATTCGGCGGTGCGGGCGTCATGGCGCTCGGCGTTGCGCTGCTGCGTGCGGCGCTTGCGCCTCGCCAGCTTGGAGCGGCCATAAGCTGGAACGCTTTGGCCGTCGCGCTGTCGTCTGCTGCCGGCCCGACGATTGGCGCGGCCATCATTTCGGGAGCGGGCTGGCGCTGGCTGTTTGCGATAAACCTGCCCTTGGGCGTATTGGTGCTGTTCACCACGCGCGCTCTTCCCAAGGTCAGTGGCACGGGCCGACGGCTGGATCTGATCAGCGTGGCCTTGAATGCCGGAGCCTTTGCCTCTCTGGTGGTCGGGGCGGAGCTGCTTCCCTCAAAACCGACATGGGGTGCAACGCTAATGGCCGCGGCAGTTGGAGCGCTGGTTGCGCTGATCCTGCGGGAGCGGCGCAAAGAAGCACCACTCATTCCCCTGGATCTACTTAGAACCGGATCCTTCCGGATCTCAGTCGCGGCGTCGGTACTATGCTTTACAGGCGTAGCTGCCGCACTGGTCGCCCTGCCTTTTCATTTCCAGCACGAACTTGGACAGACCGTCTGGATGACTGGTCTATACATGACGCCGTGGCCGCTCACGGTGGCCGTCGTCGCCCCGCTTGCTGCCCGTCTTGCCAAACGAATCTCCACGGCCTGGCTGTGCGCGGCGGGCGGCGTCTGCCTCGCCGCCGGGCTGGGCGCGGCCGCTATCTGGCCATCGCAGGGAGGCTTCTTGCCGTTCACGCTGCTCATCATTCTATGCGGTCTGGGTTTCGGACTGTTTCAGGTGCCCAACAACCAGAACATGTTCCTCTCGGCTCCGCGCAGTCGCAGCGGTGCGGCTGGCGGCATGCAGGGCACTGCACGTCTCACCGGCCAGACGGCTGGCGCAATCATCATGACGCTGCTCTTCACCGCCGTATCGGTGGACGCAGCGCCTCGCATCGGCCTCGGCATGGCAGCAGTATTCGCGTTGGCCGCAGGACTTGTCAGTACCCTCAGATCTTCGCGCATCCCGGGATAATGGAAATACTACTTCGGGTCACCGCCGCGATGTCGCAGTAAGTTGCTCATGGTCACCACGGCACTAGACACCAAAGACTTCACGGTAGACAGCAACAGGGCAGGTGGTTTGAAATTTCTATCCGCAGGGACTTCACTCAGCCGCGTGATTGAGGAATCGCCTGTGTGCGAATCAACTATGCTTGGGAGGGTGGTTTGAAATTCCTGTCCACGTCTATCCACCCGAATTCGGATGACCAGCTCGATTGCGACGAGCACGCTCGCAACCGAGAGGTTTCGATAACGAGCGGGAGTCGACAGTGAACATCGAACGCGACGTTGCAGTACCCGCGCGTTCCGGACACACCGTGAGCGTGAACGTCTTTACCCCCGACGGCGACGGCCCGTGGCCGGTGATCGCCACGATGAGCCCCTACGGCAAAGACATTCACTGGCCCAAGCGCTACCCGCTTTACGACCAGGCCGACCAGGGGCCGCATGCTGTCTGGGAGACACCCAACCCCGAGTGGTGGACCGCGTGCGGTTACGCGATCGTGCGCGCGGACTCACCGGGCACCGGGAAGTCGCCGGGGATGCTCGACCTCCTCGGTCCGGCCGAGGTCGGAGGGTTCTACGACGTCATCGAGTGGGCGGGCGTACAAGGCTGGTCAACCGGCCGAGTGGGCAGCCTCGGAATCTCTTGGCTCGCGATGCTTCAATGGCTCGTCGCCGCCGAACGGCCGCCGCACCTCGCGGCGATCGTGCCGTGGGACGGGTCGTCGGATGCGTACCGCGAGTTCGGGCGACACGGAGGCATCTTTGCGAACACGTTCCTCAAGTTCTGGTGGGACATGCAGATCGCCCCCCAGCAGTACGGCTTCGACTCGAAGACCGCGGACGAGCTGGCTGCCAATTGGGTTCTGCTGTTCGAAGAAATGCGGAAGCGCGAATTCATCGACGACTGGTACCGC
>JBDTPN010000055.1:0-9623 GCA_039932715.1 Pseudomonadota bacterium | reverse complement strand
ATCCGGTAGAGCGCGAACAGGATGGTGTTGTTGCTCATCGGCTTTGCGGGATCTATGTCCCCTGGAAAGACCATTTCGCGGCCGAATGAAATCTCCTTCAACTTCTCCAGAAGTTTCTTGGCCTGCACACTCAACGGCACGATGTGCGGCGTCTTCATTTTCATGCGCTCCGCCGGGATATCCCAGCGCGTGAACTTCGCATCGAACTCTGACCAGCGAGCACCGATCAATTCGGTAGTTCGAACGAAGGTCAGCGCCATGAGCTGCAGCGCCAGGCGCGTGTGCTCACCGCCGGCGTAGCCATCAACTGCATGCAACAGCGCCGGAAGTTCCTTCTCTCCTACTCGTGGATAGTTACGCTTCTTGCGTGGATTCAGGATGTCAGCAGGTCTTATATCCGCCACGGGGTTGCGTGTTGCATCATCGTGAGCCACGGCATAGCGCATGATCTGGCCGCAGTTCTGCAGCACCCGCTTGGCGATCTCGGCGGCGCCACGGGCCTCGATCTTCTTCACCACGTCCCGAAACGCAGAGGTTGGAACATCTGAAGCAGGAATTGACCCGATTTTCGGGAAGACATCCTCCTCCAGGCGCTTCATGACGTAGTAGGCGTATTGCGGATGGCGGTTCTTCGCCCACCGGGCGTACCACGCCCGGGCCACGACCTCGAAGGTTTTGCCCTGCACCTGCTTTTCTGCGCCGGGATCGATGCCTTGCGCAAGCTGCAGCCGAGCCTCCTGGTGCTGCACCCGTGCTCTCACTAGCGAAACATCCGGGTAGACGCCCAACGCGAAGGTCTTGTTCCGACCGTCGAAGCTGTAGTTGAAGCGCCAATAGCGGCCACCATTTGGCATCAAGTGGAGGTATAGCCCCCGCGCGTCAAACAGCTTCCGGGGCCGGTCGGAGGGCTTTGCGCTCCGAATCTGACTGTCCGTCAACATTTAAGGTATCTCCCACGATGTCGTCGTAGGTACCTCGAAAAATACCTACGATTTGTTGAGACATACCGAGAGGCTATGGGACGACGTGAGCGCCTGGAACCCTGAGTTTCACGGCATTTACGACGTTTACTAGACTGCCTGAGCCGACATGAGATCGGGAATTGGTGGAAAGAGAGGGACTCGAACCCTCGACCCCGGCATTATGAGTGCCGTGCTCTAACCAGCTGAGCTACCTTTCCGGGTGCAGAAATCACATGGGGCGCGGATTGTCCGGGCCGCTGGCGGACGGTGTCAAGCCAGACCCTCTTGAGGCCGTATAACGTCCCTTCCTTCACCGAGGCGTGCCCGAGGCTGCCTCATTGCGTTCCCGCCACTTCTGGTAGGGAATGGATACCAGGGCTGCCACTACGACGTAGCGCAGGATCAGCGCCAGCGCCGGCTTGGCACCTACGGCATCCACCGAGGTGCCGGACGTAGCCACGGCCAGCGCGACGGCGGGATGGCGCGAGGCCGTCGACAATGCCAGCGTGGTGCGATCCGCGGCATTGGGCCCGCCCAGCAAATGCCCCACCAGAAGCCCCACCGCTGCAAGCGCGATCATCACCAGCAGCGTACCGTCGCCCAGGAATGGCTTGAGCTCGGGCCACAACTTGATCAGCAGCGGAACAACCCCAACCACAAGCAAAGTACCCGCCACCTTTGCGACAACAGAGGCAGCTTTTTCCGTGACCGGAAACAGCTGCCTGATCACCAGGCCCACCAGCAACGGCGCCAGCGCGCTTGTCACCATGATCTTGGCGACGGTAGCAGGGGACAGCGCGGCATTGACGTCAAAAAAATGATTCACGATGGCAATCGTCAACGGCACGAAGATGACTGCCAGCAGGGACATGGCCACCAGCAAACCCACCACGTAGTTCATCTGGCCACCAACCTTGAGCTGCTTCTTATAGAGGATGGGCGGAACTGGCGACACCGCCAACGCTGCAAGTGCCACTTTGACCTCGATTGGCAGTGCAAAAGTTACGGCGATGAGCGCTGCGATCACGGGCATCACAATGTTCATGGAAAGCACGGCCTTTGCCAGCAGTGCGGGACGACGCAGCAAATAGGTTGCCTATGCAAAAGTGGCTGTCAGGCCCAGACTGAACACCGTCAGCATGATGCTGGCCTGCAAGGCGATCTTGAGCCATTGAGATGCAGTCATAGGTCACCCCTTCAGACGTTGAACCGGAAGTGCATGACGTCCCCTTCGCGGACGATGTACTCCTTGCCCTCCAGACGCAACTTGCCGGCCTCCTTGGCCCCGTGCTCCCCCTTGCAGGCGATGTAATCATTGAAGCCGATGACTTCGGCACGGATGAAGCCGCGTTCGAAGTCCGTGTGTATGACGCCGGCTGCCTGCGGCGCGGTCGAACCGGCTTTCACCGTCCAGGCACGGACTTCCTTTTCTCCGGCGGTGAAATACGTCTGCAATCCGAGCAGTTCGTACGCCCCGCGTATCACACGGTCCAGCCCCGGCTCATCGAACCCAAGGTCTTTGAGGAACTCCGCGCGATCAGTGTCTTCAAGCTGCGAAATCTCTGCCTCGATGGCCGCGCATACAGCGACCACCACTGCGCCTTCCTTCTGCGCACGCGCGCGCACTGCGTCCAGATGCGGATTGCTGGTGAATCCGGATTCATTGACGTTGGCGATGTACATGATGGGCTTGAGTGTCAGCAGGTGCAGCTCGCGCAGGTCCTTGCGATCGTCTTCGGTCAATGCCATCGAACGCGCCGGCGCACCGCTGTTGAGATGGGCCTGCAGCTTCACCAGCAGGTCGCGACGGCGCAGCGCGTCCTTGTCGCCGCCCTTGATGGCCTTGCCGGCGCGCTCCACCGCCTTGTCGACGCTGGCCAGATCCGCCAGGCCCAGCTCGGTATCAATCACATCAATGTCGGAAATAGGATCGATGCGACCAGCCACGTGCACGATGTCATCGTTGACGAAGCAGCGCACCACATGCGCAATCGCATCGGTCTCGCGAATATGCGCCAGGAACTGGTTGCCCAGTCCCTCGCCTTTCGAGGCACCCGCCACCAGTCCGGCGATGTCCACGAACTCCATGGCCGTGGGCAGGATTTTCTGCGGTTTGACGATTGCGGCCAGTTGCCCCAGGCGCAGGTCCGGCACGCCCACCACGCCCACGTTGGGATCGATGGTGCAGAAAGGATAATTTTCCGCCGCGATCTGCGCGCGTGTCAGCGCATTGAAAAGAGTGGACTTGCCCACGTTGGGCAGCCCGACGATTCCACACTGGATACCCATTGTCTTCAGTCCTTAAGCGGGCTGGTGCGCGAATGCAGTTTCTGCATCGCGGCGGCCGCGCCCTGTTCAATCACCAGCGGCACGATATCAGCCGCTGCAACTACCCCTGGCTGCAACTCCTCACGCTCGGCCGCGGAGCTGCGCGACAGCAGCCACGGCGTTACCTGCTCGCGGTTGCCGGGATGCCCTACCCCAAGCCGCAAACGCCAGAATCCATCGCCCACATGGGCGATCAGGTCCTTCAAACCATTGTGTCCACCCGAGCCGCCTGCCTGTTTGAGCCGCACTTCTGCGGGCGGCAGATCCAGCTCATCGTGCACCACCAGCAATTGTGCCGGCTCGATCTTGTAGAACGTGGCCACCGCAGCCGTCACGCGCCCGCTGTTGTTCATGTAGTCCTGCGGCTTCACAAGCCACAGTTCATGCCCACCAATACGGGTGCGCGCCAGCTCGGCTTTGAATTTCGGTTCCGCGCGAAACGCACCGCCGTGGCGGCGCGCCAGTTCCTCCACGACCCAGAACCCCGCGTTGTGACGCGAGGATTCGTAGTCGCGCCCGGGATTGCCCAGGCCCACGATGAGTTTGACCGCGAGCCCGGGCATTTCCGCAGGTAGCCTCGTTTACTTCTTGGCCGCGTCCTTCTTGGCGCCGTCTTTCTTGGCGTCGCCACCGGCTGCAGCGCCTTCCTTCTTGGCGTCCGCGCCCGCAGCAGCAGGCGTCGCCGTTGCAGCAGCAACCGCCGCTTCAGCAGCCACCGGCTCCGCTTCTTCTGCGCGCGGGCTATGGATGGATACCACGGGGATGTCGCGACCCTTGGTCAGCTCGGGAATGGTCACTCCCGTGGGCAACGGGATGTCCTTGAGGAACAACGTCTCATTGAGGTTCATGGCGCCCATGTCCACCGAAAGGGATTCGGGCAGATCCTTGGGCAGGCAGACGATTTCCACGTCGGACCTGAGATGCGACACGATCCCGCCCTGCACCTTGACGCCCGGCGAGGTCGCCGCATTGACGAAGTGGATGGGCAGGTGAATGCGGATCGGGTGGTCGGCCAGCACGCGCTGCAGATCCACGTGCAACACGGTATTTTTTGCCGGGTGCATCTGGATATCCTTGACGATGGCCTGCTCGATCTTGCCGTCGACATTGACAGTGATGATCGTCGAGTAAAAACGCTCGTCGTCGATCATGGTCTGCAGGCTCAACTGGTTGAGCGTCAGGTTTGACGCCTCACCTTTCCCTCCGTAGAGGATGGCTGGCACCTTGCCCGCGTGACGTAGGCGGCGGCTCGCACCTTTGCCCTGGTCGTTACGCGTCTCGGCGCCGACTTGAAATGACTTACCCATGGTTATCTCCTTCACATTGCAACAAGGCACATCGCCGCGACCAGCGCGTGCCACCTTCGAAAATCAATCTATGTACATCGAGCTGACGGATTCCTCATCGCGGATGCGACGGATGGTCTCCGCCAGCAGTGCCGCCACCGACAGCACGCGAATCCGTCCGCAGGCTTTGGCCGCGGCGGAAAGCGGAATCGTGTCGGTGACCACCAGCTCGTCCAGATGAGAGCTGCTGATGCGCTCCACGGCCTTGCCCGAAAGCACCGGGTGCGTGATGTAGGCCACCACACGCAGTGCGCCCTGCTCCTTGAGCGCCTCGGCCGCCTGGCACAGTGTGCCGGCGGTATCCACCAGGTCGTCTATGAGTATGCAGCTGCGATCCTTGACGTCACCGATGATGTTCATCACCTTGACCTCATTGGCCCGCGGCCGCCGCTTGTCGATGATGGCCAGTTCCGCGTCATCCAGCTGCTTGGCCAGCGCACGGGCGCGCACCACGCCGCCCACATCCGGTGACACCACGACAATGTCCTTGTAGCGCTGCCGCCAGGCATCGCCCAGCAGCACCGGTGAGCCGTAAACATTGTCCACCGGGATATCAAAGAAACCCGTGATCTGGTCGGCGTGCAGGTCCACCGTGAGCAGCCGATCGACACCGGCATCGGCGAACATGTTGGCAACCAGCTTTGCGGTGATGGCCGAACGTGTGACGCGCGGCCGGCGGTCCTGGCGCGCATAACCAAAATAGGGAACCACCGCTGTGATGAGCTTTGCCGATGCGCGGCGACAGGCATCGATCATCACCAGCAATTCCATCAGGTGATCATTGGTGGGCGGGCAAGTGGGCTGGACGATGAAGACGTCGCGACCGCGCACGTTCTCCATGATCTCGACGTTGACCTCGCCGTCACTGAACCGCCCCACGGAGGCGCGGCCCAGCGGCACTGTCAGGTGTCGGGCGATGTCATGGGCGAGCGCCGGATTGGCGTTGCCCGTGAAAAGCGCCATTGATTGGCCGTCCACAAGCTTAACCTTATGATTTTGTTGGGTAACCACTAATTATAGCGGAAAAACGCGGGATTTCCCGGCGGAAATCCAAGGGAAAGGCTGGCTCCATGAAAAAGGGGGCGACGTTGCCGTCGCCCCCTGAGGTATCAATCAACTTGTAGCTGTTAGAAGCGAGCCTTCAGACCGAGGTAGTACTGACGACCGATGGTGTCGTAATAACCAGCGTTGGTCGTACCGCCGCCTGAGTTAGGCAGGCTGAAGCCACCAGGAACCGTGCAACCCAGTGCCTTCTGTTCCGCGGAGCAGATTGCGTTACGAGCGGTCTGGTTGTCAGCAAGGCTCTTGCTCGGGTCATACGGATAACCCTTGGTTGCGCCAGTGATTGACGGGGCTACGTCGAACACGTTGGAGATACCTGCCCGCAGTGACAACGTCTTGTTGATGTTCCAGTTGAAGTTGAAATCGAAGATGTCGTAGCTGTCGGCCTTGATTTCCGTGGTCGGCTGATAGCTCAGCAGGATCCCAGGTGCACCGGCCTTGACCGCCACATTGTTGGCGATGATGGCGTCCTGGCTGGCATGCCGCGCACTCCAGATCGAAGGCAGGTGCCTCCAGGTCAGGCCGAAGTTCATGTTTTCCAGGATGTAGCTGAACGTGGTGAACAAGCGGTAGTCATACGAACCACCGTTGGTGCCCGCCAGGGTTGGGCCAAACGTGCCCTTCCAGTCGGTCTCGACATCAAAATTGGCAGGTGATGTCTTGGTCTTGTAGTAGTCCAGGAACGAAGCCTGCATGTTGATGCCAAAGCGGCCCGGAATCTTGTCCATACCCACGTCGCCAAACCCGACGATCCAGTTCACGCCAATGTCGAGACCCGAAGTCTTGATCGAGGCCTGGTTGCTGTATTCGATCAGGGCATTGGTGGGTCCGCCAGTGCCCGCATTACGCAATGTATTCTGGCACTGACGGGTTGCCGCCTGGGCCGCCGCTTCTGCCGCATTGGTCACGGTCACCGCGCCATAGCAGAGGTAGGCAGCATAGTCGGGAGAGTACTGCTGGATGGCATTGTTGATGTCCACCTTGTACCAATCCACCGTTGCCGTAATTCCTGACAACCACGGGTTCTCGGCACGCGAGGTCATCACGATGCCCGCCGTCCATGTGTCAGCGACTTCAGACTCGAGGTTCGGGTTGCCCTGCTGCAGCAGCCAGGCAAAGCCACCGCCCGCACCTTGGGCCACTGCGTTGCCCGCTGGGCCGTAGTACGCAAGCGCTCCCGCCGGGGTCATCTGCGCCTGGCAGATCAGGTAAGCGCTGGTGGCTCCCGCCGTTGTCTGGCCAGAGGCCAGCTGTGTCGGGCCTTCGCCGACCGGGTTGTTGGGTTGCGGATCAGGAGCAACGCCGCCGGCACCATAAGGTGCATTGGAACGACCGCTGCAAGGATCACCGAAGTTGCCTCCGATGCCGAAGAATTCCTGGGTATTGAGGAACAGCTCACCCAGGTTTGGTGCCCGGGTGGCCTTGTTGTAGCCGCCACGGATACGGAACCAATCGTTGATCTCGATGTTGGTCGTGGCCTTCCAGGTGAACGTGCTGTCGGTGTCCTCATAGTCGGAATACCGGCCGCCCAGTTCCAGTTCCAGCTTTTTCAGGAAAGGAAGATCTGAAAGAACCGGGACCAGCAATTCGGCGTAGTAGTCACGCACCGAGGTGGAAACATCGAGGTAACCGGTGGGGTACACGCCGATGACCTGATCGGTGAACGAACGCTCCGACTGCAGGATGTCCGGGGTGAACTGCGACCAGTTCTTGCGATACTGGAAGCCCGCGGCAGCGCGCAGCTCACCAGCTGGCAGGTTGAACAGCCCGCCCTGGAAGTTGAGTTCGCCGATTTCCTGCTTGTTATGGGTGTTGGTCTGGAGGAGCGCGCCCACTGCGTCCTGGCAATCCTGCGAAGGCACCGCATCGCCGCCGAAAATGGTGCCATAGAAGCCGCTGCCGCAGGTGATGTCGCCGGCGCCGAAGCCCACCGAGGCACCATTCTGGTTGCCCGAGATCTTGGCATTGCGGCCGTAATCAGGCTGCGTTACCAGTGCACGCCAACGTGACAATGAGTTGTTTCCAGAAGCCTGGTTGTAGGTGTCGGACTCGCCATGGGCGAAATACGCCTCACCGGTCCAGTCCTTCCAGGGAATATCAAACCGCAGGCCGCCTTCCATCTGCCACACGTAGTTGGTGTTGACGGTGGCGCGATCGTCGAAGCTGTGCTTGGGATAGGTTTCCACAATCCAGCCAGCGGCCGGGTTGGCGCGGCTGTTCATCAGCGCTGACATTTCCACTGACACCGGGTGCTGGGCGCCAGCTGCGCCAGTGGCAATGAAGTTGGGGTTGCGATACGCCGCGGCGGTGGGATTGGCTACTGCTGCCGCGACCACTGCCGGATCGTTCCAGTTGAGGGTGGGCAGCAGCGGGCTGTCCGTTGTCGCGTTGTAGGGAATGGTCGCTTCCCAGCCGTAGCTGGCATTGGCCGGGAACAGTCGTGTCTTGGTGGTGCTGGTGGCGAACGTGCCACGCGCGAAGGCAGTGACTGAATCGGTAATGTCGAAAGTGCCCGCTGCATACATCGAATGCCGGGTCTGCGGCGAGCTGGTGTATGCGTCGGGGTTGTACCACTTCAGGGTTTCGACGATCTGGCCCGGCTGCCCAGACAGCAACGTGCCGTCATAAGCGTACTGGCGCTCGTACTCGCCATTGTCGATGGGTCCGCCATGGCTGATGTACTTGGCGAGGTTATCGCCCGAGCCGGTTGCAAAAACCGATCCGTCTGCATTGAAGCGGAAGCCTTCGAAAATACCGAAGGTGTTGCCGAAGCCACGAACCTGCGTCGTCTGGCCGGTGGCTGGGCCCGAGGTGTATGGCACGCGACCCGGGAACAATGCGTTCAACGTGTTGACGTTGGGCGGATTGAACGAGAAGGCCGTATTGAAGCCGTTGTAGCCGAATACGAAGAAGTCCGGGCTACCGGTGTAAGGATCTGAATACGAATCGGTGAAGAAGCTGCGGTTGCGGCGATAGGCCGGATCGCGGCTGTAGTATTCGGTCTCGAAAGTCACGTTGCCGCGGCCTTCGGCGAAATTGGTACCAAACAATGCGTAGGCACGCACCGTCTCGTTGTCACCAGCCTCGGCCATGCCGTACTGGACGTCGAACTCTGCGCCCTCGAAATTGTTGCGGGTGATGAAGTTGGTCACGCCGCCGATGGCATCCGCACCGTACACGGCTGACGCGCCGCCGGAGATGATCTCAACGCGCTCGATCAGCGCGGAGGGGATGTAGTTGATGTCCGTCACCATCAACGCGTTGATCGGAACCGAACGATGGCCATCCACGAGCACCAGGTTGCGGTTGGGGCCAAAGCCGCGCAGGGAGATGGAGGAAATACCCACCGAGTTCACTGGCGTGATCTGCACGTCGAACTGTGCTGTGGTCGGGGTGGTCGCCGGATTGAACTGTGGCAGCTGGTTGAGGTAGGACTCGATGTTGAGCCCTGACCGGTTTTCAAGGGCCGCTGCCTCAACCGAGACCAGGGGGCTGGTGGATTCGAGGTCACGGCGCAGGATGCGCGAACCGGTGACCTGGACTTCCTGCAGTTCCGCGCCTTCGTCGGCGGCGCTCACTATTGGTGCATAGCTCAACATCACGGCAGTTCCCAGAACGGCTGCAACGGATGCGCGCACAAGATTTGGCCGATGGCCGGATATACGTGTAATCACGTGGTTATTTCCCCTAAAAATTCGTTCTAAAAGCAGGCCCGATCACGCCAGTCGCTCTGTGGCGACCGGAAATGTGCGGGCGAGCATATATCTGATTGTTGCGAAGGTGCAAGTACCGTTGGTATTGCACCACAATGGAATCCAAAACTGGGACAGGGGGACCAAAATTTGAATTGGCTGGGGTGGCAGGATTCGAACCTACGAATGGCGGGATCAAAACCCGCTGCCTTACCACTTGGCGACACCCCAAA
>JBDTPN010000054.1:0-11246 GCA_039932715.1 Pseudomonadota bacterium | reverse complement strand
ATTGGTACTGAGGGTGGTCGAACAATTCGCCCTGATGCAAGCCCTGCGGCCCGAACAGACCCAGGAACTGGCGCACGCGCGCGCGTCCGGTATAAACCCCGCGTTGGGCGACCTCGATGCTGCCGGTGTCGGCGAACAGGTCGGCGACATCATCCCACTGCCAGCGATCAAGGTAATAGCCGTAGGCGTTGTGCAGGTACTCGATGGCACGTGCATCCTCCAACCGCCCCAGGCGCGCGGCCAGCTCGGCCAGGCTTGCCGTGGCCCGGGGTGCAGCGGTCTTCACAGGCGCATACACCGGTTGGCCCGTCACCGGGTTCTCGTAATGCAGCGGGGCGGTGATGGTGCCGGGATACATGTCGTACACCAGCGTTGGTGGTCGGTCCGGGGGCAGGGTGCTTTCGGGGCGTGAATTGGGCCAGGCGCGCACGCCCCAGCCCTTCTCAAGTTCGGTGTACATCACGAACCAGGCGTGCAGCTTCGCGATCATCCACTTGCCGTCGACCTTTCGGTACTCATTCTCGTAGATGGCGTCGCCGAACATGCTCACCGCGCCGTAGTCGCCGCCAAATATCAGCGCGCGCCAGCGGCCTTTGGCCTGCCTGCCATCCGCAGACACGTGGATAATCGGCTGCATCTGCGTATGGTCGTAGAGCCGACCTTGCACCGGGAATCCCAGCCATTCCAGGTATTGCTGCACGCGCTTGCGGCCGACGAACACACCGCGACCGCCAATCTCCAGCGTGCCGTCCTGGGTGAATAGTTGCGGGATTTCGGTCCACAGGTTCTTGTCGACGTAGTAGCCGTACGTACGCTGCAGGATCTCGATCTCGCGCTCATCCTCCAGGCGCGTAACCAACTGCTGCAACCGCGCCAGTTGCACAGGCGACGCCTTGCCCGTTGCAGCCGCGTCGGGAACGGCCGATGCCGAGTTCGCCGCCTGACGCACCGGATGGGAGAATCCGAAAGGCGGCAAGTGCACCGCCGGCCATGGCTGGTATGTGAACGTCGAGGGCCGGTCCGCCGGCGGCATCTTGCGGTCTGCCACGTTGGTGGCCGTCATGCTGCCTTTCCAGCCACCCTTGAAAGGTACCGTGAAAGTCTCGTACCAGTGGATGCGGCTGATCTTCCACTTGCCGTTTTCCTTGCGGTAGTCGTCATCGTAGGGACCGACTTGCCAGCGTGCGTATTCCTCGTACTGCCCCAGCAGCACCAGCGCGCGCCAGTGACCGTGCGCGCTGCGCCCATCGGGCGACAGGGTAATGACCGGCTGCAACTGTATGTGCTCGCGAAGCTGCTGTGGCCGCAGGCCGAGCTTGCCATAGCCGATGGAATAAAGAAGTGCGCGCACCGAGGATTTGCCCACGTATACGCCGGATACCGCGTACTCCGCGGTGACGTCATCGGTCAGCAGATCCACAACGTTGTCCCAGTCGGAATGGTCGATGTAATAGCCGTAAGCGCGCTGCAGGCGCTCGATGTCCTTGAGGTCCAGCGCGCGTTGGGCGCGCTGCAATAGCTGCGCGGTATCGGCGGCGGCCGCCGGCTGCGCCAGGGCAACGGTGAGCATCGCGGCGATGACCAGCAACGCCCCATTGCGCATTCGAAGTGCGAATTCGTGCATTTTCCCCTCCCGACATTTTGCGACGTAACAGGCCGGAGCCTACACCACGCAACAAGATGGGGTATCTTTGGCGGCCACCTGGAGTACTGCAATGGCCGATACCAAGCTCTTCTACATCAACGGCAAATGGACCCCGCCGGCCACACCCAGGGTCATCGACGTCGAGAATCCGGCAACCGGAAAGGTGATTGCGCAAATCAGCCTGGGAAGCCAGGCCGATGTCGATCGCGCAGTGTCCGCAGCCCGCGCTGCCTTTGAATCCTTCTCGCAGACCACTCCGAACCAGCGTATTGCGCTGCTCGAGCGCATCGTTGCCGAGTTCACCCGGCGTTCGCCGGATCTTGCCAGCGCCGTCACTGCGGAGATGGGCGCGCCTGCCTGGCTGTCGCGCGATGCGCAGGTGCCGCTGGGTCTCGCCCATTTCACGCAGGCGATTGAGGTGCTAAAGACCTACCAGTTCGAGCACCGGTTCGGCACTTCCCTGGTGCGTCGCGAGCCGGTGGGTGTATGCGCCCTCATCACGCCCTGGAACTGGCCGCTGCATCAGATCGGCTGCAAGGTTGCCGCCGCGCTTGCAGCCGGCTGCACGATGGTGCTCAAGCCCAGTGAAATCGCGCCGCTTGATGCCTTGGTTTTTGCCGAAGTGCTGGATGCTGCCGGCGTGCCACCGGGGGTGTTCAACCTGGTCAACGGCGATGGTCCCACGGTGGGCGTAGCGTTGAGCACCCACAAGGATGTCGACATGGTGTCGTTCACCGGTTCAACCCGGGCCGGCATCGAGGTGGCCCGCAACGCGGCGCTCACCGTGAAGCGCGTGGCCCAGGAGCTGGGCGGAAAATCGGCCAACATCCTGCTCGACGATGCGGACCTGAAGACATTTGTGCCCCAGGGCGTACAGGCGGTTTTCATGAATTCCGGCCAGGCCTGCGCCCTCCCGGCACGCATGCTGGTGCCACAGCAGCTGCATGAAGAAGTGGTGCGGCTCGCGAAGGCCTCCGCGGATGCAACGGTAGTGGGCGATCCACTCAAGGATGGCGTCAAGGTGGGGCCGCTGGTGAGCAAGGCGCAGTATGATCGCGTGCAGGGCTACATCAGCAAGGGCATCGAAGAAGGTGCGACCCTGGTGTCCGGTGGAACCGGCAAGCCCGAAGGTCTTGCAGCTGGCCACTTCGCGAAGCCCACCGTCTTTGCCAATGTGCGCAATGACATGACCATCGCCCGGGAAGAAATCTTCGGCCCGGTGCTGGTCATCATCCCTTACAAAGACGAAGAAGACGCGGTGCGCATCGCCAACGACTCGCAGTACGGCCTCTCGGGCTTCGTGGTGTCCAATGATCTCGAGCGCGCTCGCAAGGTCGCCAGGCGCATCCGCACCGGCCAGGTCCGCCTCAATGGCGCAAAGCACGACTTTTCCGCGCCCTTTGGCGGCTACAAGAGCTCTGGCAACGGGCGTGAGTTTGGTGTGTTCGGCATCGAGGAATTCCTGGAAGCCAAATCGATCTGTGGTTACTACCCGGCCTGACATCCGGTGAGCTGGCGAACGCATCCCGAAGCGCCAATGCCCGGGCAATCCCTGTGCGCCTTTGAGGGCATTGCAGATGGTGCGCTTAAGGAAATCCGCTACGGGGAGGGCAACCTTGCCTTCTCACTGCTGATTCACCGCTCGGGCCAGGGGGTAAAGGCCTACGTCAACCGTTGCCCGCATTTTTCATTGCCGCTCAACGCCCGCCCTGGCCAGTTCGTGATGATGGAGGGCGAGCGTGTGATGTGCGCGTTTCACGGCGCAGTATTTCGCCTTGACGATGGATACTGCGAAGCCGGACCTGCAGGGGGCTCGTCCATCGAGTCCGTTGCAGTGGATATCCGCGATGGCCAGGTCTGCATTGCGCAGGCTGGATTGGTTACCAGCGCTTCGCAGTGATCGGGAACGGCTCGAGCTCACCATTGGCATACCGGTCCTGAAGTCCGGGGGTGCCATTTTCCAGCACCATCAGCATTGAGCGCTTCGGCGCGAATCCCTGATGACGGATATCCGCCGGCATTGCGCAGACATCGCCGGACTTCATGATGATCCGACCGCGCGGATTTCCGGTGTTCTTGTCCTGGACGTTCCAATGGATTTCGTCGGACAGCTGGATGAACCACTCGTTGCGATCATTGCCATGGATCACCGGCAGCATGTGTTCCTCGCTGGTCACACAGCAGATGCAGGCGCCCGAAATCGAGGTGAACGATGGGTTCCAGGTGACATCGGCACGCGCAATGTGGTCATAGAGATTGAATGCGTGGATCTGACCTTCGAATCCTGGCTCCGCCTCAATCGTCGGCTTGTCGTACGCCACGTCGGCGAAAGCCCGGTTGATGGGGTGACCACTGGCATCAGAGCGCGGCTTCACATCGCCTGGCAGACCCATCATGCGGCGGGCGGGTTCGAAGCCGCGGATGAGCGGACCCTTGGATTCCCGTGTCTTGGCGCCCAGCGGTGATCCGGTTTCCATGGGGGCGCGCAGCGGATCGTAGCCTTCGTTTATCCAGTTCACCGAGATGGTCTCGAAAGCCACACGCACATCGTCTGTGTTGAACGTCTCGAGGAAATCTACGCCGGTGTCGCAATGGCCCTTGCTGTAGGTGCCGGCGAAGATATCGACCGTGCCGTAATGGTTCTGCGTACCAAAAACGTCGTCAAAGAATATCCAGCCGTAGAAGAAGCCCCAGCCGATGTCGCGCACCATTGCGCGCAGGAAACGGTCCACTTCAATGGTGTGCATACCCATTGGCCAATGGACATGCACAAAGTATGCGTCGCGTTCGAAGGTGAAGCTGCCAAACGTGAATTTGCGATAGCCCAGAACCGGATCGGGTTCAGAGGCGACGACCTGGATTTTTTCAATGCGCACGGCGTTCATGATTTGCCCCCGCGGGATGTCAGTACACAGATTTCAGACCACTTTTCTACGCTTTCCGGACCGCCACAGGTCTGGATCAGCGTCACCGACGGCTTGGCCGCCTTCATCTGGTAGGTGCTGCCGCGCGGCAGCAGCACCTGGTGCCCGCGGCGCGCGACTACGCGCCCCATGCGCTTGCCCTTGGGGTCGGCCTGCAACCGGCCGGCGCCGGCCTTGTGGGAGGGCTTTTCGGCATCGGTCAGCTGGTAGAACGTGAATTCAATCTCGCCATCCATCACGATGGCGAACTCGTCATGTGGCGCCGTGTACCAGGGCGAGGTGCCTTCGGCTCGCACCGCCTCAGCCGCGTACTCCAGATTGGATGCCACCATCACCCGTTCGTACGGCTTTGACTTGCTGCAGACTTCGAAAATGTTGGAAAAAGCGTAGTGTTTGAGATCGTCGTTGAGCTCGATCGAGCCTTTGTCGTACGACTCCAATGACGCCATTCTGGTCTTGAAACTCATGTCATGCCCCGTCCCGTTGAATGACCGGTCTTCGTTAACCGCAGTGTAATGCGGTCCGGGCACCGTTAATATCCTGCAGTTGCCTGACTTGGGCCAGATCCAGCGTTTTGGGGGGTGAATAAGGTGAAAACGATTCCATCCATTGCTTTCTGCGCGGCGCTCTTTTTCGCCGTCACTGCCGTCGCAGCCTCTCCACAGCCTGCTTCCGCATTCGATCGTGGCCACAGCCTGCAGGCCGGGCAGGATCCCGGGCTGGCCGCCATCACCGCCAGATGCCGCGTGCCACCAAAGGCGCCCGGCATACGCGGTGGGGGCGCGGCCGTGACAGAGGCCCCTGCCGCGCCCGCGCTTCCAGCAACGCAGGCTATTCCCGGTGTGCTGGCCGCGGGTCAGGCGTGGAAGGTGGTATGGGCCTGGGAGGGCAACAACGCCGATGGGCCGATTGCAGGAGATGAGGGGTCCATACTGTTCGCGAACAACGATGCCAGCAATGTGATGAGGCTGGATCCCGTGACCGGCCTTGCGACCATCCTGTTCGACAAGACCAACACTGGTGGTGCCGTGTCGCGCAGCAAGAATGGCGCGCTGTTCCTGGCCCAGCGCGGCCTGGGCAGCGGCATTGAACAACTCGAGCCCAAACGCCGGATGTTTGCCAACACCTGGCAGGGCGAGCCGCTGGAGTGCGCCGGCGGCAGCGTGAACGATCTCATGGCCGACGCCCGTGGCGGCGTATATCTCTCTGTATCCGGTTCCGGCGTTTTCTATGCCAATCCCGAGGGCGTGCTTGCGAAATACGAGGGAGCACCCAATGCCAACGGCATCATCCTCAGTCCCGACGAAAAAACCCTGTATGTGACCAATGGTGCGGTGGTGGTTGCATGGGATGTCCAACGTGACGGTTCACTCACGGGCCTGCGCGAATTCGCCAAACTGCGCGGCGGACAGAATGGCGATGGCGCTGCAGTTGATTCGCAGGGTCGCGTGTACGTCGCCACAGGTTCTTCGGCCGATGTGTTCTCCCCCAAAGGCGAGTTCCTCGGTTCCATTGCGGGGCCCAAGGGCATGCATGGCGTGGCCTTTGGAGGCAAGGACAAGAAAACACTGTTCGGCATTGTCTTCTACGGCGGCTGGGGTACGCCCACCGCGCGCAACGAGATCGTGGCCATTCCGATGCTGTCGCAGGGTTACAAGGCCCGCGCGAAGTAGTCATGAGGCTGAAGACGGAATATGACTACATAGTCATTGGATCCGGCTCGGCGGGCGCTGCAGTGGCTGCAAGGCTCTCCGAGGATCCGGCATTGTCAGTGCTGTTACTGGAAGCCGGACCGCGAGATCGACATCCTTTGCAGTTGATGCCGCTGGCCTTCGTAAAAGTGGCAACCGGCAACATCGGAACGTGGCAATACGTTTCGGAGCCGGAACCGCAACTGCACGGACGACAGCTGCCTATTCCGCGCGGCAGGACGCTGGGCGGGACGTCATCCATCAATGCAATGATCGCCATACGCGGAAATCGGCGTGACTATGACCGATGGAGCGCGCGCGGTTTGCCCGGTTGGGGTTACGCCGACGTTTTGCCCTATTTCAAGCGGCTGGAAACCAGTTGGCGTGGAGCCTCGGAATTGCACGGGGGCAGCGGGCCGGTCAAAGTTTCGCTGATGCAGGGCCCGGATTTGTTGTGGGACCCGTTGCTGCGAGCGGCCCAGTCTGCCGGAGTTGCGTATTGTGAAGACGCAAATGGACTGGAGCAGGATGGCATTTCCCGGATGGAAGCAACCACCGGGGGTGGCAAGCGGTCCAGCACAGCGCGTGCATATATTTATCCTGCAATGCGCCGGCCAAACCTGACTATCAAGACCGGCGCTCTTGCAAAAAGAGTTCTCATCAGTAACGCGCGGGCGACGGGGGTGGAGTTCCTGCAGGATGGGCAAGCGCAGACAGTGCACGCCCAGCGGGAGATCATCGTGTGCGGTGGCGCCTACAATTCACCGCAGCTATTGATGCTGTCCGGGGTTGGGCGGCCCGACGAGCTGCGGGAATGGGGGATCGCGCCGGTACACGAACTTCCCGGCGTGGGACGCAATCTGTCTGATCATCCAAACATCATCAACGAGTATGAATTGATTGGCGATGAAGGGCTGACCCGTCACTTGCGACTGGATCGTGCCATTGGCCAGATGACCCGGTGGTTCATTACGCAAGGCGGGCCATTTGCCTCTACTGGCACTGCGGCCAACGTGTTTACGCGGACGCGGGCCGGACTGGATCAGCCTGATGTCCAGATGATGTGCCTGCCAATAAGCCACACGGCGAAGATCTGGACGCCAGGGCTGCAGCGCAAACCGGGCTTCCGGCTGTCGGTCCGTACTGGCTACCTGCAGCCACAATCGCGCGGCTGGGTCAAATTGCGATCCGGCGATCCGCGCGAGGCGCCCCGCATCCTGATAAACATGTTTGCCGAGCCCGGTGATCTGGATGCAATGGTCAGGGCGTTGAAGTTCAGTCGCAGCATTTATGCACAGAGCCCGCTGCGCGAAATGATCCGGAGCGAGACGCAGCCTGGAAGTGACAGGCAAAGCGACCAGGATCTAAGGGATTATATCCGGCTCAACGCTGGCCACCGCTCGCATCCGGTGGGCACTTGCCGCATGGGAAATGATTCCGACGCAGTTGTGGACGCGCAGTTGCGCGTCCGTGGCATCGCCGGTCTGCGGATAGCAGACGCATCGGTAATGCCGGAGGTGCCCAGCGGCAACACCAACCTGCCTTCGATCATGATCGGGGAAAAAGCGGTCGACCTGATCCTTGAGAGGTCGCTTGCACCAGACTTTGGGCCGGGCCTGATGGGACTTGAAGGGCAGGAGCTACGAAAGGTCGAGTGAGGCGGGCACCGGCACCGCTGATGCAGCGCCCCTGACGCCGCGCTCGACCCGCCAGATCAGCACGCCGGCCAGCAACGTGGTTGCCACCACGACATATCCAGCTACGTCGTAATGGTGGAGCTTGCCGTCCGCTCCCTGCTGCACGATGTGCCCCGCGGCAACGGCCGCAACACCCCCGGCCAGCTGCGAGATCGACGCATTCACCGCGTTGAACGCGCCGCGGTACGTTGGCGCTGGCACCTGTGTCATCAGTGCCTGGAACGGGATCATGCGCGAGAAGATACCGATGAACATCACAACATTGACGATCGTAACGACGGCGAGCGTGGATGGGCCGAGGTGCGTATAGATCAACACCATCACAATCGTGATCGCAGTTCCAACATAGAACGTGCGCAGCTTGCCGAAAGAATCAGCGGCCTTGCCGACGAGCGGTCCGACGAAGATCGTTGCGACGCCAGTCACCAGGTAAATGACAGGCAGGTGATCGAGCGCAATGCCGAGGTTGTTGACGGTGAACGCACTGCTGAAAGGCATCAGCATGAAGCCACCGGTCGTGAGGAACAGTACCGAGACGAACGGCAGCGCGTGACGCGGCTCCACCAACGTGTGCACCAGGTGCGCGAACGGGCTCTTTTCCTGCCGTGATTTCAGGTGTTCGTTGACGGGCCGCATAGTCACGGAAATCAGGACTCCCGCCGTCAGGCCGAGTACGGCCAGCGCCAGGAACGGTACATGCCAGTTCCAGCGGTTAGACAGGAAAATGCCGATCGGAATGCCGAGGATCTGGCTTGCCGCGAACGCGGTCTGGATGAACCCCATTACGCGGCCGCGCATCTGCGGGGCAAAGAGGTCAGTAGCAATGGCCAGCACGATCGAGCCAATTACGCCGCCGAACAAGCCGGTTACGACACGCGCGATCAGCAGTGACTCGAAGCTGCCCGCGAAGCCACACCAGGCGGTGCCGGCGATGAAACCGGCGTAGAAGAACAGCAGGAGCTTTTTGCGATCGAAACGGTCTGCGAACCCGGCCGTGAGAAAGCCCGACACACCCGCGGCAAACGCGTAGGCCGAAACGACCGTGCCGAACTGCGCTGGAGACGCGCCTAGCGCCGGCATGATGAGCGCGCCCAGCGGCGCCATCAGCATGAAGTCGATGATCACCGCAAACTGCAGGAAGGCGAGCATCGCGATGACGCTCTTCTGGTAGCGCGAGAATTGCAGGGTTGGCGTAGTGGTCGGGGTAGGCATCAAGACCTCGGGAACGGCAGGAATACGGCAGCATGGACACTAAGCCGGGCTCCTTCTGGAGCCCGGCGCCGAGCATCGCAACGCTAGCCTGCTATTCGCGCTGCAGGCGCGTCAGGCGGCGGACTTCGGCCAGACGAAATCGGGCCGTAGACCGCTATAGACCGGTCGGCCGTCCTTGGGCGATGGGTAGCCCTTTGTCTCGTCCCAGAAGGCGTGATAGGTGGCCTTCGGAAAAGCAGCATCGTCGTAGCCCATGACATTTGGCACAGCGACGCGAATGCGCCCCTGCTTGTCGTCCAGCATCAAAACCGCCCCGCATTCGGTACAGAGGCAGATTTCCAGGGGCCCGCTCGGATTGTCCTTGTTGAAGGGCACGCGCTTGATCTTCTCGGGGTGATCGACCTTCACGTCGGCGTGGTTGAAGAACGCCACATGCGTCGTCTGCTGCCCCGTCACCGACTTGCAGACATTGCAATGGCATTCGTGATTGTCGATGGGGTCCGATGCGGTAACGTGAACGTGAGCGCAGCCGCCTTTGTAAGTCGCCATCTGGTCTCCTCCCCTCAAGCAGTGGTTTGACGAGGCCGTCATGATGCACCCAAAAGTCCCGCAATGCAGAAAGTTCCGGCCCAGGATTCCAAAAAAAAGGATTAACGGGAAGGCTTACGGGCGCACCAATTCGACATCCGGTAGCGTACCGGGAGAAGATGTGTAGGCCCTGATCAGGCTCTCGTGTCCCGCGGAGTCGACCGCCGCGACACCGAAAATGAGATCGTCAATCGACATGCCGGGCAACAGCAGGTGAGTCACATTTCCAGTGGCCTGCGAGTGCTGCCATTGGTTTGACCAGGTATCCCGCCAGTAGACGCGGTACCCGCCGGCACCGGGTGAGGGGTTCCAGCTGAGGCTCGCATCGTAGCCGGAGGGGTCCCTTGCAATCAGGTTCTGGCCCCGTGCTCCAGTGACTACCGGAGCCGGTGGTGCAAGGGCAAGGCTGGCGGCGCTTGCGGCATTGATGCGCGCGTTCTGGGTCAAGTAGTGGAAATCAACGCCCTCCAGCGTATCGGCAGCTGCATGCTGTCGCGTGAAATTCTCGCTGGCTTCGCGAAAGACCACAGCCGCGTATCCAGCCACTACGAAGGATTCCTGGTCTCCGCCACGACCGAAGCGGTCAAGGCGCGCCATCGTATGGACGCGTTGAGTCGGCACGTAAACTGCAGCCATGCGTTCGATATATCGTGCCAGAGAGCTCGACATCGAATCTGCTGGACCGGTCGCGAAAACACGCACGGCATGGTTTTGCCTGTTGCCGTTGCCGCTGCTCGAATTGCCCACAATATCGTTGTTGAGCACCGCCTCAATCCGGGTGTCGGCGGTCTGTTGTGATCGGACGTGGGCGCGCGGACCTGCCCGCGCAAGACCGCGATCACGTTGCGAAGTTCGACTTGCCGCAGGATTCTCTCCTGCGGTGCCAGCATGTAACTGTCGAAGGAGACCCGCAGGCGCGGGCTGGAGCGCTGCATTTCATCGAAGATCCATTGCCGGGCTGCACCGATACCGCGGGTTGTGGAGGTCGCGTCGGAAAGCGTATTGCGGGTGCCGAAAGAGACGAGCTTCTCGTCGATCTCGCGCAGCCGCTGCTCGGAGATCATGGAGATGAGCTGACGAATGCGCGGATCGGGATTGTCAGCGGCGACCTGCGCGGCCTGGGCGCCGAAACAGGCGAGGGCAGTAAGGCTCAAAAGGATATTACGGAACATTGGATGTGAACAACGACGCGAGACAGGCTGTTGCGAAACTGACCCTGCTGATTGGACCCATGGCGCACTATAATGGAGGCAGAATAATCAGGGGGCAACATGCCATCGATCCGCAAGCTTGCAACGCTGGTCGCAGCAATGTCCGCGACAGTCGCGGTAGCGCACCACAGTTTCGCGCCCCACTTCGACATCAACAAGCCGGTCAGCATTTCCGGCAGGGTTACGCAGTTCGAGGCGCGCAACCCGCACAGCTACCTGCACATCGCGGCCGTCGATGAAAACGGCAGGACGCAGGAGTATGTGTGCGAATCGCACGG
>JBDTPN010000053.1:0-11816 GCA_039932715.1 Pseudomonadota bacterium | reverse complement strand
GCTCCTTGGCGATCTTGAGTACCTTGCGCACCTTGTCTTCGGGCATTTCCATGCGAATCGCCAACTCATCGGGAGTCGGCTCGCGACCCATCTCCTGCAGCATCTGCCGCGAGATGCGGTTGAGCTTGTTGATGGTCTCGATCATGTGCACCGGGATGCGGATGGTGCGCGCCTGGTCGGCGATGGAACGGGTGATGGCCTGGCGTATCCACCAGGTGGCATAGGTGGAGAACTTGTAGCCACGGCGGTATTCGAACTTGTCCACCGCCTTCATCAGGCCGATGTTGCCTTCCTGGATCAGGTCGAGGAACTGCAGGCCGCGATTGGTGTATTTCTTGGCGATCGAGATCACCAGGCGCAGGTTGGCCTCGACCATTTCCTTCTTGGCGCGCCGCGCCTTGGCCTCGCCGATCGAGACTTCGCGGTTTATTTCCTTGATGTCATTGATGGTCAGGGTGTGCGCGACTTCAAGTTCGGCCAGCTTCATCTGCCGACGCTCGATTTCCTCGGCAAACTTGGCCAGTACCGGCGAGTATTTCTTGCCCGCCTTCACATGCTTGCCCAGCCACTTGAGGTCGGTCTCGTTGCGCGGGAAAGTGGCGACGAATTCCTTGCGTGGCATTCCGGCGTCGCGCACGCAGATGGCCATGATCTCCTTCTCGAGCTGGCGCACTCCACCGATGTGCAGACGCAGCTGCTGGATCAGCGCTTCAAACATGCGCGGCGCCAGCTTCAGTTCCATGAACTCCGCTGCCGTCTTGGCGCGCTGCTTGAGCGTCTTGGGATCCTTGGCGCCCAGCTTGGCAATGCTGGCCAGTGAGTTGGCATGCAGCTTGGCCAGTGAGGTGAAGCGACGAGCCGCTTCTTCAGGATCCGGGCCGGTGTCCACTGCCTCTTCGGTCTCGCCATCGCCGTCGGCTTCTTCAGTCTCGGTCTCGGCGGTGGTTTCTTCTACCAGCTCGATCTTGGTGGGGTTCTGCGGCTGCGCGATCACATCCGGTGCATTGGGATCAATGAACCCGACAATCACGTCGACGAGGCGGCTCTGGCCGGCCTTGACCAGCTCGAATGCCTTGAGCATGTGATTGATGGTGGCCGGGTAATACGCCAGCGAACCGCGCACGGTATCGAGGCCTTCCTCGATGCGCTTGGCAATGCTGATCTCGCCTTCGCGCGTCAGCAGTTCAACCGTGCCCATCTCGCGCATGTACATGCGCACCGGGTCGGTGGTGCGGCCCAGCTCGGCATCCAGCGCGGCCAGCGCAGCGGCGGCTTCTTCAATGGCTTCATCGTCGGCGGGCTGCGAATTCTCGGTGGCCAGCAGGGGCTCGGAATCCGGTGCTTTTTCATACACCGGAATGCCCATGTCGTTGATCATGTTTACGATGTCTTCGATCTGTTCGGGATCGACGATCTCGGATGGCAGGTGATCATTGACCTGCGAATACGTCAGGAAGCTTTGTTCCTTGCCCAGCGCGATCAGCAGCTTCAACTGCGACTGGCGCTCTTCGGGCATCACCGGTGCGCGGCGTTCGATGGTGCTCAGTGCTTCAGCGTCAGCCTTGTTGGCACGACCGCGCTTGCCTTTCTCAGGCGCAGCCGCCGCAGCCGCAGTGGTGGCTTTTGCTGCAGGTGCCGCAGCGGTAGCAACCTTGCCTGGCTTTGCGGAGCCGGGCTTGACCGCACCGGGCTTGATCACTTCAGGCTTCGCACCCTTGAGTGCAACAACCACGCCCTTCTTCGGCACAACAGCGACAGGCTTGTGTGCTACCACAACTTTGGGTGCAACAGCGGCGGCTTTGTGGGCCACAGGTGCGGCGACATGTTTGCCAACTTTGGCAGCAACAACTTTGGCAGCAACGACCTTCACCACAGGCTTGGCATTCTTTGCCAGCTTTGCAGCGGGTTTCGTCACGACATGTGCAGGCTTGCTCGCAGGCTTGCGGGCAACAACAGATTTCTGGGGCTTGCGGTGAGGCGCCATGAGGGCTCCAGTTGCTAAGGGGTACGCTAAAGCGGGGCGCGGATTCTAACGGCGAAATGTCGCCACCGCCAGAAAGCAATAATCGAGCCAGAAGCCGGAAAAACAAGCGCAAATCTTTAAATTTCCTTCGCCCGGGGAAGGCCTTTAGCGAGTGCCGGGGCGGGCCTCACGCAACAGCTGCAGCAGGCGCTCACGCTCAGGACCGCCCAGGCCCGTCTGCTGCTCCTTGGCCAGCAGCGCGTCCAGCTCGGCACCGGCCGGGGCCTGGGCCAGCTTTTGCACGGCCATCAGCAGCTCATCGCCTGCCGCCTGCTCATCGGGGAGGATGGATTCACTGGCCGCCAGGCGGGCGAGGCGGTCGCCGGCCGGATGGTCGCGCCAGCGCTCCAGCAGCTGGGCAGTGCTGGTGGCCGGATGTGCCTGCAGGCTGTCGAGTAGCTCGCGCAGGATGTCGACGCCCGGTTCGTCCACGGCATCCAGGGCTGCGCGGTCGGCCGGTGCCAGGCGCAGCGCGCTGGCCGGGAACATCAGCAGGGTGTGAACGGCCTGGCGCACCATGCCGCCGCGCCCGGCGCTGCGTGCCGTGCGGCCCTGCTCGAACTGGGTGGTTTGGGGCCGATCAGTTGCCGCCTTCGCTGCGGCCCTCGCTGCGGTATTCATGGGCCCGACAATGGCCAGGAAGCGCTCGGCACTGACGCCGATGACCTGGGCCAGCCGGTCCAGCAGCAGCTCGCGATAGGGTCCCGGCGGCACCCGCTCGAGCAACGGCCGTGCTTCGGCCACGAAGCGTGCCTTGCCGTCGGCGTGCGAGATGTCGATGTCTTCGAGCAGGTGGCTGACCAGGTATTCCGACAACGGCAGCGCGGCGGCATAGCGGGCTTCGAATGCCGCGCGCCCTTCCTTGCCCACCAGTGAATCCGGGTCTTCCTTGTCGGGCAGGAACAGGAATTTCAATTCGCGACCGGCAGTGGCTTCGGGCAAGGCGTTTTGCAGCGCGCGCCACGCGGCGGCACGTCCGGCGCGATCGCCATCGAAACAGAAGATGATTTCGCTGACGACGCGGAAGGCGCGCTTGAGATGCTCCGGCGTGGTGGCCGTGCCCAGCGTTGCCACCGCGTAGTGGATGCCGCTCTGGTGCAGGCGCACCACGTCCATGTATCCCTCGACGACGATCAATCGCGTCAGCGGCGCACGTTGCTGGCGCACTTCGAACAGCCCATACAGTTCGCGTCCCTTGTGGAACAGCGGCGTTTCCGGAGAGTTGAGGTACTTGGGTTCGCCCTGATCCAGCACCCGGCCGCCGAAGCCGATCACGCGGCCGCGCGCATCGCGGATGGGGAACATCAAGCGGTCACGGAAGCGATCGTAGTGACCATGGTTGTCGCCCTGGCCTTTTTCGCGCTCAATGATGAGGCCGGTCTCCATCAGTTTGGCGCGCGACGCATCACTGGCACCGAAGCGCTTGAGCACTTCGTTCCAGGAGTCAGGTGCGTAGCCGACGGCGAACTGCGTCAGGGTGTTGTGGTCCAGCCCGCGTTTGGCGGCATAGCTGCGCGCACGTTCGTTCGCGGCCAGCTGCTCGCCGTAGAAAGTCGCCACCTTGGACATCAGCGAATACAGGTCATCGCTGACCGGTGCGGGCGCACCGACTGCGGACTGATCGCGCGGCACTTCCACGCCCATGCGCGCCGCCAGGTCTTCGATGGCCTCGACAAACGACAGCCGGTCGAAGTTCATCAGGAAGCTGACCACCGTGCCGTGCGCGCTGCAGCCGAAGCAGTGATAGAACTGCTTGGCGGGACTGACCCAGAACGACGGAGTTTTCTCGTCGTGAAACGGGCAGCAGGCGCGATATTCACGACCGGATTTCTTGAGCGGCACGCGCGCGCCAATGATCTCGACAATGTCGGCGCGGCCGACCAGGTCGTCGATGAAGGTCTGTGGGATGCGGCCGGCCATGGAATGAAGCCTACCTTGCTAACATGGCGTATGGGAGAACCGAGCGAAGAGGCGGTATACCGCAGGCTGCGCTGGCGCCTGGTCCCCTACCTGTTGCTGCTGTACGTGATCGCCTGGCTGGACCGCGTCAACATCAGCTTTGCGGCCCTGCAGATGAACCAGGACCTGGGCTTTGGCCCCGCCGTCTACGGACTGGGGGCCGGAATTTTCTTTGCCGCCTATGCACTGTTCGAGGTGCCCAGCAACCTGGTGCTGGCCCGCGTGGGTGCGCGGCTGTGGATTGCCAGGATCATGGTGACCTGGGGGATCCTCTCCATCGCCATGATGTTCGTGCAGGGAAAGTGGAGCTTCTACACGCTGCGCGTGCTGCTGGGCGTGGCCGAGGCCGGGTTCCTGCCGGGCGTCCTCTACTATCTTTCGCAGTGGTTTCCGCCGCGTGAACGCGGCCGCGCGGTGTCGTGGTTCCTGCTGGGAATACCGCTATCCAGCGTATTTGGCGGCCCGCTGGCCGGCCTGCTGCTGGGGATGGATGGCTGGCACGGACTGCGCGGCTGGCAGTGGTTGTTCGTGATGGAAGGAGTACCGGCCATCGTGCTGGGCGTCACCACCTGGTTCCTGTTGCCCGACAAACCGCGCGATGCGCGCTGGTTGAAACCCGATGAACGCGCGTTGATCGAGCGGCGCATCGTCGAGGAGTCTGCACGCAAGCAGGCGCGGCATGGCTCGGGCCTGCGCCTCGCGCTGCTGCATCCCACGGTGTGGTTGCTGTGCCTGGTGACATTTTGTTGCCAGGCCGGCAGCTATGGCATGACCCTGTGGATACCGCAGATCATTCGCGGATTCTCAAATCAAAGCGACTTCATGACCGGCGTCATCTCGGCCATTCCCTATGCCGCCGCGGCGGTGGCCATGGTGTGGGTGGGGGCAAATTCCGATCGCACCGGCGAACGCTTCTGGCATGTGGCCTTGCCCAGCTTCATCGGTGCAGCAGGATTCGCCGCCAGCGCGTTTGTGCATACGCCGGTGCCCAGCATGATCGCGTTGACCGTGGCCGCCATGGGCGACATGTCCACGCGTGGCGCGTTCTGGACCTTGCCGCCGCGATTTCTCACCGGTACGTCCCTGGCCGCGGGCATTGCGTTCATCAACACCTTCGGCGCGCTGGGCGGATTTGTGGGCCCGACGATGGTGGGCTATGTGCGCCAAGCCACGCATAGCTTTTCGGGCGGACTGCTGGTGCTGTCAGGACTGCTGGTGATTGCCGGGGTAGGCACGCTGGTGCTCAAGCGTGCGGCGCTGCTGCGCGAGGACTAGACGATCCGGATTAGCGCTTGCGGCGCGCGATAGCCAGGACGATCAGTGCGACGGCGACCAGCGCGAACACCATGGTCAAACCGCGGGTCATGATTGCAGCTTCGCCTTGACGCGCGCACTGACCGCGGCCATGTCGGCGCGACCCTGGGCAGCGGCCTTCACGTTGGCAACCACCTTGCCCATGTCCTTGATGGATGCGGCACCGGTGGCAGTAATCGCGCTTGCAATCAGCGCATCGACTTCGGAATCACTCAACTGCGTGGGCAGATAAGCCTGCAGGATGACCAGTTCGGCGTTTTCCTTGGCCACCAGGTCGGCGCGGTTGCCGGCCTCGAACTGCACGATGGATTCGCGACGCTGCTTGACCATTTTCTCGATGACCGAGAATGTCTGCACGTCGTCGAGCGTGATGCGCTCGTCGACTTCGCGTTGCTTGATGGCGGCCAGGATCAGACGGACCGTGGCCAGACGCTCTTTCTCGCCAGAGCGCATTGCGGACTTCATGTCCTCCTGCACGCGCTCGCGAAGTGTCATGTCAGGGAGCGGGACGAGCGGCCCGGATTTCGCCGCGCGGCGCACTGCGCTTCTGGTGCCGCTTCACTGCAGCGGCCTTCTTGCGCTTACGCTCCTGCGTGGGCTTTTCATAGAATTCGCGCCGACGCAGTTCGGAGAGCACGCCGGCTTTCTCGCAGGCACGCTTGAAACGTCGCAGGGCGACATCAAAGTATTCATTCTCTCGAACTCGCACGCTCGGCATGTAGAATCCTCAAGCCCGCATCGCGGGATAAGTCTTTGTTTTGAATGCGCTTTGAAGGCGCGGTGGCAAATCGGGTGCGGGATTCTAAAGGCTCACAGGCGGACTGTCCATTGCGCGTGCTGGCGATTGAATCATCTTGTGACGAGAGTGCGGTGGCGGTTCTGGATGAGGAACGCGGCCTGCTTTCGCACGAGCTTTACAGCCAGGTTGACCTGCACCGGCTGTATGGCGGAGTGGTGCCTGAACTGGCATCGCGCGACCACGTGCAGCGCCTTTTACCCCTTGTACGTCAGGCGCTTAGCAGCGCGGCCACCACCCCTGACCAGCTCTCGGCGGTGGCCTATACCGCAGGTCCCGGCCTGGTAGGGGCACTGCTGACCGGGGCGGCCCTGGGCCGCAGCCTGGCCTATGCCCTGGGGGTGCCAGCTGTGGCTGTGCACCATCTGGAAGGGCATTTGCTGGCGCCGCTGCTCGAAAACCGGGCCCCGCCGTTTCCGCACCTGGCGTTGCTGGTCTCCGGCGGCCACACCATGCTGGTCATCGTGCGCGGCCTGGGGCAATACGAAATCCTGGGCGAAACGCGCGATGACGCTGCCGGTGAGGCATTCGACAAGACTGCCAAGTTGCTGGGGCTGCCTTACCCCGGCGGACCGCAACTGGCGCGACTTGCCGAGCAGGGTCGTCGCGGCGCGTTTGATTTTCCGCGGCCCATGCTCGATCGCGCGGGATTCGAATTCAGTTTCTCGGGATTGAAAACAGCAGTAATGCTGGCGGTGCGCGCGCAGCCGGCAGATGAGCCCATGAGCGATGCCCGGCGCGCCGACATCGCGCGCGGTGTGCAGGATGCAATCGTCGACACACTGGTTGGCAAGACCGCGCGAGCGCTGGACGCAACGGGCATCGGCCACCTGGTGGTGGCCGGCGGCGTCGGCGCCAACACCGCACTGCGCACAGCGCTGCAGGCAGCCGTGGCCAAACGCGGCGGTGAGATCTACTTCCCGCGGCCCGAGTTCTGCACGGATAATGCGGCAATGATCGCGGTGGCCGGGCTTGCACGACTCAAGGCGGGGGCGGCCGCCAGCGATCTGGTCATCGAGTCACGTGCCCAGTGGCCGCTGACTGCGCTCTCTCAATAAGGAATCCGAAGGTTCATGCCGCAATCCAGTGCCTCACCAACAGACATCGTCTTCCTGCATGGACTGGCCATCGAGACCACCATTGGTTTCTTTGAATGGGAGCGACTGGTCAAGCAGACCGTGGTGCTCGACCTGGA
Source organism: Pseudomonadota bacterium (assembly GCA_039932715.1). Lineage (GTDB taxonomy): Bacteria > Pseudomonadota > Gammaproteobacteria > Steroidobacterales > Steroidobacteraceae > ZC4RG30. The sequence goes on along the minus strand of JBDTPN010000053.1, from coordinate 4,529 downwards.
ATTTCCGGTGGATTGCGCGCGCGCTGCCGGCAGCGACAGCGTGGTAGACACCGTCGACTACAAAAGCATCGCCAAGCGCACCATCGACTTTGTCAGCGGCGCGCAGTTCAAGCTGGTGGAAACCCTGGCGCACACACTGTGCGTGACGCTGATCGCCGAGTTCGATCTTGCCTGGATCAAGCTCAAGCTCAACAAGCCAGGGGCCATCCGCGGGTCGCGCGACGTTGGCGTGGAAATCACAAGGCACCGTTGAACACGGCGCTGGCATACGTCTCCGGCGGCAGCAACCTTGATGCCGAGTCGCACCTGCCGCAGGCGGCACGTGAACTCAAAGTCCGCTATGCACACGCACGATTCTCGCGTTGTTACCGCAACAAGTCGGTGGGATTCGAAGGTCCCGACTTCATCAACTTCGTGGTCGAACTTCCCGTGGTGGGTCGACCCTTCGCCTTGCGCGAAACCCTGCAGCGCATCGAGAAACTGTGCGGGCGCCCGGACGCCGCGCCGCGATGGGCACCGCGCTCCATGGATCTGGACCTGCTGTTGTTCGGCGACCAGGTGATCGACGAACCGGGATTGATAATCCCGCGGCCGGACCTGGTGCGCTGGGGCTTCATGCTGGGACCGCTGGCCGAACTGGCGCCCAACTTCATGCATCCGCTCGAACAAAAATCCATCGGCGAACTCTGGCGAGAATTCGATTCGCAAGCGCACCCGCTGGTGCCGGTGGCGCTGGATCTCAACGCAATTTGACTAGGTATTGGCGCTGCGCCCGCCGTCCACCGCGAGCACCTGTCCCGTGACATAAGGGGCTTCACTGGCAAAGAACAAGGCAGCGCGCGCGATGTCCTCGGGCGAGCCGCGACGCTTGAGCAGGGTCTTGTCGATGATGGCCTGCTTCATCTGGTCGGTGAGCCCCTTCTCGGGAAATTCCACCGGGCCCGGCGCGATCGCATTCACGCGCACGTGTGGCGCCAGTTCGCGCGCCAGCGCCTGCGTCAGCATGATCAGCCCGGCCTTGGCGGGGCTGTAGACAACATGATGTCGCAGCGGCCGCATGCCGTGGATATCGGCGATGTTGAGTATCAATCCCTCGCGCGCCTTGAGATGTGGCGCAGCCGCCTGCGACAGGAACAGCGGCGCCTTCAGATTCGTGCCCATCAGGTCGTCCCATTGCGACTCGGTGATCTCGCCCACCGGCGTGGGATAGAACGTGGATGCATTGTTGACCAGCACGTCCAGATGCCCGTGCCGCGCGATGGTGGCCTCGACCAGCGCAGTGAGCACTTTGATATCCAGCAGGTCGCCGCCCAGAAGCGTGGCCGACGCGGGCCGTATGTCGTTGAGTTGCGCGGCCAGTGCCTGGGCCTCCGCAGCCGAGTGGTGGTAGTGAATGACCACCGTGGCGCCCGCGCCATGCAGCTTGCGCGCGATCACCGCGCCCACGCGCCGCGCCGCGCCGGTGATCAGCACTACCTTGTCATCGAGCGACTGCTCCATGATGTGAGCTTATGACGACGGACGAAGATCTGCACGCTGCACGGGTCCTGAACACCCTGCGCCAGCGCATTGCCGCTGCGGGCGGCTGGATTGCGTTTGATGAGTACATGAAGATCGCGCTTTACGAGCCGGGCCTGGGCTATTACAGCGCCGGCGCGCGCAAGCTGGGCGCGGGCGGGGACTTCACCACTGCCCCGGAAATCTCGCCGCTGTTCGGCCAGTGCCTGGCCGCGCACTGCGACGAGGTGTTGCGGGCGCTGGGCGGCGGGGACGTGGTCGAGATTGGCGCGGGCACCGGGCGCTTGGCCTGCGATGTGCTGGTCGGGCTCGATGCAAGAGGGCGGCCGCCACGCCGTTATCTCGTTCTCGAGATCAGCGCCGATTTGCGTGATCGACAGCGCGCTTGCGTTGCACGCCTGCCCGTGCACCTGGCGCAACGCGTCGAGTGGCTGGATGCACCGCCTGCCGAACCATGGCAAGGCGCATTGCTGGCCAATGAAGTGCTGGATGCGTTGCCGGTGCAACGCTTCCGGGGCGACGAAGCGTTGGGCGTGAGTTTGGATCCGGACTATGCGCTTGAATGGCAGACGCGTCCTGCGGACGCCCAGCTGTCTGCAGAAATGCAACGCGTGCGCTCAGGTTTGCCCCACGCATGGCCCGACAGTTACGAATCCGAACTGTGCCTGTTGCTGCAACCCTGGCTGATGGAAGTCACCGCCAGCATGCAGCGCGGCGTTGCGCTGTTCATCGACTATGGCCTGCCGCGCGCCGAATATTTCCATCCCGATCGTTCCAGCGGCACCTTGCGTTGCCATTACCGGCAAACCGCGCATGACAATCCCTTCGCGCATCCGGGCCTCGAAGACGTCACCGCCTGGGTGGATTTCACGCGCGTGGCGGAGGCAAGCGATGCCGCGGGACTCGAGGTGCTGGGCTACGCCACGCAGTCAGCGATGCTGCTGGGCCTGGGCATCGAAGCGGCCATCGTCAACGCGCCAGATGACACCACGCGTATTCGCCGCGCCAGCGAAGCGCGTCAATTGCTGCTGCCCAACGCCATGGGCGAGACCTTCAAGGCAATGGCACTGGGGCGTGGTTACCCAGACGCGCCGCTGTCAGCGTTCAGCGTGCAGGATCTGCGCGACCGTCTTTGAGCGCAGTCAGCGCCTGCAAGCGACGCGCCGCAATGGCCTTGGCAATCGCAGGTCCTGCCAATCCCTTCATCTGCTCCGGGGGCAGCACCGCGCCAGCGGCTGCCGCGCGCGCCGCTTCAAGATATTCGCGCTGCGGATAGGGCTTTTCCTCCAGGCCGGTCCTGCCCTGCGCATCACATTGGCAGGCCAGCAGCAATTCACTGAACCGATCCGGCCGCCGCAGTGCGTCGCATTCTTCCAGCAGCTTCAACACCGTTTCGGGGCGCAGTTCCAGCGCGCGATGCACGTTGGTGTGCTGCTTGCACGTCAGGCGCGCCAGCTCCGCATGCGCCGTGGGCACGCGCATGCGCGAACACAGCGCGTCCACCAGCGGCAATCCGCGTGACTCATGCATCACATGCTTGGGCCACTGGTCGCGTGGCGTCGTGCCCTTGCCCAGGTCATGCGCCAGCACCGCAAAGCGCACCGTGGTGGGTGCCTCCAGCTGCGCGGCACGCTGCAGGCACAGCATCACGTGCACACCCGTGTCGATCTCCGGATGCCACTGGGGTGGTTGCGGCACACCGAACAACCTGTCGATCTCCGGGAAGATCACCGCCAGCGCGCCGCAGTCGCGCAGCACCTCGAAAAACACCTGGGGATCAGACTCCCCCAGCGCGCGTTCGGTTTCCTGCCACACGCGCTCAGGCACCAAGGACGACACCTCGCCCGCGACCACCATCCCGCGCATCAACTCGCGCGTGGACTCGTGCACCGTGAAGCCCAGGTAAGCAAACCGCGCCGCGAACCGCGCGATGCGCAGCACGCGCACCGGGTCTTCACTGAAGGCCGGCGACACATGGCGCAGCGTGCGCGCAGCCAGATCCGCCTGGCCACCGTAAGGATCGACAATCGAACCATCCTCGCGCTGCGCCATGGCATTGATGGTCAGGTCGCGGCGCAGCAGGTCCTCTTCCAGCGTGATGTCGCGCGAGAAATCGGTGACGAAGCCGCGGTAGCCGGGCCCGGTCTTGCGTTCGCGGCGCGCCAGCGCATGTTCGGCATGCGTGACCGGATGCAAAAACACCGGGAAATCGCGGCCCACCGGGCGATAGCCCGCCGCCTGCAGCTCGTCGGCGTCGGCCCCGACCACCACATAATCGCGCTCGCGCACCTCCCGCCCCAGCAGGGAATCCCGAACCGCGCCGCCTACCAGATAGACTTGCATCGCAAGATGGTACTCAAGATTCATGTGGTCGCGGGTTTTGCGATTGTCCTCAGCGGGCTGGCCGGCTGCGGCGTCACCTACCTGGCACAGGCAGCGCATGGACAACTGTCGGTGATGAATGCGCGCCAGCCCATAGACAAGGTCATCGCCCAACCTGCCACCAGCGACAAGCTGCGCACCCAACTGCAGCAGGTGAAGCGCATCCGCGACTTCGCCAGCAAGGAGCTGGGCCTGCCTGACAACGCCAGCTACCGCAGCTACGCCGACATCGAACGCCCTTACGTGGTGTGGAATGTAGTGGCAGCGCCGCAGCTTTCGGTGGAGCCGCGGCAATGGTGTTTTCCCGTGGCCGGCTGCGTGGCCTATCGCGGCTATTTCAACGAGGAGGGCGCGCGTAAATTCGCCGAAAAGCTGCAGAAGCAGGGCGACGACGTGGTGGTCGGCGGCGTGTCCACCTATTCCACACTGGGCCGCGTCGCCGATCCGATATTGAGCACGGTCAATGGCTACGGCGAACTGGACCTGGCCGGCCTGATCTTTCACGAACTGGCGCACCAGCAGCTCTACATACCCAGTGAATCCTCGTTCAACGAGGCTTTCGCAGTGACGGTGGAAGATGCGGGCGTGGCGCGCTATGCACAGTCGCTGGGCGATGCCGCGGCACTGCA
>JBDTPN010000052.1:0-12224 GCA_039932715.1 Pseudomonadota bacterium | reverse complement strand
CTTCCTGGCGGGCGTGTTGCTGGAACGCTTCGCGCCATGGGCACCGCAGTGGACGCAGCTGCCTGCCACACACTGGATCGGGTGGTTCCTCTTCGCGGTCGGGATCATCCTGGGCCCTGGCAGCGCCGCGCTGTTTGGTTTGCGCCGGACCACGCTCAATCCCACCGGTCGTCCCTCGCGGCTTGTTGCGGACAACGCCTTCAGTATTTCGCGCAACCCGATGTATTTGGGGCTGACCATCACCTACATCGGCCTGAGCCTGGCGCTGGGTCGGGTCTGGCCGCTGGTCCTCCTGCTCGTGCCAGTGTTGCTGATGAACGCCGTGGTCATCCCGTTTGAAGAAGCCCGGATGCGCGAGACCTTTGGCGCGGACTATCTGGCCTACAGCCGCCGCGTCAGGCGGTGGGTGTGAGTTGTCCCTAGGGAGGTCTTATGCAAGCCCGTTTCAATGTTCTAGCGACAACACTCCTGCTGGCCACGCTGGCCTCAGCTCAGAACGTTCATCCTTACAGCGCCTTTGTCGCCAACTGGCACGAGGTGAAAGGCCCCAAATCAGTCGGAATGAGCCAGTCCTTCGAGGATGCCGGCGACGGCCGATTCCGTCTGATCCTGTTTCCGCAGCGTGCGCCGGCAGCACAGACCATCGTTGAAGGTCGCTGCGACGGGCGCGCGTATCCGCATGTCCATGGTGATGGATCGCCGGCGGCATCGACCTTCACCTGCAAGCTGACCGGCCCGCGCAAAATGGAATACGTCTTCACGCAGACCGGCGAGAGCAACTGGAAAACCTCAACGGGGACGCAGACAGTCTCCGCGGATGGCAAGTCGCTGACGCTGGATGCCGTGCACCGCGATAAGGACGGCAAGTCTGTCGAAATACTGCACTACGATTTCGAGCGGCGCGACTGAAGGTGGTTCGACTTGGCGGCACCTTGATGCAGGTCACAACGCGCAGCGTGCACGCAGCGCACTATCCGGCGCATGCAATTGCTGCGTGCCATCGGCCTGACCCTGCTGCTTTGTACGGCCTGCGCCTCAAGTGGACCTGCGCGGACGGTCCTCACCGGCAAGGTGATCAAGGTCATCGACGCCGACACCATCGATGTCGCGCTATCCAGCGGCCCCATCCGCGTCCGACTGCACGCCATCGATGCGCCCGAGCGCAACCAGCCCTGGGGAAAGCAATCCACAGCGGCGCTGAAGCAGCGCGTCATGGGCAAGCAAGTCGACATCGAGCCTTTCGGGCAGGATCGATACGACCGGATGGTCGGCACGGTTTTCCTCGGGGATGACGACATCAACGCCGAGCTCGTCCGGCAGGGCAATGCGTGGGTCTACCGCCAGTATTCTGGCAAGGCCGACGCGACGCTGTGTGCTGATGAGCAGCAGGCCCGGCTGGCCGGAAAAGGGCTCTGGTCCCAATCGGTCAAGGACCAGGTGGCGCCCTGGGAGTGGCGCAAGCACCCCAAGGCCATTCCCTACACCAACTATTCACACGAGACGACCAGGCACTGCGTCGCGTCCATCGGGAAGAAATAGCAACTATTGAAAATCAGTCGCCTCATATAGCGGCCGGATTTCAATCTCACTCGCTCCCGGCATGGGATTAGGGCAGCGCTTGACCCAGGCGATGGCCTCGTCCATGTCCTTGACCTGCCACAGCCAGAACCCAGCGACCAGTTCGCGGGTGGCAGCGAAAGGCCCGTCTATGACGGTACGGCGCGGGCCGTCGAACGCAATACGTTTGCCCTGCGACGAGGGCTTGAGGCCGTCAGCGTCGCCCAGGATGCCGGCCTTGTCCAACTCTTCATTGAATTTGCCCATCGCCTTCAGCATCTCGGCCGTGGGAAGCGTGCCCTTTTCGCTGTCTTCGGTAGCTTTTACCAACACCATGACGCGCATTGCTGACTCCTGATTTCCGCCCTGACGGCGATGGTTGAGGCTAAACCTTGCCGCTCATTGCCAAAGTAGGAACGCGCCCACAGCTGGTGTCGTAGTGCGCCGTCTTTCCAGATGCCTGGCTGGAGTCTCAAATGGAGTCCAGGCCGCTGGGTTTGCCGGGCGGCATCCACACAGACTCATTAGAGGGGCATCGCGATGAACAAGCAGCAGATCAAAGGTGCAGCAAACGAGGCTGCCGGCAAGGTAGAGAAGGCCGTCGGCAAGGCCACGTCCAACGGAACGCTCACAGTCAAGGGGGCGGTGCGCGAACTGGGTGGCAAGGCCGAGAAGGCAATCGGCGACGTCAAGGCCAAGGGTGACAAGGCAATGAATGACGAGAAGCGCGACGCGCGCACCACGCGTGATCGTGAGATGGAGCGAAGCGCCCGCTAGATTACGCGCGTATCAACTCGTCTCCCGGAGGTCACTACCGGGAGGCGGCTTGCGCACGAACCTTCCCAACGCCATCAGCACCCGCTCGGCGCAGATCGAGTTCTCGTAGTAGTAAAGCTCGATCATAATGGACCTGCAAAAGTTAACAGGGAACGTACGTGATCCGGAAGTTCGTGTCACACATGTGCGCGGGAATGACGCTGCTTGTCTCGGTCGCCTGCGCGGTCGAACCCGATCATCCGGCGGTGATTACCAATGCAACATCAGCTGCCCGCGCAGAGCTGCAGCAAACTGTTGGTAAAGCACTGGGTGATCCGGGCATCACACTGGCCGACGATGCGCTGGTCAGCTCCAACACCTTGATCGTTGAACGTGCCAGGCGTCTTGATCCCAACGGGCTGTTGGCAAACGGGCGCGAGACTAAACCACCCGAGCACTTTGAACTGATGCGCAGCGGATCACGCTGCGTGCTGGTGCGCACCTCCACCAGGGAAAGCTGGACGCTGCAGCATGTGACCTGCCGCGCCCAGCCTGCTCAATAGCCAGCGCTTAAGGCTTGGCGGGAGTTGCCGGAGTCGCCGGCGACGCGGGAGTTGCAGGAGTGGCGCTCTCGCTGCCGCGACCGTCCTGCTTGGTGTCACGCTTGTCGCCGCGGCACTCCGCACGCGACTTCTCGTCACCCGCTTTGCATTCGGCCTTGGCGTCGCGGCTGTCGTCGCGGTTCTCGCGCCTGTCGCCACGGCGTTGCGAGCCCTGGGTCTGCGCATAGGCATCCGTGGCAGTGACCGCGAAAGTCGCCAGGACACCCAGGGCTGCAAGCGCTGTCAGTTTGCTATTCATGAAACTCTCCTTGTGTAAGCCCCGATTCTAGGCCGGGGAACGCAGTGCGCAAGGTGTATGCTTTCGTGTACATCTTGAGTCGATTCTTCGGGGGAAAATTATGCTATTCGCACGATCCGCAGCAGCGGTGGTCCTTGTTGCCGCCATGGTTGCGCCGGCGCTGGGCGCCGACGTCAACGCCGGCCGCACCTTCTTTCGCCAACAGTGCGCGCTTTGCCACAGCGCTGAAGTCAATGACAACGGCGGCGCACAGGGCCCCAACCTGCAGGGCGTGGTGGGCCGCAAGGCGGCAACTGGCAGCGGCTTTACCTACACCCCCGCATTGAAGAGTTCGGGTCTGACCTGGGACAGTGACAGCCTGCATCGCTTCCTCACGTCTCCCACCACTGTTGTGCCAGGCACAGCCATGGTCATACCGGTGGCGCAGCAGTCGGATCGCGACAATGTGGTTGCCTATCTCACGGCTGTTCATGACGGTACCTTGCCACCGCCGCCGGCACCTCGCGGTCCTCCGGGTGGATTCCGGCCGCCGCCTGCCGCTGCAGGAGCTGCACCGCCCAAAGGTGAAGCGGACTGGAAGAAAGACGCACCCGGTCGCGTGCATCGCGTGGACGTCCCCAAGTTGCCACCGCCATTTGATACCGCGTCAGCCACGAAATTTCCGCAGCAGGTGCCCAAGCCTGAGGGCGCGAAATTGTCACTGCCACCAGGATTCAAGGTCGATACGTTTCTCACTGGTCTGACGGGCCCGCGAGAAATGAAGCTGGCCGCCAACGGCGATGTGCTGCTGGCCGAAACCAACCCCGGCCGCATCAAGGTGCTGCGTCCTTCTGCCGATGGCAAGTCGGCCACTGCTACGGTGTTTGCGCAGGGGTTGTTGCAGCCCTACGGCATTGCGTTCTATCCGTCGGCCAGCAACCCCAAGTGGGTGTACATCGCCGAGACCAATCGCGTGGTGCGCTATCCCTACAAGACGGGCGACTCAACGGCCTCTGGCGTTCCCGAAGTGATCATTCCGCAACTCTCGCCAGTGGGTGGCGGTCACTTCACGCGTGACATCGCGTTCTCGCCTGACGGCAAGCGCATGTATGTGACGGTGGGTTCGCAGTCCAACGTGCCCGAAGATCTGCCCAAGAAGACGCCCGAGGAGATCAAGGCCTGGGAAGCTGCGCATGGATTGGGCGCGGCCTGGGGCAACGAAGAGAACCGCGCCAGCGTGCGCGTGTTCGATGTGGGCGGCGACACCAAGGGCCGCAACTTTGCTACCGGGATTCGCAACTGCGTGGGCATGACCTTGCAGCCGGCCACCGGTGCAGTGTGGTGCGTCACCAATGAGCGTGACAACCTGGGCGACGACCTGGTGCCGGATTACGCCACGCGCGTGAAAGAGGGCGCCTGGTACGGCTGGCCCTGGTACTACATGGGCAAGAACGAGGACCCGCGCCTGAAGGGCCAGCGTCCGGATCTGCTGGGCAAGGCCACCATTCCCGATGTGCCGTTCACTGCACATTCGGCGGCCGTCAACATCCTGTTCTACACCGCCAACAAGGGCAGCTCGGCATTTCCAAACGAGTATGTCGGCCAGGCATTTGCCGTGCTGCACGGCTCGTGGAATCGGGCATTTCGCACCGGGCACAAGATCGTGACCCTGCCGATGAAGGGCAATGCGCCCACGGGTGAATACGTGGACTTCCTGACCGGCTTCATCGCGGATGATGGCAACGCCTGGGGTCGGCCGGTGGCCATCGTGCAGATGGCCGATGGCTCGATGCTGCTCAGCGACGACGGCGCAAACCTGATTTACCGCATCTCCTATAGCAAGGAAAAATGAAATGCAGTCCCTTCTTCGCGCAGCAATGGCTGCAACATTGACCGCGACGACTCTTGCAGTAGCCACTGCGGCGCAGGCTGCGGGGCCGTCCAGCCAGATCGTCATCCCCGGCGAGAAGATCACGCCTGAAAGCCTGACCTCCACCGCCGACGGTCACGTGATATTCGGCAGCCTGGGACCGCGCATCATCTGGCGCGCCATGCCCGGCGCGGCCACTGCCGAGGCGTGGATACAGCCGGGTACCGACGGCATGCAGTCCATCTTCGGTGTGTTCGCCGATGACAAGACCAATACGCTGTATGCCTGTTCCGGTTCCACCGGCGCGCCGGCTCCCGGCAGCACGCCAGTGCCATCGACGTTGCATCTGTTCGATCTGAAGTCAGGCGCACCTAAGGCCAAGTATCCCGTGCCCGGTGCCGGCGGTTTCTGCAATGACATTGCAGTGGATGCCAAGGGCAATGCCTACATCACCGACACCAACAACATGCAGATCGACAAGCTGGCAAAGGGCGGCAGCCAGCTTGAAGTCTGGGCCGGTGCGGATGGAGCGTTGGGTCCCAAGGGCGGCATTCTCGACGGCATTGCCGTGCTGGGTAATCGCGTGGTGGTCAACGCACTGGCAGTGAGCAAGCTGTTCGCAGTGCCCATCGGCAAGGATGGCAAAGCCGGCGCGCCCGTGGAGATCAAGACCGATCGCAAGATTGATCGTCCCGATGGCATGCGCAGCTTCGGCTCGAAGCAACTGCTGATCGCCGAAGGCGGTGGTGCGGGCAGGCTCACGCGTCTGACCATCAGCGGGGACACGGGCAAGGCCGTCACGTTGAAGGAAGGTTTTCCTGATGGTCCGGTGGCCGTCACGGTTGTGGGCATGACGGCCTACGTGCTTGAGGGTCAGCTGGCTGCAATGCGTGCACCGCCGCCTGCTCCAGGCGCTGCACCTGTGGCCGCCAAGCCTTACAAGGCCACGGCTGTCGCGGTAGGCAAGCCCTAATTTGCGCGGCTGGCAGGCCGGCCGAAGCCGGCCTTGTCAAATATGCCTCGCGCGGACTCGCTGCCCAGGAAAGTCACGAATGCGGCCGCGTCCGCGGACTTTGACAACGCCGCTGCAGGATAGGCAATGAGCTCATGCGTGGCGGCGGGGAAGGTATCCACCACACGCACTTTGCTTTCCGCCTTGGCATCGGTGGCATAGACGATGCCCAAGGGGGCTTCGCCTCGCGCCACGAAGTTAAGCGCCGTGCGTACATTGTCGGCGGGGATGATGCGGTTCTCGACACTGCTCCACACGCCCAGTTTCGTCAGTGCGGCGCGTGCGTACTTGCCCACCGGCACACTGGACGGGTCGCCGGTGGCGATGCGCCCTTTCTGACCCAGTGCGGCAGTGAGCGCGAAACCCGGCGCAATCTTGAGTTGCAGTTTGCTGTCGCTGGGGGCCACCAGCACCAATGCATTGGTGACAACGTCACGACGCGTTGCCGGCTGGATCAGCTTGCGCGCGGCGAGGTAATCCATCCATTCCTGGTCGGCGGAAACGAATACATCCGCGGGGGCGCCGGATTCAACCTGACGGGCCAGCACTGAGCTGGCCGCGAACGAGAAGCGCACGGCAACCTTCGTCTTTGATGTGTAGACCTTGCCGACGTCTTCCATCACGTCGGTGAGCGAGGCAGCGGCGAACACAGTCAGCACCTGTTGCGCGGCTTGCGCGGACCAGGCCGCGATCAGCAACAGCATGCCGGTCAGCAGTGATTTCCTGGTCATGGGTCCAATTATACGCTATATCTCGTCACACATAACGACGCGGGCCGCAAAGCACGAGCAGGATGCCGCCGAGAATCGCGCCGGCGGTCACGATGAATCGAAGGGTGATGGGTTCTCCCAGCAGAACAAACCAGCCCACAGCGGCAAGTACCGGCACGCTCAACTGCACGATCGCCGCGCTGGATGTGCGCAGGTGCCTAACAGCGGCGTACCAGATGGCGTAACCGATAGGCCGGCTGTCACCCGCGTCGGATCCTCAGCGCCTCGGCCGCGCAGGGAATACACGCCCCAGGCCATCCCTACCACCGCCATCAGTCTATGTGATGGCCCTGAAGGGCAAGTCGACATAAAAGGGAATTGCCGGCCAAGGCCACCATAGCCAGCGTCGTCAGGGCGATCAGTCGGCTTGCGCTGTTCTCTCCGCCATACAAGACCTCACCTGTGGGAGTCGCTGCCATACCGGGTCTGGTATGTCAGATGCTGCGTCGAACGACGGCGCCTGAAATCAATGGCGAACCTCGCCCAGGTATTTGTCGAACCAGTCCAGCGTTTCGCGCAAGGTTTCGGCGCGGGGCGGCGAGCCATGTCCGAAGTCGAGTACCACGTGACGCTTGTCCGTTGGCGGACTGCCGAGAAGTTTGAAGTACGGCACCTGCGCCGCTTCCACGGGGAAAATGGCATCATAGCGACCGTTGATCATCAGCACAGGGATCCGGATGCGCAGTGCATGGCTGGCCGGATCCATGAAAGGAACGTCTGTGGACAACGCACCGCCGGGCGGAGGCATTCCTCCCGAAATGAGCACTGCGGCCTTCAATCGTGGTTCCACGGCAACCAGTGGCATTGCAGCCGAAGCACCGAAACTCAAACCGATGTAGCCAATATGCGCTGGGTCAACATCTGACCGCGTCGCCAGATAATCCAGTGTTCGGCCCAGGTCCCAGCGACGTTCTATCCACTCGCGCTGGGTCCGTACCCGATCGCGTGAATTGTAAGGGGACTTGAAGCGTTCATATGTGCCCTGAAAAATGGGTTGCACCAGCATGCGACCGGACTTGACGACGTAGTCGAGGGGTATGGCCGCGAAGCCGGGCTCGATGTTCTCGCTCTTGTCGGGAAAAAAAACCACCTGACCGCCGGAAAAAAGGATGACCGGTTGAAAGGGTGGCTTGGCGTGCCGCGGTACGAACAGGATCACGTCCAGGCGTTCGCCGTTGTAGCCGGCATCGATGGTCACGCGCTGCTTGATCCATTCTTCGGTCGTCGCGATGCTGATGGGTGCTGACGCGTGCAACTCACCAGATTCATAGCTGAGCTGCCGCCGGTAGTCGGCATAGACTTCGTCTGACACCGGCTTGAACGACGCAGCGCTGTACACATTCAAGTTCAGGTTCAGCGCGGCCTCCAGCTTGTCCTGATCCGGCACTTCGCCGATGTTCTGTATCAGCCGGAAGCCATTGAGAGGCGAACGTTCAAACTTTGCTACCGGTACGGCGAGGCTGTAATTGTAGGTGGGATCTTCCCAGCTACCGCCGATCACCCAGCCACCCTGGGGTCCCGGATTGGAAAGCCACTCGCGAGCATTGCCGAACAGGTCGTACGTGCCGTAGAGACCTACGCCCTGGAATTTTCCCACCGGCGCAGCCCCGGACGTTCCGAAATTGCTCAGCGGCGCAATGGATGCGGCCAGCGAAGCCGGGATCTCGTCATCCGGCAGCGCTGCGCGCAGCCAGTGGTAATACGTCGGCAGCGAGCGGCCGCGAAAGTGCGCATAGGCCGCAGCCTCGTACCAGCTGATGCCGGTGACGGGATACTGGCCGCGGCCTTCGGGATAGTTGCCGATCTCCCAGGTCGCAGGACCAGGGCGCCCGGTCGCATCGACGAACTGGCGCATGGCCTCTTTGAAGGCGACAGGCTTGCCAGCCTTGCGGATTTCGATACCCTCCCAGAATGAAGGGCGCTCATAGCCCCCAGCTTCGATGAACTCCTTGTACTGGGCATTAGTCACTTCGGTGCGTTGAATAAAGTACGGCGGCAGATTCGCGATCGGGTTACTCCCACCAATCTGGAGAGCCGGGCCGCCAGGCACGTAAACCATGTCTGCAGGCTGCTCGGCGGCAGCTTTCAACTCCACGTCAAGTTTGCCGACTTCCATCTGCAGGGACGATGCCCCTCCATTTTGCAAGGCCAGCGCACTGTTTGCGCGTTCCGCCGTGGCGAATCCCTCCTTCTCGAATCGCCAACGAAGTGCGGTACGCGGGAGTTCCACGTTGGCCAATGGCGTACGTCCCAGAAGTTGCCACGCGTCGCTGACAGTGTCGTAGCGGCGCACATAAGCCTCGGCGCCTGCCGGGGTACTGGTGATGGAATACCTGGCGGTAAACAGCGGCGTCAGGGAGTTGAGCAAGGGATCATCGGCCGCGAAACGCCGGGCTTCCTTGGCCTTGGCAAAAGCCTGCGAAAAGTCGCCGGCGTCGACCAGCTTCGCGATCGCGGGAATGATTTGCTGTCGCGCACGCTGTGCGCCGGCAAGACGCTGCCCGCCCCAGATGCCGGCGGCAATAGCAACCGCCACCACCACCGGCACTGCGATCCAGATGGCGCGGCGGCCGGACGCCATGCGCGGAGCAACGTCGATATCGGTAGAGGTTGGCGTGGCTCCCGCGTCAGCCTGCTTGTTCGGCGTGAAGCGTTTCAGGTCGGAAACAAATGCCCGCCATGCGGAATCTTCAGCGTTGCCCTTCCAGTGGGCCAGTTCCGCCGTGTGCTTCAGCTCGAACATGATGGGACGCGTGCAGTCCTCGATCATCGCCGGCACCAGCGTGCCCAGTCGGTCCGCCTGTGTCGCTTCGGCACGGACCCAGCGTGATTCAACTGCAGTCTTCGACCACAGCACGACAACAGCCTTGGCTTCGCGCAGCGCCTTCTCTGTCACCTGGTCGTAGTTTTCTCCCGAGCGCAGTGTCTGGTCCCACCACACGGTGAACCCTGCACGCTCAAAGGCCTCGGCGAAGCGGTGCGCCGTGGCCTGATCCTCACGGCTGTAGGAAAGGAAGATATCCGGCACTTTCTCGGCGCCTGCCTGGTGGGCCAATTGTTGCCCAGATTCTAAGCGGATTTGGTGGACGCTTGTCGGCTAAACGGCAGACAGTGCCTCAAGCCGACGCCGCTCGCGCTCCTCGGCCTCCAGGCGCGCGTCCTCGATGTTTGCCAGCACCCCTTCGACGTCGGCCGCCGTCTCATCGAATACGAACCGACCGGTCAACTCGGACTCCGGCCGCAGCTCACCCGCGCTGTAGATCTTCCAGATCTCGTGCGCATAGTGAGTGTCGAGAATTTCCGGAGCACTACGGCCGAAAGTCTCGCGCATGTTGTTGACGTCCCGCTCCAGCATGCGAAATGCATTGTTGTTGCTGGCTGCATCCACGGCCTGCGGCAAATCGATGACCACAGGCCCGGTGGTGTCGACGAGCACATTGAATTCCGACAGATCGCCGTGGATAAGCCCGCTGCACAGCATCAGCACGATCTGCGTGATCATGAACGCATGCCACACACGCGCCTGCTCGGCTGAAATCTCCACGTCGTTGAGACGTGGCGCAGGGTGGCCGTGCTCGTCTGCGATCAACTCCATGATCAGCACGCCCTCGAACATGCCGAAGGGCTTGGGCACCCGAACGCCGGCCCGATCCAGAAGATAGAGCGCATCGACCTCTGCATTCTTCCATTGGGCCTCCTGCAGTTCGCTGCCATGGCGGCCGTTCTTGCGCATTGCACGTGCGTCGCGGCTGCCACGTGATTTGCGCCCTTCCTGGTAGGCAGCCAGACGATGGAACCCGCGGTGATTGGCATCCTTGTAGACCTTGGCGCAGCGCAGCTCCCCGCCACAATTGACCAGGAACACGGTGGCCTCCTTGCCGCTTTTGAGTCGACGGACAACGGAGTCAATGACGCCGTCTTCGATCAGGGGCTGCAGGGACGAGGGTATTTTCACGGGGCGCTATGGTAGCGATCCCTGACCGGCGTTTCATCTGCTGGAAACAATTGGGCCCTAGTCTGACGCCCCGGTCTCCAGATTCCAAAAAAAGCAGGTGCAACTCCATGAAATCGAAATACTTGTTCGGGGCAGTCTTGTTGGCTGCAGGCCTTGCCAATGCGCAGGCTGACGAAGGACGCGAGAACTCTGAAAACGGTCTCGCAATCGCCGTGTTCGGCGATGCACCTTACAGCTGCAAGACCGAAGAGTGCCCTCCCGGCTACTTCGCGGATTCCCCGGACGGACCCAACCCCAGGGATCACCGACAGATCGATGCGACGCCGGCCTTCATTGATTCAGTCAACAAGGATCCTAAGGTGCGCCTGGTCCTGTTCGCGGGCGACATTCATTCCGGCGCCAACTACTGCACGCAGGAATACAACCAGACAATCTTCGACCTGTGGACGCAGTTCAAGGATCCGCTGGTCTATACGCCCGGCGACAACGAGTGGTCGGACTGCCAGAAATCCAAGGAAGGCGGTGGGGTCAAGAATTCCGCTGGCGAGTATGTGGATTACGCTGCGGGTCATCCGGCGGCCAATCTCGCGTTGGTCCGCTCGATGTTTTTCTCCGAGCCTGGCCAGACACTTGGCGGTGGGCACAAGCACGTGACATCCCAGGCGCAGGGGTTTGACCCCGCGCATCCGTCGGACGCCGAATACGTCGAGAATGTGATGTGGATGGAATCCGGAGTCGTGTTCGTCACGATGAATATTCCGGGTGGATCCAACAACGATGATGACCTGTGGAACACCGGTGCATTCGGTGCAGTGCGCTCCGCACCGCAGATCCAGGACGTTGCCAAGCGCACGCAGGCGGATCTGCGTTGGCTGAATTCGGCATTTACCATGGCCAAGTTGAACCACGCCAAGGCGGTGGTCATCATGGAGCAAGCCGACATGTGGGATCTCGACGGCACTGGCCCGGCGCTCACGCACATTGCGAACTATGAGCCTTTCATTGCGAAGATCGAGTCGCTGACCAGGGATTTCAAGAATCCGGTGTTGCTGATCAATGGCGATTCACACAGGTATCGTTCGGACAATCCGTTGACGGACAATGCGGCCTGTGTCGTTGAGACGGGCGTGGGCGCGGCGACAAAGCCTTGCGACAGCAACGACGACAACTACGACACCCACCCTTACTATCCGGCGGGTCTGGCGAACTTCCATCGCCTGGTCATTCACGGTTCCACTTTCCCATTGGAGTACACCCGCTTGTCGGTGAACCCGCGCGCCGCCTATCCGGCTTCGGACAAGGCTTTCGGACCGTTTAGTTGGGAACGCGTTATTCCATAACTGCGATTAGGTGAGGGTTTAAGTGAGAACGGCGCCTTTGGGCGCCGTTCCTGCAGGAGTGTGCGCCCAAAGGGCAATTCCCGGTCCAGGGCTTGCCTGCCCGTAAATACGGTTTACATTGCAC
>JBDTPN010000051.1:0-12659 GCA_039932715.1 Pseudomonadota bacterium | reverse complement strand
CATCCTTCCGAAGTGGTCAAGGTCGGCGAAGAGATCGAAGTCCGCATCCTCAAGTTCGATCGCGAGCGTTCGCGTGTCTCGCTGGGCCTCAAGCAGCTCGGCGCGGATCCGTGGGAGAACATCGCCCGCCGCTACCCGCCCAACACGCGTGTGTTCGGCAAGGTCACCAACATCGCCGACTACGGCGCGTTCGTCGAGATCGAGGACGGCGTCGAAGGCCTGGTCCACGTGTCCGAAATGGACTGGACCAACAAGAACGTCAACCCCGCCAAGGTCGTGCACACCGGCGAGGAAGTCGAAGTCATGGTGCTGGATGTCGACGAAGAGCGTCGCCGCATCTCGCTCGGCCTCAAGCAGTGCAAGACCAACCCGTGGAAGGAGTTCGCCGAGAACTTCAACCGTGGCGACAAGGTGTCGGGTCAGGTCAAGTCGATCACCGACTTCGGCGTGTTCATCGGCCTGGCCGGCAATATCGACGGCCTGGTGCACCTCTCGGATATCAGCTGGGACATCCCTGGCGAAGAAGCCGTGCGCAGCTACCAGAAGGGCCAGCTGATCGAGGCCATGGTGTTGTCCATCGATCCGGAGCGCGAGCGCATCTCGCTGGGCGTGAAGCAACTGGCCAAGGATCCGTTCTCCGGTTACGTGGCCGAGCATCCGCGCGGCAGCATCGTCACGGGCACCGTGACGGAAGTCGACGCGCGCGGTGCGGTGATCGACCTGGGCAATGGCGTGGAAGGCCAGTTGCGGGCAACGGAGCTGGGCCGTGATCGCGTCGACGACGCGCGCACCGTGCTCAAGGTTGGCGAGGAAGTCGAAGCCAAGTTCGTGGGCGTGGACCGCAAGACGCGCACGATCACGCTGTCGATCAAGGCCAAGGAAATGCATGATGAAGCCGAGGCTGTGCAGAGCTATCGCACCGAATCCGGTTCGAGCGCTACCGGCACCAGCCTGGGTGATTTGCTCAAGGAACAGATCGGCGGTAACGACCGCGATTGACCGTGACCAAGTCTGAACTCATCGAGATCATCACTGCCAAGCAGAAGCATCTGCCGGCGCGAGACGTGGAACTCGCGCTCAAGCAGATACTCGAGATCATGAGCGATGCGCTCTCCCAGGGGGAGCGCATCGAGATCCGCGGCTTTGGCAGTTTCTCCCTGCACTTCCGTCCGCCGCGCCAGGGGCGCAATCCCAAGACCGGCGAGGCGGTGGCGCTGTCGGGCAAGCACGTGCCGCATTTCAAGCCCGGCAAGGATCTTCGTGAACGCGTCAATGAAGGTGCAGGCACCCCCATCCGCGACTGAGTTGCCGCGCTGATTTTCTTCTTGTTTGCGCCTGATTCGCCGACTGCGCAGATCCCGCTGAGTGAATAGCCTCTGTATCGCGCCGCAATCGCGGCCACTACAAGGAGGCTTGCATGGTCACTACTTCAAATGGCATCAAACCCAGCGTCACTTTGGGCGGTGTTCTGGGCGTCGTTCTGGGCATCCTGCTGCTGTCAGGCAGCCTCGCGGGCGCAGGGCCGGTCAACATCAATACCGCCGACGCGGCAACGCTTTCACGTGAGCTCAAGGGCGTGGGTGCCAAGCGGGCCCAGGCCATAGTCGACTACCGTAAGGCCCATGGACCGTTCAAGTCCGCAGATGAGCTTGCACTGGTCAAGGGCATCGGGCCGTCAGCCATCAACAAGAACCGGGCAGATATCCGGGTGGACGCGCCCAAGTGTGGTCCAGGCCCATGTGGCCCCGCAGTCAAATCGAATACTATGGGCAAATAACCCAGACGGACCCAAAGGTGAACAGGTGGCAGGACGCGCGACGCATGGAGCAATTCGCACTGCAGTATTTCCGGTAGCAGGACGCGGAACGCGTTTCCTTCCCGCCACCAAGGCCAGTCCCAAGGAGATGTTGCCGGTCGTCGACAAACCGCTGATCCAATACGCGGTGGAAGAGGCATTGATGGCCGGGGCGCGACGACTGGTGTTCATCACTGGCGCTTCCAAGCGTGCCATCGAAGATCATTTCGATGCCGATGCTGAGCTGGAAAACCTGCTCGAGTCACAGGGCAAGACCGAACTTGCTGACCAGGTTCGCAGTGTCCTGCCTAAATATGCCACCTGCATCTACATTCGCCAGTCAGCGCCACTGGGGTTGGGCCATGCCGTGCTCTGCGCACAGCCTGCCGTGGGCAATGCGCCGTTTTTCGTGCACCTTGCAGACGACCTCATCGATGCGGGCGTGCCCTGTCTCAAACAGATGGCGGGTGTATACCGCAAGCACCGCGGCAGTGTCCTGGCCGTGGAGGAAGTGCCGCGCAACGAGACGGACCGTTATGGAATCGTGGACGTGAAGGGCTCGAACGAAAAGGTTGCCCTGGTGCGCAAGATCGTGGAGAAACCCAAGCCTGGCAAGGCGCCGTCGAACCTGGCCGTGGTCGGTCGTTATGTGTTGACCCCGGCGATCTTCGCGCACCTTGAAAAAATTGGTCACGGGGCGGGCGGTGAAATCCAGCTCACTGATGGCATTGCGCGCCTGATGAAAACCCAGTCGGTTTACGCCTATCGTTTCGAAGGCAAGCGCTATGACTGCGGCAACAAGCTGGGCTATCTGCAGGCCACGGTGGAATTCGGCCTCAATCACTCGACATTGGGTGGGCCGTTCCGCGATTACCTGCTGGAGTTGATGACTCCTGCCGACCGCCGTCGCAGATGATTGCGGCGCCTGCAATGAAAGGCGCGCGCCTGGCTGCGTCTGCATTTGCGTGTACTGCGGTGTTGTTGGCGAGCGGCTGCGCAACCTCAACCCAATCGGCCCAGGCCGCCGAACCGTCTCAGTCTGAACCTGGGAAGTCCAAACCTTCGCTGAGCAATCAGGATTGCATGTTCTCGGTGGTGGTCAAGGACTGGGCGGCACTGGACGAGCAGCGCTTCATCATCTACGGACTCACCAGACATGAGCCCTATCTGGCGACGCTGTTCTTTCCCACGCCCGACCTGATCAACAACATTGGTATGGTCGTCATCGATGATGACCACAACGGGCGCATCTGCGGGCAGTCAGGCGATTCCGTGCAGTTCCGCAATCCGACCATTCCCGGGCGCAACACGATCACCTCGCTGCAAAAGATCACTGAGGAAGAGGCCAAGGCTTTGCTGGCCGAGCATGCACGCAGGCCGCGCAAGGAGAAGGCCGCGACACAAAAGCCGGCCGAGCCGGCGGCGCAAGATCCGGTGGCGCTAACGCCAGCGACGCAGTAGGGCTCAGCGCTCCCGCGGGATCATGTACGTGCCCACCACAATGGACACAGCCAGCAATACCGCGGCCAGCAGGAAGGGCGAACCCAGCAACGATTGACCACCATGGCGCACGGACAGCGCGAACACCTGCGTGAACAGCAGGGGGCCGATCATCCCGTTGATGGCGCGCATGCTTCCCAGCGTGCCCTGCAGTTGTCCCTGCTCGGTGGGGTCGATGCGATGGCTCATCATTGCCTGGAACGACGGATTGGCGATGCCCCACAGCGACACGAATACCAGGCCCGTCAGGAACAGTCCGCCAGTGGGCGCCAGTCCGAATACCAGGAATCCGACAATGCCGCAGCCCAGGCCGGTGAGTGCCGCGCCGCGCTCGCCCAGCATCCTGACCGCGGGCTTGACCACCAGCATCGACACAATCAGTGAACCCAGGCCCACCAGCGCCAGCACCAATCCCACATGGGTTTCGCTCCAGCCGTAACGCTGGTCCGCATACAGCACAAAGGTGTTTGGCAGCGCCTCGTGTGCCATGCCCATCAGGAAGACAGCGGCGGCCAGGCCCATGAGCTGTGGATGCGAGCGCAGCAGTCGCACCGAATTGAGCACGCTTGCCGTGCGCAGGCTGAAAGGGCGGCGCCGCTGCGGCGGCAGCGACTCGGGCAGGATGAAATAGCCATACAAGGCGTTGGTGAGGCTCAAGGCCGCCGCCACCCAGAACGGCAGCCGCAGGTCGATGCCGCCGAGAATGCCACCCACGGCCGGACCCACAATGAACCCCAACCCAAATGCCGCGCCCAGCATGCCGAATTTGGCGGCACGTTCCGCGGGTGGCGTGACGTCGGCAATGTATGCACCTGCGGTGGGATAGCTGGATGAAGTGATGCCGGAAATCAGTCGGCCGATGAACAACCAGCCCAGGGAAGGGGCCATGGCCATCAAAATGTAGTCAAAGCCCAGACCGAAATTCGAAGCGAGGATTACCGGGCGCCTGCCGAAGTGGTCGGAGGCAGAACCGATGATGGGCGAGAAGATGAATTGCATGGCTGCCCACAGCGCGCCAAACAGTCCTACATACCAGGCTGCACTGGCGATGTCGCCATGCTGGAACTGGATCACCAGTTTGGGCAACACCGGCACGATGATGCCCACCGCCATCATGTCGAGGGCGACGGTGATGAATACGAAGATGAACGCCGCCGAGCCCGGGGCGCGAAACCCTGTGATTTTCACCTGTGGTCTGACCGTGCCCGGTCTGGTCAGTTCCTATCTGTGTACTGGCTCATGGGCCCAGTCGTCCCAGGGGGAGGGCATGTTGTACGGCACAGTGATGAAGTTGGCCTCTATCTGTTCGATGCTGCCGTCCTTGAGCTTAAACAATTCGAACAGGTAGAAGCTGTGCGGGCGATGCACCGGCGCGCGCACGCTGATGCCGTCGGTGAGCTTGTATTCATGCAGGTCGCCGGCGTGATCGATGAAGCCCGAGGCCATGACCAGCCCGCGTTCTTCATCCACCAGCAGAAAGCGGCGCGCGCGCAGGCGCGTGTCGTATCGGTAATTGCCCATGCGAAACTGCTGCTCACAACCCAGGCGCGCCACGGGTACCACTGCGAAGCTGGCATTGTTGGTGGTCTGCACGCCGTTCTCCACGCGCTTGCAGTCGGGATGGAACTTGGTGAACAGGGTGCCGTCGTTGAGCTGCAGCGTATCGAAATAGCCATCGGCCAGCGAAATCATGCGCGGCCTGGGCAGGCGCTGCGCTGCCGGCAGCAATTCATTCATCACCGGCTTGTTCTCGAATTTCTGGCCCTCGAACTTGATGCCGGAATCCAGCTGCCGCACCACCAGCGTTTCCGCCTCGGTCACTTTGCCATCGACAACCTTGAGCCGCAGGGTGAACGCGGCGGTCTCGTCGGTTTCGGTCACCGTTCCAAAATAGCCCACCTGTCCCAGTTGCGGGTCGGCAAACCGCAGGTCGTACCCGCCCAGGGCGGTGATGGTGCGCCATAGGCCATCACCCACCATCAGGGCCACATTGTTCTCGGTATTGCGCACATGCCCCGCCCAGGCCACTCGCGAGGGGTCTGCGGCCTTGAGGGCGGCCAGGTATTTGTCCAGCACTGCATACAGCTGGGCGCGGGTGACCTGCGAGGCGGCCGCGTTCTGGCGGGCGTCCGGCTGCCACTCTGCGGATGCCAGCACGCCGCAAGTCAATAGTCCAAGAGCCAGCAGGGAAGCTCGCATGCAGGACAGCTTCATTGGAAATACCCCGATTTAGTGATGCTAAGTTAGTATTTCGAAATTGTAGCATCGGGGAACAGCATGAAGCAGGCACTGCCACCAGGCATGAGCGCAGCACAGATGGATCGCGCTCTGAAGGCACTTGCCGGAGTAGTGGGCGACGACTGGGTGCTGGCAACGGACCTGGATCGCGACACGTATCTTGACCACTTCGCGGTGGATGCTGCCGCGCATTCTGCCGCCGCTGCCGTGGCGCCCCTGACCGCGGAGCAGGTGCGTGAAATCATCCTCGTGGCCAACACCCACAAGTTGCCGCTGTGGCCCATCAGTCGCGGCAAGAATTTCGGCTATGGCGGCGCCGCACCGCGACTCAAGGGCTCGGTGGTGCTCGATCTGTCGCGCATGAAGAAGATCGAGTTTGATGTCGAGAACGGCACGGCGCTGCTGGAGCCCGGTGTGGGCTTCTACGATCTCTACGACTACATACAAAAGAACAAGCTGCCTTACTGGACATCCACGCCGGGCAACAGCTGGGGCTCGGTGGTGGGCAATGCGCTGGACCGCGGCGTGGGCTACACCACCTACGGTGAACACACGGCGCGCATCTGCGGCATGGAAGTGGTGCTGCCCACGGGCGACTTGATGCGCACCGGCATGGGGGCCATGACTGGCGCGCCCACCTGGAATCTCTACCGTTATGGATTCGGACCGGCATGGGACCAGATGTTCGTGCAGTCCAACTTCGGCGTGGTAACCAAGGCGGGCCTGTGGCTGATGCCTGCGCCGGAATCAATGATTGGCCTCGACCTAGAACTGGACAAGGTCGATGACCTGGGCTGGGCGGTGGATCTGATCTCCGGTATCCGTCGTGACGGCTTGCTGCAGCAGTCGCCGTCCATCGGCAGCTGGCTGCGCGGTGCCGCGGTGCTGACCACACGCAAGGAGTGGTACGACAAGCCAGGGGCATTGCCTGATGACGTCATTGCGGCAATTCGCAAGAAGTTCGCCATAGGCTGGTGGTCTATCAGCTTGAGACTGTATGGGTATGAAGCCGTCAATGAAGCCGCCGCCGGCATCATCCAGGCGCAGTTTGCCAAGCACACTGCACAGCCCATGAAGGTGACGCGCTGGAAGCAGGGCATGCCGCTGGAACCCACGCCGTTCCAGGGCTTCCCGGTTACCTTTCCGTTGCAGAACGCGGCCTGGCATGGCGGCAGGGGCGGGCATATCGGCTATTCGCCGCTGCTGCCGTCCAACGGGCGCGCCGCCATGGACCAGTTCCAGCGCACCTACAACCGTTACAAAGAGTTCGGTATGGATTACCACGGCTCGTTCTCCATGGGCGAACGCAGCATCACCAATGTCAACCAGGTGCTATTCAACAAGGATGATCCGGAGATGATGTCGCGCGTGGACAAGTTCTTCCGCGCGCTGGTGTCCGATGCCGAGCAGAAACGCTACGGCGAATACCGCACGCACATCGACTACATGGACCTGGTGGCCGGCACCTATGACTTCAACAATCACGCACTGCGTCGTGCCAATGAAGTGGTCAAGGATGCGCTGGATCCCAATGGCATCCTGGCGCCGGGCAAAAGCGGCATATGGCCCAGGCGTTACCGGGACCTGCGGTCATGATTAACCGAATGCTTTTCCGGTTGATGGGTGCGTCGCTGCTGGCAGGCGGCATGCTGATTAGTGCGGCCTACGCTGCCGATACAGGGCAGTCGCTGTTCACCGAACGCTGCGGCATGTGCCACCAGACCAATGGCATGGGCGTGGGCATACTCTCACGCCGCGCAGGGGACACCAGCAAGGGTCTGCTCGAACAGCGCACGGATCTTTCCGCCGCGGTGGTGCGCGTGGTGGTGCGCAACGGCATCGGCAACATGCCGCGCATCTCGCGTGCTGAAGCCAGCGATCCGCAGCTGGCCCTGATTGCCGATTACCTTTCGCGGGGCAAGCCATGAAGCGTCGTCAGTTCCTGGCTGGTGGTGCTGTTGCAACGGCCTCAGGTCTGGCCGCCGCCGCCAACAGCGTGCCGGTCGCCACGGTTGAAGCTGCCGGCCGGGCTTCGGTGGTATTGCATGATCCGCGGTTGCCGCTGGATCCAGTGGTGATGCGACGTCTCGAGGCCAATGGCGCGCGAATCATCGCGCTCGATGACGACCCGGTGCGGATGTGGCGCAGCGAGATCGGCACTTTGCTGCAGCAACGCGACACCAGGCTGTTTGGCATGACGCGCTGGGCGGACCTGCTGATCGTTCGCGGACTCGCGGCCGAGTCGCGGCGTCATCTTCAATACGAGTACCATGATGAAGCTCGCGATTGCTTCACCTGGCTCATCGCCTAGAAATCTGACCGATAAGGAAGAATCCATAGTGGCCAAGAAGAAATCCAGTGCAACGCTGTCACCCGGTCGTCTGGTGCAACTGGGGATGGGATTCTGGGGTTCGCGCACATTCCTCAGTGCCGTGGAGCTGGGTGTGTTCACACTGCTCGCCAAGGGACCGCTGGATGAGCCGCAGCTTCGGGAGCGGCTTGCGTTGCACCCGCGCGGATCGCTCGATTTTCTGGACACGCTGGTTGCGCTGGGCGTGCTGCAGCGTCGGGCAGGGCGTTACCGCAATGCGCCTGATGTCGACGCCTTCATGGATCGCAACAAGCCGGGTTACGTCGGTGGCCTGCTGGAAATGGCCGCGGTGCGCCTGTACCCCTTCTGGGGTTCCCTGACTGAAGCGCTGCGCACCGGCGCGCCGCAAAACGAAGGCAAGAGCGGGAACGACTTCTTCGGTGCCCTGTATGCAGACGCCGAACGATTGCGCGAATTCCTCTCCGCCATGACGGGCCTGAGCATGGGCCCGGCGCGCGCCGTTGCCGCAAAGTTTCCGTGGAAGAAGTACAAGACCTTCGTCGATGTCGGTGGCGCACAGGGCTGCCTGTCTGTGCAGGTGGCGCTCAGGCACAAGCATCTGAGCGGTGGAGAGTTCGATCTGCCGCCGGTCGGGCCGATCTACGATGACTACGTACGCTCCTTCAATCTCGATACACGCCTGAAGTTTCATGGCGGCGATTTCTTTCGCGACCCGTTGCCGCAGGCAGATGTGCTGGTCATGGGCCACATCCTGCACGACTGGAATCTGCAGGAAAAACACCTGCTGCTGCAAAAAGCCTATGCCGCGTTGCCAAAGGGCGGCGCGCTGATCGTCTACGACGCGATGATCGATGACGCGCGCTGTCGCAATGTCGCCGGACTGTTGATGAGCCTCAACATGCTGATCGAAACACCCGGCGGTTCTGACTACACGCCGGCCGATTGCCGGGGATGGATGAAGGCGACCGGCTTCAAGAAGACCACTGTGGTGCCGCTGACTGCATCGGAGACGATGGTCATCGCGACAAAGTAGGCGTCCGGTCTCTATTTATGCGAGATAGCAGTGCCTACAGGCTGCGCAGGTAACGGTAGCTCTTGGCGATGGAATCGAAGCGATCGCCGGGGAAGGGCGGTTCCTGTTCGACGAAGAAACGCTTGATCTTCGTGGTCTTGGCGGTGCTCAGCAGCGACGGCCAATCCAGAGTGCCGCTACCTACTTCGGTGGGATCCTGCTGTAGCGTGTAGTTGGTTTTGGTGCTGGCCTTGATGTCCTTTACGTGCAGCTGAGTGATCCGTCCCTTGTGCTGGCTCATGATCTGGATCGCGTCTTGCCCGGCAGCGGCAGCCCAGCCGATATCCAGTTCAAAAGAGACCACTTTGGGATCAGTTTCCCTAACCAGGATCTCAAATCCGTTGCTGCCGTCGGAGAGAGGCGCGAATTCCGGATTGTGATTGTGGTAGCCGAAATTGAGGCCCTCTTTGTGCAGTGCCTTGCCATAGCCGTTGAGCTGTGCGGCGGTGCGCTTCCAGTCATCTGCCGTGAATTGCGGCACCACCCGATTGAGGTAGGCAAGGAATCCTTCGCCAGTCGCCGGGGAACCCAATCGCGAAGGGGTGGAAAACATCGGCATGACAATGTCCGTCACGCCCAGTTGATGGGCACTGGCCGCCAAGGCCTTGAGGTCGCCACTCAGTGACAGCTCGCCGGGACGTTGATCCGCACTGACGTGCATGCTGACCAGCTTGAGACCAACGTTATCGGCCGCGGCGCGCAGCTCGGCAACGGTGTGCCCGTGCAGGCCGGCCAGTTCTATGGTGTCGTAACCAATATCGGCGATGCGCTTGAGCGTGCCGTCCAGATCCTTTTTGGCCAGGTCGCCCACGGTGTAAAGCTGCAGTCCGATGGGCAGCTTGTTGCGCGCGAAGAATCCGGAACCTGCGCCGAAGGCGTCGAGAACGGGGAGGGCCGCAAGTGTGACCGCACTCATTGTCGCAGCGCTGAGGCGCAGCACATCGCGGCGCGACGGCGGGTTCATTGGTTCACTCATGTTCAAGGTTCCTTCACCAACCGCATTCCGATGTGATTGGATGAACTGTCGGGTTCACCCTTGCCGCGCGTACCCACCATGTATCGCGAGCAGTATTGATCGGTGCACAGGTACGAACCGCCGCGCTGCACGCGTTTCAACACGCCAGGCTCGGTCGGGTCCGACGATGTATCAGGTCCGCGCGGATTGTGCGCGACACTCCTGCCGGCTGCCAGCTGTGGATAGTAATCGTCGCGATACCAGTCCGATGTCCATTCCCATGCGTTGCCGGCCACGTCGTAGAGACCGTAGCCATTGGCTGCGTAGCGGGCCACCGGTGCCAGTCCCTTGAAGCCATCAACACCGGTGTCCGTGACCGGGAATCGCCCCTGCCACGTATTGGCCTGTGGTTTGTTCGCGGGCGCGAACTGGTCACCCCAGGGATAGAGCTTCCCGGTGAGCCCACCGCGCGCCGCGAATTCCCACTCCGCTTCGGTTGGCAGGCGCTTGCCGGCCCATTTTGCGAAAGCCACGGCATCGTCCCAGGCAACATGCACCACGGGAAATTTGTCCTTTCCGGAAATGTTGCTGGCGGGCCCTTCAGGATGCCGCCAGTTGGCGCCCGGCTGGTAACGCCACCATTGTCGGTAATCGTCCAATGCCACAGGCGTTGCGGGAGGCGTGAAGACTATTGAGCCCGCGACCAGCCTGGCTTCCGGCACGCCGGGAAAATCCTGCGCCCGGGGCTTCTTCTCGGCAACAGTTACATAGCCGGTAGCCTTCACGAACGCCGCGAACTGGGCGTTGGTGACTTCGGTGGCGTCCATCCAGAAGCCATCCACCTGCACGCGATGCACCGGCAGCGCATCACGGGTTACACCGGGAACCGCGCAAAGGCCCTCACTTGATTCGGTGCTGCCCATGGAGAATTCGCCGCCGGGGATCCATACCATGCCGGGCGGAGCGGGTGCCGGCGCTGCGGCCTTGTTCTCCACCGTGGCGGCGAAGGCAGTGGGCACGACCGGTGGTGAGATGACCACCGCATGGGATCCGGCAGCGGTCTCGGTGGTGCGCGGCCAATATGCCCCTATCAGTGCGCCCACTGCGATGGCGGTCAGGACCGCCGCCCCCACGAAATACCAGCGGCGATTCATGCCCGCGCCAGGTCCGACTAATCCTTTTTGACCTTGATGTTGATGCCGGTGACGTTGCTGCTGACCAGCTGCACGCCGAAATTGGGGACGCCCATCCCGACTTTCTTCTTGAAATATACGGCCTCACCATCGTCGGTTTCGAAGTGGAACTGCTTGGGCGGAGCCTGCTTCTTCAATTCCTTTACGACCTGCGACGCTACGGAATTCTCCGATGTGCCTTTCTTTATTTTGGTCGTAATGGTTGTGGTGGTGTCACCGACAATTATGGCAAAGACGATCTCGCCGTCCATGTCCGCCCGACCGTCGAACTCCACCCGCCACTTGTTCGAAGTGGGGACCTTCTTGGCCGCGGGAGTCGCAGTGGGTGCGGGAGCCGGATCCGCCGCCAGAGCGACCGTGGAAGCAGCCAACCCCAACGCAGCAGCAGTGCCAATGAACCATTTCGCGGACTTGCTATTCATGGAATCCATCGCCCCTCAAGTTGTTTGAAACCTTTGCCCAGTATCCAACGACCCCGGTGTCAGGGCAAACTTGCGTACCCGTGATGTCTCGTCCCCCTTGTTGCCGCGCCTTTGCCCTGCTGACGCTGGCGATGTTTCTGGGTGCCTGCGCGCAGTTGCCCGATCGTCCGGATCTGCCGACGCAGTCCGCGATCCCTGAGGGTAGCGGCTCGCCACTGGATGACTGGTTCGTTGCACGTGAAAACGAGCACACCGGACAATCCGGATTCCGCCTCCTTTCCAGCGGTGCAGAGGCCTTCGTTACCCGGGCCAAGAGCGCCGATACGGCGGTTCGAAGTATCGATGTGCAGACCTATATCTGGCATGCCGATACCACAGGGATGAACCTGGTGGAGCGGTTGCTTGCCGCGGCTGACCGGGGTGTGAAGGTGCGCCTGCTGGTGGATGACATGGACGCGCGGGCTGCCAACGTCGGGTTTGCCGCACTGGCCGCCCACAAGCACATATCCGTGCGCATGTTCAATCCGTTTGCCTCGCGTACGGGCAAACTGCGATTCATGCTGGAGGGGCTGGGCAGTTTCAGTCGTATCAACCACCGCATGCACAACAAGAGCTGGATCGTGGACAACCGGCTGGCGGTGGTGGGCGGACGCAACCTCGGCGATGAATACTTCGGCGCCAGTGAAGACGTCAACTTCGTCGATCTGGATTTCGGAATGGCCGGCCCCATCGTGCGCGATGCGTCACGTTCGTTTGACAAGTACTGGAATTCGCCGGCCGCTTATCCGATCCAGGTGCTGGACCCGGACGCCGTAATTCAGGAAGCGTTGACGAAGCTGCGCCGATGGCTGGCCGTCAACCGCGATGAGAAGAAACTGGCGCGCTATGCGACCTCGGTGAAGGCAGATGAAGCCGTCCACCAGCTGGTCGCCGGTACATTGCCAATGCAGTGGAGCGGGCACTTCACGTTTGCTTCGGATGATCCCCTCAAGGCAACGATGAAGGACAAGGATCCATCGCGCTCTCAAGTCATGACGACGCTGGCCCCGGTCATTGTCGGTGCACAAAAAGGCGTAGCGGTCATATCTCCGTATTTCGTTCCGGGAAAGGTCGGAAGTGCGGGCCTGGTGAAGCTGGCAGAAGCGGGCAAGG
>JBDTPN010000050.1:0-13388 GCA_039932715.1 Pseudomonadota bacterium | reverse complement strand
ACGATCAACGCGCGCTGCATCCGTGCATTCTACAGCTACACTTTCGCCATGCCGCTTCGCATCTGCCTTATTGCTTCGGAAGTTGCGCCACTGGCCAAGACCGGTGGCCTTGCCGACGTGGCCGGCGCCCTGACCAAGTACCTGCACGCGGCGGGTCACGACGTGCGCCTGTTCATGCCGCTTTACAAGCAGATCGACCGGCGCAGGCTCAACCTGTGGCCGGTGGAGTTCCTGCAGGATGTGCCGCTGCAACTGGGCGCGCATGCGCTGCGCTTTTCGGTCAGCACCACGCGACTTCCTGGCTCCGACGCCATGATCTACCTGATCGACGCGCCGGCGCTTTTCGCCCGTGGCACCCTCTACAGCAACGCCCCCGACGAGCACTTGCGATTCCTGCTGCTGACGCATGCGGCATTGATGAGTTGCCAGCGCATGGGCTTCTCGCCGCAGATCCTGCACTGCAATGACTGGCATACCGGGTTTGGACCCCTGCTGCTGCGCACTACGTATGCGTGGGACAAGCTGCTGCAACCCACACGCAGCCTGCTGTCGATTCACAACATTGCCTACCAGGGAGTATTCGGCGCAGCACACATCGACGAACTGGGGCTTCCGGCTGCGGCCAGCTACGTCGATGCCGCCGAACTTAGCGCCGGTAACATCAATCCATTGCGCGAGGGGGTGCGCCACGCCGACCACGTCAGCACTGTAAGTCCCACTTATGCGCGCGAGATCCAGACGCCCGCCTTTGGCTATGGACTTGATGCGATCTTGCGCGCCCGCGCGCAATCCCTGACCGGCATCCTCAATGGCGTCGACTACCAGGAATGGGATCCGCGCAACGACCGGTTCCTGCCCCAGCACTTCGACGCCAGCCAGCTGGGCACCAAGGCCGCGCTCAAGCAGGAATTCCTGCAGCGCTGCGGACTGGCCACCCAGGCGCGCAGTCGCCTGCCGCTGATAGGCATGGTCAGCCGGCTGGCCTCGCAGAAGGGACTGGACTTGATGATGCAAGTGTTGCCGCGGCTGCTTGCCGAACACGGGTTCTGCCTCGCGCTGCTGGGCAGCGGCGATGCGCGCTACGAGCAGTTTCTCAGCCAACTGGCACACGAGCACCCGACGCGGGTAGCGTTTCGCAGTGGCTATAGCGAGAAACAGGCGCACTGGATCGAGGCCGCCAGCGACATGTTCCTGATGCCATCCCAATATGAACCCTGCGGCCTCAACCAGATGTACAGCCTGCGCTATGGAACCATTCCCATCGTGCGCAACACCGGCGGCCTTGCTGACTCCGTGCAGCACTTCAACCCCGAATCACGACAGGGCACGGGCATTGTCTTCAATGACTATGACGCGGCCGGGCTGACCTGGGCGGTCAGCACCGCGCTTCAATGGTATGCCCAACCCGGCCTATGGCAACGCCTGGTGCAGAACGCCATGGCCATGGATTTCTCGTGGGAAAAACAGGTGCGCGAATACGTCGCGCTGTACGAGAAAATCATCGCAGCTTGAAGATGCCCTTCTTTTCGAATGGGACGCTGCGTATCAGTCCCGACGCCAGCTCGACCTTGCCCACCATCCGGTATTCCACCGCGTCCAGCTTGCCGCCTTTGGAGACCAGCTTGAGCAAGGCACCGGCAGCATTGGCCGTCACACTGACATCGAACTCCGTGGACCCAAGCGCCGGCACCTCGAAATTCTTGTCCGACTCACCATGCGCAAAAGGTTCGCCGGCCACTTCCATTTCATAGGTGATGCCGCGCACCGGGAGCACCCGATCATTGGGATTGTCCACGCGCATGCGCACTCGCAGCTCCTGCTGCAGCAGGTCGCTCTTGAGTACATCGACCTTGATCACCTGCAGCTGCGGCGGCTCGAGCTTGGGCAAGATAGAACTGCAGGCGCCCAGCAGGCACAGCGCCGCTGCGGCAAACATTCGAACGTAGCGCATCACGTTCCCCGGTTATAGAGCTGGTTGAGGTCACGATACCGCAAGGCCAGCGCCTGCGTCAGCGCCTCCTGTGGCAGGCGCCAGCCCCAGTTTCCGGACACCGTGCCCGGGCGATTGAGGCGCGCAGCGCTTCCCAGGTCGAGCAGGTCCTGGGCCGGCAGCACGGCCAGCTTGCCCACCGAGGCCAGTGCACTGCGTCGCAACGCGTCGACCACTTCGCTGTCCGCGCGGCCCAGGTAGCGACGCACCAGATCGCGGGCGAACAGCGTGAGGCTTTCGTACCAGCCATGCGTGGTGTCGTTGTCATGCGTGCCGGTGTAAATCACCGAATCCACTTCGTGCTGGTGCGGCAGGTGCGGATTGCCCGGATCGCCATCGAAGCCGAACTGCAACACACGCATGCCGGGCATTGCAAACGCATGGCGCAATGCCGTCACGTCGGGAGTGA
Organism: Pseudomonadota bacterium; assembly: GCA_039932715.1. Classification (GTDB taxonomy): domain Bacteria; phylum Pseudomonadota; class Gammaproteobacteria; order Steroidobacterales; family Steroidobacteraceae; genus ZC4RG30. Next base: position 10,989 of record JBDTPN010000050.1, on the reverse strand, counting down.
TCACGCCGAGGTCTTCAGCCACCAGCTCCAGTTGCGGCAGTTCGCGGATCACCTGTTGCAGCAGTTCGTGTCCGGGCGCCTGGCGCCACTGCCCCACGCGCGCCGTCGCGGCCCCGGCAGGCACCGCCCAGTAAGCGGCCAGTGCACGAAAGTGATCTATGCGCAGCAGGTCGAAGCGATCCGCCTGCAGCGCCAGTCGATGCAGCCAGAACGCAAAGCCATCGCGGCGCTGCCGCTCCCAGTCATACAGTGGATTGCCCCACAACTGGCCATCTGCGGAAAAGTAATCCGGCGGCACGCCGGAAACCTCCGCGACTTCACCGGTGTCCTTGAGCAGGAACTGTTCGCGCGCCGTCCACGTGGCAACTGAATTGGGTGCGACGTAGATCGGAAGGTCACCGAATATGCGCACATTGCGCGCGGCGGCATGGATGCGCAGCGCGCGCCACTGTGCGTCAAAGCGCCACTGCTGGCGCGCCAGCGCATCGATAGTGGGGGCCAGGCGTTGCTCGGCGCGGGCCAGTGCGTCCGGGTCACGATTACGCAATGGCTCGGGCCATAGCCACCACGGCTGCCCCTGCTGTTCCTGGCCCAATGCCTCAAACAGCGCGTAATCGCGCAGCCAGCGCGCCGCTGCGCGGAAATCCTCGAAGTCCCCTTCGGTGCCGGGGTCATGCGCATGGCCATCGAGGAACGCCGGATTGCCGGCGCGATCGGAACGTGCCCAGTAAGGCGAACCGTTTTGATCCACTGGCACCAGCGGCAGCACCTGCCACACGGAGAAACCTGCCGTGGACAGCCAGTCGATGAAGCGCCGCGCCGGATCACCCAGCGCGCCACGACCGGGCTGCAGCAGTGAAGACACCGGCAGCAGCACGGCCGATCTCCTGCGTGACAGCACGCGCTCCATCATGAACGACGCATCACGCCGCCGGATTCGGGCGCGCCATGGCCTGCACTGATGCTGCGCTGCAGCGTCACCGGCGGCTCCAGGTGCAGTGAACGATAGAGGCTGGCCAGCTGGTGGCGAAACAGTTCGTCGAAATCGCGCACCGCTGCGGCCGGATTGTAGTCGCCGAACCACCAGAACCAGTCCGAGGCCTCGCAGGCAGCCAGCTGTTCGCGCGCGCGGTACAGCTCACTGTCAGTAAGGTGCCCACCGGCCACCGCTGCATCGAATGCCTGCTTGGCGTCGCACAGCAGATCCCATCCGGCGTTCTTGTCTGCAGCGCCCATCCACGTGGACATCGTTCCATACACCCAGCTGCCGGCGCGTACGCGTGGCAATGGCGCGGGCTGCACGCCCTGGGCATCCATGTCGTCCACCACTTCCGACAGCGTCATCAATTTGAGGCGCGGATGTTCAGCCAGCGCTTTATATAACGCGCTGAGGAAATAGAACCCGTTGAAGGGGTAGTACTCCCAGGCGTTTTCACCATCGAGCGCCACCAGCAGCGTACGTCCGGGTTGATCGCGGGTGATTTCCTCGGTGCGCTCGAGTTCGTGCACGAAATTCGCGACCGCATCATCGCCATGCCAGCCTGAATAGGTAAAGCCGATGAGATCGGAGATGGCGTCGTGGCGGAAGAAGCAGTCGAGGTTGCTGCCGGGTATCCGGAACGCGCGATTGAGCAGACGCTCCGCTGCATTGTTGTCCGAGGGAACGGCAATGCCTGATAGCGCCAGAGATGGGCGCAGCACGGCCACGCTGGTGGCCAGCCAGTCGAATCCCGCCGCTTCAATGGCGCGGATGGCCGGCTCGCTGATCGCACCCTCCGACGGCCAGCAGCCGCGCGGCGCGCGACCAAACACGCGCTCGTGGAACTGCACCGCCTGCTGCAGGTGCCAGGCCACGCGCTCGGCGCCGCCGGGATAGCTGGCGTGACGCGGCCCTGGCGCGGCGGGTTCGCCGTCCTTGGCGCTGGCGAAATCCAGCAACAGCGGCAGTATGGGATGACTGTACGGGGACACAGCCAGCTCACAGCGTCCGGAATCGGACAGCTTGCGAAAGCGCGGCAACACACTGGCCAGCAATTCGCCAATCAGCTGCAGCAGCGACAGGCGATCTGCGGCATCGAAGCTGCGCTCCTTGGCCACCAGAGCCGCGATGCGCGGATCTTCGCGACGCACGGATTCGCCCATCCATGCGATGTGGTACCACACCGAAAGGTCGTACAGCATCTGGTCCGAAACGTATTGCACCAGGTCCGGTGTATTCACCGCGGTGGCGAGGTCGGCCAGCCTGGCCAGGGACGCAAACCGGCCGATCAGGTTCTCACGATCGGCGCGCAGGCAGGCACGCAATATTCCCAGTCGACCCTCGGTGTCCACAGGCAGAGGGGCATGACCCAGTGTGGCCAGCAAGGCATCGGGCAGCGGCACGCCTTCTTGCAGGTGTGCGCGCACGCTGCGATCCAGGTCTTCTATCTGGCCGATGAGCACCGGCGTGAAATTGACCACCGCCTTGGCGCCAGGCTGCGCCTCGAGGTGCCAGGCCATATCGGTGTAATCCTTGATGGCGTGCAGGTAAGTCCAGGGCAGCACGTAGCGCCCGGACAGGGCGTCACGATACGGCGGCTGGTGCATGTGCCAGAACAGGGTTACTGGAAGCGGACGATCACTCATCCCTGCACGGGGTTGGCGTGCACGACGCTGGCCGCCGCGTGCAGCGCGCCAGGGGTGACCAGCACGATCCCCTTGGGAGTGACATCGAAGCGTTCGCGATCGCGCTGCAAGTCGACCCCAATCTGCATACCGTCCGGAATATCGCAATGCTCATCTATAATCGCGTTGCGCACCGTGCAACCCCGCCCGATGTGCACGCCGGGCATGATCACCGAGCGCTCGATCAGCGAATGCTCGTCAACGCGCACTGATGAGAACAGCAGCGATTCGCGCACCACGGCACCGGAGATGATCGAGCCACCCGACACCAGCGAGTTCACCGCCATGCCCACGCGGCCGGCGTCCTCGAGAACGAACTTGGCCGGCGGGTTCTGCACCTGGTAAGTCCAGATCGGCCATTCCTCGTCATATACATTGAGCTCCGGCGACACGTGCACCAATTCAAGGTTAGCTTCATAAAATGCATCCACCGTGCCAACGTCGCGCCAGTAGTTCTGCGCGCGGGTGCGCACATTGCGAAACGGGTAGGCGAACACTTCCATCGACTCGATGGCCTTGGGGATGACGTTCTTGCCAAAGTCGTGACTTGAGATTTCGTCAGCAGCATCCTCGATCAGTAGTTTCTCGAGCAGTTGCGCGTTGAATACGTAGATGCCCATGGATGCCAGTGCGACATCGGTGCGACCCGGCATGTGCTCAGGCTGCGCCGGCTTCTCGGCAAAGCGCGTCACCCGGTTCCATTCGGTCACCGACAGCACTCCGAATTCGCGTGCCTCCTCCAGCGACACCTCCACCACGCCCACAGTGATGTCGGCGCCCTTTTCCACGTGGTAGGCGATCATCGGGCCGTAATCCATCTTGTAGATGTGGTCACCGGCCAGCACCAGCACGTGCTTGGGGTGATGCTGGCGCACGTAATCCAGGTTCTGGAACACGCAATCGGCCGTACCGCGATACCAGTATTTGCCAACCTGCTGCTGCGCCGGCACTACGTCGATGAACTCGCCGAACTCGCCGCGCAGGTAGCTCCAGCCGCGCTGCACGTGCTGAATAAGTGACTGGCCCTTGTATTGCGTCATCAGGCAGATCTTGCGAATGCCCGAATTCACGCAGTTGGACAGCACGAAGTCGACGATGCGGAACTTGCCGCCGAAGGGCGTGGCCGGCTTGCAGCGGTTCTCTGTCAAACCACGCAGGCGCTCACCCCTGCCACCTGCCATGATCATGGCCAGGGTGCCGCCGGTGAGGCGGCTGACGTATCGGCCAGAGGATGTGCGTGAAACCTTAGCCATGCACGCTATATTTAACACAGGTCTCGCAGGCGTATACATGGATCCTGAGCTGCAACGTATTGCCGACGGGCGTCATCATGATCCCCATACTGTGCTCGGGAGTCATGACAGTGGCGCTGCCACCCTGTTCCGATTTTATTCACCTGCCACCCGCAGCGCGCGACTTGGCGATGGCACGGTGCTGAAACGGCGCGCCCGAACAGATTTCTTTGAAGCCAGGCTGCAGCCCGCAGCTGTGCCACTCCATGCCACCGTGCACTGGACCGACGATCAGGGCGTGGATCACCAGCGTGTCGATCCTTATGGTTTTGCACCAACATTGAGCGAGGCTGATCTCAAACTGTTCAGTTCCGGTGGGCACGTGGAAGCCTGGCGCATGCTGGGCGCGCATGCGGCAGTGTTTGATGACGTGGCCGGCGTGCGCTTTGCCGTATGGGCGCCCAACGCCGAGCGGGTCAGCCTGGTGGGGGCCTTCTGCGACTGGGACGGACGTCGGCTGCCGATGCGCGTGGTGGGCAGCAGTGGCGTGTGGGAAATCTTCATTCCCGGGCTGGCCGTGGGCGCGATCTACAAATACGAGATCCGCAGCCGCGTTACCCGGGAAGTGGTGCTCAAGACCGATCCCTACGCGCGGCAGATGGAAATGCGCCCCGCCACGGCCGCCATTGTCGTGGATGAAGCCGCGCACCAGTGGGGGGACGCAAGCTGGATGCAGCAACGTCCGCAATACGACTGGTTGCACGCGGCCATGTCCATCTATGAAGTCCACGCCGGCTCCTGGCAGCGGCATGCAGATGGCGGCTTCCTCAGCTATCGCGAACTGGCCCAGCAGCTGATCCCCTATGTGCAGCGACTGGGTTTTACACATATAGAGCTGCTGCCGGTGACCGAACATCCCCTGGATGATTCCTGGGGCTACCAGACCACCGGCTATTTCGCGCCCACCAGTCGCTTCGGCCCGGCAGAGGACCTCAAATTCTTCATCGACCAGTGCCACCAGGCGGGCATCGGAGTGCTGCTGGACTGGGTGCCGGCGCACTTCCCGCGCGATGCGCATGCCCTGGCGCGCTTCGATGGCACGGCGCTGTATGAATACGCCGACCCGCGCAAGGGTGAGCACCAGGACTGGGGCACTTACATCTTCAATTATGATCGCCACGAGGTGCGCAGCTTCCTGCTGTCCAGCGCCTGCTTCTGGCTCGAGGAATTCCATTTCGACGGCCTGCGCGTGGATGCCGTGGCCTCCATGCTTTACCTGGACTTCGCGCGCGGCACCAACTTCGTGCCCAATGTCCACGGTGGACGCGAAAACCTCGAGGCCGTCAGCTTTCTGCGCGAACTCAACTCAATCACCCATGCGCGCTCCCCCGGCACCGTGATCATGGCCGAGGAATCCACGGACTGGCCGCAGGTCAGCCGACCGGTCAGCAGCGGTGGCCTGGGCTTCTCGATGAAGTGGAACATGGGGTGGATGCACGACACGCTGGGTTATCTCAAACGCGACCCGATCTATCGTCGCCATCACCAGAACCAGCTGACCTTCGGCATGATGTATGCCTACACCGAGAACTTCATCCTGCCCCTTTCCCATGATGAGGTGGTGCATCTCAAGCACTCGCTGCTGGGGCGCATGCCCGGGGACCGTTGGCAACAGCTGGCCAACCTGCGCCTGCTTTTCACCTACATGTGGACCATACCCGGCAAGAAGCTGCTGTTCATGGGCGGGGAGTTCGCACATCCCTGGGAGTGGGATTTCCACGTGGCGCTGCCCTGGTTCCTGCTGGAACACATTGGCCATCGCGGCATGCAGCAGCTGGTGACCGACCTCAATCATTTGTACACAGGCCAACCGGCACTGCACCGCCACGAGTTCGAACCGTCCGGGTTCGAATGGATCGACTGCAACGATCACCAGCATTCGACGCTCTCATACCTGCGGCGCGCCGACGGCCAGACCCTGGTGGTGGTGCTCAACTTCACGCCCGAGCCGCGCAATGCCTATGCCATCGGCGTACCCGAGAGCGGCCGCTATCACGTGCTGCTCAATTCGGATTCAGATTATTACGGCGGCGCCAACCTCGGCAACATCGACGTGGTGGCCACGGCCCAGCCGCTGCACGGCCAGCCCTGCTCAATTGTGCTGGACCTGCCGCCGCTGGCGGGACTGATACTGGTCAGAGCGACTTCATGAGCCCCATTTCCAGCGGGTGGCTCAGCAGTGGATGCCAGGGATATACGCGGACCTCGAGCTGGTATTGGCCCGTGGCAGGCGGCACTGCCGATACCGAATACACAGTTCCACCATCGGCCGCTTTCTCCCCGGCGGATGTAAATTCCGCGCGCCACTGGCCCTCGGGAATGCCGTGACCAAATGAATTGAGCGGCGCCAGATCGAATTTCGCATCGGGCAGCAGCCGGCGCGCCTTGAACTCCACGCGCAGGTCCGCAGCACTCAGCCCACCCAGGTCGACGCTGACAGTCATGCGCAGGGGCGAGTCCGGTGCAGCGCCACGGGTTTGCTCGCCCAGCGACAATATGCGTACTCCGGCCCAGCATTCGCGTACGCGCTGCTTCCACGCTGCCAGCCTCGTGGCACCTGATGCATTGTCGGCCTGCAGCAGCACGCCCTGGCGCGCCGCCGGCAGGTACATGCCCGCAACGTAATCACGCACCGTGCGGCGCATGTTGAACCGCGGAATGACGGTAGCCATGGCGTGCTTCGACTTCTGCACCCAACCGGGCGAATAACCTCCCGCATTGCGCGCGTAATAAAGCGGTGCGACTTCTTCCTCGATGGCGTCGAGCACGGCTGCACCGTCCAGGTCGTCACGGCGCTGCTCGTCGACCACATCTGCGCCGGGAATACCCCAGCCGTTTTCGCCGTCGAAGGCCTCTGCCCACCAGCCGTCGAGAATCGAGAGGTTGAGTCGACCGTTGACCGCTGCCTTGATCCCGGAAGTACCACTGGCTTCCAGTGGCGAAATCGGATTGTTGAGCCACACGTCCACGCCCGTCACCAGCCAGCGCGCCAGCTGGATGTCGTAGTCCTCGAGGAACACCACACGACCGGCGAACTCGGGCGTGAGGCTCAGCTGCTTGATCTCGCGCAGCACCTGCTGCCCTGGCAGATCCGCCGGATGTGCCTTGCCGGCAAACAGGAACAGCACCGGCCGCTCCGGATCCGACACCAGGCGCTGCAGTCGCTGGCGGTCGCGCATGATCAGCGCGGCGCGTTTGTAGGTGGCGAAGCGCCGTGCGAATCCTATGGTCAGCACATTGGGATTTTCCGGATCTATGAACCGCGTGATGTGCCGCAGCTGGACCGACCCCAGGCGCTTGCGCCGATATTCCTGTTCCAATCGCGCGCGTACGCCGCTGAGCATGCGCGCCTTGACGTCCTGCGCGGCGGCCCAGAATGCGGCATCCGGCAATTGATCCACGTCGCTCCAGTACTGCGTGTCGCTGAGACGGTCGAGCCACTGCGGCAGGCGCTCATCCAGGTAGTTGGCCCACACCGACGACAGGAACGTGGGCACATGCACGCCATTGGTCACATAGCCGATGGGATTTTCCGCCGGCGCAATCTCCGGCCAGAAATTGGCGCATAGCTGCGAAGATACGCCACCGTGGATGCGGCTGACGCCATTGATGCGGCGCGCGCCGTTGAGCGCCAGTCGCGTCATGTTGAACCAGCCGTTGACCCCGGGCGCGCGTCCCAGCTCCAGCAACTTGTCGACGGTCACCCCCATCGACCGGGCCATGGCGCCAAAATGCGCAATGAACAGATGGTCATGGAATGCATCGTGACCCGCGGCCACCGGCGTGTGCGTAGTGAAAACACTCTGCCCTGCGATGGCTTCCAGCCCTGCCTCGAAGCTACGTCCCAGGCCAAGCTGCTCGCGCAGCAACTCCAGCGTCAGGAATGCGGCGTGTCCTTCATTCATGTGCCAGACAGCCGGCGCCAGTCCCATGGCCCGCAGCGCACGCACGCCACCAATGCCCAGCACCATTTCCTGCTTGATGCGGATTGACTCATCGCCGCCGTAAAGGCGGAAGGTGATGTCGCGATCAGCCTCGTCGTTGGCAGCGGTATTGGTGTCGAGCAGGTACACGCTTACATGCCCCACCTGCGCACGCCACAGGCGCGCCTGCACTTCCCTTTCCGCTAACGGCACGCGCACCGTGAGCCACTCACCCTTTTCGTCGAACACCGGTTCAAGCGGCAGGTCGCGCGGATCATTGTCGCGGTACCCGGCCAACTGCACGCCGTCACTGTCGACGGACTGTGTGAAGTAACCCTGCCGGTACAACAGGCCCACGGCAATGAAATTGAGCTGCTCGTCACTGGCGGCCTTGCAGTGATCGCCGGCAAGGATGCCCAGGCCGCCGGAATAGATGGGCAGGCTCTCGTGGATGCCGAACTCGGCACAGAAGTAGGCGATCAGTGGCTGACCCGACTGTTCGGCTTCCTGCGACTGGTAGCGATCGTACTCGGCCAGCGCTTCTGCATAGCGGCGCAGGTAGGTTGGATCCTGGGCCGCCTGGTCCAGCGCGGCCTGGCTCACACAGCGCAGCATCAGTCGCGGACTGGAATGGGTCTGGCGCCACAGCGTCTGGTCGAGGTCCTCGAACAGGGCGCGGGTGGGACGATGCCAGCTGTATGAAAGATTGGCCGCGAGCTCGGGAAGACGCGTGAGCGCCGCGGGAATAACGGGCGAGACTTCGATGAGTTGCATTGTTGGATAGTAAACTGTGCGGATGACCATTCGCATGCACCTGGTTGGCGCCTTCGGAATGATCCTGTGCACGGCGCTTGCAATTCCGTTGGCGATTTGCGCCGCGGCCGCCCCTGCGGCAATGTCGTGCCTGGCATCAGGCGACGGCGCATTGCAGGCACGGGTGCGCGGTGCCATTGACGCGGACATCAACTGGACCAACGACCAGATGAGCTGCGAGGGAAGCATGCGCCCGGACCGCAAAGGCATTCGCGTCACACTGGCCGGTCCGCTGACAGTCACTGCTGGAGGCAAGCCTTCTCAACAGCCATTGCTGCTGCGCTTCGTATTCGGCATTTCCATGAAAGACATGGCGGCGGGCGTCGCCCAGGCCCTGCCCACCAACCTCACAGTCATCCTCGAAGGACAGCAACAGCTGTTCGCAACGCGCGGTGACAACAAATGCGCCGTTGAACAGATTGAAGTGACGCCCCTGCTGGCCCGGGCTTCACAGGGCAGTGGCGCACCAGGCGCACCACGCGCGGCACGGCAACGCGTGCACGTCCGCGGCTACTGCACCGGACCGGCTTCAGACCTGCAGGGCTTGCAGCGCGTGCTGGTGTCCACCTTTGATTTCACCAGCCAGATCAATTCCGGAGAAGACCCATGAGACGCGCGCTGCAGGCAATGGCATTGGCATTGGCGTTCCTATGCGCCAGCGGTGTGGGAGCTGACACCCGAGAGCTGCCCGTTACCGGGGACTCTGCGATACCGGCGCAGCTAAAGGAGTTTCCGCGCGACAGCCTTGTCATCCAGCGCAGTGAGGGACGCGACCTGTTCCAGGTATGGGTGGCCACCACATCCGCCCAGCATGAGCAAGGCCTCATGTGGGTCCGGCAACTGGCACCAAATCAGGGCATGTTGTTCCTGCTCGGTGCACCCAGGCCCATGACCATGTGGATGAAGAACACCTACCTGGGCCTGGATATGGTGTTCCTGGATCCGACCGGCCGGATAATCGGCATTGCCCGCAACACCGTCCCCCTTTCCACGGCGCTTATTACTTCTCCCGGGGAAGTGGCCGCAGTGCTGGAAATTCTGGCTGGTGAATCCGATCGTCGGGGGATCACCGTCGGGGATCGAGTGCTGTTCCAGGCATTGGGAAGCCGGCAGTAAACTTGGCAGCTCTGTCGCGCCAATACAACGAATCGAGTTTGAGCTTGGTGTTCCCGCACTATTGCCAGTAGCATATAAGTCATTCCCTTAACTGAAATGGGAACCCGAACTGGACTGCACAAGGAATTCATCATGAAGAAAAGGTCTCTCAGGAAATCGCTCGTAGCGCTGGCTACCATGACCGCTTTGCTCACCGGAGCAAGTGCGGCCATGGCTGGCGGGGAAGACCCGGGCGCAGTGAAAATTGGCGCAGGCGGTCTGTGGCTATTGCCGGACAGTGACCGGCGACTCGATGACGGTGGCGGCTACAATGCCTGGATTGGCACTGTCATCAACGACAAGTGGGACTGGGACCTGGCCTATTTCAACACCAGGCACAAATCCCGCGTTCCTCATAGCAACGTCGAAGTGCAGATGGATGGACTCGAGCTCGACTTTGACCGCGTATACAACCGCGATTCGAACATCAGTCCGTACCTGACCATGGGCCCTGGCTACATCATTGAACATGGCAATAACAAGATTGATGACCAATTCTTCTTCAAGTTTGGCGTTGGCCTTCTCGGCGACATCCATACCTTCAGCGACGGCGGCAAAGTACAACTGAAGGCCGATGCGTCGCTGCGCTACGTCGTCAGCACTGTCAATTTCGAGCCGGTATTTGCAATAGGCGTGCAGTACGCCTGGGGTGGTCGTGCTCCGGTGGTCGCTGCCATCGCGCCCCCGCCTCCCCCGCCGCCGCCGCCAGTGGTCCAGGCTCCCCCCCCGCCGCCGCCGGTGATTGACTCGGATGCGGATGGCGTTCCCGACTCGCAGGATCGTTGCCTCAACACGCCCAAGGGTGAGCGCGTTGGCGCCAACGGCTGCTCCTGCGACGTCACGGTAATGGTGCATTTCAGCAACAATTCGGATGTGATCACCGAAGGCGACAAGGTCGATCTGGATCGCACCGCTGTCAACCTGGCTAACCTTGGCTTCGTCTCCGGAACGATTGTGGGTCACACTGACAATGTTGGTAGCGACGCCTACAACCAGGCGCTATCCGAGCGTCGGGCCAAGGCAGTAGCGGCATACCTGGAATCCAAGGGCGTCGCGCCCGGGCGGATCATGGCATCCGGTGCAGGCGAATCGCAGCCCGTTGCGGACAATGCAACGCCTGAAGGCAAGGCGCAGAACCGTCG
>JBDTPN010000049.1:0-13827 GCA_039932715.1 Pseudomonadota bacterium | reverse complement strand
TCAGAGCGGCCGGCTGAGCCGCCGCGCGATATCCGCGACGTGCATGCCCTGGAAGCGGGCGATGGCCAGCTCATTGGCGCTGGGCTGGCGGGTGCCGTCGCCTCGCGTGACCGTGGACGCGCCGTAGGGCGTGCCGCCAGATACCTCGTCCATCTCGACCAGTCGCTGCTCGATGTATGGCACACCGACAACCACCATGCCGTGGTGAAGCAGCGTGGTGTGGAAGCTGGTGATCGTGGTCTCCTGCCCACCATGTTGCGAAGCCGTGCTGGTGAACACGCTGCCGACCTTGCCCACCAAGCCGCCGGTGGCCCATAGCGAACCGGTCTGGTCGAGGAAGTTGCGCATTTGCGCGCACATGTTGCCGAAGCGTGTGGGCGTGCCGAAGATGATGGCGTCCGCGTTCCCAAGCTTCGCGGGTTCCGCGTATGGCACATGCGCGAATGCCTTGCGGGTTTCGCGCGCCCCGCTGAGCAGCAGCACATCGTCGGGCACCAGCTCGGGCACCTGGAGCAGCGTCACTTGCGTGTCTTCGATCTCGCGGGCACCGGCGGCAATCTCCTCGGCCATGCGATGGATGTGTCCGTACATGCTGTAAAAGACGACCTGTATCCGCGTGGGCAAGGTAGTTCTCCGGTCAACGACTCAGGATCTGGCGCAGCGCCGCGGCAAGCCCGGCGGCGGCATCGGGTGTGTGCTGCGCAGCTCGCCAGCCGACATAGCCGTCGGGCCGCACCAGCACTGCGCCTGAAGGACTGATACCGTGGGCTTCCGGGAAGGCGCGTGAGAACAGCGTGCCGGCCGTGCGCCGATGCGGCGGCAGATCGAGCAAGGCGCCCGCCGTTCCCGGACGGCCCACGATGTGCACCGTGATCGGCACATGCAACGAGGCCGTAGTCTGTGCCGCTGCGCCAGTCCAGTTCGCGCCCTCCGCACTGGCCATCAGCACAAAGCCTCGGCCGTACAGGTCGAGCGACGAAATGAGCTGGCCGTCGCGACGCAGTTCCAGGTGTGGCGCCCGTGTGCCCGGTAGCGCCAGCGAACGGCGCGGATCGATATCGGCGGCCCCGTCGTCCCGGTATGCCGCATCGTGCACTACGGCCGGCGAGCGATAGCGGTTGTACTCGACATGCATGTCAGGCACAGCCTTCTGCACGCCTGTTGTTCCCAAGTCGGGATCCGAACGCGTGACGTAGCGCTGGTAGGCCTGCTCCATCGCGAGCACACCAACGGGTTGACGCTCCTTGTCATAGGTATCGAGCAACGCCGGACCCGCCTCGCCGCGAATCACGCAGGCGAGCTTCCATGCGAGGTTGTGTGCATCCTGTATGCCGGTATTGCCGTTGAAGCCGCCGGTGGGCGGCATGTGGTGCGCGGCGTCGCCGGCGATGAAGACGCGGTCCTGCTGGTAGCGCTCGGCCGCACGCGACACAGCGACCCAGCTCGCCACGTCCTCCACCTGCACGGCCAGGTCCGGCTCGCCCACGGCCTCCCGTACGTACTGCGTTGCCCGTTCGACCGACAAGTCACTCGCAGCGTTGCGCGCCGCCGGGTCGCTGATGTCACCGACCGTAAAAATCACCAGGAAGCCGCCCTGTCCCGTCTTCTCCAGCCGGAAGAAGCCGCGCAACTGCGCGCTGTTCACATAGATGACGCCCAGATTGCGGCCGCGAAGTGCGCGCGAGCAGTCGGCGCGAAAATAGATCGTGATGCTGTTCGACATCACCGGATGACCTGGCATGGCTATTCCAAGTGCCTCGCGCACCGGGCTGCGGTTGCCATCGCAGGCCACGAGGTAACGGGCACGGATACGGGATTCCCGCTGCGTATCCAAGTGACGAACGCGGGCTGTTATACCCGTCGCGTCCTGCTCGAATGAGATGAGCTCTGTCGAATACTCGAGCCGGGATCCCAACTCGATTGCGCGGTCCTTGATGAGTGGCTCCAGCACCTGTTGCGGCATGAACAGACGACGCGCCGGGCTCACGTCCTCGATGCCCTGGTTGATGTCTGGCATGTAACTTGTGATCTCGCGGCCGACGAGCGTCTCGACTGCAACGAAGCCACCGTTGGGATCGTAGAGGGCATGCGCGGCCGAAATGACCCGATCCTCGATGCCAGCGATGCGCATCAGCTCCAGCGTGCGTAGCTGGAAATAACCTGCGCGCGGGTGAATTGCCGTGCCCCGGTGCTTCTCCACCGAGAGACAGGGGATGCAGTGCAACCCCAGGAACATCGACGTGGATAGCCCGACCAGGCTGCCACCGATGATCAGTACCGGCACCTCCTGCTCAGCACCCAGCGATTGGCCACGCTCTTGCGCCATGCGTCTAGTCCACGTAGTGGCGACCGAAAGGCGCCGTGCGACAGTGTAGGCACGGCTTTGGTGCGTAGGAAAATAGATATCGGGCATGCCGCCAATAAATACGGTGCATACCCGCATGACTGTGCAGGAAAAAGCCTACGCCATGGGCTGAAGGTTATGTTTTCCTACGCGTCGAAACTACCTTTCAGGATTGCCCGTCCAGACCTCGGCCTTAATCATGCGTTTATGGTCAAGGCACTCAACGCATTTCATGCGGTGGAGATTGTACCCACCAGTAAAGCTTGCGATGCAGCCAAGCTGCTGACGGGTACACGATACCTATCCAGCGGAAAACCGCCGGTCATGCCGGTCCCAGGATGCGATCGTCCTGAGACCTGCAAATGCCGATATCGGCACCACGAAGATCGCCGCAGCGAACTACGCCGCGAAAGCGATCAACCCTGGACGCCGTCCATCCCCTGGGCGGGCGCGAAAGACCGCCGCACAACCCGGGGCCGAAGATCAACTGACTAAGCTGGCTTGCGGAACAACAGCGCACCAGCGTGTCGCTATCCGTGCGCACGTGGCGTATTTAGGAGCCTTCTCACAGGGTTCCAAACACATGCTAGGCTCAACCCAGAGGCGAGCCTCTTTCAAGGCCCCTCAAAGATCGACAAGAAATCAGGGGGCGCCAGTGAAACGATTGCTCATCATCGGGATTGCCAGTGCTTTGCTAGGTATCGGGGCGGCACATGCGCAGGACGTTGGGGGCCAGCTTGATGTACTGACAGCCCGTGTCGAAAAACTCGAGGGCACGCGCGCCGTCAAGAAACTGCAGCGCGCCTTCGGCTATTACGTCGATCGCGGGTTGTGGGGCGACGCCGCCGACCTCTTCTCCGACAGCGGTACTGTCGAGATTGGCCTCGACGGCGTCTATATCGGCAAGGCACGCATTCGTGAATACCTCAAGCGCCTGCACGGCAACCAGGAGGGGCTGATCTACGGTCAGCTCAACGAATGGATCACCCTGCAGCCAGCGGTGTCCATCGCCGCCGATGGTCGCAGTGCCACCGCGCGATGGCGCGATCAGGGCATGCTGGGTCAATACAAAAAGCACGCCGAATGGCGTGATGGCATTTACGAGAACGCCTATGTCAAAGAACAGGGCGTGTGGAAGATCAAGACACTGCACCTGTACGTTAACTTCGTGGTGCCCTATGAAAAAGGCTGGGCGCGACTGAAGCCCGGCGAAGGCCTTACCCAAAGCCAGGCTTCGAAGGACTTCGCCCCGGATCGGGCTTCGAGCGCGACGTATGCGCCATTTCCTGATACGCAGGTGCCGCCGTTCCAGGCGCCAAACCCGGTAACCGGCAAGCTGGCGCGCGTAGCCAGGACAACTTTCAGCGCGCCCCTAGCGCCCTATCAGGAACGCGTCGCACGCCTTGAAGACCAGGATGCTGTCGAGAACCTGCAAGCCATGTTCGGGTTCTATTTCGACAAGGGCCTGTGGAGTGAGGCTGCCAGCCTGTTCGCGCCCAAAGGAGTGTTCGAGTATGGCCAGAGTGGCGTGTACGTGGGCCAGGAGCGCATCCGCAAGGCACTGTTGCTATTCGGCCCGGAAGGATTGAGTCGCGGCCATCTCAACAACCACATGATGCTGCAGGCCATCATCACCGTTGCGGCCAATGGCATGACGGCCAAAGGCCGCTTCCAGGGACCCGTGCAGCTGGCAGAGCTTGGCCAGAACGGCATCTGGGGAGTGGGCATCTACGAGAATGAATACGTGAAGGAAGGCGGCGTGTGGAAGCTCGCCAACCTGCACTTCTATCCCACGGCGTTTACCGACTACGACCGTGGCTGGGCGCGGTCGCTGCTGCCCATGAAGGGGCCGAGCGCCGTATTCCCCCCTGATCGCCCACCCACTGTCGTGTACCGCACCTTGCCAGGTCAGTATGTTCCGCCCTTCAGCTATCCGCATCCGGTGACCGGCAAACCACTGGACAACCTGCCGCAGGCCGCCGACAGCGTAACGGGAGCCGTACGATGAACCGCAACATCCTCTGGGCCACACTGCTGGCCGTAGTCGCCACACCTGCTATTGCGCAATCCGTGAACGAAAAGCTGGCTGCGCTGGATGCGCGCATCACACGGCTGGAAGACATGAACGCCATCGAACGGCTGCAGCGCGCCTATGGTTATTTCGTCGACAAAAGTCAGTGGACGCAGTTGTCCGAATTATTCACCGAGGACGCCACGCTAGAGATCGGCGGGAAAGGCCTGTTCCTGGGCAAGAAGCGCGTGCTGGAATATATGCAGACCGCCTTCGGCAAGGATGGCGCCAAGGAAAACTCGCTGGCCAACCACATGCAGTTCCAGTCGATCCCCGACGTCTCTGCGGACGGCAAGACGGGCTGGATACGCTCCCGCGCTTACGTCATGAGTTCGGGAGGCTGGGGCCTGCCGCTGTATGAAAATGAATACCGCAAGGAAAACGGGGTCTGGAAGGAGAGCCGCCTAACTGGCCCATTCACCATGTATTCAAGCTGGGATGGCTGGGGCAAGAACGCACTCAACAACACCTGGCCCGACAAGTTCGAGCCGGCGCCGGACCTGCCGCCTTCGGTGATCTACCTGACTTATCCGGCCTATTACATCATTCCGTTCCACTATCCCAATCCCGTGACGGGCAAGGCATTCACGCCCGACCACGATCAGGTGGGCGCCTATGCCGCACCGCCGGGAACGAAGGCGCAGATGGAGTCGCTGAAAGTGGGTCGCATGGCCGACGGCACGCAGCAGATCGGGGAGCCGCCGCGGAAATAGCAGGCACGTGAGGGTCAGCGTCATGCGCCGCAAGGAATCCGCGCGTATAGAACTCGCCGCCGCCTTCATCAATGTAAAAATGCCATTGCCAGGATGGCAGCGCCGTAACGTGCCAGCTTGGTCGCGCCGATGCCGCCGACCGCAGCCAACGCCGCGGGATCACGTGGACGAAGCCGTGCGAGTTCTCTCAGGGTGGAATCGTGCAAAACGGTATAGGCGGGCACGCCGTGCTCCTTCGCCACTCCGCGCCGCCATTCGCGCAATGATTGGAACAGGGCCTCTTCCGGCGCCGAAGCCGGAGTGTTCATCGTCACGCCTTGGCTCGCGATGCGCCTTGCGCCTGTACGCGCTCTGGTCGTGACAGGGGCCGGAGCCACATGCTGTCGCAGTATGAGCGCCTTGCCGCCTGTCAATATTTCGCGACTGCCTGCGGTGAATTGCAGCACGTTGTAGCCATCGTAATCCACGGCCACTAGTCGCAGCGTGACCAGTTGTCTCAGCACCGCGCGCCACTGAGCCACGCTGAGGTCGGCACCAACACCGAAGGTGCTCAGTGAATCATGCCCTCGATCCACCACCTTGGCCGTGCGTTCACCACGCAGCACGTCGATGATGTGCTGAGCCCCGAAGCTGAAGCCACTGGCCTTGTGGCAACGATAGATGCAGGACAGCAGTTTCTGCGCAGCCTCGGTGCCGTCGAACTGTGCGGGCGGCGACAGGCAGTTGTCGCAGTTGCCACAGGGCTGCGAGGCCTCGTTGAAATAGTCGAGCAGGTAATGCCGGCGGCAGCGCACCGTCTCGCACAACCCCAGCATGGCATCGAGCCTGGCGCCGGACATTCGCTTGAAGGTTTCATCGGCCTCGGACTGATCGATGAGTCGCCGCTGTTGCACCACGTCGGCGAGTCCGTACACCATCCATGCCTCGGCTGGCAGTCCGTCGCGACCGGCGCGCCCCGTCTCCTGGTAATAGCCCTCCACGCTTTTGGGCAGATCCAGATGTGCCACGAATCGCACATCAGGTTTATCGATGCCCATGCCAAAGGCGATGGTGGCCACCATGACGATGCCATCTTCGTCGATGAAGCGATCTTGCCGTTGCTCGCGCTCGGCAGCGCTGAAGCCGGCGTGATAGGCGATGGCATCGATGCCGTTGGCACACAGCATTTCCGCCGTCTCTTCCACCGATTTTCGTGACAGGCAGTAAACGATGCCACTGGCGCCCGGATGCTCGTCGCGGATGTAGCGCAGCAACTGCTTGCGCGGATTGTCCTTCTCCGCGATGCGGTAGCGGATGTTGGGACGATCGAAGCTGGAGACGAAGGTGCGCGCATCCGTCAGGTGCAGCCGCGACACGATCTCGCGCTGCGTGGCAGGCGTGGCCGTGGCGGTGAGGGCGATGCGCGGCACGGCGGCATAGCGCTCGGCCAGCGTGGCAAGCTGCAGGTATTCCTGCCGGAAATCGTGACCCCACTGCGACACGCAGTGCGCCTCGTCGAAGGCGAACAGCGCCAGCTTAAGATCGTCGAGCAGGGCCAGAGTGCGATCCTTGAGCACGCGCTCTGGCGCGAGATAGAGCAGGTCGAGCTCCCCTGCCCGTGCGCGCCGCTCAATGCTCTGCACGGCCGACCAATCAAGCGTCGAGTTGAGAAACTCCGCGCGCACGCCTGCTTCCTGCAGGCCCGCCACCTGGTCCTGCATCAGCGCGATCAGTGGCGAAATGACTATGGCCACGCCCTCGCGCAGCAGCGCCGGCACCTGGAAGCACAGCGACTTGCCGCCGCCGGTGGGCATGAGCACCAGGGCATTGCCGCCGCCGGCGACCTGCGCAACGATTTGGGCCTGCTCGCCGCGGAATTCGGCATAGCCA
This sequence comes from Pseudomonadota bacterium, assembly GCA_039932715.1. Lineage (GTDB taxonomy): Bacteria > Pseudomonadota > Gammaproteobacteria > Steroidobacterales > Steroidobacteraceae > ZC4RG30. The sequence continues at coordinate 6,830 of JBDTPN010000049.1, read as the reverse complement.
AAGACGCGCTGCAGGATTTCGCGCGCTTGGGTGGGCGAATCGATCATCAGGTCGCGCAGTTTAACCGGCAGTGAAGCGCACACCCGATCAAAAAGGCCCCAATATGCGCAGATTCAGTTTTTTACCGCTTTACGGCCTGCAGACTAGTTCGCGGCAGATCCGGAGCTCACGGGCGATCCGTCGTAGTCCGTAAAGAACCTTCCCTGCAGCAGAGCCATGCGATGGCCGTCAGTAATGGCAACGCCATAGGCTCCCCATCGAACGAGATCGAAAAGCCGATAGGTTTCGGAGGCATCTGGTCCGAACGGCTCGAGAACAGCCAGCAACTTCAGCGTGTCGAGGCGGAAACTAAGCAGCATCGCGGGAGCTGAAGCAATGGCATAAATACGGATGTCGGGCGCTGAACAGCGAGCCTGACGTCGCACTGTCACCCGCTACACGGATACTGAGATTGGAGAGCACCATCGCGGAAAGGCCCGACGGGCCATCCGTGTGATGACATCCGGGGAGAGGACACTTTCCCGTGGTGTCACCCCGGATCTGGTGCGACAGAAGTCACAGAACCGACCATCGACCGCACGATCGGGATCACCGCGCCCACTGCGCCCTACACTTCGCCGCTGCGCGACCGTTACAGCAGTGGATGAGTCCCTTTCGCACAACGAGTCGGATGGCCGTGGAACTGCTATCGCGGTCGATGGCGTTTTTGGTGTGTGTGTCCGGCACGGTAGCCAGCCTGTTGTGGCTCAATGGCAGTTACTGGGGCTGGGCGTTGGCTGCAGCCCTCGGTGCGCTGGCGCTGCTGGGCATTGCTGATCTGCTGCAGCGGCCGCGCGCGGTGCTGCGCAACTACCCCATCGTCGGTCACCTGCGCTACCTGCTCGAGAGAATCCGTCCCGAGATACGCCAGTACCTGCTCGAGGCGGATGATGAGAAGCTGCCGTTCTCCCGCGCACAGCGGTCGCTGGTGTACCAGCGCGCGAAGAGTGCACCCAGCGAGAAGGCGTTCGGCACGCTCGGTGATGTGTACCGCGCAGGTCATGAATTCATCGGGCATTCAATGCAGCCGGTTGCCGAACCGGACCCGGCGGGATTCCGGATCCACATCGGCGGCCCCGATTGCACCCAGCCCTATTCAGCGTCCGTCTTCAACATCTCCGCATTGAGTTTCGGCGCGCTGAGTGCCAACGCGATTCGCGCGCTCAACAAAGGGGCGCGGGACGGCGGCTTTGCGCACGACACCGGCGAAGGCAGCATCAGCCCCTATCACCGCGAAAATGGTGGCGACCTCATCTGGGAGATCGGCAGCGGCTATTTCGGTTGCCGCGAAGCCAATGGTCACTTCGATCCGCGCAAGTTCGCAGCCAGCGCCCAGTTACCGCAGGTGCGCATGATCGAGATCAAGCTGAGTCAGGGTGCGAAACCAGGGCACGGCGGAATCCTGCCCGCGCATAAGGTCTCGGCCGAGATCGCCGCCACGCGCGGCGTGCCCATGGGCGAGGACTGTATTTCGCCATCGCGACACGGTGCGTTCGACTCGCCCAAGGGGTTGCTGCGTTTCATTGCCCGCCTGCGCGAACTGTCGGGCGGCAAGCCGGTGGGTTTCAAGCTTTGTGTCGGCCACTCATGGGAGTTCATGGCTATCGTCAAGGCAATGCGGGAGACCGGCATCACGCCGGACTTCATCGTCGTCGACGGCGCCGAGGGCGGCACCGGTGCCGCGCCACTGGAGTTTGCTGACAACGTAGGCATGCCCATGCGTGAGGGGCTGCTGTTCGTGCACAACGCACTGATAGGCGCCGGCCTGCGCGAGCACATCCGGCTCGGTACCAGTGGCAAGATCGTGAGCGCATTCGATATCGCATGCGTGCTGGCGCTTGGCGCGGACTGGGCCAACTCGGCACGCGGCTTCATGTTTGCTGTCGGGTGCATTCAGTCGCAAAACTGCCACACGAATCGCTGTCCCACTGGCGTCGCCACGCAGGACCCGCTACGTCAGCGCGCACTCGTGCCGGACGACAAAGCAGTGCGGGTGCGGGACTTTCATCGCAATACGCTGCGGGCCCTGTCCCAGATGCTGGCCGCAGCGGGGCTCAGCAGTCCTGGCGCGCTGCGACCGCATCACCTGCAGCGTCGCCTCAGCCCAACCAGCGTGCAACCGTTCTCACGCCTGCATGATTTCCTGGAGCCTGGCGAACTGCTGCGCGCGGGACACCGGGCCGTCGAGCCCTATGCCTCGGCGTGGGATCAGGCCAACGCAGAGAGCTTTGCGCCGCGGATAGTCGAAGCTCCGGGCGAGGCGTTACTCGCGGACTTGATGTCGAGGGACGTGGGCTAGCGAAGTTCAGCCAACGGGTTTGCGGAACAACAGCGCAACACGATCAGTGTTGTCGCTCACCGCCGGGTTACCGACCTCGAGCGATAGAGCGTCGTTCGGCCGGTAGTACACATTGCTGAAATCGACGAGTACGAACCCGGCGTCCTGGACTTCCTTGATGACGCGCACCGGATCGACGCGGCGGCCATTCTCGCGGGTGGTGGGTTCATTGTGCCGACGAGTGTGGTCCTCGATGCCGTAGTAGCCGCCGGGCTTGAGTGCGTCGAACGCGGATTTATTGACGGTGGCGCGATCCGCCACAGAGAAGTTGTGATAATTGCGAAAGGTCACCGCCAGATCGACGGGCTCCACGCCTTGAGCACGCTCTGCTGGAACGGCGTGGAAGTGGCCTGCTGCGCGAGCAGCAAAGGGCTGACCACAGCAAGAATAGTGATTGCGGCGAAGGGTGTGCCACGGAACATGCGCATGACGATCTCCTTTACTGGCGTGCCGGCGGGCTGATGCCCTTCAGTGACTGATAAGCCATTCGTGTGATGGCATCTCCTGAAAGGAAACCTCCCCGCGGCGCCCATCGGGCGTCCAGATCCTGGGTGGGCTTGGCCGCAATGGCCTCCGCCTCGCTCTTGCCCTCGTCGATGAGTTTCTGGACGCGCACCTTTATGCTCACCAGCGCATCGCGTGAAGCCTTGAGGTCGGCCGTGCTCGCGGGGGCATCTTCGTCTGCAACTATGCGGGTATTGTCGTCAGACATTGAGAGCATCTTGTCTTCGGCCGCGATCGTCCCGACGAGCGAGCCGCCCGAAGACATGTCGAAGAAAGGATAACCCCCGTTGCCGCCAATAGTGCCGCTGGCATGAATGACATTGGCGCGTTTGAAGTGCACCAGCGTGTCGTTGTCGGTATGCGCGCGGGGCGCATGGACGAGTTCGACGGTTTCTCCATCGAAGTGGATAGTCATCGCATCCGCGTAGGTGACCTTGGGCAACGCGGCGGGCGGCGATGGCGGTATCGTCTGGTTGAAGGTGGCAAGGTATTGGCCTTTTGCCATCCTCTCACGCAGCGCTTCGTGACCGATGACAACCGCCCCGCCCTGCGCCATCATCTCATTAGCACCGAAGTGGTCGGCGTGCGCGTGGGTGTTGATGACGAGCTTGATCGGCTTTGTGCTCACACGGGCGATGGCCGCCTTTATCTTTGCTCCCATCTGCGCAACAGAGGTGTCCACAAGCAAAACCCCGTCGTCACCCACCAGGAAAAGCGAATCGCCGCCCCGCCAGTTTAGCAGGTAGAGGCCCTGGCCAAGTTCGGTGGTCCTGATCTCGAGCTTCGAGTAGTCGACCTGTTGCTGCGCGAGGACGGCAGGACAGGACGTTGCCGTCAGTGCGGCTGCAATCAGAAGTCGTCGCACAGTATTCCCCTCCGTGAATATCAGTATGCGTGGTTCCATTTTTGAGTACCAGCTGAACGCAGCCCGGGCCTCCTAATGATTTCAGAACGCATGTCTTGCGCCCTTAACATTAGCTTCACATCTCCTTAACGGTCCTGTCCGAGCATCGCGCTACCTGGCTACCAGGTTCGTCCGTTCTCACAGGCACCCTTCAGGAGATCCACATGAACAAGTTCGTCACGGCCGCAGTTGCGACCGCACTCGCCGCCGCCAGCGGCATTGCCGCAGCGCACGGGCACCATGCCGATATCGATTTTGGCAAGCAAGTAGATGCCCTGGCCAGGATCGAGGCCCTGCCATTATTCGGAATTGCGACCCCGCTGCGTGAGTCCTCGTCCGTCAGCTTGACGATGGCCCAGGCTGAAGCCAACCCTGCCGCTCTTGCGACTGCGGCCCCCGGCTTGAAGGTGCGCGTGGTCAGCGCCGCTGCCAACCTCGGGGCCAACATCGACATGATGGCGCTCTGGCCCAACGACACAGCACCCACGCACATCATTGCCTGCAATGAACAAGGCAGCGGCAATGTCGGCGTGCAGCGTATCAACCTGGCGACCGGAGCGGCGTCGGACATCATCTCTTCGGGCCTGACCAGCTGCGACCCGGTTGAAATCACACCTTGGGGCACGATCATCATTGGCGAAGAGAACGGAACCAACGGCCGCGTTTTCGAAATTCTTGATCCGATCGGAACCACTGGGGTAACGGTCACCGGCTCCGGCTCGGCCACTGCCACCAGTAATCCGACGCACGTACAGCTCCTTGGAGCGCTGGGCCAGCTTGCGTTCGAAGGCATTTCGGTCCTGCCCAACGGGGTTGTCTACTACCAGGACGAGAATCGCCCCTCTTCGACCAGTGCTGGCGGCGGATACTTCAAGTTCATTCCGACAAACCTGTGGACCGGGGGTGCGCCGATCACGACGCTTGCCAACTCGCCGCTTGTCTCCGGCCACATTTACGGACTGCGAATTGGCCGCAACAGCGGCAATACAGATACGGGACTGGCCAATCACGTGGGCCGGGGAGTCTGGGTGGACGTGGGTACAAGCGACAATGCCCTGCTGCTGAACCTGCGCGCGGCATTGACGACGTTCAAGTTGTCCGCTGGCTATCGCCCGGAAGACCAGGATATCGACAAGGGCGCATTGGCCGATGGCCAGGTGCGGGTCTGCGGCACCAACACCGGTCAGGACGTGCCAGAATCTGAAGCCAACGGCGACAACAGCTTCGGCGAAACGTTCTGCATCACCGATGGGACGCTCGCGCAAGCCGCCGCCAACACGGCAGTACCTGAGTATCAGCTTCTCATCAGCCACTTCCTTGATTTCGGCATGCCGGACAACATCGCGTATCAGCCGGGCAGCGGCAACTGGCTGATCAATGAGGACGGCGAAGGCGCCTTGTACACGCCAGCGCGCAACAATGACATCTGGGCGTGCCTGGATGACGGTGACGATGCCAACCAGCTGTCGGACGCCTGCGTGAAAGTCATCACGCTGAATGACTTGACCGCAGAGTCCACCGGCGGGGTATTCAACGCGACCGGCAAGGAGTACTACTTCAGTGTGCAGCACAACATTACCGGTCATGGCGTGATCCTGAAGGTCACGGGCTGGCGTTGAGATCCGAGCGATGCGAAGTGAACCGCTAGCCTATGGTTCGCTGTTCGTCGCGTCATTCGCCGTCACGTTGGTGATCGCGATTCCGGGCGGCATCTCATGGAGAGATGCCGCCCCGGGAACTCACGTACTTCCCGGGTTGGTGGCGGCTGGACCCAGCACAGCCATCCACGGACGTGTCGATTCGTCCGCGGATGGCGACTTTCCAGATGAAGACGAATCCCTCAACGCCGCACAGATCTCAGCGACCACTTCCCTGGATGTCGATGAGCGGATTCACGCGATCCAGGTGCTCGGCGAAGCGCCCGACGACAAGGCGCTGGACACATTGGTGGCCATCAGTACCAATGGATTCGATCCGCTAGAGCGCGCATCGGCGATTACGGCGCTGCGTCGGCTGCAGCGAAATGGCAGCGACCCACGGATTGGCAATGCACTGCAGGTCGCCGCCATGGACCCGGATCCAATGGTCGTGGTGCTGGCGCAGTCGGCGCTGGAGGGACCGGGGGCTGATGCCTCTCAGTGATTGCCGTTAAGAAGTGCAATGGGAGTCACTTCCTGATCTTTCCATCCACACCTTCGGGCGTGCAGTTGAACGGCTCGATCTTCAGGTCGGAGGGCGCGTACTCGAGAGTCCAGGGATCGAAGTCCCGGGTGAAGAATTCCGGGTCCTTGAGGGTGATCTCAACCACCAGCCGCTGGCGCGCCGCGTCCAGATGCACGCGCTCGACCGAGGTCAGTGCTGCGGAATGCAACAGACCGCGCGTCGCCTGACCCGGCTGTTCCACGTACTGGTTCAACACGCCGGCCGAGTAATTGCCGGTCTCGATCACGAGCGTATCGCCTTCGAAGTGGCCGATCGAATGACCCAGCGATGTGCGCGGTCCGCCATTCGGATGCTCGCGCTGGTTGAGGTAGACGATGCGTTGCACGTCCATCCACTCGAAGCGCAGGATGACGCGATCCTTCTCCCGCGTGATCGACAACGGTGTTCCCGGGGCGCCCCACACACGGCGGACCGCGACCGGATCGCAGCGGAACGCCGGGTCATCCTTGAAGGGATCGTACTTGGCGACGGCCGTCTTTCCGGCATTCGTAAGGAACAGCATCATCGGCTGCTGTGCGCTGGTGCTACGGCCAGGCATCGGCGCAAGCAGCCACGTGCCTACGATGTCACGACGTACGACCTGACCGGATTTCGTCGCCTGCGCGTCCTTGGGCCCATTTACGTTGAGCGCCCGTCCGTCCGGGAAGTACAGATCGGTAAAGAAGCACCGGTGCGGGTCGTTGCGGGACTGCGACCCTTCGACGCGAACCTCGGTGCCGGCCTTGAGCATCGCGGCCGTGATGCCATTGCGCTTGAGCTGGGTAAATCCGTGCGATTCGCACACATACTCCTGCGTCCTGCCGTTTTCATCGACGGCCGCGA
>JBDTPN010000048.1:0-13848 GCA_039932715.1 Pseudomonadota bacterium | reverse complement strand
TGCCGCATGAAGATGTCAGACGCCCATCCAGTGCGGTAAGTGTGGAATGAAAGTATTATCCGCCGGCAAGTTCAGTGGACGCCCGGCCGTCCAGAGCGGCGACCGACAGCACATTGGAGGGGAATGGCATGCGGAACAGGACTCGATCGGGCATAGCATCGTGGTGCGGGCAAGTGGCGCTGATGTTCGCGCTTGCGGTTGCCCTGCCCGCCGCAGCACACCACTCCTTTGCAGCCGTCTACGATTTGAAGCAGCCGGTGACGGTCAAGGGCACTATCGTGAAAGTGCGGCTCACGAACCCGCATTCCTGGTTCTACATCGACGTGAAGGGTGAAGGCGGCAAAGTTGAGCACTGGGCGTTCGAGGCCGGCACGCCGAGCGGCATGATCCGCAATGGCTACAAGACGAGCGTCATCAAGCCGGGCGATCAGGTCACGGTCGCGGGCTTTCACGCGAGGGATCAGTCGCAGAACATGGCCATGCTGCGCGAGCTCACGACGGCCGACGGCACCGTGTACGGGCTCTTCGGACCGCAAGCGGCGTCTGCGGCGAAATGACATCGCTTCGGCCGAGGGGATACATGCAAACGAACAATTCACGGCTCTGGTTGGCAGCGCTGCTGTCGCTCGCACCGCTTGCGGTCGCGCTCGCAGCGGCTCCGACCGCGAACCAGACGCCCAAGGCTGGGCCGGTGCCACGCCTGGCAGACGGTCATCCCGACCTTTCGGGGGTATGGTGGGCCGGCGGCGATATCGGCAGCACCAGCCTGCGCCTTGGGCCACGCAATCCGGATGCGCCCACCTATACGAGTCTCTACAACCCGTCGGCGGCCGCGGCCGCCGCGAAACTGAGCGACAAGGATGACCCGACGCTGAAGTGCGCGCCCGTGGCGTTCGGCACATTGAGCGTGCGGATGTGGAACGTCGGCGCCGTCGGCCAGATCATTGCGACGCCGAAGATGGTGGTGTTGCTGTCCGAAACTTTTCACGATTATCAGCTGGTGCCGACGGACGGCAGAGCACATCGCGTCGATCAGCCGCCCACTTTTCGCGGCGACGCCGTAGGGCATTGGGAAGGCGACACGTTCGTCGTCGACGTTACGAACTTTACGGACGACACCTGGATGTTCGCCGAGGGTCGGGTTTCAGTACATTCGGACGCAATGCGCATCATCGAGCGCTACCGGCGCGTTGACGCGAACACGCTGGAGATCGAGGCCGTCGTCGAAGATCCGAAAATCCTGACGAGCCCATGGAAGGTACCGAAGCAGACACTGCAGCTCGCCCCGTTCGACCAGCTGCTGTCGCTGAATTGCTCGACAGAAGAGTCCGACTCGATGATCCAGAGCGCCGGCCAGAAACAGTAGCGAACACCCCCGTCTTGCCGAACTGGGCAACCAGTCGATCGTAGATGCGTCCGGTGGCGTCCGGGTTGTCGCTGCGGCGGTAGTTGATGAAAATGCCGGCTATAGGCATTGGAAATCATCCGCGCCTGTGGGTTTGCAGAAGTCGTGCCAGTTGCCCGTGGTGCGCCAGTATTCCACGAACCCCAGCTCGCGCACGAAATCCTTGAAGCCTTCGGCAAAGCGTCGCGCGGTTGCAGAAGCGTCGCCATGTGCCCCATCAGTCGGCGCGAACGTCGTGGTTGCGTTCTCGGCGCTGCCGTCCCGTGGTGTCGCGCCACTATTTCAATAGGTCAACGAGTCGAGCGCCAACGAACTTCAGTCGCCCACCGACTGCCAGTGCCCGTCGCGCACCGCCCAGTATTCCACGACGCCCGCAGTCGAATCCCGACGACGATAGACAACTCGCGCACTGCGCCTGGAGGGATCGAAACTGATCTTGTCCACTGCAACGACATCGACCGATCCGGTCCCCGCCCGCGAGAGTTGTTCCCGCCGTTCAAGGAGCGCCGCCTCCAGTTCTCTGCGAGCCAAAGGGCGCGCGACAGTTGCGGGCCGCGCCGCCCTCGCAACTACCGCGAGCGTGCGTTCCTGCACACCGGGCAGTGACAGCTCGGGCATCGTCGGTTGAATCCGCAGGGGAACCTCTTGCAACTCGGCACGCGTTGGGGGAGGTGGCGCGCTGGGGACCGCAGCGACCGCGCGCGTGGGCGCCTGTTCGACGTGCACCGCCGCGATGAGCGCGCCGGCCGCCAGCAGTGCGGCAATGCCTGTGACACGCCAGACCATCCGCGAAGACGCAGGCAGGCGATGCCGCTGCGGCTCGGTCTGCGCTGGCGACGCCGCGACCGTCCTGTCGACATCGATTGCGATCCGCTGCAGTGCCTCGATCACTGCAGCAGCATTCGGCGGTCGCGCTTGCGGGTCTGCGGCCCGAAGGGTTCGCGTCAACAAAGCCAATGCCACCGGGGTGTCAGGCTCGTCAGCGAGCATGTCAGCAAGGATCACACCGAGCGCGTACAGATCGAGCCGGGCATCCGCCGAGGCACCTTTGAAGACTTCCGGCGCAACGAAACGGCGCGTTCCATGAAATGGCGCGATGCGCGCTTCGGACTCGTGGCAGGCAATGCCGAAATCGATGAGCTTGCAGCACAGGCCGCCCTGCTGCTTGCGGGCAAGCAAGACGTTCGACGGCGACAGGTCGCAATGCACTACGCCGCGCGCATGGACAGCGCGCAGGCCCGCCGCGATCTGCAGCGCGATGGCAACCGCGGTGCGCCATGGGAGCTTGCCTCTCTGCGTGAGCAGATGGCGCAGCGTCCGTCCCTCGATCAGCTCCAGTACCAGGAATGCCGTGCCCTGCGAAGTCCGGCCGTGATCGTGTACCGCGGCGATGTTCGGATGCTGCAGACAGGCAATGATCCTGGCTTCGCGCAGCAACCGCTCCGACGCGACGTCGGCCTGCAGCGGCTCGTCCGATGCAATCTTCAATGCGACGGGCCGTCGCAGTTCGACATCCGTCGCTGCGTAGACGTCCGCCATGCCTCCCCGTTCCAGCAGGCGATTCACCTGGTAGCGTCGCGCGAGCAGGTCGCCGGGTTGATACGCGGATTGCGGGCGATCGGCGCACACCTCATCGTCGAGCGGTGCGGTCGCCTGACAGGCATCATCCAGCGCCGTGCTGGCACTTGTCGCAGTGAGACTAGCCATGAAGCGGAGATTGAGTGGCCAGCGCTGAACGAGACCTGAACTCGCACCGCAGTGATAGACGCGGCAAATCACCGTGGCGCACTAGGTGGCGATGCCGCTGACCCTGTTGATTGCCGCCTTGACCCACTTATGAAGCGTGCAGGACGTCCGGAGGAGGTGGCAAACCTTGTCGGATACCTCGCAAATCCTGCGGGAGCTGAAGCTCTCAGACTACTTCCGCCTAGTTAACGGCCCCGGGCCCGAGAACGCGGCCATCCGGAACCTTGACCCTGACAAGGCTGCCACCCGGGTTGCCGTTCCTCAGCGGATGGATCGTCACCGTGACTTTGTCTCCTGACTTCAGCGTCGAGGGTTTCCAGCCATTGCGCAGCATCATGCCCGGTGCGCCTGACTCGATACTCCACTCTGTCGCGACGCCTTTCTCGTCAGTGACCATGATCTGCAACCACACATGCGGGTTCGTGAACTGCACTTCCTTGACCACGGCCTCGACCGTGACGTCCTTACCGAGATCGAACATCGCGAAGGAATGATGCGCGCCCGCCACGGAGCACAACAGGACCAGAGCTGTGGCATTACCCAACATTGACGCGACTTTCATTCTCGATTTCCTGCTGGAGCCGGCAGCGCTCTCAATGGCCTTCATCCTTGGTGCGTTCGTTGTCCGCGCAGTAGTACTCCTGGACGTCGATGTCAGGGCGGCGTTCCATGTAGACCGTGTTCGAGAACGGACGCAGGTACGTCTTCGGGTCGGTGGTCGTTTTGGTGACTTCCAGTATGTTGCCGTTGCCCACGACCCGGAATCGTTCCACCAGATGCATCTGGTCGCTTGAGGGCAGGCGAGGCGCTTTGAGGCTCTCGGGTGTCGCATTCACACCGCCCGCGAAATAGCCATTGAGCGGGCGCGTGCGTCCGTTGAGGCCGATGGTATCGACAACCAGCGTGTCGCCTTCCCAATGGCCGATCGAGTTGCCTTCCCAGCTGGGCAGCAGATCCTCCGCGGGGGTATGACCGCGCCCGTCCATGTAGATGCGGCGCGGCACCGCAACCCACTCGTTGAGCAGCACGATCTGGTTGTGCCCCTGCAGGATCTGGGTCGGGAAGAACCCGCCCACGAAACTCGCCGGGTTGATGGGCTCGCATGCGCCGGGCGTGGGCAGCTCGACACCCAGCCGACCCTGCTGCCGGGACTGTTCCGCACCCCAGGCAGTGAATTGGGGCGCAGGCGCGTAGGGCTTGTTGGCCCACTTCGGGCTGTAATTCGGGCTGTTGCTGCTGATCGCAATCCACACTCCAAAAATGCCGGGCGTTTTGCCGGGTGACGATGCGCCGTGCGCTGCTGTCAGCAGCAGGCTGAGCGCCAGAAAAGCGGCAACGAACCAGTAACCGTGTGTGAATCGTGCTGATTTCAGGGGATCGGTTGAACTCATCATGGCTCCCACTGTACTTGATGGCGCGCCCGACTGGATTCTAACCAGTGAGCTCTGCCGCGCAGATGTGTTCGGGTATATGGGGTATTCTGCCGCGATCGCCGGATAGCATCGTCGGCCGATGATGATCGGCCATGACATGAACCCAGCTCCGTTCAGGGTCCTGACAGCATTCAACTAAGGGGATACTGCAATGAAATATCGTCCGATTCTGGTTTGCCTTTCATTGATGGGTGGCGCCTGCGCTCTGGCTCAGGCCCCGCCTGCGGGCGGCCCGCCGTCCCCGGAGATTGCTGCGGCTCGCGCGGCCGTGGGCAAGGCTTGCGATGCCGACACCAAAGCCAGCTGCCCGGGCAAGCAGGGCCACGAGGCCATGATGTGCCTGCAGGCCGTTCCAGCTGAGAAGGTGAGCACAGGCTGCAAGGACGCCATGGGCAAGCTTGTGACATTGATGACCCCCAAGAAGTAGATTCGTCTGCTTTCCTGAGTGACCAAAGCGCCCCTGGAGACAGGGGCGCTTTTCTTTTGTTGACCGGCAGGAGGCTAGCGCAGCGGCAGCGCCGCGGGCCGATCGGCCGGCAATTGCTGGTCGACAGTCGTCATGATCATGCCGACCATGACGTAGTCACCCATGACCGTCACGAGCTCGACGAGCCCTTTTCGCCCAAACATCTTTTCAGTCTCTGCGTACAGACTGGAATCAACCTTGTGGTCGCGCATGATCGCGCGCCCAAGGCGGATGATCAGTGTTTCCTCGGGGCTCAGGCCGACGGGCGCGCGGTTGTACTTAATCGTGTCAATCACGTTTTGCGGCGCGCCGTAACGCAGTGCCGCCGGCTCGTGCGCCGAATACTCGTACTGCTGCTGGATTTCCCACGTGGCCACCAGGATCGCCACTTCCGTGTGTCGCGCGCTCAAGGAGCCGTTGTAGCGCAGAAAGCCGTTCAGATCGCTGAATACCTGGGCGATTTTCGGGCTGTAAAGCGATAAGGCAACGGGCCCGGTGGTCGGGGCTGGCCCAGTTCCGACGATGCGGTCGTAGACCGCCTTGCCCTCGGCATCGAGATCCGCGCGCGTGAGCGGCGGAAGGCGCGTCAGCGAAACGGGGTTGATGTCGGGTGGCAGCGGCGCGCCGGCTTCAGGTTGGGCCGCTACGGCGGCCGCGAGCAACATCTGTGCGATAAAGACCAAAACAATGGAGACGATGTTGAAGTTACGCATGCAGTGACTCATTCGAGACGATAAAACCGCACGATGACCTCATTGGGCGAACGCTCGCCGACCCCGACAAAGACGCTACGCGTCAGCCACTGCAAACCCGGTGCGGTCGTCTCGAACTTCGGCACCGTGCGGAAGTAGACCAGCTTGGGGTCGACGACTTCGCCCGCGTTGAGCCGTTTCATGACATCTGGTGGCGCATGGCGAATCCCGACGTTCTGCACGTAGATGAGTTCGCCTTTGTCTGTGCGCAGCGTGTACCGGGTGTCGAGCTCGGAAAAGCCATCCGGCTGGATCATTTGCCAGTCTGCGCCACTGTTGGCCACGACTATGCCGCTCATCATCGGGCCGCGCACCGTGCCGCCAGTAATCGCCACGATGCGCCGCAGACCGTGCGGTACCTGACCGATGACGACGGGGTCGCCAACCTTGGCGCGAAGTTCAAAGGCGAACACCAGTGGCGGTGGCGGCGGCGCTTGGTTTGCCCGGCTTTCTTCTGCTGCCAGCAACGATGGGCCGGACAGGTTGGCGATCAGGCATGCGCAAAGGGATACGAAGTGTCTATTCATGTCATTACACCCGGTTATTTGGCAGGGTCAGTCGTCGGCCACCAGCGCGACGTCGACAGCGGCAAGCCTTTGAAGAACGCGTTGATGGCATGGATCTGCCCGCCCCATACCTTGAACGCCTCGAAGGTCACGAGCGCGTTGCCCTCGCCGTATGAGGGACCGGTGTAACCGAAGTTCATCCACAGCAGCACAATGCCCTTCTCCTCGTCGACGGCGGCGACGCTGGCAATGATGCCTGGGTGCACGATGATGTTCTGCTCGTACATGCCGCAGTCCACTTTCCGGAAGCAGCCGTCACCCGCCAGGATCGCGCCATTCTCGACGCGATAGGTCTCCGGCGCGAACGGCGTCTTGCCGTCGATGAAGCTGCCGATGCGCAGGCCTTCCGGATAGGTAAGCGCCGTGCGGATCATTGCTGCGCGTGAATCGCGCTTGCCCGCAGGCACGGGCTCTTCCATGCCGCGGACGGGGCCGCCCAATTCCGTGGGCTTGAGCCTTGAATCCGGCGCCACGCGCAGCGCCAGTGTCTCGATTCCCGCAATCTTGCCGTCGCTGACGTGCAGCACCACCGAATACAGCACCGGCGTTGTCCCTTCGAGAATGTGCACGTGCGTCGCGGCGACCTGCTTGGCCGTGTCGAGGTAGTCGTGGCGGAACGTGCCCTTGCCAGTGGCGGTCTTCCACAGGCCTTCGCCCAGCGGCAGTGACTTCGAGTCCTCCGTATAGCGGACCTTCGCCGTCAGCGGCAGCTTCGTGGTGTCATGCGCGACCACCGCGTCGAGGTACTGCGTAAGCAGACCGGTAAGGCAGGGACGGTCGCAGTGTGCAGGCGCCGCGGCGTTGGCCGCGGTGGATAGCGGCAAGGTGCCGAGGAGGAGGGCGAGGCGCAATCCGATGGATGTTTTCATTGTTCTTGTTCTCCCGTTCCGGCGTGCGAATGCACCGTTGTAGGGTAATCCTACGCGCACCGGCGCCCAGCTGGGCATCTCGTTTGGAGTAGTCTTGCGGTGTGATGTTGTCCAGGGGCCGACCCATTGTAATGCGTTAAAGATTTACATGAAGCATTCACAGCATTCCCGCAGACGACATTTGCTTTTGCTGGTCGTTCTGATTCCCGGATTGGGTATCGTTTTTGGTTGCACTGATCCCGGTGCTGCGCGCAGCGACGGCCGCGGCTGGCCCATGTCGAGCCACGCTGATTGGGTTGGAGCCGGCGTTCCGTTCCTGAATATCGACATGGCTACGGCCAAGGGCGGTGCGGTACCCACCGGAGTCGTACCGCTGGCGCGGGACATCTTTACCAGCGATGACTTCTATGTCGATCGCGATTTGTGGAGCGACCCTCGTTACTTCCGCTGCAACAGCACGCTGGCCCTGGATTCACAATGGGGCGATTATTCCTCCGGCCCCAGATACATAGAGCACGACCCGGCCACCGGTGCCTGGGGCCACTGCGAGGTGGACTACGCGCGCGAGAATGTGGTCAGTCCATATCCCTACAAGACGGCGCAGGCGCATTACGACGCGTTGTTGGCGGAGGCGCGGGCGAAAGGTGGTCCGACAAGATATTCCCATGACCGGATGCCGCCGGACTGGGACGGCAGATACACGGTCAACACCAGTATCTTGTTCGCACTCAAGGCAGCCGGAAAAGAACCAGTCCTGCCACCGGAATATCATGAGCCGCCGCAGTGGATCATCGGCTTTTACAACCAGATCCCCACCATACTTTCCTTGCTCACACCGGAATACCAGCAACGCCTGGTCCAGCAGCTCTATCACCAGGCCCACGATCACGCTGCGCAGTGGTCGTTGATGTACTGCCGGCCCGAAGGTTTCATGCGCTGGTGGTCCGGCCCGGGCGGACCGGGCTCACTGGATATCATGATCTCGCCGACCCGCGTGCAATTTCTCGGCGGTTCCGGCAACGCCATCCACAATGTCCATATCGACCGCGATTTCGACATGTCGGGCGCGGTGCCACGCCTGGGCGCCGATGTGCCACGCTGGATGGGCGAGACCATCGGCTTCTGGGACGGGGACGCGTTGATTACGTGGACCTCGAACGTCCAGGGTTGGTTCACGCACTCCAGCTGGGAATATTCCAACAAGCTGCAGACCGTCGAGATATGGACACCGCGCAAGGGCAGCGATGGAACCCTCATCGGCCTTGAACATGAAACGGTTTTCTATGATGAGGACGCCCTCGTGCAACCGGTTCGCAGCATTCGCTTTTTCCCCCGACTTGGGAAATTCAACGAGGTGGTCCCCAACAGCTTTTCCTGGTGCTACCAGACCACTTTTCCGGTCAATGGGCGGGGCACCATCGTCGCTCCTGGCACGGTGATCGGATACAAGGTCGAGGATCTTTTCGGGCGCCCCTGGGCTGAGATCTGGGAAGAATATTTCGAGCGGGACATGCAACGACCGAAAAGCAAAGAGATCTTCAATTTCGACGGGTCTAAATAGGTATCAATGGAGGCGCCCGGCATGGCAACGCTAAAGTTCACCGCAATACTGACCGCGGCTGGTGTCGCGCTGATGCTTGCGCTGCCCGCGCGGGCAGCTGAATGTGCCGACATGACCCCTGGGGTGAACCCCCTTACGGTTACGTCGGGAGGTCGGGAATATGGTCTCAATCTAGTGTTGCCGGTCTCATTAAAGCCCGGTCAGCGCGTGCCGCTGGTGATCGGACTGCATCCCAGCGGCGGGAGTGGCGCATCGTTCGATCAGGATACCGGTCTGACCGCGGCCGCCACGGCGAAGGGTTTTGCCGTGATGTTTCCCGATGGTGGGGTTGAGCTCAAGTCGGCGGCAGGTGCTTCCGCTCACTACTGGAACATCCCAGGAGTTCCGCTTGTCACCGGCGACGCCGTTCCCGGCAACACGCGCGACGACGTGCGCTTCATCGCAGATGCCATTGATCACGTCGTGAAACACAGCTGCGTTGATGGAAAGCGGATCTATGTGACGGGCTTTTCTGGCGGTGCCCGCATGACTTCGATGGTTGGCTGTCGCCTCGCCGACCGACTCGCGGCCGTTGCGCCGGTCGCTGGCCTGAGAGCCGGACGCGCTGCGGGCCCCGGGTTTTCCGAGCCCGATGCCGACGACTGTCGGCCGCTGCGACCGCTCCCGGTGCTGGCCATTCATGGAACCGCCGATTCGACGAATCCATTCCCCGGTGGGGGCGGTTTGCGCTGGGGCTATTCCGTAGAACGCGCGACGGCGCGCTGGGCAAGTCTCGACAGTTGCAGTGTCGCGCCCGCCGTCGAGAAAGTATCGGCACAGGTCACTCGTGTGCGCTACAGCGCATGCGGCGCCGGCAGCGAAGTGGCGCTGTACGAGATCAACGCGCGGGAAGCGGAGGGAGGCGGTCATGTCTGGCCCGGCGGCCAGCGGGACCTTGCGAATCGAGCGCCGCCGGCGTACCTCGATGCCACCCAACTTGTGTTGCAGTTCTTCGCTCGACATTGACTTTGCGCGCACCTCCCCGGCAATGGCTTGAATGGAACTGTGATATCACCTAGCTTACGGGCACAGGAGAAACCAGATTGCCGTTCATAAAGCGTTTCCGGGTCTCGCGGCTGGTTGTCGGCGCACTAACGGCATTCGTCGTGTGTGCGTCCACCTCAGCACCTGCGCACCACTCGTTTTCCATGTTCGACCGCGAACATTCAATCGTGATCACCGGGGTGGTGAAGGAATTTCAATGGACCAATCCGCATACGTGGATTCAGGTCATGGTCAGCGACGCGACCGGCAAGCTCACGGAGTGGAGCCTGGAAGGAGGAAGCCCGGGTATCCTCGGCCGCAATGGCTGGAAGCGCTCGTCCCTGAAGGCAGGCGAAAAAATCACCGTTGAAATCTACCCGTTGAAAGACGGAACCCCGGGCGGCAGCTTCATCGAAATCACCAGGTCCGATGGCTCAAAGCTCCACTACCATGGCTAGAGCCTTGCTCGCGGCCGCGACCGTACTGACATTGCTCAGTGCCGCTGCGCATAGCGCTGCTCCGGACGCCCGCAAAGCTGCGCCCTTCGATCTGACCGGCGTTTGGATGAATGACAATACGCTCGATGAGCGCATGAAGCGCGAGGGCCGCACACGCCAGACCGAAGATGAATTGCACGGCCCGACCACTGCGACAGCCCCCGCCGCGCCGCCGTTGACTGCGCAATACCTGCAGATCTACCAGCGCATGCGCGCGGACTCGGCGCTGCTGGCCGAAGGCGCCGCGTCCTGCGAGTGGCCGGGCATGCCCACCATCATGACCTATCCCTATCCGTTCGAAATACTCAGCACGCCCGGACGCATCACCTTTCTGTTCGAAGCAGAGAGCCAGGTCCGGCGGATATTCATGGACCGCAAGACCCACCTGGACCCGGACGACCTCGACCCCTCCTACAACGGGGATTCAATCGGCCATTGGGAAGGCACGGCACTGATCATCGATACGATCGGGTTCAATGCCCGCCGACCCGTGCGCGGCCTGCCGCATAGCGAGCAGATGCACATCGTCGAGCGCATCACTCCTGTCGCCAAGAACACGATCAAGAACGAGATCACCATCACCGATGCCGAGGCGTTCACCAAACCGGTAGTGGTCCATGTTGAGTATTCACGACGGCCGGATTGGCGCATCCGCGAATACTCCTGCGCAGAGAACAATCGCGATGCGCCGGATGCATCAGGTCAGCGCGCCGGCGCAGTTGTGCGGTAGCGAACGGTCTCGGAGAATTCACTCCATGGGAAAGTCCATGTCCATCTTCACCCGGGCCGTTGGCCTTCTGTCGCTGAGCCTTGTCAGCCTTGGTTGCCTGGCGCTGGGTTACACCGGCAGGCAACACAACGCAGCCACATTTGAAACCCTCGCTGAAGCCAGGCAGAGCGGCCCGGGTGCTGTGGCAAAGCTGGATGGCAACACCGGCAGAACATTTGTCTCTCATCCCGTGCTGGACGGCTATCCGGCGGGCACGACCTGGATCTACCGCTCACCCAATCTCTATGGAGGGCGGGCGGCCGCACGGCTGAACACCGACATTGTGGTATTTGTCGAGCGGGCCTTCGCCAGCAAGGACGCCGCCCTGCAGTATCTGAAGGATCTGGGACTGATCCGCATCATCGACGAGGCCATCGGCAGTGTCATTCTGGTGACGCCAAGTGACGGCAAGGCCTTTGGTGCCGGTGATCAGAAATATTATTACGCGCTACAGACTGCCATGCTGGCGCAGAAGGCCGGCGCAGGTGGCAGGGACGGTGTCGCCTATTCCGACGCCGAGTATTTCGGCGGCTTCGGCTATACCTATGTCATTGGCATCGACGGTGGGGCCACCTATCTCAATAACTACGTGGCGGGAACCCTCGACTATGTAAGCCGCGTCGCCGGCATGCTGCTGGTCAACGGTCAGATGCAGGATGTGCGCAAGGTGGCGGGTCTCGTTCCGGTCTACCTGGTGAATGCACCCGACAAGGTGATCGACAAGTACAAGTCGGCCAACAACGCAGATGCCTATGCCCGGGCCGGAAATGTGGAAGCCTTCTTCAACCCTGATCTGCCGCTGCAGCGGGTTGTTGTGACGCACGCTGTCACTCCCGACCTGCCGGCGGTCATCGCGGACGCCTACTACAACCTGTTTACCCATGCCATGCGTGTGCCTGTGACCCGTCCCGGTATGCACAGCGCATCGACGCCGTACCAGGGCTACAGCATGGATCAGGCACCGCTCTCCCTTTGTGCACGCAATGCCGTGATCGGCGCTGCCACGCGTGATGGCATCCGTGTGATTGAGCACCAGGAGGACCGCTTCAAGAAGCTTGCTGCTCCCTCCGGCGAGTATCTGCAGACCTGGTTCGACTATCTGCCGACAGAAGTGCTGGACGGTACCGCAGCAAAGGCTTCCATACCCCTGGTTCTGGCCTTGCACGGCGGAGGTGATGATCCCCGCCAGTTTGTCGAGGAGATAGGGCTACTGCCGTTGGCCGGATCCGAGCGCTTTGCCATGGTCGCGCCCGAGCACCAGAGCTCGATGCCCACACTGAACGCCTCGCTGCCGGCGCTGGTGGAATACACGCTGAAGCGGTGGCCGGCCCTCGATCCGACGCGCGTGTATGTCACCGGCTACTCGCTGGGTGGGGCTTCCACCCTGCGCGCCATCAATGGCAAACCGTCGATGTTTGCCGCCGCGGTGCCAATGGCCGCCGCGCCGTACGTTGGCACACCGGAAGAGGTGAAGCAGCTCGAGAAAGTCGGCCTGGCCATCATGTTCACAACTTCGGAGTTCGACCTGCCCGGTGCCTTCGATCAGGCCAACGGCACCATCGCCCCCAACTACCAGGACCAGCTCAATCTGTTCCTGCGTTACAACGGCATGCCGCGGATAGAAAAATATGATTTCGTCCGCTATCCCGTGAACGGCTTTCGCCCCGACGCCATGGACCGGATCAGACGCAATGGAGAATATGACAGCTACCGCTGGTACATCCACAATGCGGCCGGTGCGCCAATGGTGGGGCTGTCGTACACCACAGGACTGATGCACGCGCTGTACCCGGAATACGGAAAAATCGCATGGGACTTCTTCCGTCACTACGCTCGTGACAGCAAGACTGGCGCCATCGCGTATCACCCATAAATATTCCCGGTGCCAAGAATATTCTGTGGGAGAATCCGCCAGACACTTCAAGGAGATCATCAATGCGCAAGTCAATTCGTAGTTTGATTCTGGCCACGCTGGTTGTGGGCGCCATGCCGATGACGATCATGCCTGCTTTCGCCGCGGACGCTGCCGCCGCCCCCTCTGCACACTATTCAGTGTCGACCACCCTCGTGGGCAAGATGCTGGACGATCCAGCGGCAAACGCCGTGTTGAAGAAAATGATCCCGACGGTATACGCCAACGAAATGTTCCAATCGTCAGGTCGGGAGTTGACGCTCAAGGACATCCAGCAATACGAGCCCGAAGCGCTCAGCGACCAGAATCTGGCCAAGCTCCAGGCTGAGTTGGACAAGATTCCCGCCAAGGGCTGAGTCCGCAGAACGCCAATCAGATAACAGGGGATAACAATGAAAATGATATCGATCCGTCAGGCGGCTGCAGTGGCGCTGTGCGCCATGGCGCTTGCCGGTGCCCAGTCTGTCCAGGCGCAGGAGAAGATGACCGCGCAGTCATTGATCGATCGTCAGCAGATCCTGGATCAGATCACGCGGTACTACTACAACTTCGGCTTGATGGAACGGCGGGCCGAAGACAGCTTCTACACCGAGGACGGTGTTTTGATTCTCGGCACCAAGCGTTACGAGGGCAAGGAGGGCATCAAGAGCGCCTACAATCGTCCGCCACCCGCACCGGGGGCCGGTGCAGAACCTGCGGCGCCGCGCGAGCGCCTTCCATTCAACATCACCGTCGACAATGCGCTGATAGTCGTGCACGGCAACACGGCGACCTCGCAGGTCATCTTCACGGAATACCGGCCGGAGAAGAAGGGTGATCCGATGAAGATGACCACGCAGGGCAAGGAAT
>JBDTPN010000047.1:0-16479 GCA_039932715.1 Pseudomonadota bacterium | reverse complement strand
CGCAGATGGCCGATCGCTGTTACCTCGAGAAATGCCGCGACCGGCTGTATCCGGAGTTCGTGCTGGGCGGCGTGGCCCTGCCCATCGCCGCCAATGGCGGGCGCGATGTGCGCTATGCCTCGGGACTCGACCTGCTGCGCCAGACACCAGAGTTCATGGAAGACACGCGACGCAAGCGCCTCGACGGCGCCTTCGCGCGCGCCTATCGCCACGTCGAACCGCTGTTCGAGGGGCGCAATCCCTACCTCGATTCCATCGATCGCAGCCTGGCCTATCTGCGCCAGGTGCTGCGCAGCGAGAGCTGGCGCATGTTGCGACGCAGCCCGCAGGTGTTTGCCGCAGAGCCGGATTCACTGACCAGTGTTCGCGGCCTGATGGTGGGCTACTTCAAGCGAGCCTGGTCCCAGGAATAAGCTCGGCCGGCGGCGCGTCGCGCATCACGTCCACGTTCCTCACATAGCGCGCCACGATTTCCGGCAAATGCCGACGCACTGCATCCAGCGCATCGATTCCCTCGCTGGCCAGTGCGTCGTCCAGCACCTCTATCGAAAACTCGGCCAGCGCCTGCTGCGCCACCGGGGCAAAACTCAGGTGCCAGGGTTCCGGATGTACCCCGCCACGATCCACTGCATAGGGTCTGTAGAACCCATACTTCATCGCGTTCTGGTCCAGCCACTGGTTCAACCGGCCAAAGCATCCACCCGGCGCGTATTGGGCCGGCTCCAGTCGCACCGCCTGCCCGACGGCAATGGCCGCGGCATCGATCACGTCCATATCCGTGCCCCAGTGATGCCGGCTGGCCCCCGGCAGCGCCGACCACAGCAGGATGGCGTACACCAGCCCGTCCGGGTCCAGTTGCGCCGGATCCATCCGCAGCCCCTCACGGTCCAGAAGCTCACGCTCGCCACGGCACTTGCCGTTCCAGATCAGCTGCTGGCGCTGGAAATCCCGGAATGAGGACACGGCCACCAGGTCGATTCCGGCCGTGGCTGCAGCGGCCCGCAGGGCCAGAAAGGGCTGGACCACGTCCCGATGCAGGGTGCAGCGAGGCTCCTCGAGCTCTACCACATGGGTGCGCGCGCGGCCGGTCAGCTCAAGTGGAGAGAATTTGGCGGGGTCAGCCATTTCCTGATTCTAGGCCTTTGCACCGGATTGGGGCCCGGATCGGCGTAGCGTCCAGGGAATTGCACAGGTTAGACTCATAACGATATGTTCAGTCTCAAGACCAAGTTTGCAGCATTTGGCGCGGCTATCGCGCTGGCGCTGCTGTTGGGCTGTGCGGCCATTTTCATCCTGCTGCGTGACATCGGGCTCGAGCGCGCGTCCGTGGCATGGCCCCTGGTTACCATCGCGGCACTGGCCATCATCGGCTCCGCCTGGCTGGCCTTCTACAATGGTCGCCGCCTGGTGCACATGCTGCAGGAGCTCAACCACAGCACCGCGCGCATCTCGCAGGGCGATTACACCCAGCCGGTGCAAACACTGCGTCGCGACGAGCTGGGCGACCTGCAGCGCACCGTTGACCAGATGCGCCAGAGCCTGTCTGAAACCACCATCACCAAGAACTACCTCGACAACGTGCTCAACAGCATGTCCGACGCGGTGTTCGTCACCGCGGCCGACGGCGCCATCAAAATCACCAATGTGGCCGCGCAGCGCCTCACCGGCTCCACCGACGCCTACCTCGCGGGGCGCAACATCGCCTCGCTGCTGTTCGCCCAGGGCGCCGACGAAAACGAGCGCCTGCAGCGCGCGCGTGAAGTGGGCGAAGCGGTGTTGCGCACCAGCAGCGGCCAGACCATTCCCGTGTCCTTCACCGGGTCGACCATCGACACTGCCGACCCAACCTTCGCCGGTTGCATCTACGTGGCGCGCGACATCACCGATCGCAAGCGCGCTGAGCGCCGCATCCGCTACCTGGCGCGCTACGACGCGCTGACCAAGGTTCCCAACCGCATGCAGTTCCAGCATCTGCTGCAGCAGGCCATCGCGCGCGCCATGCGCACCCGCACCGGCGTGGCCCTGCTTTATCTCGACCTCGACCGCTTCAAAGAGGTCAACGACACCTTCGGTCATGCCGCGGGCGATCGCGTGCTCGAGGTGCTGACCGAACGCCTGACACGCACCTTGCCGCAAGACACAGTGCTGGGCCGCCTGGCCGGCGACGAATTCGCGTTGTTCATTGATGGGGTCTCCGAGCCCGGCGCACGCGAAGTGGTCAAGCATCTTTCCCAGGACATCCTCAATGCCGTGGCGCAGCCTTTCCACGTCAACCAGAACGAGGTGTTCCTGTCGGCCAGCATCGGCGTGGCGCTGTGTCCCAAGGATGCCGAGAACGTCATCGACCTGATCCGCAATGCCGATGCCGCCATGTATTACTCCAAGCAGAACGGCGGCAACAGCTGCGTGTTCTACACCCCGGAGATGAACGCCGCCGCGGTCGAGCGCCTGATGCTCAAGAGCAAGCTCAAGCGCGCGGTGGAGCGCGACGAACTGGTGATGGCCTACATGCCCAAGGTCGACCTGGGCACCGGCCGCATCACCAGCGCCGAGGGTTTACTGCGCTGGCGCCTGCCCGGCCACGGCGACATCCCGCCCTCGCAGTTCATCCCGCTGGCAGAAGAAAACAATCTCATCGGCAGCATCGGCGAGTGGGTGCTCAACCGAGTGTGCATGGATTACCGGGCGCTGGCCGCCACGGGCAGCAATCCGGGCACCATCGCGCTCAACCTGTCACTCAAGCAGCTGCGCCAGGCCAGCTTCATCCTCGATTGCAAATCGGTGTTCGCGCGCCATGGTGTGCCGCCCGAGCGTCTCGAACTCGAGATCACTGAAACCACCCTGATGGCCGACCCCAAGCACACCATCGGCATGCTCAACGAGCTGGCAGGCATGGGCCTGCATCTGGCCATCGATGACTTCGGCACCGGCTACTCCTCGCTGTCGGCGCTGCAGCAGTTCCCCATCGGCACGCTCAAGATCGACCAGTCCTTCGTGCGTGATTCCACCACCGATCGCAACGACGCCACCCTGGTGCGCACCATTATCGAAATGGGGCACAGCCTCGGAATGCGCGTGGTGGCTGAAGGTGTCGAAACCGTGGAGCAGTTCGCCTTCCTGCGCGAGTCCGATTGCGACCAGGCACAGGGAAACCTCTTCGGCGAACCCTGTTCGGCCGCCGCCCTGGGCGCTTTGCTGGCGCAGCAGGAGACCACCGGCATTTCCCCTTACGCCCACGTCGTCACCAGCGCGGCGGCCATCAAGCCAAAGAAGGCCAGCCCGGTGCGCCTGGCCTGACGCGGGTGCCTGGCCCGATGCAGGGTGCCTGGCCCGGAGCCGGGGATGCGACACGGTTCATGCTGGATTCGGGCGGACTGCCTAGAATCGGATGATGGCTGGGAATCGCAAACGCCCGCGCTGGGGTCGCTACATTGCGCTGGTACTGGCGAGCATCGTGGCTGGCACTGCCTGGTGGCAGACCAGCAAGCCCCTGCCCCCGGGCCTGCACGTGTCGGGCGTACTCACCCCCGTGGCGCCGGCCTCCATGCAACTGCTGACCGATGTCACGGCGCATACCAACCTGGGTGAGCCGGTGTTCACCCGCGGCATTCATGCGGCGACGCTGGACCTGATCCGCGATGCCCACGATTTTCTGGTGCTCGACTATTTCCTGTTCAACGAACAGGGCGGTCCTGCCGGCAAGCTGCGCTATGAATCGGGCATCCGTCCCGTAGCACGCGAACTGCGCGAGGCGCTTCTGGCCCTGCGCCGCGCGCAACCCGCGCTGCCCATATTGCTGCTCATCGATCCCATCAATGGCTACTACCGCGATATCCAACCGGTGGAAATGTCCGAACTGACGCAGGCCGGCGTGGACATCGTGGTGGTGGACCTCGACCCACTGCGCGATTCCAATCCCCTGTACAGCGCGCCATGGCGACTGCTGGCGCGCTGGTGGCTCAAGCCCGGTGTCAATGGCGCCTGGTTCAATCCGCTGGCTGCCGACGGCCCGCCGCTGACGCTGGGCTCGCTGCTGCGCGTGCCCAACTTCAAGGCGGATCATCGCAAGCTGCTGCTGACCGGCGATGGCGCAGGCTCGCTGGTGGGCATTGTCAGTTCTGCCAATCCCCACGACGCCAGCAGCGCGCACTCCAACGTCGCGCTGCGCCTGGGCGGTGAGGTGCTGCGCCCCCTGCTCGACAGCGAACTTGCAATCGCGCGGTTTTCCGGCTGGCACGACACCTTCATTGCCGATGCGGCCCAACGCGCGCGCGCCGCCGCCGCGACCCGAGTGCCCAGCGCCGTGTCCAACCCCGTGTCATCGACCAGTGTGCCTCAGTCGGGCCCGCTCACTGACACCAGCGCGGCCATCGCCACCGAGGGCGCCATCCGCGATCAGCTGATCACTGCATTGGGCGCAACTGAACGCGGTGACTCCATCGACATCGCCATGTTCTATCTTTCCGATCGTCAGGTGATCCGGGCTCTGCTGGCCGCGGCGGATCGCGGCGCGGCCATTCGCGTGCTGCTGGACCCCAACAAGGATGCCTTCGGTTTTGAGAAATCCGGCCTGCCCAACCGCGAGGTGGCATCCGAACTGGTTGCCGCCAGCGCCGGGGCCATCAAGCTGCGCTGGTATCGCACCCACGGCGAGCAGTTTCACGTCAAGCTGGCCGCCATTCGCAGCGACCATCGCCTGTGGCTGACGCTGGGATCGGCCAACTTCACGCGGCGCAATATCGGCGACTACAACCTGGAGGCCAATGCCATTGTCAGCGCACCGCTGGGCAGCGGCATCGATGCGCAGGAATCAGCCTGGTTTGAAACGTTATGGAACAATCACCCGGGCGGCATCGAATACACAGCCGACACCGATCTGTATGCCGATCCTTCCCAGGGGCGCTACTGGCTGTACCGCTTCATGGAAGCCAGCGGCATGTGCACTTTCTAGGTTGACCCTGGTTATTTGCGCGGCACGGCGGCGGCCAGCGTGGCCGCCTTGCCGGCAATCTGCGTCAAGGCGCTCTGCGTGGCCACGTCCAGCGCCGCAACAATCTCGCTCATGCGGTTCTCGCGGGCCGGCTCGCTGGCCTCGGCATCACAGCGACCCAGTACGTGACGCGGCGCACCGCCGACCAGCAGGCACTCAATCGAAACGCGCGCCGCCGGCGCCATGCCCGAAGCGTCGCCGGAATATTCCGCCTCGAAATGCCGCACCGTCAGCAGCAGCTGGAAATCCCCGGCTCCGGCGCCGGGATCCGTGGCGGCCACCACTGCAAAAGTTTTCATCGCCACCAGCGACTGCACCGTCAGCGCGCCCAGTTCCTGTGACAAGGACCCGGCCCAGCGACTGCCGGCGAAATAGTCGAGTCGATTGCCCGGCTGGGTCAGCGCGATGCGCGAGGTGTTGAGGGCCGGCTGCACCTCCGGCTGCGGGACCACCAGCATTGCATTGACTGGCGCCGCGGCAGTGGGGGCCGCCGCCGGGTGCAGGAAATACACCTGCTCATCAGGCGCCGTGCTCTTGAGCAGGCCACTGCAGCCCACCATCAGCGGCAGCGCTGCCAGCATCATGGCCATCGCGCGCAGCTGGCTCATCGTGGCACCTCCACTCCGCGGGCACTGGGCTGGTAGAGGATTCTGGACGGGTCCTCGCTGAGGTTGCGCGACAACTCCTGCACCTGCGCTGCCGCGGCGCGTGCCTCGCGCAGCGTGCGCTCCAGCTCCGGCAATCCGCTCTGCGTAAACCCGGCGATGCCGCTGCGGTTTTCGGCCAGGATTTCCTCCACCGTCGCGGTGGCGCGCTGCATGTTGGTCGCCGTATCCGCCAGCTTGTCGGTGAGGTCATAGACCTTGGGCCCGATGGAGGGAATCGCCTCGTTGAGCTGTGCTGCCACGCGCCGGATATCCGCGGTGGTGCCCGTAAGTTCCGTCAGCAGGCCATCGAGGTGTTTCATTGTTGACGGCATCTGGTCACTGGTGGCCTTGAAATTGCCGATCATGGTTCCCAGGTCCTTGGAATTGTCCGTGGAGAAGATCTGTTGCAGTCGCAGCAGCAGCTCCGAGGCGCGCCCGGCAATCACCGGCAAGGTGGAAAGGAAAGTGTCGAAATCCGAATTCACGGTATTGATCACCGGGTAGCGTTGGCTGGGCACCGGCGCCATGATCTCGCGCTGGTCGACGTTCTGCCGCAGGCTGACATAGAGCAAGCCGGTCACGCCCTGCAGCGAGAGGCTTGCCGTGGTCTGGTCCGAGATGGGTGCCGTACGGTCGATGTCCGCGATCACCTGCACGCGGTCGGGGCTGCGCGGGTCGACAGTTATGCGGCGCACGCGGCCCACGTCCACGCCCAGGTAGCGCACAGAACCGCCTTCTGAGAGACCCGTGACATTGCCCTGAAAATAGATTTCGTACTCGGTAAAGCTGCGCCGGTCGCGTCCGTCCGAATACCAGTAGACAAAAAAGCCCGCCAGGACGGTAATCAGCAACACGAAGGCGCCCACTGCCAGGTAATTGGCGTCACGCTCCACGCGTCACCCCGTGCTCATTGTTTTCCTGCTGGGCAAACCGCGCTGCCCGCGTGCCATGGAAATAGGCCTGGATCCACGGATGCGGGTTGTTCACGATTTCCTCGCGCGTGCCCTGGACCATCTTGCGGTCCACAACCACCCCCACCCGGGTGCAGATGCGAAATATCGTGTCCAGATCATGGGTAATCATTACCACCGTCAGGTGCAGTTCCTGGTGCAGATAGGCTATCAGGTCATCGAAGGCCGCTGCACTAATCGGGTCGAGTCCCGAGGTGGGCTCATCCAGGAACAGCAGGTGCGGATCCAGGGCCAGCGCCCGCGCCAGCGCTGCCCGCTTGACCATGCCACCCGAGAGCTGCGATGGATACTTGCGTGCTGCGTCTTCGGGCAATCCGACCAGTCGCAGCTTGAGCCGCGCCAGCTCGTTAAGCGCGTCCTTGGGCAACCTCAGGTGTTCAAGCATGGGCAGCTGGATGTTCTCGCGCACCATCAGTGACGTGAACAGCGCGCCATCCTGGAACGTGACTCCATAACGGGCCTTGGCCGCGCGCAGCTGCTTGCCGGTTAGCTGCGCCATGTCGTTGCCATCCAGCAGCACCGTGCCTGCCTGCGGTCGGCGCAGGCCAAGAATGGTCCGCAGCAGCACGGACTTGCCGCTGCCGGAGCCACCGATGATGCCGAACACTTCGCCGCGGTACACCTGCATGTCCAGCCCGTCGTGTACCAGCTGGCGGCCAAAGCGGTTGACCAGGCCACGCACGTCCACCGCGATGTCGCGCTGCTTGTCAGCCTCAGCATCCATCAGAAATCTATCTGCATGAAGAACACGGCAAACAGCGCGTCCGCCAGCAATACCAGGAAGATGGCCTGCACCACCGCCACGGTCACCTGGTGCCCCAGCGCGCGCGACGAACCGCGCACCTGCAGGCCGCGATAGGTGCCGGCCATGGCGATGAGCAAGGCGAATACCGGGGCCTTGAACATGCCCGCCCAGAAGGTGGTGGGGGCAATGGCCTCGTTGGCGCGATTGATGTACTGCTGCAGCGGCATGTCGAGCAATCCATGGCACAGAAATGCACCGCCGGCCAGCCCGATGACATCGGCAATGAAGGTCAGCGCCGGCATGGCGATGACCAGCCCGATGATTCGCGGCAGCACCAGCGTTTCCACCGGATCAACGCCCGTGGCATTGAGCGCGTCAATCTCGTCGTTGAGCTTCATCGAACCGATCTCGGCGGCGAACGCGCTGCCGGTGCGGCCAGCCACAATGATGGCCGTCAGCAACACGCCCAGCTCGCGCAGCACGCCGATGGTGATCAGGTCCACCACATAGATGTCGGCGCCGTAACCTTGCAGCTGGGTGGCCGACAGATAGGCGATGATCACGCTGATCAGGAATGCGATCAGCGCCACGATGGGGATGGCCGAGACCCCAGTGTCATACACATGCCTGGCAACGGAAATCGGTCGCAGGCGCCGCCAGTGGATCAACGCACCCCAGAACGTGTATGTGACCTGGCCGATGAAGGCCACGCCGGAACGCAGTTCGTCCACGCGGTCCAGCGTCGTGCGGCCGATAAGTTCCACAGGATTGGTAGTCGTGTCCTCGCGCAGCGCAGGACGCCGGGCGGAAGTTTCCTTTTGCAGGGCGTCGCGCACCACTTCGACTGCATGCGGCAGGCCGCCCTGCTCCACCTCGATATGCGCCGCGTCCAGCTCGCGCAGGAACTGGTCCAGCTGCCAGGCGCCAGCCAGATCCAGCGTCGCCGCGGCCTCGGTGATGCGCGCGGTGCGCACATCCCTCAGGTCCAGGGCGTGCCACTCCTTGCGGATGGCGGCGATATTGTCGGCACTCCATTGGCCGCACAGCGCCACCTCCAGATTCCCTTCTTTTTGCTGGCTTTCAATGAAAGCCATGTCTTGCCCTTAAGTGTCGTCGCGATAACGTCGCAGACGGATCACCATGTATAACATTCCAGCCGCTGCGACGAGTCCCAGCCACATATTCGGGTCGGCCATGGCCTGCATCAGGTCCGGCTGTGGCCTGAGGCGATAGCCCATGAACTGCCAGACATGGGCTGATCGAAACAGCATGCTCTCGGCTATTCCGAGCACCACGAAGGGCATGAATGCCATCAGGATAGGCGCGCGCCGCGAAGCCACGGACACCAGCATGAACCACGCCCCAAGCGGGCCATACCACAGCAGCGTCGCCACCAGCATTCCCAGCGTCCCGGTGATGGCATCGACCCAGTCGCCAGGACCGGTGTGCAGGTTGATTCGCGCAAACGCCGGCACCCCCAGGGTGAGGATGAAGTGGATCAGCACAAAGGCGAGCAGGGCCAGGACGAACACCGCCAGCGGGACGATGATCATGCCGACCGCGTACTTCACCAGTACCGTGCGCGCATCCGACACCGGCAGCGACTTCCAGAACAAAATGCTGCGGTCCTTGCGTTCGGCATAAAGGCAGTCGAGCAGATAAACAAAGCAGGTAATCGCTGATACCAGATATACCGGCGAGGCCACGCTGGCCATCCCGGCCAGGATGGGACTGGTGCCCGGGGGACCGAACTGAAACCGGCCGTGATAGTCGATGGGGGAACTTGCCATCAGGGCGCCGAGGCAGGACGCCAGAACGAAAAAGGCCGCCACTGCCAACGGCGCTATCCACAGAGAGCGGTGCTCCCAGAATTCACGCTTGATCAGCATGGTGTACTGCTTGTTCATGCAACCTCCTTGAGCATCCGCGCCACGAACAGGTCGGCCACACCTGGAGTGCCCACCTCCCCCAGTTGCGCCAGGCTTTCGCGCGGCACGCCATCGAAAAACAGTACCGTGCGTCCCAGCAGGCTGCGCTCATGGAAGGGCCGCATCGCCCGCGCCGTGGCCAGCTGTTCCGGCCGCACCCACACCTGGGTGAAGCGGTTGCCCAGTTCATCGATGGAAGAATCAAGCACGATGTGTCCCTGCTCGATGAACAGCACATCGGTGAGTATGTGTTCGATCTCTTCCACCTGGTGCGTGGTCACGAGGATGGTCCGGCCCTCATCCATGTAGTCATTGAGCAGCGTGTCGTAGAAACTGCGGCGCACCAGCAGGTCCAGCCCCAGCGTCGGCTCATCCAGCACCAGCAGTTTGGCGCGAATCGCCAACACCAGGGCCAGGTGCAGTTGCGTGACCATGCCTTTGGACAGCTCGCGGACTTTGCTGTCCATGCGTATGTCTGTCTTGGCCAGGAACTGCTCGGCTCGCTCGCGCTGGAAGGCCGGGTGCACGCCTTCGACGTAGTCGATGGCGTTGCGCACCTTGAGCCACTTGGGCAGAACTGCCACATCGGCGATGAACGACACGCTTTGCAGCATCTGCTCACGTTCGCGTGAAGGGTCGCGGCCCAGCACGGTCAGGGATCCGTCAAAAGACGTCAGTCCCAGCACCGATTTGAGTGCGGTGGTCTTGCCGGCCCCATTGCGGCCGATGAGGCCCACGATCCGGCCCTCGTTCACGGTGAAGTTCACGTTGTCCAGCGCCTGTTTGTTCTTGTAGCGCTTGGAAAGCCCCTTGGCTTCGATCATTGCAGTCATGTCTTGGACTCCGTTCTTCCAGGAAGCGGCGGCGTGGCTTCGGCGGCCGCGGTGTTCAACAGCGTTTCGGCGGACAGGCCCAGCCGCTGGATGGTGGCGCGAATCTTCGGCCAGTCCGTTTCGAGGAACCGGCTTCGCTCGTCCTTCATAAGCGCTTTGCTGGCGCCGGGCGCGACGAACATGCCCAGTCCGCGGCGCTTCTCGACCAGCCCCTCATCGGACAGCTGCTGGTAGGCCTTGAGCACGGTCAGGGGGTTGAGGCGATATTCGGCAGCCACCTGCCTTACTGACGGCAGGGGCTCGCCTTCTTTAAGGACACCCTCCAGCATCATCGCTACTACGCGGTCGCGCAGCTGGCGATAGATCGGCTGGCTCTCGTCCCATTGAGCGTCAACGGGGCTCATGGTACCTGCCTTGCTGAATTTGCTATCAAGATCGACATAATAAGGACTATTTACCGCGTCTTTGTTTCTTGCTTGGTTCAAACCCCAGCGACTGTCGCGATCGACGCGATTGCGACTTTGGCGATGGGGGTGACGGCGGCGTAGCTGCTTCCTGTGAACACGACGGCAACACTGACGCAGATGAAGGCGGTTGTGAAGACAGCCAGAGCCAGGGCGACGGTCCGAGACACCATTCCACCGACAACGATTTCATTTTGAATCTCCATGATCAACTCCTTGGGTTTTTCGACTTTGCCCGCGGCGACATCCGCGTTGCTATGGTGTTATATATAACTACAACACTAGTTAAGTGTCAACACCCCATCCAAAAATGTTTTGAAGCCCTCCAGGGGCCCCCGCCGGGTAAACTCGCCCGATGAAAAAGCCAGTAACCGTCACTATTACCGGGGCCGCCGGCCAGATCGGCTATGCCCTCGCCTTCCGCGTTGCCTCCGGGCAGCTGCTAGGGCCTGACCAGCCGGTCAACCTGCACCTGCTGGAGATCACACCAACCCTGCCCGCCCTGCAGGGCGTGGTGATGGAACTCAACGACTGCGCGTTCCCCGTTCTCAACAAGGTACTTGCCACCGACGACGCCAAAATCGGCTTCCGCGACAGCCAGGTGGCGTTGCTGGTGGGCGCGCGACCGCGTGGACCCGGCATGGAACGCAAGGATCTGCTGCTGGCCAATGCGCAGATTTTTTCGGCGCAGGGCAAGGCGATGAATGAAGTCGCCGATCGCAACATCCGCGTGCTGGTGGTGGGAAATCCGGCCAACACCAACGCGTTGATCGCGCGCGCCAACGCGCCGCAACTCAATCCCCGCAACTTTACCGCAATGACGCGCCTGGATCACAACCGCGCGCTGTCGCAGCTGGCAGAGAAGACCGGCACGCACACGACGGATATTCGCAAGCTCACGATCTGGGGCAATCACTCGTCAACGCAGTACCCGGATCTCTCGCATGCCACCGTTGCCGGCAAGGCCGCCAGGTCACTGGTCGATCAGAAATGGATCGAGGAGACTTTTATCCCGGTGGTGCAGCAGCGCGGCGCGGCCATCATCAAGGCGCGCGGGGCGTCATCTGCGGCATCGGCCGCATCCGCAGCCATTGATCACGTGCACACCTGGGTCACGGGCACCGCCGAAGGCGACTGGGTCAGCATGGCGGTGCCGTCGGATGGCAGCTATGGCATCAAGGAAGGCCTGGTGTATTCATACCCGGTCACCACGAAGAACGGCGAATACTCCATCGTGCAGGGGCTTTCCGTCGATGAGTTCAGCCGCAAGCGCATGGATCTCAGTGATGCTGAGCTGCGCGAAGAACGCGATGGCGTCAAGGATCTGCTGTAGTCGCATCGCAAGGCATGAGCAAGGGGAGGCTGGAAGCCTTCAGTGACGGCGTGCTGGCCGTCATCATCACCATCATGGTGCTCGAGCTCGACGTTCCGCACGGAACAACCTTCGCGGCACTGTCACCGCTGCTGCCGGTGATCCTCGCCTACGCGTTGAGTTTCATCTACGTGGGCATCTACTGGAACAACCATCATCACATGCTGCATGCCACGCAGCACATCGATGGCAGCATCATGTGGGCCAACCTGCACCTGCTGTTCTGGCTGTCTTTGATCCCGTTCGTGACGGGCTGGTGCAGCGAAAACCATTTCGCCGCGCTGCCTGTGGCCATGTATGGCGTGGTGCTGTTGATGGCCGCGCTGGCTTACTTCATCCTGCAGGCGAGAATCATCAGGCGCGATGGCGATGGGTCAGTGCTGCGCCGCGCAGTAGGCAAGGACCTCAAGGGCAAAATCTCGCTGCTGCTTTACCTGGTGGCAATTCCTTCGGTGCTGCTCTCTGCCTGGATTGCGGTTGCCATCTATGTAGTGGTCGCGCTGATCTGGCTGGTACCAGATCAGCGCATCGAAAAAGCCTGAACGCTAGAGAACCTGGCCGTCCCAGTGTTCGTCGGCCTTGCCATCGACGAAACGCCACTGGTCAAACCAGCTGGTCGTATAGGTCTTGGTAGGATCCTTGGGATCCTTGAGTTCGCGCGGCGTGATGATGATGACGTAATCGCCTTCCGCGACCACTGACACCACCTTCGTCTTCATCTTGGCCGGGCAGCTGGCGGATGGCTTGCGTCCCATCTGCTTGGTGAAGAAGTCGACCACCGCCTGGCGGCCAGAATTGGCCATGGGATTGTGCTGGTGATAGGCCTCGGTGAGGTACTTGTCGGCGTCTTGCCAGAAGTTGCACTCCAGCAGCTCCTTCTGGATGTGATACGCCGCCTGCTTGTTGCGATTGAGCTTCGGATCCTTGCTGGTGAACAGCGCCTCCGGATCCTTCACGCCCACCACCGGTTCGCTGGCGCTTGATGCTACAGGCATCAAAGCCCCCAACGTCGCCGCAGCCAACATCATCCATCCTGCAGACTTGAATACGTTCATTGACCCCTCCCTGAAAATTGCAACACAGACAACAGCACCGTGCCGGGCACGGTGTATCAACCAGCGGCGCGCACCACTCCTTCGATCACTGTCTTGAGCGGCGTCGTCGGTGAACCAATCAGCTTCTCCAGTGTGCGGCTGTCGTCCTGCAACCAGCCCGTGGTGGCGGCGGCGTCGGAGCTGGAAAGGATGGCCGCGACGAAATCGGGAAGGCCACCTTTCATCAGGGCCGCTGCGTAATCCGCAGACGACAGGTTGTTGCAGGCCACCGGCTTGCCCGAGACGCGCGTGATCAGCGCCGCCAATTCAGGCATTGAGAAACTAGTGCTGCCCGCCAGCTCCAGTCTCTCACCGGCATGGCCGGTGGCAGATGCCAGCACGGTTGCCGCCGCTGCTGCATAGTCGGCGCGCGGCGCCGCCGAGAAACGCCCGTCGCCGGCACAGGTGAGAAGCGTCCCGGTCTGTAACGCAGTGGTGGCGCGCCCCGCGAAATTCTCGAGATACCAGCCGTTGCGCAGCAGCACATGCGGCACCCCGCTGGCGGCAAGCGCCGCTTCCGTCGCCTTGTGTTCCACGGCCAGTCCAACCTTTGATTCGTCAGCACGCAGGATGCTGGTGTACGCAATCAACTTGACGCCAGCGGCCTTGGCGGCCGCGATCACGGCCGTATGCTGGCGTGTGCGCTGGCCGACGGCATTGCCCGAGATCAACAGCAGCCGGTCTATGCCGCGCAATGCCGCCGTCAATGTCTCGGGCTTGTCGTAGTCCGCGACGCGTGCCTCCACGCCGTGCGCCTGCAGCTCCGCGGCCTTGGACATGTCACGTACGCCAGCGACCACGCTGGTGGCAGGAACCCTTTGCAGCAGGGCATCGATGACCTTGCGACCCAGCTGCCCCGTCGCGCCAGTGACGAATATCCGTGGTGAGCTGTTATGCGTTGTCATCTGCGTACCCCTTACACACTGCCATTGGCCACATCATCCCAGAACAGCCGGGTTTCGCGGAACGC
Source organism: Pseudomonadota bacterium (assembly GCA_039932715.1). Taxonomy (GTDB): domain Bacteria; phylum Pseudomonadota; class Gammaproteobacteria; order Steroidobacterales; family Steroidobacteraceae; genus ZC4RG30. The sequence goes on along the minus strand of JBDTPN010000047.1, from coordinate 2,465 downwards.
ATCCGTGGCATGCGTGCTGTCTTCGTCGAACAGCATGACATCACGGCGTCGTAGCGAGTAATCCGGCCAGCGCAGTGCCGTGGTGCCGGGATCTCCAGTGCGTGCGAACTCGGCCCAGGCACCGCTCATGGCCTTGGCAACACGATCCGCGTCAGGGCCGGCGCCGGTGTACGGCTTCCAGCGATCACCAGTGGCAATGTCGAAGACCATGGGTACGCACAGCGAATGCGGCGATTGCAGCATCCCGTCCATCACCGGCGTGTTCCACATCAACTCGTAGAGAAATGCCTTGGCTTCATTCTGCGCCGCCTTGAGCTCCGCGATCAGTATCGACTGGCGCCGCGTGCGATCGCTGAGCATCTCGAAATACAGCTCTGATGGCGACGCCAGCGGCTTGAGTGCGGAGTAAAGCGCCACGGCCGCATCGCCCGTCTTCTCGCCCAGCAACGAGCGCGTTCGGGTCTTGAGCGCAGCGGCGTCCAGGCGGAACGCCTCCACATCGCCCATCATGAACGCGGTGTTTTCGGTGCGCGTGCAGCCGACGATCAACGGCACATCTGCATTGAGCGGATTGGCAACCGGATCGAAGGGATGTCGGGTCACGATGCGATTGTCGAACACGGGTGCGAAACCACTGGGCACGCCCGGCTGCGCAGGCAGCTTGCCCAGCGCGAAGTTGGCCGCCATCAGCTGCTGCAGCGGCAACTGCTGCAGCTCACGCACCTGGTTGGGTTTCAATCCCGCCTGTTTGAGCAAGCGTTCCCCAACGATCATGCCGTCCTCGGCGCTGCGCAACCGGCGCATCGCACCGCTCTGCATGGCCATGCGATTGAACAGCCCGCGCGCCGTCGGCATGGAAGACAGCACGGCCACTTTTCCACCACCACCGGATTGGCCGAAGATCAGTACACGCTTGGCATCGCCACCGAACCGTTCGATGTTGTCGCGCACCCAGCGCAGCGCAAGCTCCAGGTCCATGATGCCCACATTGCCCGAAGACGCGAACTCTTCGCCGCCGCCCGGCAGATGCGCATAACCCAGCACATTGAGCCGGTGATTGATGTTGACCACCACCACATCGCCATGCACCGCAAGCGCCGAACCTTCGTACATGGGATTCGAACCGGAGCCGGCGAAGTAGCCGCCGCCGTGCATCCACACCATCACCGGGCGACGCGCCGAGTCCACACCCGGCGTGTAAAGGGTCAGGTTGAGACAGTCTTCACTTTCGAGACTGCCCGCTTCACTGCCGATGCCACTGATGGCAGCGCGCCTTGAACCCGGCACCGCAGGCGTGGCAGTGGGATCCACCTGCGGCGCAATGATGGCCTGCGGTGGCACCTCGCGGATTGCGGCCCAGGCCGGCGCAGGTTTGGGTGGCATGAAGCGCGCGGCGCCGCCAGTGGACGCGCCATAGGGCACGCAGAAGAACTTGTAGCCACCGTGCACGGCGCGCTGCCCGCGCACCTTGCCAAGGGTGGTTTCGACCACCGGATCACTGGCGGCAGCTCGTGCCAGCGGGCTGCCTGCAGCCAGCGCTGCCGAGATCAGCGAAGACACGCCAACCATGACTTCGCGCCGATCCATGTCGGTCACCGCATGGCCTTCATTGCGGCATGAACTCTGCGCCCGGCGGCTTGCCATCGGCTCCCCAGCGCTCGGAGGAATCCCAGTGTTCGGCGATCTTGCCGCTCTTTTCGTCGATACGAAACACGTCGTACCAGGTCATTTCGTAAATGCTCTGCGGGTGCGTGCGATCACGCACCCTGCGCACGAAGCTGACCATCACGATGTCGCGCTCGGCAATTATCGAGATCACCGGCACCTTGATCAGCGGCGCCACGGGCTTGGGCTTGCGTACTTCACTGAACAGTTTGATCCACGTATCGCGGCCGGATTGCACATTGGGGTTGTGCTGTATGTATTCAGGTGTCAGGTAGTCCGGCACCTTGTCCATGTGCCCGCCCTCGTAGCAGATGCGCCAGAAGTCGAACACAGTCTGTTTGTTGCGCGCCAGTTTGGGGTCATCGCTCTTGAGCATGGCCAGCTGGTCAGCCGCCGGCACCGGCGGTATGCCCTGGGCATTGGTCTGCGCGTTGGCAAACAAAAGGCTGCACAGCAGCAACGCAACCAGCACAGCAGCGGATCTGTTCATGTCACCCCCTATTCAATACGCCCACGCCATTCTGCCATGCCATCATCAACCATGGTTTTCGGCTTCAAACACAGCTACGCCGCCCTGCCCGCACGGTTCTTTGCCGCGGTCTCGCCAGCGCCAGTCACTGCGCCGGAGGTCGTACTCTTCAATGAGCCGCTGGCGCGCTGGCTGGGCATCGATGTGCCACGCCTGCTGCCCCAGGCGGCCGACCTGCTGTCGGGCAAAACGCTGCCCGAAGACGCCAGGCCCATTGCCATGGCCTATGCCGGTCACCAGTTCGCGCACTTCGTGCCGCAGCTGGGCGATG
>JBDTPN010000046.1:0-17257 GCA_039932715.1 Pseudomonadota bacterium | reverse complement strand
GCCGGTTGTTGGAGGTCTCGTTGCCCAGCACCAGGGCGAAGGTGTCATCCCAGTCAGCCAGCGTGCCGCCCGAGCGCGGGTCTACGTCGCCGGTGGGGTTGCCGTTGACGTACAGCGTCCTGCCCTTGACGGGGTCAAAGGTCAGAACCACATGTTGCAACGATGCCTGCGCGTCCTTGTCGGTGTCCTTGGTCAGCAATGCCGGGGCGCCATTGGCGCCGGTGGTGCTGGAGCGACCCAGCGCCTCGTACTGGTATTCACGCTGTGCCAAGGTCACGTTGCGCGACATCACGCCGCCGGAATAGCTGACGATATACGCATCCTCCTGCGCAACGTTGGCCGGTGCCGCCCAGGCCTCGATGCTGTATTCGCCCGTGGCCTTGATGCGATCCGACAGCTTCTTGCTGGCAGTGGTCGTGCCTTGGGCCTTGCCGCCGGTCTTGATGTTGATGCCCCAGCCGCCGATGAACGTCGCATCACCCGACAGGGCCAGGTTGAGCGCCGGCTCGACGCCGCTGGTATCAAACACCGTGCTGCCGGTGCCGGTCTTGAACTCGTACTTGGCGATCACGTGCGTATCGATGCGGTTGCCGCCGGCCGCCACGGTGCCGTCGTAAAGCGTCAGCGCCTTGCTGATCACCAGACTGGGATCGACAGGCGCCACGTTGATGCCGCCGGCAAATTTATTGATGGCCGCCAGCATCGTGGCCGCGTCATTGGCACAACTGCTAGACCAGCAGTTGTGCGACTCATCTTTCAGGCGCACCACCAGCCGCGAGTTGGCCGGGTTGTCGAGGTCAATCTTGGCGCGTGCCGCTGCATAGGCTTCGGTCTTGTCGTCGCTGGCAAAGAACGGCGACTGCTGCGCGTTTACACCCGTGGGCGAATGGCAGCGCAGGCACTTGCCCGAGCCATGCACCAGTGCCCAGATGGTGTTTTCGAAACTGTCGGCGCCATTGTCCGAGGGCAATGCGGGAAACGACTTGCTCGAACCCACTGCGATATCCACTGGCGCCTGCAGCTGGATCTGCGTACCGCCACCGGCTGCCGAGCCGGCCCAGTTCTTGATCCATGTAGTCATGATGTCGGCGCAAGCCTGGTTGCTCGACAGCCAGCAATTGTGGCCGCCGGCCACCTTGGTCACCATGCGTGACTGATCGGGCTGGGTCAGGTTGACCACTGTGTTGGCATCAGCGAACGCCAGGTTCACATCGTCATTGCGCGCGAACTTGGGCGTCTGGCCATTGGCGTTGTGGCAGCCGCCGCAACGATTGTTGGCCTTGATGTTTTCCCAGAGATTGAGGCGAAACGACTGCACGTCGGCCGTGGCAGGTGCCGGACCGGTGTAGTCCGCAACCGTGGGCGGCGTGGTGGTCGGATTGACCGTCGTGGGCGCACCGCCACCACAGGCGGCGAGCGTGGCCAAGAGGGCCGCGGCGAGAAGATGACGCATCGTGTTCATTGGCGGTTCCCTTACTGGCCCATGCAATAGACGGCGGTTTCAGCGAAAACCTGCTTCAACTTGTATCCGCCGGCCTTGAAGTCGGCCTTTACGTCCTTGACCTTCTGGCGGTCATTGGCATCCACCGGCGGCCTGAGGCACACCGTCTTGAAGACCTTTTCCACAGCGCACTGGGCGAACTGGTCACTGTTGGCCAGCTCCGTGCCCATGGATTTGGCGCCGTTTCCGGATCCCGGCAGCGATGTATTCCAGCCCAGCAGCTGGTTGGCGCCCTTGCGCCAGTAGTTGTCCCAGCCGTCGCTGCGCGTGATGTAGCCAGGTTTGAAGTTGTCCGAGTTGATGCCGTATTTGGTCTGCACCATGTTCGCCGTGTAGACGATGCTGCCGGCAGTCTCATCATAGTTGTAGTACGCAAAGGCCTGGGCCATGGGATCCATGCCGCTGTGGCAGCCGATGCAGTTGTTGAGGAACAGGCGACTGTCGCCACCGGGTGAACGGCTCACGTCCTGGCGGATGCGATCCGGCGGGCGCGTGACGTCGTGCACCTGCTCCATGTCCTTGCACATGTGGTTGAGCATGGTGAAGCGGAACTGCGCGCGGTTGGTGCCGGCGACGAAAAAGGCCTGGGCCGCGGCGCGGGTGGTCATCACCCCGGCGGTGGCGGTGGCCGGCAAAGCCGAGTGACTGGACTGGGTTGAGGCCACCAGCACTGCCGGATCACCCAGGTTGAGGTCGTTGTCCTCGAGCGCCTGGTAGAGGTTGTTGTTGGCAGATGAGTACGCCGGCTGGCCGGAGCCGCCCACATAGAGCACGTCGCCCGAGAGCACGGTGCGGAAGTCCACGTCATCGCGGATGATGCCGATGACCGTAGCCGTGTAGTCGTTGAGCGGCACGAACGATGTCTGGTCGCGGTTGGTCCACGGTGCGATCCAGTTCTTGAGCGTGGCGTTGTAGAACGACGAGGCCGTCATCGCATCGTTGGCGGCACCTATGGCATCGCCCCCTTGAATCTTGGCCGTCAATGCGTCCAGCACGGTGGGGCTGGGCGGTGCGCCAGCCAGGCGATCATGGAGGCGCTTTGCCTGAGAGCGCGCATCGGCATGCGCTGGCATGGCTGCCAAAAGCGACAGTGTGACAAGCGCAGTGCCTGCCATGATCCTTGCGCCCGTATGCAGTCGTTTCATTTTCGTCCATCCCTTGTCGCGCTGTTTCGCGCATCGCCATGTGTGGTCGCGATGCAATGTACCCACGTTTTATCCAGTTCCGTAATGTCTCAAAGGACCGACGTCGCATCCCCGAGACAACGTGGTGAGTTAAGTCACAACGCGGCGATTTTCCCGACGAAATGAGAGCCGCGTCACAGCGGATTCAGGTGTGCAGAGACTACTAACGTGATGCGTCGTCGAACGACGCGAGAGGAATGACTTTCAGTGAATAGCATCAACAAACGCACGGGTCGACTTGCCAGCTACGTAGCCATGACCGGCATCACCGCATTGCTGGTCGCGTGCAGCGGCGGTGGCAGCGTGAACCTGGGCAGTGGCCAGGCCGCGGACCCCGGCACGGTGGATTTCCCCGTGGCGTACGTGAAGCGCACCATTCCGCTCAAGCAGGATGACGTGCGCGCGGTGCGCAACACCGAACCCGACGCCGACCTGTGGGTGCGTGATCGCGCCTCGCCCTCTTCCGTGGAGCGCAATGTCACCGAGCGGGTGACCGGCACCGACAGCTACGACATCAAGGACGTTGACGTCTCCAGTGACGGCAAGAAGTTCGTGTTTGCCATGCGCGGGCCGCTGGCCAAGAACCAGAACGAAAAGAAAGCGCCCGTCTGGGGCATCTGGGAATACGACATTGCGGCCGACACACTGCACCGTGTGATCGTCTCCGACACCATTGCCGGTGAGGGGCAGGACATCGCGCCGCAATACCTTCCTGACGGCAGGATCCTCTTTTCATCGACACGCCAGCGCCAATCGCAGGCCATCCTGCGTGACGAAGGCAAGCCGGGGTTCGAGGCCCAGACCGAAGACAAGAGCGAAAGCGCGTTCGTACTGCACGTGATGAAGGCCGACGGCACGGACATCCATCAGATCTCATTCAACCAGAGCCATGACCTTTCGCCATCGGTGCTGGCCGACGGACGGGTGATGTTCAGCCGCTGGGACGGGGCCACCGGACGCGGCATTCATCTCTATACATCCAACCCTGACGGCACCAACCTGCAGCTGCTGTATGGCGCCCGCAGCCATCAGACTGGCAGCAACGCATCCACAATCCAGTTCACGCACGCGCGCGAAATGCAGGACGGCCGTGTGCTGGCGCTGGTTCGTCCCTTCACTGATACCGATTTCGGGGGTGACCTGACCCTCATCGATACGAAGAACTTCGTGGAGAACACGCAGCCACTGGCCAGCAGCTCCAGCATGGCCGGACCGGCGCAGAGCCGCGCCACGCCCAATGAAGTGCTGACTGTAGAGGGCCCGTCGCCCGGCGGAAGGTTCCGTTCCGCATATCCACTGTGGGATGGCACTGGTCGCATCCTGGTGAGCTGGTCGCAGTGCAGGCTGCTCGATACCACCGTCACGCCCAATGTCATCGTGCCCTGCACCGCTTCGCGGCTGGCCGACCCGAACGTGCAGTCGGCGCCGCCGCTGTACAGCTCCTATATTTTCAATCCGGCAGACAACACCTTCAAACCGCTGTTCCAGCCAGTGGAAGGCGTGATGATCACGGACCTGGTGGCTGCGCAACCGCGCGCGCTACCTGCCGTCATCCTCGACAAGGTGCCGGTTATCGACTTCGACCCGGACCTGCAGGCGCAGGCGGTTGGCATACTCGACATCCGCAGCGTTTATGACTTCGACGGGGTGGACAAGGCGACGCCAAATATCACAACCATGGCCAATCCTGCGCTGCGCACGGCAGCGCAACGTCCGGCCCGGTTCCTGCGCATCGAGAAGGCCGTGTCCCTTGGCGACAAGCAGCTGGGCTTTCCCGATATAAACAACAATGTCGCCTTTGGTCGCGTGAATTTCATGCGCGAGATCCTGGGCTATGTGCCCATCGAGCCGGATGGTTCGGTACAAGTGCGCGTGCCCGCCAACGTGGCATTCGTGATCTCGATCCTGGATGCCGACGGTCGACGAATCTCCGCTTTGCATCGCAACTGGCTGCAGTTACGGGCCGGCGAAACCCGTCACTGCAACGGCTGCCACCAGGCAGGCTCGGGCACTATGCCCGATCTCTCCCATGGCCGCGATGGAACCTCCACTTCGATATGGGCCGGCGCCAAGGTCACCGGGGTCCCCTTCCCTGCCACGGAAGCCCGCTTCTCACCCAACGCAGGTGAGACCATGGCGCAGGTGCGTGCACGCACGACCTGTGTAACCGGAGACACCTGCTCGGCGCTGCCCAGCGTGAACGTGGTGTTCACGGATGAGTGGACTGAACCCACCACCGCCGGCCGAGCCAAGGATGCCGCCTTCAGTTACACCTATGGCGGCGCGGGCGGGCTCACCACGGCTGCACCAACCAATCCCGGTTGCCAAACTGCCTGGAATTCCACTTGCCGGATCGTCATCAACTACGTGGCGCACATTCATCCGCTGTGGAAAGTGTCACGGGTGACGCTGGACCCCAACGACGGCGTCACAGTCCTGTCGGATAACACCTGCATCAACTGCCATGCCCCCAAGGACGCAGCGATGGTGGCCAAGGTCCCGGATGGCCAGCTGGACCTGACTGATGGTCCATCCAACGACGAACCGTTGCAGGAGAACGCATTTCGAGAACTTCTTTTCAATGACAACGAGCAGGAAGTTAATATGGGCGTGCTGCAGGACCGTCTGGTGCCTGTGACGACCATCGACCCGGTAACGATGTTGCCGGTTACGACTTTCGTTACGGTGCCGGTTGGCGCGTCGATTTCCCCGGGTAGCGCGCGTGCCTCAACCCGGTTCTTCAGCGTGTTTGCCGCGGGCGGCACCCATGCGGGGCGCCTTACGCCTGCGGAGTTACGTCTGATTTCGGAGTGGGTCGATATCGGTGCTCAGTATTTCAACAATCCGTTCGATCCCGCTGTTCCGCTCAACTAGCGCCCTTGTCGCAACCGCCCTCCTGACGCTGGCCGGATTCGCCGCCGGCGTCACAAGAGGCGCCGACAAGGAGCTGCAGCAGCTGTTCATCGCCGAGCCCTATCTCGAGCTCCACGAGGGGCCCGGGCGCGGCTATGCCGTCACCCAGGTGGTGCCGCGTGGCGATGCCATTGACGTGCTGTATCGCCGCACCGAGTGGTTCCGTGTGCGCACCCAGCGCGGCGTGGAAGGCTGGGCATACCAGCGCGACATGACCAGGACGTTGCTGGCCGATGGCACTGCTTTTTCCGTGGATCTGGGCGACCGTGCCGGTTACACCTCGCACAAATGGGAACTGGGCGTATCAGGCGGCGACTTCAGTGGCGCTACGCTGATTTCCATGTACCTTTCGCGGGCGTTCAATGAACAGCTGGCACTGGAGGTCACTGCCTCGCAATACCTGGGCAATGCTTCCAATGGCTATACGCTGGATGTGGGGTTGACGCACGTCTTCCGCCCTGACTGGCGGCTTTCGCCCTTTGTGTCGCTGGGCACCGGGTTCCTCCACGTGCAGCCCAAGGGCACGCTGGTGTTGCCCGAGGATCGCAGCGACCAGACCGCTTACGTGGGTGCTGGCCTGCGCTACTACTGGACCAGGCGCTTCTTCATACGCGGCGAATACCGCACGCACTACGTATTCACGAGCCGCAATGAGAATGAGGAGATTGACGAATGGAAACTCGGGCTCGCGTTCTTCTTCTGACAGCGCTGCTGCTGCCCCTCACGGGCTGCGCGTCGCTGCACTGGCCATGGTCAAAGGACCGCCAGGCTGCGGCCGAGGAGCCGGTTGCGGTGGAGACAGACGAAACCGCCAGTGCGCCCCCCAGCGTCATTGAGCCGGAGGTTGCGCGCCGCAAGGTCAAGGTTGCAAAGATCGACTCCGAGAACATCGAGATTGGCGCGTATTTCGGCGCGCTGTCCATCGAGGACTTCGGCACCGGCAACGTCTATGGCGTTCGTGCTGCATACCACGTCACAGAAGACTTCTTTTTCGAGGCCAATGTGGGCAAGTCCAAGGCTGGCGAGACCAGCTACGAGACCTTGGGCGGAGACGTCCAGCTGCTTACCGACGCTGAGAGGCGTTTCACGTATTACAGCCTGTCGCTGGGGTACAACTTGTTTCCTGGCGAGGTGTATATCGGTCGCGGCCTTGCCATGAACAGCGCGCTGTACCTGTTGGGTGGTATCGGCAGCACGAAGTTCGCGGGTGATCAGCATTTCACCGTCAACTTCGGAGCCGGATACCGGGTGCTGCCGACGGATTGGCTGGCGATACACATAGATGTGCAGGATCTGGTGTTCCAGTCTGACCTGCTCGGCAAGGACAAGCTCACCAACAACATCGGCGCGTACATCGGCGCGACTGCGTTCTTCTGATCGTTGGAGGTTGCCGAACATGTCATTCATCAAAGCATTGCGAACCCTGGCGCTGAGCGTCCCTCTTCTGATGCCCTCACTGCTGACCATGCCGGCGCATGCGGTCAATGCCACAGGCCCCGCGCCTCAGTTCCAGCTGCAAAGCATGGCCGGCAAGAGCGTCGACCTGTCGCAGTACAAGGGGCAGGTAGTGATGATCAATTTCTGGGCCAGCTGGTGTGGTCCGTGCCGCACCGAGATGCCCATACTCGAAAAGCTGTCGGCAAAGTACAAACCCATGGGTTTCGCCATGATCGGCGTCAACGTCGAGCCGGATTCCAAGGTCGCTGCCGACTGGCTTAAAGTGACCCCTGTCACTTTTCCGATACTGTTCGACACCAAGAGCGAAGTCAGTAAGCTCTATTCGGTCTCGAGCATGCCCAGCACGGTAATTGTCGATCGCAAGGGCAACCTGCGCTGGAAGCACGTGGGCTACAAGGCCGGCGACGAGAACCAATATCTGGACCAGATCCGCGCGCTGGTGCGCGAGTAGGAACGAAGAATGCGCAGGTGGAACCGGACAATCCTGGTGCTCGCAGCCGCGAGTGCCCTGCTGCTGTCTGGCTGCGCGCCACTCGAGCCCTGGGTCAAACCCTACGAGCGCGAGAACCTGGCCAATCCCATCATGGCCATTGACCCGGATCCGATCTCGTCTTCATACATGGATCACGTCCTGGACGTGCGTGAAGGGGCAAGTGGCGCCACCGGTGGTGCCGGCGGCGGTTGCGGCTGCACCTGATGTCCATGGCGCTGCGTCGTTGCCTGCCATTGCTGCTGTTGCTGGCCTCTGGGGCCGGTCGCTCCGCCGTACTGCCTGAAGATCGCGTCGATCTGATGTATCACCGCTACGAGGGCGGCGGCCTCACGGTGGATGGTCCCTCGGTGCTGGTGCGCAAGAAATTCGGCGAATCCTTCTCGGTTACCGGAAGTTACTACGTCGACACCATATCCAGCGCATCCATCGACGTGGTGACCACCGCGAGCCCCTACACCGAGCGGCATGTGGAAAAGGGATTGTCGCTGGATTACCTGCATGGCAAGACCACTTACACCGTGGGGTACATGAACAGCGAGGAAAGCGACTACACCTCCGACACCATGTCGTTTGGCCTCAGCCAGGACATGTTCGGCGACCTGACCACGGTCAGCATCGGCTACTCGCAGGGGTGGGACACCGTGGGCAAGCGCGGCGACGCGGATTTCGCAGAGAGCGTCAGCCGCCGCAGCTACCGGTTGGGGCTCAGCCAGGTACTGACGCGATCCATGCTGCTGTCGCTCAACTACGAAACGGACACCTCGCAGGGGTACCTGCACAGCGCTTATCGATCAATGCGCTTCAATATTCCCGGGAACAGCTACGGCTATGGTCCAGAGGTCTATCCGGACACTCGCACTGGCAATGCCGCCGCCGCGAGGCTGAAATACTTTCTTCCTTGGAAGGCGGCCGTAGAGGGCGGCTACCGTTTCTATGCCGACACCTGGGGCATCACGGCTCACACGGCGTCCATCGAGTACACACAGCCCATGTGGGGAAAGTGGGTGTTCAACGGATCGTACCGCTTCTACACGCAGACGGGCGCGGACTTCTATTCCGACCTGTTTCCCAACGCCAACTACCAGAACTTCATGGGTCGCGACAAGGAAAACTCCGCTTTCAGCGACAACTCGTTTGGCGTGGGCGCCAGCTATGAAATCCCCGTGACCTGGCTGTCGTTTCTCAAGAAGGGCACGGTCAACTTTCAGTACAGCTACATGATGTTCGACTACAGGGATTTCCGGGACCTGACCAACTTCCCGCCGGGTACGGCCACGCCGGGCACGGAGCCTCTATATTCCATGAATGCCAGCATCTACCAGCTGTTTCTTTCGATCTGGTTCTAGTGATCTAGGGCGGCTGCAGGCCTTTTGAATAGCTGACCTTGCCATCCGCGGCAATGACGATGGCGTCGGCGTCGGGCAGGGAATTGATGAACGCCAGTCCCTTCTCCGGGCCCAGTATGAACACCGTCTTTGACAGCCCGTCGGTTCGCGTGGCATTGGACGCGATTATCGTCACGCTGCGTACCGAATGCGGCGACATTCCAGTCTTTGGATCAAGGATATGGTGGTAGCGCACACCCCCCTCGTCAAAGAATCGCTCGTAGTCTCCAGAAGTTGAAAACGCTGCGTCTTCCAGTGGCATGCGCAACACGACTTCGTCTTTTCTGTCCGGATGGCGGATACCGATCATCCAGGGCTTGCCGAACCGGTCCCCCATGACCCGGGTGTCGCCGCCTGCATTGACCATGGCCCTGCCGATGCCCTGCGCCTTGAGCAGTTCAATGCCACGATCCACTGAATATCCCTTGGCTATGCCCCCCAGGTCGATGCGCATGCCGGGCTTGCCGAAGGCCACCGTATGCGCCACGGGGTCGAATTTGAGCTGGCGGTAATCGATGCTGGGCAATGCGGCGGCGATGGCCTGGCCGCTGGGATGCACATGTGCGCGGTAGTCGTACAGATAGCCGACGCTGGCGTAGGTGATGTCGAACACGCCATTCGACAGCCGTGAATACTGCTGCGCGGTCTGCAGCAGGTTGAACAGTTCCACGCTGATGGCCACCGGTGCCTGTGCCGCGCCCGCGTTGACGCGCGACACTTCCGAATCAGGCTTGTAAGTGCTCATGAGCACGTCGATGCGCCGCATATCGGCGAACACCGAATCCATAGCCGCCTCACCCTTGGCGTGGTCGACAGCCCACAACTCCACCGCGCAGCGCGTGCCCATGATGGGTTCTTCGCGATACAGCCACTCGGCCTTAACTTCAGCTGAATGCGCAATTGCGCAAAGCAGAACGAAAATGGAGAGCAGCTGTCGTAGCATTGCCGCACGATACCGGAGGATATGACCATGCACACGCGCTTCCTTGCAGCATTCACCTGTGCCCTGCTTTCATTGGGCGCCACCACCGCGCAGGCGCAGGCCCGTGAGGAAGGCAAGCTGCTGGTGGCCGCCCAGGTGCTGGATGAGCTTCGCGAACAGTCCGACCAGCAGATTCCCCAACAGTTGCTACAGCGCGCCTACGGCGTGGCGGTCATCCCGGATGTCACCAAGGCCGCATTCTTTCTGGGCGGCCGGCATGGCACTGGCGTGCTTTCGGTGCGTGATAGCCAGGGTCGTTTCTCCAACCCGCTTTTTATCGACTTCACCGGCGGCAGCATCGGCTGGCAGATCGGTATTCAGGAAACCGACATCGTGCTGGTGTTCGTCACCAAGCGCGGCATCGAGGGAATCGAACATGGCACGCTGACCCTGGGCGCAGGTGTCTCGGTGGCCGCCGGACCCCTTGGGCGCCAGGGCGAAGCGGCCGTGAGCACCAAGGCGGAGATCTATGCCTATTCGCGTGCCCGCGGGCTATTCGCGGGAGCAGCCCTCGACGGAACCGTCATTACCATCAGCGACAGCGCCACGGGCAGGTTCTATGGCATGCCTGCCGCACCTGCCGCTGACATCATCAGCGGCGCCGTCACCAACAACTCAGACAGCGTGCGCCGCTTCCTGGCGGCGTTAACGGCCCATACGGGGGATGCCCCCGCCAGCCACACGCACGGCGCCGCTGCGGGCACCACGCCAGCTGCAACGCCGGGCCCTGCGCCTGTGGATAGCACCACCGCACCGGCGCAGACCTTTTCACTGGAAGACCCCAAATAGTTACTTAGCGTGGCAACAGCCACAGCGCCAGCGGCACATACACCAGGGCCAGCAACACCGAGACTGACGCCGCGCTGGCGGCCCGCTCACGATCCAGTGACTCGCGGTTGGCGATGACCACCGCACTGAAACCGATCGGCGCGGCAGACCCCAGCAACACCACCGAACGGGTCAGTCCTTCCAGGTCGAAAAGCCACACACAGACGAATCCCAGGGCCAGGCCCAGGACTATCCGCAGCGCCAGAGTGGTGAGCACCGCCCTGTCGCGTATCAATCGCGCGTCGAATAGCACACCCAGTGCCACGATCACCAGCATGAGGATGATGCGCCCCGTGGTGCCCAGCACAGTGGTCATCAGGGGTGGCAGATGAACATGGCCCACATTGAGCAGCAACGCCACTACCAGGGCCCACAGCGGTGGAAAGCTCAACACACGACGCAGGATGGCCAGCACGCCGGTGCCGTGGCCGCCGTAAACCGCAGCGATGGCATAGATCAGCGAGCCCTGCATCAGCGCATTGCCGAAGTCGAACAGGGCCAACTGTGCGAAACCCACTTGCCCCCACGCTGCGATCACGAATGGAAACAGGAAGCCATTGTTGATCGACGTACTGCAGATGGTCAGCGCGCCCTGACCCGGTCGTTGCAATTGGAGTGCCCGCCCGGCTAGCAGCGAGACCAGCAGCGTCGCCAGGATTATCAGCACCGCACTTATGGGCAGGGAAATCAGGTCCGCGCGCAGCGGGATGCGGCTGACATCGGCCAGGAACAGCGCCGGCAGGCCCACATTGACCACCAGCTTCAACATCTGCCCCGCATGCGCGGGCTGCAGCCACGCCAGTCGCCGCGCCGCCAGACCGACGACGAAGAGACTGATCAGCAGTGCGATCTGCAGATTCGCCGGCATCTAGGTCAATGGCATCTGAGGGACAGGAAGATGTCTGACATCGGCATGCATAGTCAGCCCCCCGCCGGGATATGTCACGGGGAACCAGGGGCCGGTCCCGCGGTCATACGCCCCAGGGGCGTATAAATCCGCTGGACGCCCCGGTAATATCCACGCCATCGGATTCTCGGGGGACGTAATGACCAACCAGTTTTATCTGCGAATTCTTGTCATTGCGGGAGCTTCCGCGCTGACCGCCTGCGCATCCACTCCTTCAGGCAATTCCGCAGAGCCGCCTTCGGCGGCAACGGCCCAGGCCAACCTTGCAATGGCTTCACATGCAGCGGCGACGTCAGAGGCCGCCAACGCGCCCCTGGGTACGCCCGGAGGGTCCCTGAAACCCGGCAACGGATACCGCAAGGTTACAAAGAATGGCCAGGTGTATTACTGCCAGAAAGAAGCGACGACTGGTTCCCGCGTGAACGCGAAGGTTGTCTGCCTTACCCAGGATGAGATGACGGCGCTGAGTCAGAACGGCCAGGACCTGCTCAACGGTATTCGCAGCGTGCCGGGTAGCCAGGGAAGCACCGACGGATTCGGTGGCACCACCAACTCCGCTGTTTCGTATTAGTGCCGGTGGCGCGCGGTAGCCCTTGATCCAGTCATCGCATAATCTGCGCGCTCCGCACACCGAATATCCGCGTCCTTACGGAATCCGTGTAAGCCTCCAGTCCAACGATCCGTTTCGCAAGATCGTTGGCCCGGACTGGAACCGCATGCACTGGTATCGCAGTGCCGAAGAGCGCGAAGCTGCACTGGAAGAGATGCGTCGCCGGCACGAATATTCGCGTCCGCAGGATGCGCCCACGCACCTCTATACAAAAATCGAGAACCTGGCCGCCAGTCGCGGGCTGGCCTAGTAGCCGCGGCCCACCGAAAGGTACATCGCGCTGCTACCCATGGTGTCGTAGCCCACCGCGAAATATACCGGGCCCACGAAAGTATCCACGCCCATGAACACGCTGAAATCCTTGCGCGCGGATCCAAAGTCCATGTCGCTGCGTGAGCGCCAGGTGTTGCCAGTCTCGAATGAGGCGCCGGCGTACAACGGCAGGTTGAGGAATCCTTCGCCGCCGTTACCCAGCTTGCGCATGTAGATAAGCCGCACGATGCCCAGCTGCGGCCCACTCAACGTGTCGGCTTGCAGCCCCGAGAGATTGAGGAAACCACCCAGCGGAAAGAAATTGCGCGAGTCCGTGAACTGCGGATCCAGCAGGCTCCCGGCCGTGGTCCAGAAGATTCCCGTATTACGACCCCAGGAATGGACGGTACGGAAATCGAAACGCAGCGCGTTGGAAACCTGATCCCTGGAAAGATCGCCCAGCTGACCGCGCCACTCCAGGCCCAGCGCATCACCGCGTCGCGGGAATGACACGCTGTCCAGCGTATCGAGGCTGTAGCGCAGAAAATATTCCGCCGTGTCGAATGATTCGCGCGGTTGAGGAACCTGTTGGAAGCGCTGGATGAAACTGCCGTTCTCGCCTTCAAGTCCCAGCCGCAGCTCTCCGGAGTTGTTTATGGCACGGCCGAGGTCAGCTCCGTAACGTAAAGAGCGCACGCGCAGTTCACCAACACGCTCTTCATTGACGACTTCCGGCACGTTGCTTATCTGAAACAATGCATGCGGCGCGACAAACCAGCGCTGCTGCAGCGAGAATGGGAGGTATACCTCAGTGCCAATCAGCGGATTTTCGCCAATCTGTCCGTCCCAGGTCCATTCGGCGCCCAGGCTGTTGAGCTCGGTAAACACGATGCGCGCTGCGGCGTCATAGGTGGAATTGCCATCGAAGTCATCCTGCAATCGCAAGGCGAAGCGCAGGTAGTTGGGGCCCCACGAATTACGTCGCGCGGTGATAGTCAGTCCGGTGGGACCCGTACCGCCGACCGGATCCTGCGCTTCGAGACGGTAGTCCAGGGTTTCGAGTACGCCCTGCCCGTAATAACGATTGACGCGCTTCTGCAATTCCTTTGAATCGAGCGGCATTCCGGCAAGGTCCCCGAACAGCGCCGCCACAGTTGCTGCGTAAGCCTGGGACGCGGCGTCGACGCGCACGAAACCCACTTCAGGCGCACTGGCCGGCGCGCCCTGCCTGCGGCTTGCCATGTAGCCCTCATACTGTTCGCCATTGATCGACAGGGCAGCCAGCTGCGCCGCGACTTCGTGTCCTGCGGCCTCGCCCAGTGCCACGGTCCTGGGCAGTTTGCTGAAATCAAACGAAGAGGTGCGCTCCAGCGGCGGACTGATCAGGATGTCGCCGGGCCGCATCAGCGCTCGCTGCTTCTCGCTTTCTTTCCTGATCAGGATGGCCAGCATCTGGTTCGATACCGCGGCCACGGATCGCAGCTGCTCGCGCGTGGACAACGGAAAACCCACGTCCACCACGATCAGGACATCCACACCCATTGCACGCGCGATGTCCACCGGCAGGTTCTTGGCGATGCCGCCATCCACCAGCAGGCGTCCCTCGCGCTCGACGGGCGCAAAAATGCCCGGTGCCGACACGCTGGCGCGCAGGGCCGTGACCAGGTCGCCACGATCGATCACCACCGGGTCACCGGTTTCCAGATCCGTGGCCACGGCGCGAAACCTCGTGGGCAGGTGATCGAAATCGGAAACCTGCGCCACTGGCAGGGTCAATTGCCGCAGTATCTGGGTCAGCTTCTGTCCCTGGATCAGGCCACTGGGCAACTGGAACTGGCCATCCCGGAAGCCAAGCGGGAACTGCACCGGGTACTCGCGATCTTCACGTTTGCGGCGGACATTGAGTTCCAGCCGCTGCGGCCGATCGCGGAAAGCCTCATTCCAGTCGACACTGGCGAACTGCCGCTCGATTTCTGCAGCAGACATGCCACTGGCATACAGCCCGCCGACCACCGCCCCCATGCTGGTGCCCGCAATGGCATCGATGGGTATATGCATCTGCTCGAGAACCTTGAGGACGCCCACGTGCGCGGCGCCTCGCGCGCCTCCACCAGACAGCACCAGCCCGATCCGCGGCCGGATCGCGACGTCCGTGGCCCCTGCCCTGGCCACATCCTGAGCCACGGCGGGCAGGGTCAGCGCCAGCAGCATGCAGGTCCAGCACAGACTCGCCAGCATCGACTTTGAACGCACGCGCATTGCCTCAAGGATAAACGTCCCCACCACCGCGGCGCCATGCACGTTAAAATTCGCCCCGCATGTCGATTTACGTCATCTCCCTGGTCTTCCAGGCCCTGCTCATCGTTCACTGCGTCAAGACCGGTCGTAGCCAGATCTGGATCTGGGTGCTGGCGCTCCTGCCCATTGTCGGTGTGATCGCCTATGTGGCCGCCGAACTGATTCCGGACTTGCTGCGCAGTCGCACTACCCAGCGCACAGTCAAGGGCGTCAGAAAGGCGCTGGATCCACAGGCCGATCTGCGCCGCCTGGAAGGCAAGGCACAACTCACCGGCGGCGTGGACGCCAACCAGCGCCTTGCAGAAGAGCTGCTGCGCCAGAATCGCACCGGCGACGCCATCGCCGCCTACCAGCAATGCCTCAAGGGGCTGTACGAACACGACCCCAACCTGATGCTGGGACTGGCAAACGCCCAGTTCGCCCACGGTGACGCGGCGGCCACACGTGCCACGCTCGATGACCTGATCCGGTTCAACCCGGAGTACAAGTCGCCCGCGGGCCACCTGCTATACGCGCGTGCGCTGGAGTCCGAAGGCAACCTGCCACGAGCTCTGGAGGAATATTCGGCACTGGCGGCGTATTTTCCCGGCGCGGAAGCGGCCGTGCGTTATGCGCAGCTGCTGCGTCGCCAGCAGCAAACCGACCAGGCACGTAAAGTGCTGCAGGATCTTACCGACCAGGCGACGGCATCCCCGGAACATTACCGGCGCACACAGGCGGATTGGCTCAAACAGGCGCAGCGCGAATTGGCTGAACTCCGAGGACTCTCATGAACGAAGCGAAGATCATCTACACCTTGACCGACGAAGCGCCCGCGCTGGCCACCTGGTCACTATTGCCCATAGTGCAGGCCTTTGCCGCAAGCGCGGCGGTTCGCGTGGAGACACGGGATATCTCTCTTGCCGGCCGCATCCTCGCCAACTTTCCCGAGGATCTGGCACCGGCCCAGCGCCAGAGCGACGATCTTGCCGAACTGGGAAAGCTGGCTACGACGCCCGAAGCCAACATCATCAAGCTGCCCAACATCAGCGCCTCCCTGCCGCAGTTGCAGGGCGCTATCGAGGAACTGCAGAACCAGGGATACAAGATCCCCACCTATCCGGAAGCGCCTGCGAATGAGGCCCAGCAGCAGGTGCGCAAGCATTATGCCAAGGTGCTGGGCAGCGCGGTCAATCCGGTGCTGCGTGAAGGAAATTCCGACCGGCGCGTGGCCAAGGCAGTGAAGCAGTACGCCAGGAAGCATCCGCATTCCATGGGCAAGTGGTCTCCAGACTCGAAGACCCGCGTGGCGCATATGAGCCAGGGGGATTTCTTCGGCAACGAACAGTCGGCCGTGATAGCCAATGCCGGAAACCTGCGCATCGAGTTCGTTGATGGTGCCGGCAAGACGACCTTGCTCAAGGATGCAGTGGCGGTTCGCACCGACGAAATCATCGGCACCACGTTCATGAGTGTGAAAGCGCTGCGTGATTTCTACGCGCAGGCCATTGGCCAGGCCAAGGCTGAAGGACTACTGCTGTCGTTGCATCTCAAGGCCACGATGATGAAGGTGTCGGACCCAATCCTGTTTGGCCACGCCGTCAGCGTATATTTCGCTGCCCTGTTTGCGAAGAATAGTGAACATTTCGACAGACTGGGCATCAATCCGGACAACGGCTTTGCCGCACTGCTCGACAAGCTGCAGTCATTGCCGTCGGCAACACGGGTCGGCATCGAAGCCGACATTGCTGCCGTCTACGCCGCGCGGCCGCCGCTGGCCATGGTCGACTCCGACAAGGGCATCACCAACCTGCACGTTTCCAGCGACGTCATCATCGACGCCTCGATGCCGGCAGCCATCCGCGCTTCGGGGCAGATGTGGGGGCCGGACGGCAAGCCACACGACACGTTGGCGATGATCCCGGACCGTTGCTACGCGGGAATCTACCAGGTGGTCATCGACGATTGCCGGACGCTGGGCGCGTACGACGTGTCCACCATGGGCAACGTCAGCAATATCGGGCTGATGGCGCAGGCTGCCGAGGAATATGGATCGCACGACAAGACCTTCCAGATGGCCGATGCCGGGACGGTGCGCGTCGTTGATGCCGGTGGCGCCACACTCACGCAACACCAGGTCAGCAAGGGCGACATCTGGCGCATGTGCCAGACCAGGGACGTGGCGATTGTCGACTGGGTCAAGCTGGCGGTGAACCGCGCGCGTGCCACTGGCCAGCCGGCCATCTTCTGGCTCGATAGCCAGCGCGCCTATGACCGCAACCTGATCGCGCGCACGCGCCAGTGCCTCGAAAAGCTCGATACCAGCGGGCTCGACATCCGCATCCTGTCGCCGGTAGAAGCCACGCGCGCCACTTTGCTGCGGGTGCGAGCCGGGCAAGACACAATCTCGGTGACCGGCAATGTGCTGCGCGATTACCTCACCGACTTGTTTCCCATACTGGAGCTG
>JBDTPN010000045.1:0-19559 GCA_039932715.1 Pseudomonadota bacterium | reverse complement strand
CACTGCTTCTTCCTCGAAGACGGCATCGAGCACGGCAACGAGTTCGTGCATAACCTCGCGATCCAGATCAAGTGTCATACGTCCAAGCCCTGCGTCCCGACCAATCTCGGCGCCTCCGGAGAAACCCCGGCAGGAGCGGATTACCGCGCCGCCAGAGCCAATGGCCAGGCCTCCAAGGACGTGTTGCTGCCCTCGGACAACACGGTGTCGGCTTTCTGGATTACCAATCCGGACAACACGTATCGCGACAACGTGGCCGCGGGTTCGGACGAAAACGGCTTCTGGACGTCGTTTCCGGAACACCCCAACGGTGCGTTCCAGGACTCGGATCTCAGCAAGGCCACCTGGCCGCGCAACATGAGTCTCCGCGAGTTCAAGGGCAACGTCGCCCACTCCAACTACGACGGTTTCATGATGGACCGGCACATCGCGGCCAACAACACTTTCGGCGTGACCGGCAACATGCATATCGCGCATGAAAATCCCGCTGACAGGAACAGCAAGATCCTGGAAACGGTGTTCGAGGATCTGACCGCCTACAAGAACCGCAATGGCGGCTTCTGGGGCCGCGGTGAGATGCGCACCATCAGGAACTACAAATCGGCAGACGACGCCATCGGCTATACGCAGGCGTCTGGCCTGGGCGGTGGTGCCAGTACTGCCGACCCATATACGTCAAGGGTTGTTGATTCGCTGTTCGTAGGCGAATCCGAAAACATCGGCAACCCCACGACTGACGCGGAAAAGGCGTACGGCCGCAGTTTGCCCAAGCCGATGATGCCGGATTTCCCCATCCGCGGTTACGAGTACTACGACGCGCGTCATGATGTGGTCAACACCACCTTCCGCAACTTCGAAGACAACGCCACACGCAAGACCGGAGCACTCTCCTACCTGCTGTTTACCAGCTTCGGCGTCAGCTCCAACAACACCATTGAGAAGGTGAAATTCGAGAACGCCAAACCGGTGTATTTCCCGCCCATGCAGGGCAATGCCAAGTGGGCCAACGACAACGGCAACAGCCAGGCCTACAAGACCGCGGCGATCCGTGACAAGGACGGTTCGCTGGGCGATGGCCCCAATGCCTACGTTCTCATCAACGACGGCGTCAACGACAGCATCGCAACCGATGCACAAGCCTGTGAGCTCAAGCCCACCTGGAATGCCGCGGTGTGCAAAGGCGATATCGGGCGTCTGGCATTTGCCGCCCCACCCAGAGTTGGTGGTCCGGGTGGACCCCCACCCCCAGGGGCCGGTCTTGGCGCAGCGGCTGCTCCCGGCGGTCCTGGTCCCGGAGGTCCTCCTGCTGCAGGCGGAGCTCCGCGTCCCGCCGGTGGTCCTGGAGGATTCGCCGCGCCTCCTCCGCAGCCACCCATCGTTCTCAGCCGCAATGGCCGGGACTATCCCATCGTCGGGGGATCCAACGTACGAGCCGGTACCGAGATCAAGCTGACTACTGAAAGGCCGACCGTGGCCCTGCGGCTGACAGAGCTGGACAAAGGTTCCTGGGTAATCCTGCAGCTGCCGGGCTTCAACACCGCAGCCTCGGGTACGCAGCAGAACAGTCTGGATGCGCTGCGCAAGGCCAGTGAGACTTCCTACTTCAAGGACAAGGATTCACTTTGGGTCAAAGTGGTGTCCCCTGACAGCGGTGAACTCGGCCTTGGTGGTGCAACCACTCTGCAGGTCAGCCGCTAAACCGATCCAAGCTGCTTGAACCAGCCCCCGGCTTTGGCGCGGGGACATTTTTTTCGGGGGAAATACTTCATATGAATCGCAACGGCATGTCGCGCCGCGCGCTGCTGGGCAATATCGCCATGATCGGCGTGGCCGCAGGCCCGGGCAGGGTTTTCGCGAAAACCCACAGGTTTTCCCCGGTACAGCAGGATTTCTCCGACCCCTATCTCGAACTCGTACGGCTTCTCAAGGAAGCAGCCGAGATCGAGCAGGATCTGATGCTCCAGTACCTCTACGCGGCGTACGCACTCAAGCCCGCGTACGCGCAACTCGTCGGCGCTCCGGCGCCGAATGCCACTTCGCTCATGGGCGTCATCATCCAGGAGATGCAGCACCTCGGAGACATCAATCGGCTGCTCGTGGAGCTGGATGCCAAGCCGGTACTCACGCGGCTGGACATCCCTTACGAGACCGACATTTATCCCTTCCCTTTCGAACTTGCACCGCTGAGCTCAGTCAGCCTGGCCAAATTCACGTATTGCGAAGCGGATCCGGTCCGCCTTGGGCATGTAAGGTCAATCAGCAACGACTCGGTTTTCCTTGTCGACAAGTTGAAGACCACTCTCGGCGGCAGCATCGCCGCGAATCACGTCGGCAAGCTTTACGATGCCGTCGTCGAGTCGCTGGGTGACCTCAAGCAAGCCGGCGGCGTCAAAATCGATTTCGGCGCCTGGTTTGAAAATATCGGCAACGTCAAGGCTGAAGGAGAGTTCGGCCACTTCAAGTTCTTTCATTCCCTCTATGAGGGGGCGCATCCGCTGGTCAAGGACATCCCCGGCCTCTGGGACCTGCCCGCCACCGATGCGCGCTATCCGAGCTATGCGGTGCCCGTGAATCCGACCGCCTATGAGGGACGCGCCAACACCATCAAGGATCCGGACCTCAGAGCCCTGGCGTGGTTGGGCAATCTCAACTACTGGTGTCTGTTGTTACTGCTGGATGCGGGCTACCGGCGCAAATCCAAGGTCGAGACCGCACTTGCACAAGCCATCATGATGGGGCCGCTCATGTCCATCGCGCATTATTTGCCGACCAAGGGTTCGGCGGTTCCGTTCGATCCGCTGAGCATGGGGTTTGATCCCGGACTCAACGATGCATCGGGAAGACGAGTCACCCACCGGATGCTGGAAGAGACTCGCAACTTCGCCCGCTCGATCGAGAAACTGCTACCTGGCGACTTCAATCTCAAGATCTATGACCAGCTGCTGGTCGCGGTGTGAACGCGCTATTCTCCTCACTCAAGCGGGGGTTCGTCATGAGAAAACAATATCGGCCGTTCTTTTTTGCGTTGCTCATTCCGGCCTTCTCCCTCGCCAGCGGATTCGCTGCCGAAGCGTCGACCAACTGGTCTGATCCTGCCAGCTGGCCAAACCACAAGGTGCCGGTTGAAGGTGACAAAGTCACCATCGGGAGAGACAGGGACATGGTGCTCGACGTCAGTCCGCCGGCACTGGGCGGTCTGTCCATCGACGGCAAACTCACCTTCTCGAACAATGCCGACCTTTCACTCACCACCGAATGGATCATGGTGCACGGGGAACTGGCCATCGGCACCGAAGCCACCCCCTACACGCACAAGGCGACCATCACCCTCACCGACAACGTGAAAGGTGAAGACGTCATGGGTGGCATGGGCGACCGCGGCATCATGCTCGCGGGTGGAACCCTGAACCTGCACGGTGACCGGACGAACACCTGGACCAAACTGGCGAAGACTGCCGCAGCGGGCGGCACCACGATACAAGTGCTGAACGCCTCCCAATGGCAGGTGGGTGACGAGATCGTTCTCACATCGACGGATTTCGATCCCCGCCAGGCAGAGCGACGCACCATTGCCGCCATCCACGGCAACAAGATCACGCTCGACAAGCAGCTTGAATACATGCACTTCGGCAAGATCACTTTCGACGTCGATGAGCGCGGCGAAGTGGGTTTGCTGACACGCAATATCAAGGTCCAGGCTTCGGCCGATGCCGAACAGACGTTCTTCGGCGGGCACATCATGGCGATGCCCTCGAGCCACATGTATGTCGAGGGCGTCGAACTCAACCGCATGGGCCAGAACCTGACGCTGGCCCGGTATCCCATCCACTGGCATCTGGTGGGCGATGGCAAGGGCCAGTACATCAGGAACGCGGCCATCCACGACACCTACAACCGCTGCGTGACCGTGCATGGCACGAACGACCTGCAGGTTGAGAACAACGTGACCTACAACACGGTCGGCCACTGCTTCTTCATGGAAGACGGCATCGAGCACGGCAACCAGTTTGTGCACAACCTGGCCATCCAGACCAAATGCCATACGTCCAAGCCCTGCGTCCCGACGAGACTCGCTGCAGCCGGAGAGAGCGCAGACTTCGAGAATCGCCTGGCCGTCAGAACAAATGGCCAGGCCTCCAAGGAGGTCCTGCTGCCCTCGGACAACACGGCGTCGAGTTACTGGATCACCAACCCGGACAACGTCTATCGCGACAACGTGGCCGCGGGGTCTGACTCCAACGGTTTCTGGATGTCATTGCCCGAGCACCCGAATGGTCAGTTCGCTGGCACCGATCTGAGCAAGAGCATCTGGCCGCGTCGCACGCCATTCCGCGAGTTCAAAGGAAACGTGGCCCACTCCAACTATGACGGTTTCATGTTCGACCGGAACATCAACGCCAACAACACTTTCGGCGTGACCGGCAACGCGCATATGCCCAAGGAAAATCCTGCCGACGCGAACAGCAAGACGGTAGAAACAGACTTCGAGAATCTCACCTCCTACAAGAACCGAAATGGCGGCATCTGGGGTCGCGGTGAGATGCACGTGTTCAGAAACGTGAAGGTAGCCGACAACGCCATGGGCTACACCCATGCGTCTGGCTCGGCCGGTCGTGATCCCTTTACTTCAAAGGTCATTGACTCGCTGTTCGTGGGCGAGACCGAGAACATCGGCAACCCCACTACTGACGGGGAAAAGGCCTACGGCCGCAGCCTGCCCAAGCCCTCGATGCCGGATTTTCCGATCCGCGGCTATGAGTATTACGACTACCGTCATGACGTGGTGAATGTCACCTTCCGCAACTACAAGGACAACGCCACTCGCAAGACCGGAGCGTTGTCTTACCTGATGTACACGAGCGCCGGGGTCAGCACGGAAAACTCCATCGAGCGCGCGAAATTCATCAACGCCAAGCCGGTGTATTTCCCTGCGATGGAGCGCAAGTGGGGTAACGATAATCTCAACGGTGTGGCCTGGAAGGCCGCGGCGATCCACGACAAGGACGGCTCGGTCAGCGGCGTCGCCAATTCCTACATTCTTCTCAACGACGGCGTATTTGACAGCATCGCAACCGACAGCAAGGCCTGTCAGATCAAGCCCGCCTGGAACGCCGCGGTGTGCAAGGGCGATGTCGGGCGTTTGACCTTTACCCCCCTCGGCGGCGGGATCGGCGCCCGTCCCGCGGCTGGCGCTCCTGATCGCCCCTCGAGCCTCGGCGCAGTGGTTCCCATCACCGTGCCTGCTGTCAGACCGCCTGCCCAGCCGCCGGTGGTACTCAGCCGCAATGGCAGGGAGTACACCCAGACCTCGAGCAACGTACGCGCCGGTACCGAGATCAAGCTGACCACCGAAAGGCCGAAGATGGACCTCACTCTGACGGAGATGGATGCCGGCTCGTGGGTGATCTTCGAACTGCCGGGATTCACCACTGCAGCTTCGGGTACTGAGCAAAACAGCCTGGATGCGCTACGCAAGGCCAGCGACACCTCGTACTTCAAGGATTCGAACGCACTGTGGGTCAAGGTGGTGTCCAACGGCAATGGTGCCAGTGGTCCCATTGGCGGCGGACCTGGTGTTGGAACCAGCCTTCAGGTCAGCCGATAAATTTCTACTTTCTTGAACTGTAAAGAGTTCGGGTTCTCAATGCCCGCCCTCCACGTGGATGCCCGCGTCTCCCAGCGCGCCGGCCAACTCCGCTTCGATGCGCGCGGCTTCGCTGCGAGGGATGTTCCGCAGATGCAGTACAGGTCCTGTGAGCACCTCAAGGCCCCGCTTGAGCACGCAGCCCGCAGCGCGGATGCCTGCCTTGTGCTGGTCGAATCGTTGCGCGGGTGAATAGCGGCTCATGCCCACATACACGCCGTGGTCGTCGCCACGGCGATCTGAAAAATCCAGCAGTACAAGATACACATTGGTACGACCGCGTCCCTTTGCGCCAAAACGCGCGGCCACTTCGTACGCGGCGGGCAACCAGCCGACGTAGCGCATGGGCAGCCAGTCAGGAATGGACGGCCCGGCGCGCTTCCACAGCACTTCAAGATCGGCCTCGATGTGCGCGGCGAAGTCCCCGCGCATCCAGCGCTCGTGTATGCAGTGCGCGCCGGTGACACCGTCGGCCTCTGCGAGCGCGCGTTGAAGTAACGCCTGCAGTTCGTCAGTCGACTTGAGGTGCAACGGCCGCAGGCCAGGTCTCGAGGTCAGTGCTGTTTCCCGTCGTGACACGAACTACCAGCCACCTTTCACTGAATGTGCAACGCATGCGCTGGGTAGTCGAAGCAAACAACGTGATCCTGAAAGAAAGGATGACCGATCAATCCGGCGATTTCCTTGGGCAAGGGAATATTCCAGATCTCGACGCGTTGCGGACCGAAGTTTCTATCGGCAACCATGAACTTCTCCGATACGGTGCTTTTCTGGTCCGTGGCCAAGCCCGCCGCGCTTGCCGCTGCCTGAGAGATCGTATCTGACCAGACTTGAGAATGCCTGCGCCAACAAAGCCAACTGCGCCCACGTAAGTCTTCTTGTTGTTGAGGAATGCCTCATCATGCTCGTCCTTGCGGCTTATGAGCGGTTCCCAGCGAACATAGGCCAAATCCTACAGAGACGGGCGTGGAAGTCAGGCTGGCCATGGCGGGCCAACGGCGCAAGATGGCAACGTGGTTCAAGTTGCAATGAACAGCCAGCGGAGATGCACATGACCCGTCCAACACCAGTGGATATAGACGAGTTGCTCGACGAGTCGGGCAATGAAGTGGCCAAAGGACATGGCATCCGCTCCCTTGGGCCCAGCGACAGCTCTGACACGGGTGCCGACATGGTTGGTATCGGCGGGCTGGACAGCACCAGCGACCGTAACGGCACTGGTGAACGTGCCAGTGTCGAACCGGTTCCCGATGTGGATATCGGAATCGACATCTCTACCGATAGCGTCGTCGATGCCAATGAGGCTGGCTTGGGGGGCGGGCTCGACCAGGCGGAAGAAGCGCAACTTGGCATCACCGACGAAGAGATTGAACTCGCCCTGCGCAACCGCGCCAAGGTCCGGCGCGACTGAGCAATTACTACGGCTTGCCAGCCGGAGCCGTACGTGCCTTGACGGGTATATACCTATTAAGGTATATAAAGCCTCATGGAATCAGCATTTTCTATCCTTGCCGAGCCAAGTCGCCGCGCCATCCTGAGTCTGCTGGCATCCTCCGAAAGATCTGTCGGCGATCTCGAATTGGAGACGCACTTATCGCAGCCCTCGATCTCCAAGCACCTGCGGGTATTGCGAGACGCGGGATTCGTGGAAGCCACAGTGGACGCACAGCGCCGCTTGTATCGCCTCAAACCCCAACGGCTCCAGGAGGTGGATGCGTGGCTGGCGCAGTTTCGCCGGTACTGGTCTGCCCGCGTTGATGCGCTCGAACGGCATCTCGAACGGATGGATGAACCCAATCCCAGGAAAAAGAAGACGAGGAAGCGGAAATGAGCAAAAGCCCGCAGTACACACCGGGCCCGGCCAACATGGCGCGGGTGGAAAAGGAAGAAGAAAACTGGACACTTGTTGTCGTCAGGCAATTGCGCCATTCGCCAGGGAAAGTCTGGCGCTCACTCACTGAACCTGTGCATTTGCGCGAGTGGGCGCCGTTCGATGCCGATGGCACTCTTGCCAAAGCTGGAGCGACGGTCAAGCTCACTACGGTCGGTGCCCCCGCGCCGCAGGTTTCCGAAACGAAGGTGACGCGAGCCGAGGAGCCCAAATTTCTTGAGTACACGTGGGGTGGCAAGGAACTCCGATGGCAACTCGAAGACTTCGGTGGCGGCACGCGTCTCACCCTTTGGCACAACATCGATCGCCCGTACATCGCGATGGGCGCTGCGGGATGGCAGATCTGTCTGGATTCACTGGATAACTTGTTAGGCGGAACTCCAATTGGCCGCAAGGTGGGCATGGAGACCATGAAGTTCGAGGGCTGGCAGCGGCTGCATGCGGAGTACGCCAGACAGTTCGGTTTGGAGATGCCCAAGTGGTAAGTAGCGAGTGGTGCATGTGAATGTAGCCGGACTAGGCGCGTCGTGCCGATGAAAGCCTATGCGTCCTTCCCCGAGTGGAAGAAGGACCAATCGCCGAAGAACATTCGGCTCATCGGCGCGCTCACAAGAGTCATAGAGACGGCGGCTCCTCACCTGGTCAAAGCGGTCAAATGGGGCCAGGGCTGCTGGGTGGATGAGGGAGAACCCAAGGTTTTCATCCATGCGGCCAGTGACCACGTCCAGTTTGGGTTTTACAGCGGCTCGGCGCTCAAGGATCCCAAGCACCTGCTGGTCGGCGACGCAAAGTACGTCCGACACGTGAAGGTGCGCACGCCGCGTGATATCGATCCGCCGGCTTTCGCGGCGCTGGTAGTGGAAGCCTGCGGCTTATAAGCGGTTTACCCCTGGATGCCCCGCGTCACCGTGGAGTCAACGCGAATACGACCAGCTTGTTGTCGATACGCGAGATGGGCGAATCGTGTCCGCCCGCCATGATGGCGACCATCTGCCGGCCACTCTTCGTGGTGTAAATCAGCGGCGTGGCGCGGGCACTGGTGGGCAGTGTGCCTTCCCACAGTTTGCGGCCATCACGTGTGTCGAAGGCGCGCAGGTGCGCATCGAATGCCGCGCCGATGAATACAACACCTGTATCCGTCGTGGCCGGACCGCCGAGGTTGGGTGGTGGTAGCGGCGTGGGATAAGCCGATGCACCCAGAGCCTCGCGGATATCGCCCAGCGGTACGCGCCACGCTTCTTCGCCCGTGTCCGCATGAATGGCTACCAGCTCACCCCACGGCGGCTTGACGCACGGCGCATCGGATGGGTTGAGGAAAAACTGACGCGACATGGCATAGGGCGCGCCGCGCTGCTCCGTGGTCTCGCGCTTCGGAAATGCGCTTTTGGCGGTGCGGAACTGATCCTGCGGGATCAACCGGATGATGGCCGGCAGTCGATTCACCGGCGCGATCAGCAGCCTCCGCTTGGAATCCCACGCCATGCCGCCCCAATGCAGGCCGCCGATGTTGCCAGGCACATTGACCGACCCGCGTATGGAGGGTGGCGTGAAGATGCCTTCGTTACGCAATGAGCGCAGCGTTTGGCGACAGGCTTCGAGATCCGCGGGAGTAAAGCCCACCAGATCCTCCTCACGCAGTTGCTGTGGCACCAGCGCCGCCGGCATCGTGGGAAAGGGCTGCGTGGGGCTTGCCTGCTCGCCGGGCACATCACTCGCGGGCACGGGTCGCTCTTCGATCGGGAACAGCGGCACGCCGGTGAGACGATTGAAGAGAAACATGTGGCCCGTCTTCGAACCCACTGCGACGGCCGGGCCTTTGAGCGAAGGCCACAGCAGTGGCGGCGAGGCCACGTCGTAATCCCACAGATCGTGATGCACGGTCTGGAAGTGCCATATCACTTCGCCGGTCGCCGCCTTGAGCGCGACGATTGAATTCGCGTAGTCGTTGTTGCCGGGCCGAAGGCCGCCGTAATAGTCGGGGCTCGGGCTGCCCGTGGGCACATACACGATGCCGCTCTTCGCATCGACCTCAATGCGCGACCAGGCATTGGCGCCGCCCGCCGGCGAATCCGCTGGCAGCGGATGAAAGGTCCACTTCAATGCGCCGGTGGTGGCATCGAAGGCGCGCACTTCACCCGAGGCCATCTGCACGCGGCTATTGTCGGCGATGGTTGAACCCACGATAACCAGGTTGCGCCACACTGCAGGCCGCGAGGTCAGACCATATTCGCCGGGCCACTGTGGCGGATGCCGCAGCCCCTGCTTGAGATCCACTTCGCCATTCATGCCGAAGTGCGGGCACCGGGAGCCCTTGTGACGAGTCAGGCACACCAGCCGGCCATCAATCGTGCCCACGAACAGCTGTTCGCCATGCAACGCCAGGCCGCGGTTGGCCGGATCGCTGTAGCCATGGTCGGTGGCGACCCCAAGGTTCACGCGCCAGATCTGGCCACCGGTCTCGGCATCCAGCTCGGCCACCGTGCCCAGCGGCGTCGAGAGGTATAGCCGCCCGTCCGCGTAGGTGGGCGTGGCCTCGAAGCCGGGCACTTTGTCGTGACCCAGCCTGTCGGTGGAATCGCCCGTGTCATACGTCCAGGCCACGGCCAGACGCTGCACATTGTTGGGGTTGAGTGGTTCCCGATTCGTGACGGCCAAAGTAACGGACGGGAGCAGGCAAAGCAGCGCGAGGTTGGTTTTCATGGACCGAAAGTGACCGTTGCGCAAGTTCCGGTCCACCGTCAAGTGACGATTGGCGTGCGCGCGGTGACGGATGGCCGATAGTCGTGACGAACCTGTTTAGAATTCGACGGTGTCCACCGCCACACCCTCATTGCTGGATCGATATCTGCGCCGCCGGCATTGGTGGGAGGCGGCGATGTGGACGGTGGCGCTGATGTCCAGCGCCGTCAGCAGCAGCCTGACGGCCTGGATGGAGGTCCGGCGCGACCCCACCATGCATCACGCTTGGTGGGAGCCTGTGCTGTGGGAGTTCTCCAGCGTCTTTGTGCTGCTGCTGCTGGTGGCGCCGGTGACGGCTTTCGAGCGCCGCTTCCCCTTCACGCTGGGCACGTGGCGGCGCGTATTGCCCTGGCATGTGCTGGGAGTGCTGGTGTTCTGCCTCCTGCATGTGGTGGGCATGGTGGCGCTGCGCCATCTGGGCTATGGCCTGGCCGGCAGGACATATGACTTCGGCAACTGGCCGCGACAGTTGGTCTACGAGTTCCTGAAGGACTGGAAAACCTACTACATCTTCATCGTCATTATCTGTCTATACCGGCTGATACTGCTGCGGCTGCGGGGCGAAGCGCGCCTGCTGACCGCACCCGACACCGGCGCGCCGGTCGACGCAATCGAGCGGCCCGAGCGCTTTCTGGTGCGCAAGCTCGGCTCCGAGTTTCTCGTGGCTGCCCGCGATATTGAATGGCTCGAAGCCGCAGAGAACTACGTAAACCTGCATATGCGTGGCCGCGTGTATCCGCTGCGCTCAACCATGGCAGCCATCCAGGAGCGGCTCGATCCGCATCGCTTTGTGCGCGTGCACCGCAGCCACATCGTCAATCTGGATTTCCTGGATCAGATCGAACCGCTGGAGACCGGGGATGCGCGGCTGGTGCTGAAAGACGGGAGCAAAGTGCCTTGCAGCCGGAGATATCGGGGTGTGCTGGGGACGCGATAAAGGGGCTTTTGCATAGCCGCCCGGTAGGCCGGCTCTCCAGCGCGCCCGATTGAGGTATCTTTGCCACCATGGACAACTCCTCGACGGCTACGACCGTAACGGTCGACCCCAGGCTGATCTCCTGGACACACTGGATGTACGCACTGCACGCGCTGGCCATCGTCGTCGGCGTGGTGACATCGGCCAGCATCGTCGGCAAGTTCGTGTTCGGGCTGCCCTCCATCATCGCAGTCATCATGAACTACCTGCGACGCGGCGAAGCGCGCGGCACCTGGCTGGAGCCGCATTTCCGCTGGCAACTGCACACTTTCTGGATAGCGGCATTGGCCTGCATCGCATCGCTGCTGTTCTTCGGACCCCTGGTACTGATATTGATAGGCATCCCGCTGCTGATCATTTCCTGGTTCGTCATCGGGGTCTGGGCCACCTATCGCATTGCCCGCGGCTGGTTGGCGCTGAAGGACGGTCGCACACTGCCCGGGGCCGTCAGCTGAAGACGGGCACCATGCGCACCTGCACCCTGCTGGCCCTGGTCGGCTTGACGCTGGCCGCTTGCGGACAGACCGGCGCGCTGACCCTGCCCACCAAGGAAGGCGAGGTGGTGAGCAAGAGCCCCGGAGCGGATGCCGCCGCTGCAGCCGACTCCACCTCCACCGCTCCCGCCATCGTTCCCGGCGACACGCCTGCTGATGGCGAAGCGGCACGCAAGCGTGAAGCGCGCCAGCCGGCGACGCAGTAAGCCGTGTGCCAGTTAGCCAGATGAGCGCAGCGCCGCTCATCCTGATCGACGGCTCGTCGTATCTATACCGGGCGTTTCACGCCCTGCCGCCTCTGGCCAATTCGCGCGGCGAACCCACCGGCGCTGTGTTTGGCGTGCTCAACATGCTGCGCAAATTCCTCCAGGAGCATCCCGGACCCATGGTCGTGGTGTTCGATGCGCCGGGAAAGACTTTTCGCGATGAACTTTTTGCGCAGTACAAGGCGCATCGGCCGCCCATGCCTGACGACCTGCGCTCGCAGATCGAACCTCTGCTGGCCGCGGTGACCGCGCTGGGCCTGCCGCTGCTGCGCATCTCCGGCGTTGAAGCCGACGATGTCATCGGCACGCTGGCGCGACGCGCCGCCAATGCCGGCAATCCGGTGCTGATCTCCACCGGCGACAAGGACATGGCACAGTTGGTGGACGAGCACATCACGCTGGTCAACACCATGAGCAACACGCGCATGGATCGCGGCGGCGTCAAGGCCAAGTTCGATGTCTGGCCCGAGCAGATCATCGATTACCTGGCCCTCATTGGTGACAGCTCCGACAACATTCCCGGCATCGACAAGGTGGGACCCAAGACCGCCGCCAAATGGCTGGCCACCTACGGGACCATCGACAAGCTGCTGGAACACGCCAGCGAAATTTCCGGCGTGGTGGGCGAGAACCTGCGCAAGGGGCTGGACACGCTGGCGCTGTCGCGCCGCCTGGCAACCATCCGCCTCGATCTGGATCTGCCGGTGTCCGTTGATGGCTTCGCGCGCGGGCCGCAGGACATCCCTGCACTTCGCGCGCTGTATGAGCGAATGGAATTTCGCGGATTGCTGCGCGCGCTGGATGGAGATTCGCCAACAGCAGCAGTTCCAGCATCCGCCGCCGTGGTTAGCGCACCCGTAATTGCCGCCGCGCCCGCGGTTCCTCGCACCTACACCACTATCGTCACGCAGCAGCAGTTCGACGACTGGCTGCAAAAACTGGAAGCGGCCGAGCTGGTGGCGTTCGATACTGAGACCACCAGCCTCGATTACCGCGAGGCACGCATCGTCGGCATGTCGTTTTGCATGGTCGCTGGCGAAGCGGCTTATCTGCCGCTGGCGCATCGTTATGCCGGTGCGCCGGAGCAGCTGGATCTCGACACGTGCCTGGCTCGCCTCAAGCCCTGGCTCGAAAGTGCGCGTCACGCCAAGGTGGGGCACCACCTCAAGTACGACGCGCATGTGCTGCGCAACCATGACATCAACCTGGCCGGCATGTGTTTCGACTCCATGCTGGAGTCCTATGTGTGGAACAGCGTGGCATCGCGCCACGACATGGATTCCCTGGCACAGCTCTACCTGGGCGTGACCACCGTCAAGTATGAGGACGTGGCCGGCAAGGGTGCCAAACAGATAGGCTTCGACCAGGTTCCCGTCGAAATCGCAGCCAACTACGCAGCCGAAGATGCGGACATCACGCTGCAACTGCACCAGACATTGTGGTCGAAACTGCAGACCGAGCCACGTTTGCAGGCGCTGTATGTGGAACTCGAACAACCGCTGGTCGCAGTGCTGCTGGAGATGGAGCAACGTGGCGTGCTGCTGGACACCACGCTGCTGCGCAAGCAGAGCGGCGAGCTGGGCGCCAAACTGTTTGAACTGCAGCAAAAGGCGCATGCGGCTGCGGGCGGCGAGTTCAATGTCGATTCGCCCAAGCAGCTGCAGCAGATCCTCTTCGAAAAGCTGCAGCTTCCCGTAAAGCGCAAGACACCCACGGGCCAGCCCTCCACTGCCGAAGACGTGCTTGAGGAACTGGCCGAAGACTATGAACTGCCGCGGCTGATCCTGGAATATCGCGGACTGGCCAAGCTCAAATCCACATACACCGACAAGTTGCCGGAAGAAGTGGATGCGCGTTCGCACCGCGTGCACACCAGCTACCACCAGGCAGTGGCGGCCACCGGTCGCCTGTCGTCCATCGAACCTAACCTGCAGAACATTCCCATCCGCACCGCAGAAGGCCGCCGCATTCGCCAGGCGTTCATCGCGCCGCCGGGGCAACTGCTGATGGCCGCGGATTACTCGCAGATTGAACTGCGGATCATGGCGCATCTGTCCGGGGACGCCGACCTGCTGCGCGCGTTTGCGCAAGATCGCGACATCCACCAGGCCACGGCTGCCGAAGTATTCAGCAAGACGCTGGAGAGCGTCACGGCAGACGACAGGCGTTCGGCAAAAGCCATCAACTTCGGGCTGATCTACGGCATGTCGGCTTTCGGCCTGGCCAAGCAGCTGGGCATCGATCGGGGTTCGGCGGCCAACTACGTGGAGCTTTATTTCCAGCGCTACCCGGGCGTGAAGCAGTTCATGGATCGCACGCGCGAGCAGGCCAAGGCGCGGGGATACGTGGAGACGGTGCGCGGGCGCAGGCTTTACTTACCGGAAATCAATTCGCGCAATCGCCAGCTGCAGCAATACGCCGAGCGCAGCGCCATCAACGCGCCCATGCAGGGCACCGCTGCCGACATCATCAAGCAGGCCATGATCAATGTGGAGCGCGCCTGTCGCGACCAGAAACTGCCGGCACAATTGATCATGCAGGTGCATGACGAACTGGTGCTTGAAGTGGACGCAACTGCCGTGGATGAAATCGCCGCCATGCTGCGCCACGAAATGGCAGCCGCCGGGCAACTGGCCGTGCCGCTCAAAGTGGAAATAGGCATGGGTGCCAACTGGGACGAGGCGCATTGAACATGAAAGCCATCGCTGCATTGCTGCTGCTGGCACCGCTGGCGCAGGCGCAGGCCCAGGCTCCGATTGCAACCCCTGCCCAGCAGGCAGCACGCGAACTGCAGAATCAGGCTACTGCGCGCGACCACCAGCAGATGCTGGATCAACTTGGCATTACCAAGCTGCGGCCCGGACCCAGCGGCGATCCCAAGTCGCCTGATTCCGCCAACTATGACGAGGCCAAAGCCAATCCTTACCCCGATTGGCCGGATCCCCTGCGACTCAACAACGGCAAGCGCGTCACTTCGGCGAAAATCTGGCAGCAGCAGCGTCGCCCGGAAATCATCGAGCACTTCGAGCGCGAAGTGCTGGGCCGGGTGCCCAAGGCTTTGCCCGCGGTGAACTGGACGGTGGAGCCCGCAACGCAATCCACCGTGGGCGCGTTGCCGGTGCGCATCCAGCAATTGACTGCACGCGTCGACAACAGGGCGGCGCCCGACATCGACGTTACCTTCCCGGTCACCTTGATCAAGCCGCAAAAGCAGAAGCGCTTGATGCCGACACTGATCATGTTTGGCTTTAGTCCTCCCCACTTTCCGGCCGATCTGCTTGCCGCCGGGTGGGCGGTGGCACTAGTGAATCCCACCAGCATCCAGGCAGACAACGGCGCAGGACTCACGCGCGGGATTATCGGGCTGGCAAACAAGGGGCAGCCGCGACATCCCGAAGACTGGGGCGCATTGCGCGCATGGGCATGGGGTGCGAGCCAGGTGTTGACTCAACTGAAGCGCGATCCGGAAATCGATGCGCGGCGCATCGGCATCGAAGGTGTGTCGCGTTACGGCAAGGCAGCGCTGGTGGCCATGGCCTTCGACGAACGATTCGCAATGGTGCTGATCGGCTCGTCAGGTGAAGGCGGCACCAAACCCCATCGGCGCAATTTCGGTGAAGCGGTCGAAAACCTTACTGGCTCCGGCGAATACCACTGGATGGCCGGCAACTTTCTTAAATACGGCGCCGCAGAATCGCGCGATGGTGCGCGCACTGCCAATGACCTGCCTGTGGATTCAAGTGAATTGATTGCGCTGTGCGCGCCGCGGCTGACTTTCATCAGCTATGGGTCTCCAGATGCGGGGGATGCACTGTGGCTGGATCAGCAAGGCAGCTACATGGCGGCAGTGGCAGCGGGCGGTGTATTTCGCCTGCTGGGGGCCAGGGATCTGGGCGTTGGCAACGACTATCGCAATGCGCAGAAACCCGCCATCGGCGTTGCGCAAACCAGCGGGCAACTGGCCTGGCGCCAGCATGAAGGCGGCCACACCGACGGGCCCAACGTGCCGTATTTCGTGGAGTGGGCGGAGCGCAATTTCGCGACTCGGGAGTAGCTGCCAGGCGATGCGGCTACTGCCGCGCCAGTAACTTGAACGCTGACACCAGTCGCCGTCCGGACTTAATGAAACCGTAAGGAACTTCCTGACGGCTGCGCGTTCTCAACATATGAGCGCTGATCCGCTCCCCGCTTCCCTCCCTTAAGCGGGTTTGCTGCAGGGCACTGAGACCTGTCCCGTAGCACTCTTGCCCCGGCGGCTCAAACCGCCGGGGCGATTTCTTTATCCGGTTCCAGCTGCTGCGTTGTCCAACGCAACAGCAGTTTTCGCGCCTCTTCCATCCCTTCGCCCCGCAGCGCCGAAAACAATTGGCAACTCGCCCGTCCTTCCAGCTCTGTCTTGGCAGAGCGCAGGGTTTTGAGTGCCTCGCTTTTCGAAAGCTTGTCGGATTTATTGAGCAGCACGTGGGTGCGCTGTGGCGATCGGTGCGCCCAGTCCAGCAAGCCAATGTCCATGTCCGACACCCCGCGGCGGCAGTCCACCACCAGCAGCAGCGCCGCGAAACTCTCGCGTTCCAGCAATGCTTCCCCCAGCGGCTCCCAGCTTTCGCGGGTTGCCACATTGACCGCAGCATGGCCATATCCGGGCAAGTCGACCAGGCGCCTTTCGGGCGTCAGCTCGAAATAGTTATAGAGCCGTGTGCGGCCCGGTGTACAGCTGGTCTTGGCCAGCCCCTTGCGCGCCAGCAATGCATTGATGACGCTGGATTTACCGGCGTTGGAGCGGCCGGCAATGGCTACTTCCCAGCCGAAATCCGGAGGGAATTGCCCGGGCGCGGCGACGCTCACCTGGAACCGGACTTGTGGGAAAATGCTCACTGGCTTGGAAGGGCCTGAAAAATAAGGCCTTAGTGTACAATTGATTGGATAGCCGGCCTGTCTATTGGGAGCGTTGAGAGAACTCATGAGAACGATCGTATTGACCGTCTGCCTGCTGACCGCGTCTGTTGCCGCGCTGGCCACGGACGGGGACGCCGCCGCCGGTGCAACCAAGTCCGCGACCTGCACCGCCTGCCACGGGCTCAACGGCAACAGTGCCAATCCGGAATGGCCGGTGCTGGCCGGGCAGAACGCCTCCTACCTTGGCGACCAGATCACGCGCTTTCGTGACGGCAAACGAGTCAATGTGCTGATGCAGCCCATGGTCGCGGCCCTGACCGATCAGGATATCGCCGATCTGGCTGCCTATTATTCCGAGCAGACCCCCGCCGGCAATGAGGCCGATCCTTCGTATTGGAAAGCCGGCGAAAAACTGTTCCGCGGTGGTGATGCCAAACGTGGCATCCCCGCCTGTCTTGCGTGCCACGGACCCGTGGGCAGGGGCAATCCCGCCGCAGGCTACCCGGCGCTGCACACCCAGCATGCCGTGTACACCATGAAACAACTCAACGACTATGCCACTGAAGCGCGCTATACCAAGGACGCCAAGGGCCGTTCCCAGGGCGGATCCAACACCCAGATGATGAACACCATCGCTTCGCGCCTCAGTGCAGAGGACCGCCGCGACCTGGCTTCATATATCCAGGGAATGCGCTAGGCATGAAGCCGCTTACATTGCTGCTGGCGTTGGCCCTGAGCGTCGTTCTGGCTGCGTGTGGGTCGCATGATGGCGGCCCGAAATCAGCCGCTGCGCCTACCGACTCCGCCACCGTGCCACCACCGCCCACTGCCGCGGGCCCCGTGACCACGGAGCAGCTCAAGAAAGCCGCCACAGCCGCCCAGGAATCCGCAGGTGAAGAGACCGATCCTGGCGATGCATCCCTGGAGCGCCTGACCGCCATACCGGAAAGCGCACAGCTTCCAG
This sequence comes from Pseudomonadota bacterium, assembly GCA_039932715.1. Taxonomy (GTDB): domain Bacteria; phylum Pseudomonadota; class Gammaproteobacteria; order Steroidobacterales; family Steroidobacteraceae; genus ZC4RG30. Next base: position 1,689 of record JBDTPN010000045.1, on the reverse strand, counting down.
GCGGCCGCTGGAAGGTGGGGCAACACTACCTTCCCGTGGTGCCGGCACAGGCCACCAGCGTCGAACCCGGCCAGGTCGAAGTGCTGGAGTTCTTCTGGCTGGGATGCCCGCATTGCTACGCGCTCGAGCCCTACGTTGAGGCGTGGAACAAGTCCAAACCGGCCTACGTGAAATTCGTCGGTGAGCATGTGATGTGGGGCCCGACCCATCGCTCGCACGCGCGTCTGTATTACACCCTGCAGGTGCTGGGCAAGGCAGACACGCTGGTGCCCAAGGCGTTCGAAGAAATCCACCGGCATAACAACATGCTCGTGGCCGCCGACGACGCGCAGTCGCAGCGGCTGCAGGTTGCGTTCGCCAAGGCCAATGGCATAAGCGAAGCGGACTTCAATCGCGAGTACAACGGGTTTGCCGTCAACGCCCGCCTGCAGCGCGCCGAAGAACTGATGCGTCGCTACAAGATCGAGACCGTCCCCTATTTCATCATCAATGGCAAATACCAGACGGACGAGTCGATGGCCGGCGGCAAGGAACAGCTGATCCAGCTGATCAACGACCTGGCAGCGGCGGAGAAGAGCCACTAGGCACTTCGACGATGCTGACGGTTTTCAGTCTGTGCGCGACGGGCCTCAGGCGACTGGATCGCAGCAGCGATGCCGCGCTGCCCGAAGAATCCACCTGGCTTGATCTGCTCGAACCCACCGTCGAGGAAGAACGCCTGGTCGAGGCACGTCTGGGCGTGGAAGTTCCCACTCGCGAGGAGATGCGCGAGATTGAATCCTCCAGCCGCCTATATGAAGAAGACGGCGCGCTTTACCTGACCGCAACGGTGGTGACCAAGCTCGACACGCAGCTGCCGGAAAACGCGCAGGTCACATTCATTCTCAAGGGCCCGCGGCTGGTCACCAACCGCTACGTCGATACCCTCCCGTTCCGGCGCTTCGTCGCTTACACCGAGAAGCATCCACAGACCAACACCAGCGCTCCGGTGATACTGGTCGCGCTGCTCGAATCCATCGTCAATCGCATCGCTGATGTCATCGAACGCGTCAGTTCCGACATGGACGCGGTGTCCGCCGAGGTGTTCAACCGCAATCACCTCAAGGGCAAGAGCCAGGGTTTGCATCGCGATTTCCGCAAGTTGCTGGAGCGCACCGGCCAGAGCGGCGAATTGATTGCCAAGGCGCGCGAGAGTCTTGCCAGCCTTTCGCGCCTGGTTGCGTTCGTGCAGCAGTCCACCATTCCGCTGCCTCCCGAAGTGCGCACGCGACTGCGCACACTGTCAAAGGACGTGGTGGCCATGAGCGATCACGCCAGTTTCCTGGGCTCAAACCTCAATTTCATTCTCGATGCCACACTGGGGATGATCAACATCGACCAGAACAACATCCTCAAGATTTTCTCGGTGGCTACCGTGGTGCTGCTTCCGCCCTCGGTGATCGGCGCCATCTTCGGCATGAACTTCGACAAGATCCCCACCGCGCACGAACCCTGGGGATTCACTGCCGCAGTGGTGCTGATGGTGCTTTCGGCCATCATCCCGTCCCTGGTATTCAAGATGCGCGGCTGGTTGTAGGCCACACCGTCGATTTGGGGTAACCTCTCCGCCCTCTCGATTCCGCCATTTTTCCGCACGCGCCCGTAGCTCAGCTGGATAGAGTACTGCCCTCCGAAGGCAGGGGTCACTGG
>JBDTPN010000044.1:0-19639 GCA_039932715.1 Pseudomonadota bacterium | reverse complement strand
AGGGAAGACAGTACGACGTTGCCTCCGACGGTCGGTTCCTGATCAACAGCGAGGTTGCCAGCGGCGCAGCTGCGCCGATCACGCTGATCCAGAACTGGAACCCCGATGCCGGCAAGTGATCCGAAGAAACAGGCTGGCGTCTTCATCAGCTATCGGCGCAGCGATAACCCTGACGCCACGGGTCGTATCTACGACCGCCTCGTTTCCGAGTTCGGCAGGGCGCGCGTGTTCAAGGATGTGGATTCGATTCCGCTGGGGCAGGATTTTCGTGGGCACCTGAATGATGTTGTCGGTGGTTGCGCCGCCGTCCTGGCCATCATCGGCCCGAAGTGGATCGATACCCGCAATGGCTCGGGACAACGAAGGCTGGAAGATCCGGACGATTTCGTGAGGATCGAGCTGGAGGCTGCGCTCGCCCGCGATGTTCCCGTTGTACCGGTACTGGTCGGGCACGCGCCGATGCCTGGATCCACAGATTTGCCGGCGTCGCTTGCATCGATGGTGTTTCGCCAGTCGATTGAAGTGCGACCGGATCCGGATTTTCATCACGACGCAACGCGGCTGGTGGCCGCGCTGCGAAAAATCCTCGACCCGGACGCGCCCGACGTGGCGCTGGCCATTGCGCCCCAAACAAGGTCACCGTCCGGTCCCAGGTTGGCGTGGTCAATTGCAGCCCTCACTGGTATTGCCGCCGCTGCGCTTGTGATTCCCGCGTGGCGATTTCTGCATGTTGGGCTGCCGCCGGAGACCCGTGTCGACATCGTCACCCCCGATACAGATCTGCCGTTGGACTTCGCGCTTTCGCCTGACGGGAAGCAGATTGTTTTCGTCGCCAAGGGCGGTGGTGCATCCCGCCTGTGGCTGAGATCGCTCGCTGCGTCGACCGCGCAATCGTTGCCCGGCACTGAGGGCGCTGCAAATCCTTTCTGGTCGCCCGATAGTCGCTCCGTTGCATTCTTCGCCGCAGGTGAATTGAAACGGTTCGATCTCGGAGCTGGCCAGCCACGGACCCTGGCCGTTGTGCGTGTGGGTGGTGTCGGCAGGGGAGCCTGGAGTGCGCAGGGCGTCATCCTGTTTCCCCAAGGTCCTTCGAATCCGCTGTTGAGCGTTGCGGATACGGGAGGCGCAACGAAAGTGGCTCTCGAGTCGAGCCCCGAATTCGGCTGGCCCACAGGGCCACAGTTCCTTCCCGGCGATCGCCAGTTCCTGGTCGTGTATCGGGATGGAACAGTGGACGGGACCTATCTGGGAACGCTGAATGGCCACCCTCCGGTGCGACTGACGGAAGATACAGGCCCCGTTGCATATCTTCCCTCGGGATGGATGCTGTGGATACGTGCCGGTGCACTCGTGGCGCAGAAGCTGGATCTGGAGAAATCTGCGTTGACAGGTCAACTCCTGACGGTAGCGGATGGCGCCGGCTCTGTATCGATCGCAACCAGAGGCCTCGTGGCATATCGGGCGGGCGGGACCCGTGGGCGGCAGTTGAAATGGATGGATCAGGCCGGCAAGGCTCTTGGCACGATCGGCGATCCGGATGACACTCTGAGCGGTCCGCGTGTTTCCCATGATGGCCGAGTGGCGTTTTCCCGCGAAGCGCAGGGGAATGTGGATGTCTGGCTGCAGGACGGGACGCGAACCAGTAGCGTGACGTTCGATGCGTCGGTGGAAGGCAACCCGGTCTGGTCGCCGGATGGAGAGCGAATCGTATTCACTTCATTGCGGAGCGGGAAACCCGACATTCACCAGAAGCTCAGCAGCGGCGCGGGAGTCGACGAACAGCTTCTGACTTCCAGCCAGGCAATTTTCCCGACCAGTTGGTCGGCAGATGGACGCTATCTGTTGTATTCCATCCTGGATCCGGAAACAGGCTGGGACCTCTGGGTCCTGCCGATGACCGGCGATCGCAAGCCATTTGTGTTCCTGCGTGCTCCTGCCGATCAGGTCTGGGGCCAGTTCTCGCCGGATGGAAGATGGGTGGCCTACAGGTCCAGCGAGTCGAACCGCAACGAAGTGTATGTCCGACCTTTTGTTCCACCCGGCTCGGCAAACGCGGGTTCGGATGCGCCGAGTGGCCAGTGGCAAATATCAACAGATGGCGGCGCACACGCCACTTGGCGCGCCGACGGCAAGGAGCTTTTTTACGTTAATCCGGACGGGGCCTTGATGGCGGTGCCGATTGCGGTCAAGGGCGCCACGCTTGTGCCAGGTGCACCAAGGCTACTCTTTCAATCACATGTAGTGGGGGGCGCCGTCCTCGGTCTGCAGTACGATGTCGCGCCCGACGGCCGCTTCCTGATCAACACTGAACTTGATATCAGCTCGACTCCGCCGATAACGCTGATCCAGAACTGGAACCCGGAAGCGAAAAAGCCGCAGCTCTGACAGCGCCCTGGTCAGCCCTGCCCCGACTCCCGCTCGATGGCCCGATAGCCGATGTCGCGCCTGAACTGTGCGCCGTCGAATTTCACGGCATCGACAATGGCGTAGGCCTCGCGCTGCGCCGCCTGCACTGTCGCGCCCAGGCCCACTGCGCAGAACACACGGCCGCCTGCCGTGACCACCTTGCCGTTACGGTTGATAGCGCCGGCGTAGAACAGCTTGCCCGGCAGTGCGCCCAGTTGATCGAGGCCCTTCACCACGTCGCCCTTGCGAACTTCGTCCGGATAACCCTTCGCGGCCATCACCACGCCCAGTGCCGCGCGGGGGTCCCACTCGGCGGTAATGGTGTCGAGCGCGCCTGCCAGCGCAGCCTGGCACAGCAACGTGAGATCGCTTTTGAGACGCGCCATCACCGGTTGTGTTTCCGGATCTCCGAATCGCACGTTGAATTCGATGACCTTGGGTGCGCCACTGGAATCAATCATCAGCCCGGCGTAGAGGAATCCCGTGAACGGCATGCCATCTGCCGCCAGTCCTGCAAGGGTGGGTTCGATCACCTCGCGCATCCCACGCGCATGCACTTGGGGTGTTACCACCGGGGCAGGCGAATAGGCGCCCATGCCGCCGGTATTGGGCCCCTCGTCGCCATCGCGAATGCGTTTGTGATCCTGGCTGGTGGCCATGGGAAGCGCGTGAGTGCCATCACAGATGACGATGAAACTGGCTTCCTCGCCCTGCAGGAATTCCTCGACCACAATCTCGTCGCCGGCACTGCCGAAGCGGCCTGCGAGCATGGATTGGGCAGCAGCCACCGCATCAGCAGGCGTCTGCGCAATGACCACGCCCTTGCCCGCGGCCAGTCCGCTGGCCTTGATGACAACAGGCGTGGGCTGCGCGGCGAGCCATGCCGGATCAAAATCAACGCGCGTGAACTTGCGATAGCTGGCCGTTGGAATGCGGTGCCGCGCAAGAAATTCCTTATCACCACGGTTCGTGGCCCGGTTCCCCACTCATGCACGGTGAACCTATCGGATCCTGCCAACACCACGTGTTTGCGTGCGGTCGCCAGCCACGGCGCATCTCTGGCATCGAGCCGGCGTTGTGCAGGGGTCAGGAACAGAGCGAAGGCCATCTGCGCAGCCAGGCGCGGGCTGATGAGCTGCAGCACGGCGAAACCCCGACGCAACTGCCGCAGGCGCTGGAACGACACATGTGGCATGCGGGGGGCGGGCGTATTCAAGCGCTGGCAGTCTATCCTTGAAACCCGACCCGCCGCACCCATGTCCAGCCAGATGACCGCAGACCTCGTCGACGTATTCCGCTCGCTTGACCGCAGGCAATGCGACGACCGCGCGTTCATGTTGGCAGCGGTCAGCATTCCCTCCGAAGTCGATGCCGGAGCGACCGGTTATGTCGTGCGCGTCCCTTATGCGCAAGTCGCTTTCGCGAATCATCATCTGTGGCAATACGAACAGGAATTGCGGCGGCGGCCGCGCATGGTTCTGCCGCTCCCCCGAGTTCATCCGCATGCCTGGGTGGGCAGTGCCTGTTACGTTTTGCTGCTGGCGCTGATATCAACCATTGCCGTGCGTGGCTGGTGGCGCCCGGACACATTCGCATTGGGAATGCTCGATGCACGCGCAGTGCAGGCGGGCCAATGGTGGCGCGCCGTCACCGCGCTGACCCTGCACCTGGATATCGTCCACCTGCTGATGAATCTGGGAGCTGGCGCTGCAATAGGTCTGCTGGCCAGCAGGCAGATCGGCGTGGGCCACGCATGGTTGCTGACCGTGGTGGCAGCGACGTTGGCAAACCTTGTCGAGGCGCTGCTCTCCATGCCACCACACCAGTCGGTGGGCGCTTCCACGGCGGTGTTTGCGGCACTGGGGTTACTGGCGGCGCATTCGTGGCATACGCGCGGCGCCGCTGCCAGTTCACGGCTGCGACGTTGGGCGCCACTGGTTGCCGGAGTTGCGCTGCTGGGCCTGCTCGGAACTGGCGCATCGGAAAATACAGCAGACACGGCACCGACCTCATTGCACACGCGTTCGGTTTCGTTGTCGGGGCGGGGTTCGGTGTGCTTGCCGCGCAAGCCTGGGCCGCGGCTGTGTTGGCGCGCATGCCGCAGTGGGTCACCGGAGTGATAACCCTGGGCATGATCGGGGTCAGTTGGTGGATGGCAGGTTCGCTCCCCTGACCAGTTCTTTCCAGTTAGGATCCGGGACATGCCCGGCATCTTCATCAGCTATCGGCGCAGTGATACGCCGGATGCCGTGGGACGCATCTACGACCGGCTTGTTTCCGAGTTCGGCAAGGCGCGGGTATTCAAGGATGTGGATTCAATTCCACTGGGACAGGACTTTCGCGGTCATCTGAATGACGTGGTTGGTGGCTGCGCTGCGGTCCTGGCGATCATTGGACCGCGCTGGGCCGATGCACGCAATGAAGCTGGTCAACTTCGGCTTGAGGATCCTGACGATTTCGTGCGGATTGAACTTGAGGCGGCACTTGCGCGCAAGGTACCGGTAGTTCCCGTACAGGTAGGGCACGCGCTGATGCCTGCCAGCAGCCAACTCCCGGAATCACTGCTGTCGCTGATCTATCGCCAGGCAATCGAAGTTCGGCCTGACCCCGACTTCCACAACGATGCGACGCGCTTGGTGTCGGCACTGCGCCTGATCCTAGATCCGAATGCGCGTGTCGGGATTTCACCGAGCCAGCCATGGAAATGGCTGGCCGTGTTTTTCGCAGGTGCAATCATTGCAGCCGCTGTGCTCGCCTTCCCCGCATTGAAATCCCTGCGCGCTACGCCGCCGCCAGAAACTCGAGTCGAGATCTCAACTCCCGCAACCAGTCTGCCATTGAGCTTTGCATTGTCACCCGACGGCCGGCAGATCGTGTTCGCTGCCAAAGGTGAGGGTGTATCGCGACTCTGGCTGCGTTCGCTGGTCAATACTGTCGCACAGCCGTTGCCGGATAGCGAAGGCGCGACTTCTCCGTTCTGGTCGCCCGATGGCCGCTCGATTGGTTTCTTTGCCGCACGATCATTGAAGCGGCTTGACCTTGGCGGCGGACGGGCGCAGGCCCTGTCCATCGCGGGAAGCGACGGTGAGGGAAGCTGGGGTCCGGATGGCACCATCCTTTTCGTGCGCGGTCCGGCCGATCCCATCGTGAGCATGTCATCGGCTGGCGGCGCCCAGACTGAAGTGACTGGAATTGGCGGGCAAAGCATCACGCATCGCGCACCTTATTTCCTGCCGGAAGGCCGCAAATTCCTGTTCGAAGCGCTCGGCGGAGCGCGTCCTGGAATCTACCTGGCCTCACTGGATGGCGGAGACCCGATCCTGCTGACACGGGATGTGAGCCGCGTGGCCTTCCTGCAACCCGGATGGCTGTTGTGGTTGCGGGGGGGAGTGCTTACCGCGCAAAGGCTGGATGTAAAGAATGCGAAGCTGACAGGCGAACCCGTAACCATGGCAGATGGAGTGGGCGCCTTTTCGGTGGCGGCTTCCGGCTCGTGGCATACCGCGCAGGCACTATCCGCCCGCGGCAACTGACCTGGGTAGACCGCTCGGGCGCTTCGCTGGGAACGATCGGGGACCAGGACGCGACTATCGCGGCACCGCGCGTTGCTCCGGATGGTCACCGTGTGGCGTTCTCGCGGGTGGCTCAAAACAACCGGGACATCTGGCTGCAGGATGGTGGGCGCACCGTTCGCATGACGTTTGATGCGTCGCTAGAGGCATATCCGACCTGGTCGCCGGATGGCACCAGGATCGCGTACTTGTCGGCCCGATCCGGCGCCGGTGACCTCTTCGAAAAGCGCACCAATGGCGCCGGAACCGAGGAGCGGCTCGTGACCAGCAACTCGATCAAGTTTCCCAGCAGCTGGTCACCAGACGGACGCTTTCTTCTCTATTTTACTGTTGATCTAAAGAACCGTGCGGACATCTGGGTATTGCCGATAACCGGGGACCGCAAGCCCTTTCTGTTCCTGCAAACTCCTTTTACGGATGTCTGGGGCCAGTTCTCGCCGGATGGGCGGTGGGTAGCCTACCAGTCGGATGAGTCGGGGCGCGACGAAGTGTACGTGCGGCCGTTCGTACCACCAGGAGATGTCATAGCAACCGGTATGGCAACCGGTGGCCAGTGGCAGATATCCACGGACGGAGGATTGCATCCGGTATGGCGAGCCGACGGCAAGGAACTCTATTACATTAATTTATCGAGCGAGATGATGGCCGCGCCGATCAAGTCCACTGGGGGGGTCTTCGCGCCAGGCGTGCCCGTGCGGCTGTTCAAGTCCAATGTAGCGTACGGCGGTGTCGATGACGCAACGGGTCGGCAATATGATGTGGCTGCGGATGGACGGTTCCTGATCAATGCCGAGTTGGAAGCAGGCACTACTCCGCCGATCACGCTGATCCAGAACTGGAATCCAGACCCGAAGAAGCCGCAGCCCTGAGCGCTGCCTTTAGGTCGAACCCGACTCCCGCTCAATGGCCCGATAACCAATGTCGCGCCTGAACTGCGCGCCATCGAATTTCACGGCATCGACAATGGCGTATGCATCGCGCTGCGCTGCCTGCACCGTTGCGCCCAGGCCTACTGCGCAGAACACGCGGCCCCCTGATGTAACCACCTTGCCGTTTCGGTTGATAGCGCCGGCGTAGAACAGCTTGCCCGGAAGTGCGCCCAGCTGATCGAGGCCCTTGACCACATCGCCCTTGCGCACTTCGTCCGGATACCCTTGCGCAGCCATCACCACGCCCAGTGCGGCGCGTGGGTCCCACTCGGCCGTAATGGTGTCGAGCGCGCCTGCCAGCGCAGCCTCGCACAGCACGGTCAGATCGCTCTTGAGACGCGCCAGTACGGGTTGGGTTTCAGGATCCCCGAACCGCACATTGAATTCGATGACCCTGGGCGCACCGCTGGAATCGATCATCAGCCCGGCATAAAGAAAGCCGGTGAAGGGCATGCCATCTGCTGCCAGCCCTGCAAGCGTGGGTTCGATCACCTCGCGCATCACGCGTGCATGTACTTGGGGCGTTACCACCGGGGCCGGCGAATAGGCGCCCATGCCGCCGGTGTTGGGGCCTTGGTCACCATCGCGGATGCGTTTGTGATCCTGGCTGGTGGCCATGGGAAGTGCATGCGTGCCGTCGCAGATGACGATGAAGCTGGCTTCCTCGCCCTGCAGGAATTCCTCGATCACGATCTCATCTCCGGCAGTGCCGAAGCGGCCTGCCAGCATGGATTCAGCAGCTGCCACCGCTTCAGCGGCAGTCTGCGCAACGACCACGCCCTTGCCCGCAGCAAGGCCGCTGGCCTTGATGACAATCGGCATGCGCTGCATGGCCAACCATGTCGGATCGAAATCATCACGCGTGAATTTGCGGTAATCCGCGGTCGGAATCCGGTGGCGTGCCAGGAACGCCTTGGCGAAGGACTTGGACCCCTCGAGCTGCGCAGCGGTCTTGCGTGGCCCGAAGCAGGGCAGGCCGCGCGTCTCGAACAAATCAACTATGCCCGCCACCAGCGGACCTTCAGGCCCGACTATGGTCAGCGCGACGTCTTCACTGGCGGCGAGGTTGGCCAGCGCTTCGAGGTCATCGGCGGCGATGTCTACATTGCGCACTTTGGATTCACGCGCCGTGCCAGCATTGCCGGGAGCCACCAGCACTTCGTTGACCCGCGCCGACTGCGCGCACTTCCACGCCAGCGCATGCTCGCGACCGCCGCCGCCGACGATCAATACTTTGATGCCCGTGCCCGGCATCAGTGACGGAAGTGGCGCATGCCAGTGAACAGCATGGCCAATCCATGTTCGTTGGCCGCTGCAATGATCTCGGCATCGCGCTTCGAGCCACCGGGCTGGATCACGGCCGTTACTCCCTGGTCAGCGGCCACATCCATGCCATCGCGGAACGGAAAGAAAGCGTCGGAGGCCATCACCGCGCGCCGCACACTCAGGCCTGCATCTTCGGCCTTGATCGCACCTATGCGGCTGGAATACACGCGGCTCATCTGGCCGGCACCCACTCCCACCGTGGCCTCATCGCGCGCGAACACGATGGCATTGGACTTCACGAACTTGCACACGCGCCACGCAAATACCAGGTCGCGCCATTCTTCGGTGGTGGGTTGCCGTGCCGTCACGCATTTGAGGGTGTCGTCATTGACAGTTCCGGCATCGCGATCCTGCACCAGAACCCCGCCGCCCACACTGCGCAGCTCGCGCTGTGCAGGCAGCGACGCTTGCAGTGTTCCTGTAAGCAAAACGCGGATATTGGGCTTGGTGGCCAGGACCCCGGCGGCATCTGGCAAGAGCTCCGGCACCACCATCACTTCAACGAACTGGCGCTCCAGGATCAGCTGCGCGGTTACGGCATCCAGTGGCCGATTGAAAGCAATGATTCCGCCGAAGGCCGAGGTTGGGTCCGTGCGATATGCCAGCTCGTAGGCATCGCGCAGATAGGGCGCGACGGCAGCACCGCTGGGATTGGCGTGCTTGACGATCACGCAAGCCGGACGATCGAACTGGCGCACGCATTCCAGCGCGGTGTCGGCGTCGGCGATGTTATTGAAAGACAGTTCCTTGCCCTGCGCAAGCCGCGCGCTGGCAATGCCCTGGACTGCGCCGTGAATACGGTAGAAGGCGGCGCGCTGGTGCGGATTCTCGCCGTAGCGCAGCGTTGTGATCCTGGTCAGACCGATATCAAGTTGTTCAGGAAATGGATCGGACGATGTCCCCTGCTGGCGGGAGAGATAGTCGGCCACCAGCGCGTCGTAGGCTGCCGTATGCGCGAAAGCCTTTGCAGCAAATCGGGCACGCAATGTGAAGCAGGTGGTGCCGGCGTTTGCAGCCAGCGCTGCCAGCAGGTCGGAGTAATCGGCGGGGTCGACCACCACGGTCACGTCCTGATGATTCTTGGCCGCGCCGCGCAACATGGCCGGACCGCCAACGTCTATGTTTTCGATGGCGTCGGCGTAGCTGACGCCAGGTTGCGCGATGGTTGCCGCGAACGGATAGAGGTTGACCACCAGCAGGTCGATGGGGACGATGCCCTCACGCGCCATCACCGCGTCATCGATGCCGCGGCGTCCCAGCAATCCGCCGTGGATCTTCGGGTGCAAGGTCTTGACGCGGCCGTCCATGATTTCCGGAAAGCCCGTGACGCTGGCCACTTCACGCACGGCAATGCCCGCCTCAGTCAGTGCGCGCGCCGTGCCGCCGGTTGATAGCAACTCGACGCCGCGCGCGGCCAGCGCACGCGCCAGCTCGATGAGGCCGGTCTTGTCGGAAACCGATAGCAGCGCGCGACGGATCGGTTGATCCATGGCTTCGCCTGTCTTTATGGCGTCACGCCGAGAGGCCGAATTCGCGCAATTTCTTGCGCAGCGTGCCGCGGTTGATGCCCAGTATCACTGCAGCCTGGCTCTGGTTGCCGCTGGCGTAGTCCAGCACCGTGCGAAACAGCGGCTCTTCGACTTCGCGCAGCACCAGATCATAGAGGCGCGCCGGCAGGTGACCATTGAGGTTGGCGAAATAGTCGGTGAGTGCGCGCTCGGCGTGGTTCCTCAGCGGCAGGTCGTGCGAATTTGCGCTGCTGATCCGGCGAACGCTAGCTGGCCGCCCGTTCAAGTGTCTGCCTGTGCTCATCTGCCCGCGCTCCCGTCCGGAAAATGTTCTCGTTATTAGCCCAACTTCCAAAAGCCGCTTGCGTGGCTGCGAACTGCGCCGACGAACATTCCGCGGCCATCAATGTTGGCCGGAATCCTTCGGTGTCGGTGTGCTGCTGGCAATACCAGGCAAGATGCTTGCGTGCAATCCGAACGCCGGACGCTTCACCATGGAATGCGTACAGCGACTGGACGTGCTCAAGAATGATATCTCTGACCTGTGCGCGCAATAGCGGCGGCGGAATTTTTCCGGATTCGAGAAATGCATTGACATCGCGAAAGATCCATGGCGATCCATGCGCCGCGCGGCCGAGCATTAACCCGTCTGCCTGGGTGAAATCAAGTACCGATCGCGCCTTGATCGGGCTGTCGATATCACCATTTGCTATCACCGGAATTTTCGCTTCCGCGCAAATGGCACGAATGGTTTCGTACTCAGCGTTTCCCTGATAGAAATCCGCGCGCGTGCGGCCGTGCACCGAGATGGCGCGAACCCCTGCCGCTGCGGCGATGCGCGAAATTTCCGGAGCATTGACTTGCGAGCGATCCAGGCCGGTGCGGATCTTGACGGTGACTGGCACCTCCACGGCCCGCACCACCGCATCCAGGATCTGGCCCACCAACGGCGGGTCGCCCAGCAGCGCCGAGCCGCATTGCCTGCCGAAAACCTTTTTCGCGGGACAGCCCATGTTGATGTCGATAATTTGCGCGCCCAGGTCCACATTGGCGCGTGCCGCATCAGCAAGTTGCAGCGGATCATTGCCCGCGAGTTGAACTGCGCGCGGTTCCGGTTCACCGTCGTGATTCATTCGCTGACGCGATTTGACGGTGTCCCAGAGTCGCTGGTCCGAGGCGATCATTTCCGATATCGCCAGTCCCGCGCCGAACTTGCGGCACAGGATGCGGAACGGGCGGTCGGTTACCCCCGCCATGGGCGCCAGCACCGTGCGCGCCGAAAGCGTCCACGGGCCTATGGAAAAACTCACGGTGAAATGCTCAAGGATCGTTGCTGCAGTGCAATTGGTGCTTGGCATCGGGCAGGCAGGCGTCCAGCTCGAATCCCACCGCCTGCCGATTGGGATCTTCCACGATCAATTGCGCGTCCATGCGCTGGTCGGGCTTCATGCGCGGTGGTGGTTTTACGTGCAGGTAATCCTGCGGCTCGATGGCGTGCGAGGCCAGCGCGTTGCCGAAGCGGTCCTGCAGGCGCACCCGGATCATGGGCATGGGCTGGCTGTGGGTGGCGCGATTGTGAACACTGGCGCGCACCACTATGTGATCGGCTGAATCCGGTGTCGATTCACCGCCAAGCTGCCGCAAGTCATAGGCGGCCAGATCCCAGCTGGGCTCCAGTGTAACGCCGAACAGCGAATACACGGCAACCAGCGTGGGCTGCGCCCATTCCTGCGCCACCAGTTGCTGGCGGTAGTGATGCACCACCTGCATCAATAACAGCAGCGCCGCCGCTATGGCCCCGGCGGTCCAGTACTGATAAACGCGCCGCGGGTTACCCACGAAGTCATCGGCATCCACGGCATCGATTTCTTCGGACGCGACCGGCGTCTCCATGACAACGTATTCAACGTCGCCCTCATTCCCCCCGGCCTCCATGGCATCCAGGGCATTCATTCGCAGCGACGCGCGCACATGTTCCAGTTCGTCCGCGTCGATGCGGTCGGCTATCTGCTGCAACTGTTGCTCGACTTCAGCCTGGTCCACCGTTTCTTCAGTCTGGGTAAAGCTGTCGCCTTCCAGGACTATGGTTTCGAATGTGCCGGTGGAGCGGTTCTCGATTACCTTGACGCCGTCAACGGGTGTTTCATTAAACGGAAAGACATCCGGATCAGCCTGTTCCTGAACCTGGGGCTGCGTGGATGGCGGCTGCGGATGGGAACCGGTGCCGCTGGCCGTCGCCCCGGAAAGACTTTCCTGCACCTGTTCTTCGGTCAGGGAAATCAGCGCATTGAACACCCGGCCGCAGCGCCCGCAGCGCACGTATCCCTGGCCCACGCGCAGGTCGGCGGCCGTGAGGGCCAGAATCAGCGTGCAGTTTGGGCAGGTTGTATACATTTTCCCGAAAGCGCCGACCAGCCGTCACGTTGTCCGCTCACATGCAGTGTGGCATGCGGGGCAAAAGCCGCGCGCACTTCCGCCACCTGCTCGTCAAGTATGCCGGCCAGCACCAGATGTCCCCCGGCCCGAACCAGGCCGCTCAATGGTGCAGCCAGCTCGATCAGTGTTCCAGCCAGGATATTGGCCAGCACCACGTCGGCTTTTGGCAAGGTTTGGCCGCTGGCATGGATGACAATTCGACCCGCAACGTCGTTGGCCTCGGCATTGTCGCGGGTGGCAATCAGTGCCTGGGGGTCTATATCAAAAGCGTGCACAACGGCGGGCGCGCCCTGCCCGACACCCAGTAGCGCGGCCGCCACGGCCAGCACGCCCGAACCGCAACCGTAGTCGACTACAGTCAGCCCTTGCATCGCACGGCTGTCCGGCAGGTGTCCGTCGAGCCATTCGAGGCATAGCGCGGTGGAAGGATGCGTTCCGGTGCCAAATGCCAGCCCCGGATCCAGCTTCACGATCACCGCCTTGGGATCTGCAGGCGGCGCCTCATGGCTGGGGACTATCCATAGCCGAACACCAAAGCGCATGGAGTGGAAATCCTTGAGCCACTCGCGTTCCCACACGCGATCGGCTACTCGCTCGGCACGGATGCGGTTTGCAGGAACGTCCAATGCAGTTGCCAGTGCGATGATGGCCTGCGGCCCGGCGGTGTCTGCGTCAAACACGGCCTGCAGCACGGTCTGCGGCCAGAGCCGCACCTCGCCGGGCGCAGGCTCCAGGATGGCGTCGTCGACCGCGTCGGTCAGCGTGACGCAAAGCGCGCCAGCATCAAAGCAGGCGGTTTCGGCGGCTGCGGCAAGCTGATCGACATTGCCCATTCCCGCGAGATCGACACTCAGCGCCAGGTAGCCTGACAAGTGACTGGCGCCCGAGGCTATTTGAGCCCGAGACGCCGCTCCAGGTAATGAATGTCGAGGCCGCCGGCGGCGAACGCAGTGTGATTGAGGATCTCCTGGTGCAGCGCCTTGTTGGTCTTGATTCCCTCGACTACCAGTTCGGCAAGGGCGTTACGCATGCGCGCGATCGCAACGGCGCGCGTGTCGCCCCAGGCGATCAGCTTGGCCACCATCGAATCGTAATTGGGCGGCACTGCATAGCCCGAATACACATGACTATCAACGCGGATGCCCGGACCCCCTGGCGCATGCCAGCGCGTCACCAGTCCCGGCGATGGCATGAACGTGCGTGCATCCTCGGCGTTGATGCGGCACTCCAGCGCATGGCCGCGAAACTCGATGTCATCCTGCGTGAAGGGCAGCTTCTCACCCGAAGCCACCAGCAGCTGGGTCTTGACCAGATCGATGCCGGTGATCAATTCCGTGACCGGATGTTCGACCTGGATGCGCGTGTTCATTTCGATGAAATAGAACTCGTTGTCCTGGTACAGGAACTCCAGCGTGCCGGCATTGCGATAGCCAACCGCGCGGCAGGCATCCACCACACGTTCGCCCATTTTGCGGCGCTGCTTTTCGGTCAGCCCCGGAGCGGGGGCTTCTTCCATGACTTTCTGGTGGCGACGCTGCATGGAACAGTCGCGTTCGCCCAGGTGCACCACGTTGCCGTAGTTGTCGCCGATGACCTGGAATTCGATGTGCCTGGGTTTTTCCAGGAACTTTTCCATGTACACCTGCGGATTGCCAAATGCCGCCTGCGCTTCCTGCTGCGTCACGCTGATGGCGTTGAGCAGTGCGGCTTCTGCGTGCACCACGCGCATGCCGCGCCCACCACCACCACCGGAGGCCTTGATGATCACCGGGTAGCCGATGTCGCGCGCCACTTTCAGGTTCTCGTCGGCATCTTCGGTCAACGGCCCGCCGGAACCCGGCACGCAGGGGACACCGGCCTTCTTCATCACATTGATGGCTGAGACCTTGTCGCCCATCAACCGGATGGTCTCGGCCTTGGGGCCGATGAACACGAAGCCGCTTTTCTCCACGCGTTCGGCGAAGTCTGCGTTTTCCGAAAGGAACCCGTAACCGGGATGGATGGCCACCGCATCGGTGACTTCCGCGGCGCTGATGATGGCCGGCATGTTGAGGTAGCTCAGCGCGGACTGCGGCGGCCCTATGCACACCGTTTCATCGGCCAGCAGCACGTGCTTGAGGTTGTTGTCCACCGTGGAGTGCACGGCGACAGTCTTGATATTGAGTTCACGGCAGGCGCGCAGTATGCGCAGCGCGATCTCGCCGCGGTTCGCGATGACGACTTTGTCCAGCATGCTAGTGCGTCTCGCTATTCGATCACGAATAGCGGCTGGCCGAATTCCACCGGGTCGCCGTTCTTGGCCATGATGGCCGTGACGCGACCGGACCGGTCGCATTCGATCTGGTTCATCATCTTCATGGCCTCGATGATGCACAGCACCTGGCCTTCCTTGACGTCATCACCCACCGACACGAAGGCCTTGGATGTGGGCGAGGACGCGGCGTAGAAAGTGCCCACCATGGGTGCCGGGACAATATTGGGATCATCCTTGCGTCGCACGTGTCCGGAGGAGACTTCCGGCGCAGCTGCGGGCGGCGCGGCAATGGCCGCTGGTGCCGCCATCGGGGGCGCGCTGAAATATTGCGGCATGACCTGGCCGGTGGGCATGCGACTGATACGCACGGATTCTTCGCCTTCCTTGATCTCGATTTCCGCGATGCCGGATTCCTCCAGCAGCTCGATCAGTTTCTTGACCTTGCGAATATCCATTTGGAATTTTTCTCCTGGTGCGGTCTGGTCGGATCAGCGCTGGGCAAGTCGGGCGGTGGCAGCGCGCAGGGCAAGTTCATAGCCCAGCGCGCCCAGGCCCACGATCTGGCCGATGGCAATGTCCGAGAAAAAGGAATGACGCCGGAATTCCTCCCGGGCGTGCACGTTTGAAAGGTGAACTTCGATGAAGGGCAGTGCGACACCCAGGATGGCATCGCGCAGGGCGATGCTGGTGTGGGTGAACGCGCCCGGATTGAGAATCAGGAAGTCGATGCCCTGGCCCTTGGCAGCCTGCACGGCATCGACCAGTTCATGTTCGGCATTGCTCTGCCGGGCGGTCAGTTCATGGCCCAGCTCCCGAGCCAACGAATTGCAGCGCTCGACAATAGCCTCAAGGGTGTCGGCTCCATATACCCCCGGCTCACGCGAGCCCAGCAGGTTGAGGTTGGGACCATTCAGGAGGAGTATTCGGGCCATCTGATACGCGGTTCCCAGGAGAGCATGGGGCTAATTGGGCGTCATTTAACCGCAAATGACATAAGATTGCTGCGAATTTCGCCGATCAGGCCGACAACTAGCCCTTGTTCGTAGCGGCGCGTTTGTCGGCCAGCGTCTTGAGTCCTTCGGTAATCTGCAGGCGGGCGGCGGCCATGTCCAGCCGACCTGCGTCCACGTCCGCAACCCTGTCCAGGATCAGGTCCGCATCCTCCTGGTGCAGCTCCCCGACCTTGAGCGCAACGATGCGTTGCTTGCTGTCGGCAAATGCGGTGAACGGAAATTGCGGCTGCATGCCCATGGCCTTGACCGCCGCCAGGCCTTCGTCCTCGCCAATCAACAGCGGATAGCTGATGGTGGTGGCCTTGGCATACTTGAGTACGTCGTCGCGAAAATCCACGGCGATGCCAATGATCTCCAGCTTCTGCCCGGCCCGATCACGGCGCAGCTTGTTGAGCAGCGGAATCTCGCGGCGACACGGTCCGCACCAGGTAGCCCAGAAGTTCACGGCCACGGGCCGGCCGGTCCACTCGCCCAGCTTGCGAAGCTTGCCGTCGCGGTCGGCCAGCTCAAACTGGGGCAGCACATCCGGAACCCTCAATGCTTGCGGCGGGGCCTCGGACGGCGCCTGGGCTGCGGCTGTTGCATTGCTGGCGGCGTCGATAGCAGCCTGGGCTGAACTGGCCGCTGGCGCCGCGGGGCTGGCAACCAGCTGCGGCCTGGTCAGTGTGCGCTGGACGAAGAATCCCAGCGCTGCTGCCACGCCCAGGGCAACCACAATGAAGACGTTCGACCGGCCGTCCATGGATCTGCTCATGGGCAGCACTCTAGCGGGTTGAAGCCCTCGCGGCGAGCGACGCGAATTCCCCGGCTTTCATGAAACCCACCACCCGGAAATTGCGGCGTTCGGTGCCATCCGGCCCGTAGAACGCGATGGTTGGAGGGCCGAAGATGCCGAAGTGCTTGAGCAGGGCCTGGTCGGCTTCATCATTGGCCGTGACGTCGGCCTGCAGCCAAACCGTAGTGGCCAGTGCCGCGCGCACTTTCGCTTCGGGGAAGGTGTACTTCTCCATCTCTTTGCACGACACGCACCAGTCAGCATAAAAATCGAGCATCACCGATTTGCCGCCTGCAGATGCAGCGGCAACTTGCGCGTTGAGCTCTGCCAGTGACTTGATGCGCTGGAAGGGCAGCGGCTCGTGCGCGGCGCTGGCTTGCAGGGGTCGCAGTGGATCAGTGGCGCCCTTGAAGGCGCCGATCACCAGCAACAGCGCGCAGATGCCGGCCAGAGTGCCGACGCCCCGCATCAATAACCTTCCCGTGCTGCTCCTGACGCCGGCGCGCCAGAAGATAATGGCCAGAGCGGCCAGCGGCAATATCCACAGCAGGAAGCTGATGCGCTCGGGAATAATGCGCGACAGCATCCATACGGCCACGGCCAGCATCAATGCGCCAAAAGCCTGCTTGACCGTGTCCATCCACGCGCCAGCGCGCGGCAGCAGCTGTCCGGCCGAGGCGCCCACCACCAGCAGGGGCACGCCCATGCCCATGGCCATCGAAAACAGCGCGACGCCGCCACGAACCATCTTTCCGGACTGGCCGATCACCGACAATGCGGCCACCAATGCCGGACCCACGCAGGTGGTGACAATCAGCGCGGACAGCGCGCCCATCACCACCACGCCCGCATAGCTGCCGGCCTTCTGCTGATTGCTCATGGCCGCCAGGCGCGACTGTATGAATGCCGGCATCTGTACGGTGTAAAAGCCGAACATTGATATCGCCATTGCAACAAAGAGCGCCGCAAACACGATGATGATCCATGGCTGCTGAAACAGGGTCTGGGCTTGCTGGCCAGCCGCTGCGAAGGCGACGCCTGCGGCGGTATACGTGGCGGCCATGCCCAACACGTACGCAAGCGAAAGCGAGAATGCGCGCGCCCGGGTCACGTTGCTGCCTTCACCGGCAATGATTCCCGCAACGATGGGCACCATGGGCAGCACGCAGGGCGTGAAGGCCAGCAGCAATCCGGCAAGGAAGAATGACCCGGCCATCAGCAGCACATTGCCGTCGCGGATCAGGTTGGCCAGAAGGTCCTGTTTTGAGACATACGGTTGCCCGGTGGCCGCGGACACGGCGGCACTGCCTGCAGGCAGTGCCGAGACGGCCGAGGCACGCGGCATCTCGACCTGGAAAGTCTTGGTGATGGGCGAGAAGCACACGCCCAGCAATTCTGCGCAGCCCTGGTACTTGACCGTGATGGGCAGCGTGAATGCGTCAAGGCTGCCGCGCGAAACCGGCAGGCGTGCCGTGACGTCGCGGTGGTACACCTCCTGCTTGCCGAAGTATTCATCGTTCTTGATTTCGCCCGTGGGAATGTCAGGCGTGCCCAGGGCCACGGATTGCCCTTCGGGCACGGAGAATTTCATCTTGTCGCGGTAGAGGTAATAGCCCTTGTGCACCTCGAAAATGACCTCGATGCGATCAGGTGCCGTCGCGATGGCTCCCACCTTGAACGCCTGGTCAGGCTCTAGCAGTTCCTCTGCCTGGGCAGTTACTTGCAGCATGCCAGCGGACAGCAGGAGCAGGGCGATTCGGGAGGAAATTCGCATGAAACCTCTAAATGGGGCCCGGAGCGCGGATTGTACAGGGGGTGCAGTGTCTAAAAGATCGACCGCCCTTGAATTCCGAGGTTCCGCCGCTATGATTAGCACCCGTTAGCAGCCGCCGGTCGAGAGTGCTAACAAATTCTCGACCCACTGGCTGCACCCCTATTCACAACAACGTCAATAACGACTCTTGAAGGAGTGGCTCATGAAGATTCGCCCTCTCCACGACCGCGTGATCGTAAAGCGGCTCGAGGAAGAACGTACATCCGCCGGTGGAATCATCATCCCTGACTCTGCGACCGAAAAGCCCATCCAGGGCAAGGTTCTCGCAGTGGGCAAGGGAAAGATTCTGGAAAACGGCACGGTCCGCCCGCTGGACCTCAAGGTCGGAGACAAGATCCTGTTCGGCAAGTACGGCGGAACAGAAGTGAAGGTCGACGGTGACGAACTGCTGGTCATGCGTGAAGAAGACGTCATGGCCGTAATCGAGGGCAAGTAATCATGGCTGCTAAAGAAGTACGTTTTGGTGACGACGCGCGAGTCCGCATGTTCCGCGGCGTCAATATCCTTGCCAACGCCGTCAAGGCGACGCTGGGCCCCAAGGGTCGCAATGCCGTGCTCGACAAGAGCTTCGGCGCACCCACGATCACCAAGGACGGCGTGTCCGTCGCCAAGGAGATCGAGCTCAAGGACAAGTTCGAGAACATGGGCGCACAGCTGGTGAAGGAAGTCGCGTCGAACACCTCTGACGAGGCGGGCGACGGCACCACCACTGCAACCGTCCTGGCGCAGGCCATTATTCGCGAAGGCCTCAAGGCCGTGTCGTCGGGCCGCAACCCGATGGACATCAAGCGTGGTATCGACAAGGCCGTTATTGCCGTGACTGAAGAGCTCAAGAAGCTTTCCAAGCCCTGCAAGGACAGCAAGGCCATTGCGCAGGTCGGCACGATCTCGGCCAACTCCGACGAGAGCATCGGCAAGAAGATCGCCGAGGCGATGGAAAAGGTCGGCAAAGAAGGCGTGATCACCGTCGAGGAAGGCTCGGGTCTCGACAACGAGCTCGAAGTCGTGGAGGGCATGCAGTTCGATCGCGGCTACCTCTCGCCGTATTTCATCAATAACCAGCAGACGCAGACCGTGGAGCTTGAAAAGCCTCTGATCCTGCTGTCGGACAAGAAAATCGCGAACATCCGCGAGATGCTGCCGTTGCTGGAAGGCGTGGCCAAGTCTGGTCGTCCGCTGTTGATCATTGCCGAAGACGTTGAGGGTGAAGCCCTCGCGACGCTGGTAGTCAACAACATCCGCGGCATCCTCAAGGTCGCAGCCGTCAAGGCTCCGGGCTTCGGCGATCGTCGCAAGGCCATGTTGCAGGACATCGCTATCCTGACCGGCGCCACTGTGATCTCAGAAGAAGTGGGCCTGTCCATCGAGAAGGCCACCGTGAACGACCTGGGCGAAGCCAAAAAGGTCGTGATCGAGAAGGAAAACACCACGCTGATTGATGGCAAGGGCAAGGCCGCTGACATCAAGGGTCGCATCGAGTCGATCCGCCAGCAGGTGGAAGAAGCCACTTCTGACTACGATAAGGAAAAGCTGCAGGAGCGCGTTGCCAAGCTCTCCGGTGGTGTTGCCGTGATCAAGGTCGGTGC
>JBDTPN010000043.1:0-22551 GCA_039932715.1 Pseudomonadota bacterium | reverse complement strand
TGCCCACACGGCCTGGACGCAGGCACCGGCAGCCTGGAATTCACGCCGCGGTGTGTCCACCGCACAACTGGGAATCGAGGAAGCGGGAATCACCGGCACCGTGTTCATCGAACGCGGGCAGTACCTGCACCTGGGATTTGACCTGCGTGTCGACCAGGGGGGGCATGTCTACAAGATCTCTGAAGTGCGGCGCGTGCGCCCCGGTGAAGCGCAGTATTTCGATCACCCCGCGGTGGGCATACTCGCCATCATTTCTCCAGCGGGCTGACAAACACACCACCACGGTGACCCGCCTTGGCCGCCTGCAGGGCCGCGGCAGTAGCGGCAATCAGCCGCTGCGGTGAATCCTCCTCGCGTGCCGGACAGACAGTGGCCAGACCCGCCGTGACCGTCACGTATTTCTGCACTGGCGAGTGCGGATTGTGCACATGCATGTCGGCGATGCGCCGCGAAGTGGTATCCACATAAGCCTCGACGCCACCGGCCGGCGTGCCATTGCGATGCACTGCGAGCACCGCGATGCTGCCCTCATCCCAGCGCGCCACGATATCGGTACCGCGACGGAACGCGCCGCTGATGACGCGCGCGATACGCCGGATGCAGGCATCGCCGGCGGCACGGCCAAAGGTGTCGTTGTATATGCCCAGTGCATCCATGTCGAACAGCACCAGCGTCAGGGGCTGCGCCTCGCGACGTGCAATGCGCCATTCGCGCACAAACAGTTCATCGAACCACGCCCTGGACGACAAACCGCTGACGCGGTCTTCACGCATCCAGACGGGCAAGCCTTCGGGTGCGCGCTCCACGGCACGCAGCCTGCCACTGGCATCGCGAATGAATCCTGCCCAATGGGTCAATGCTCCATCACGGTTGCGCAAGGGCTGCAGGTACAACTCGTTCCAGATCAGGTCACCACACTTTCGATAGTTGCGCAGCAATACCCGACAGGTCTCGCCGCGGGCTATGGCTTCGCGCAGGCGTCGACGTGCTTCCTGGTCACGGTCTGCGCCCTGCAACATGCGCATATTGCTGCCCAGCAGTTCCGCTGCGCCGTAGCCGGTCATCTGTTCCAGGGCGCCGTTGACGTAGACCACCGGACAGTCCGTGGCCTGCGCATCGCAGATCACGATGCCTTCGGGAGCACCGTCGACCACCAGCCTCAGGAAGTCGGATTCCAGTTTCATGTCAGCGTCAGCGCCGGCGGGCGATCACTGCGCAACAGCAGTTCACGGGCCTCGCGATAATCCCTGGATGCGTGCAGCGCGGCCCGATCCGGCGCGTCCTTGCCACGCATGCGCAGTATGCGCATCTGGCTGGCCGGCCCGGGGAGCACAGTGAGTCCGTCGAGCAGTTCAATGACGCTGGCGCGGCGATTGCACACCGGCAGCACATCGCAGCCCGCCTCAAGCGCGGCCTCGGCGCGTGCGACTATTCCGCCCATGGCACTGGCCCCTTCCATGATCAGGTCGTCGGCGAATATCACGCCCTTGAAATCAAATTCGCCACGCAGCACGGTGCCCACCCAGCGCTTTGAGAAACTGGCCGGCACACTATCTACGGCGGGAAACAGCACGTGTCCCATCATGATGGCGGCCAGTTCATTGGGAATCAGTCGCCGGTAAGGAAGCAGGTCCTGCTCAAGGTCGGGCAGGTCGCGTCGGTCTATGGGCAGTGCCAGGTGCGAATCGGCCACCACCGCGCCGTGCCCGGGAAAATGCTTGGCCGTTGCGGCCATGCCCGCATGGCGCATGCCCTGCATGACTGCCAGCGCCAGTCGACTGACCGCCTCGGCATGTGCGTGGTAGGCGCGGTCGCCGATGATTTCCGAAATCCCGTAATCCAGGTCAACACAGGGAGCAAAAGAGAAATCGATATCCAGTGCGCGCAGCTCGGCGGCCATCAGCCACGCCAGCGAGCGTGCCATTTCAAGGCCGCGATTTGCGTCCACGTCGAATTCCAGGCCGATGCGACGTGCCGGTGGCAACACGGAAAATCCATCGCGGAAACGCTGCACGCGTCCGCCCTCGTGATCCACCGCCACCAGCAGCGGTGGCGCACGCAATGCGCGGATGTCGGAAACCAGTTCGGCCAGTTGCGCTGGATCCTCGTAGTTGCGCGAAAACAGGATGACGCTGCCGATCAGCGGATGACGCAGCAGCTCACGGTCCTCCGCGGACAGCGACTTGCCGGCAACATCCACCATCAACGGACCAAGCGTCATCTAGGGCCTATTCACACTACGGGAACCTGCGCACACCCCGGACCGTCCAGAACGGCTACGGACTCCACATGGCTGGTATGGGGAAACATGTCCACGATACCGGCAGCGGCCAGCGTAAAACCATGCTCAGTTATCAATATCCCCAGGTCCCGCGCCAGGCTGCCGGGGTGGCATGAGACATAGACCACCCTTCTGGGCGCCAGCTTGGCTATTGCCGGCAGGATATCCATGGCGCCGGTACGTGGCGGGTCCAGCAGCACATGCGACCAGGGTCCCTTGGCGGCGGCAGCCAAGCACCGCTGCCCGGCGTCCTCCCCCGCCAGATTGACGGCCACGAACTGCGCATTGGACAGGCCATTTGCCACCGCATTGGCCTGGGCCCTGGCGATCAGGCCCGCGTCTGCTTCCATCCCCAGTACCCGGTGCACGCGCGTGGCCATGGGCAGGGTGAAATTTCCCAGGCCACAGAACAGGTCCACCACCTCACTGCCTGCATCCAGCCGTAGCAGTTCCAGCACATGACTGATCAGGCGCTGGTTCATGGCCCCGTTGACCTGGATGAAATCCGCCGGCTCGAAGGCCATGCGCAGTCCGTATGCGGGCAGCCCGTACCACAGTTGCGGAATCGCGCCCTGCAGGGGTTCGAGCGTTGCAGGTCCGCCCGGCTGCAGCAGCCAGCGCACCTGGTGCCGCTGTTCGAATTCAAGTAGCGCCGCGCGATCAGCATCGGTCAATGGCGAGAGTATGCGCAGCACCAGCACCACGCAGTCATCACCCGCGGCAACTTCTATCTGCGGAATCCTGGTGGGTATGGACAGGCGCGAGATCAATGTCGAAAGTTGGCCCACGAGATTACCGACTTGCGGCACGAGCACCGGACAACGCTCGATGTCAGCCACGAAACTGCTCATGCGTTCGCGGAATCCCACCATGGACCGATCCCTGGAGTGCACGAAGCGCGCACCCAGCCGCGCGCGGCGCCGATATCCCCAGGGCTCTGCGGACAGCGGCGCCAGCCACTGGGCCGGCTCCACCTTGCCGATGCGCCGCAACGCCTCGCGCAACATTGCATCCTTGATCTGCAGCTGGGAATGCGGCGCCAGGTGCTGCAGGGCACAGCCACCGCAGGTGCCGAAATGCGCGCACCCGGGCACGATGCGATCGGCCGCGGGTTCGATCACGCGAACCAGTTCGGCCTCGTCGAAGTTGCGTTGCCGGCGCCGCACACGGTACTCAATGGTTTCTCCGGGCAGGGCGCCCGCCACGAATACAGCCTTGCCGTCACGGCGCGTAACGCCCCAACCGTCGTGATTCAGACCATCGACCTGCCCGGTCAGGATTTCGTTGGCGGGTTTGCGGCGTGAATCCATTGTTCCAGAAACTCCGCATGGTGCGGTTCGGTGGAGCCGCGCAACAGGGCGCGCACCCGTTGGCATTCATTTTCCCAGGCCACGTCGGCCAGCAGGCCGCGCATGCGCTGAAACCCCAGGAAGATGAGATAGGTATTGAGCACGTCGGTTTCGCAGTAGCGACGGATACCCACGCGATCATCCTGCTGCCATGCGTCCCACACCTGCGCGCCGGAAAACCCCAGCTTGCCCGGCAGTCCCAGCAACGCCGCCATTGAGGCCAGGGACGCACGGCCACGCGCCTGGAACCCGGACAGCACGTCCATCAGGTCCAGATGCCGCCAGTGAAACCGGCTGAGGTAATTGTTATAGCGGAAGCTGTTGTCCTCATCGCCATGTTCCCAATAGCGCGCGGCACGCACTCCATGACGCATGCAGCGGTAATGCAGCACTGGCAGATCAAAACCTCCCCCATTCCACGACACCAGTTCCGGGCTGTAGCGTTCGATACCCTCGAAGAAACGTTCCAGCAGCTCGCGCTCGTCGCTGCCTGCATCGCCCAGGCTCCAGACCTTGAGCGAGTCCGCATGGCGCAGCGCGCACGAAATTGCCACCACGCGATGCTGCTCCAGAGGCAGGAAATCCCCGCCGCCGCGCTGGCGGCGCAACGCGAACATGGCGCTGCCCACGGCGGCATCGGGCAGATCGCCCAGGTTGAGGAGGCGCCGCCCGTACTCCACGTCCGGTACAGTCTCGATGTCGAACACCAGTACGTTCAACGCGCGGCCTGCATCAGCACCTTCATTTCCCGTACCGCATCCGCCAGCCCGATGAACATCGCGCGCGCGACAATGGCATGCCCGATGTTGAGCTCCACGATCTCACTGATATTCGCCACCGGCTGCACATTGAAATAGTCGAGGCCATGACCGGCATTGACCATCAGGCCCCGGTCGGCTGCATGGCGCGCTGCCTGCTGCAGGCGCACCAGTTCGCGTGCCTGCTGCGCACCGGTGGCAGTGGCAAAGGTGCCAGTGTGCAACTCGATCACCGGCGCGCCGGCGGCGAGTGCCGCGTCTATCTGCTGTTCCTGCGGATCGATGAACAGCGAAACGCGAATGCCAGCCCGGCTCAATTGCGTCACCGCTGCGCTTACCGCAGCAAGGTTGCCGGCCACATCCAGCCCCCCTTCAGTGGTCAATTCCGCGCGCTTTTCGGGAACCAGGCAGCAGTCAGCGGGATGCAGCTGCAGGGCGATGGCCAGCATTTCCGCGGTGATCGCCATTTCGAGGTTGAGCCGGGTTTGCATCC
This sequence comes from Pseudomonadota bacterium, assembly GCA_039932715.1. Classification (GTDB taxonomy): domain Bacteria; phylum Pseudomonadota; class Gammaproteobacteria; order Steroidobacterales; family Steroidobacteraceae; genus ZC4RG30. Next base: position 17,670 of record JBDTPN010000043.1, on the reverse strand, counting down.
GCTGCATGAAGGCCGCCGGATCCGTGTCGATGATATGGCGCCGGTCTTCACGCAGGTGCATGGTGATGCTGTCTGCGCCGGCCTGCTCGGCCACCAGCGCCGCATGTACCGGATCCGGATGCCGGCCGCCGCGCGCCTGGCGCACGGTGGCCACGTGATCCACGTTGACACCCAGGGCGATGGCATTCATCGACTGGCTCGCTGCAGCTTGCCGTGCAGGTGACTGGCCATTGACCTGGCCACCGTGCGCGATTTGAGATTGCGGCCATCCAGGCACTGGGTCAGCGCACTGCGCAGCACTGGACGCACCTGCTGCACCACCACCGGGTCATCGAAATTCTCGTGGGCCAGCCCGGCAATTCCGTAACCCAGTACATCCAGCAACCGTTTCTCGAACAGGCGCAGTTCGCGTTCCTGTGACTCGCCGCTGCGCAGTCCGGCCAGCGCATCGGCGTAATGATCAAACAATTCCGGCTGCGGATCGTGTCGCGCCGTCAGTTGCATGACCAGCTCACTGAGGTAATACGCCGACAGCAAACGGGGCGGTGCCAGCGGCGCGGTGGCCATGCGTGTCGGCGCAAATTCCGCGCCCGTCAGTCGCGGTGCTTCGCCACGCCCCGCCCATGAAACCAGCAGCGGCACGAAGGGCTGCAGTACGCCTGCCAGTTTGGCTCGCGGGCCCCGCACACCCTGTGCAAATACGGTCAGGCGCCCGTGTTCGCGAGAGAGCAACTCGAAGATCCGGCCGCTGTCGCCCCAGGGACGCTGGTGCAGTACAAAGGACGGCGCATGCGTGACCCGATGATTCGCCCCACTCATTCAAGCCCCAGCTGGCGCAGCGCCTGCGCACTGTCAGCCCAGTCCTCACGCACCTTGACCCACAATTGAAGATGCACGCGTCGGCCCAGGATGGCATTGAGTTCGAGACGTGCCTTGCTGCCAATGCGCTTGAGGCGCTCGCCACGTGCGCCGATGACAATGGGCTTTTGCCCGGCACGATCCACCCAGATGATGGCGGCAACCACCAGCTGGCCCTCCTCTTCACCGGTAGCCTCGATTTCCACCGCGATGCCATAGGGCACTTCTTCATTGAGCTCCAGCGTCAACTTCTCGCGGATGAGCTCGGCGATGCGGAACGACTGGTCGCGATCGGTGACCTGCTCGGGCGGAAACAGTGCCGGCGACTCCGGCAGGTGCCGCACGATGCTGGTCGTCAGCCGCTGCATGTCTTTTGGATCCAGTGCGGACACTGGAATCACCTCGGCAAATGCGTGCTCCTTGCTGACCTGCGCGATGAATGGCAGCAACAGGTCACGCGGATATACCAGGTCCACCTTGTTGATGACCGCGACAATGGGGCGCGAAGCCTCCGTGGCGCGTGTCAGCGCCATGCGATCTTCATCGCCAAAGCGCATGGCCTCGACCACCAGCAGTATCAGGTCTGCATCCAGCGCGGCAGTCGCGGCGGTACGGTTCATTGCCCGGTTGAGCGCCCGCCCCTCCAGACGATGCAGTCCTGGCGTATCAACGAATGCAATCTGCGCGTCAGGCAGGTTGACCAGGCCCAGGACGCGATGTCGCGTGGTCTGCGGGCGTGGCGTGACGATGGACAATTTCTGGCCGGTCAACGCATTGAGCAGCGTGGACTTGCCCACATTGGGACGCCCGATCAGCGCGGCAAACCCGCAGCGATGGGTGGCGGTCGTACCCGTGGTCACGTGCGTGGTTCCTGAGCCAGCAACTGCAGCGCCCGGCCCGCTGCTTCCTGTTCTGCCCTGCGCCGGCTCAAGCCGGTGCCGCGCGTGGCAATGTCACCGATCGAACCGGCAAGGCGTATCGAACAGCGGACGTGGAACACCTGTTCATGCGGCTCTCCTTCGGCATTCTCCAGCACGTAGCCGGGAAGCGGCTCACCGCGACCCTGCAGGAATTCCTGCAGGCGGGTCTTGGCATCCTTGAGCTCAGGCTCGGATTTGAGTGCATCCAGGTGCGCGTTGAACAGCCGCAGTACCAGGGAACGGGCTGCATCCATGCCGGATTCCATCTGCACTGCGCCCACCAAAGCCTCCACTGCATCCGCGAGTATCGACTCGCGACGAAAACCGCCGGTCTTGAGTTCACCGCTGCCCAGGCGCAGCACTGCGCCGATGCCGATCTCGCCGCCTATCTGCGCCAGCGGCGCAGTGCTTACCAGTCGCGACCTCAGCCTGCTGAGCGTGCCTTCGTCAGCGTCAGGAAAACGACGATACAGTTCTTCGGCCACGACCATGCCCAGCACGGCGTCACCCAGGAATTCCAGTCGCTCATTGTTTTCATGATGCACGCTGCGATGGGTCAGGGCCTGGAGAAACAGCGCCGGCTGCCGGGGTGTCGCACCCAGTACCGAGTGCAGCCAGAGCGCCACTGCCGCGTTCTGGGCGGAGTCAGTCAATCGGCGAGCGCTTGGCGAACTTGATCACTAGGGAGATGTCGGCGAACAGCGGGGCTTCGTCTTCATAATTTGTCTGTATGGCCCACTTCTCGCCGTCGCGAACTACTTCCAAGGCGTCGCCAGTCGGGTAGGTAACGCTGTCTATGTAAAGGTGATTGATCAGTTCGTTGCGAATCGCCGTCGGGTTGACCTGCGTATCGCCCGCATGCCCGGCCGATACCTGCGTCATTGCTTTTGCGACCTTCATGTAGTTGAGGTACATGGGCGCGAGACGGATACCCGCATAACCGACAATGGCCACCGGCACCAGCAGGATCAGCCAGCCTATGAACGTAATGCCCTTCTGCCGTGATTGCATTCGCGCAACTCCCCTTGTGATCAATCGATCTGCTTCCCGATGCGGCTCCAGTCGATCCACTTCGACCTCTGCAGGTCCAGGTTCAACCAGATCCGGCGAGCGCTCCCCACGAGGTTAGCCTCCGGGACCAGTCCCCAGACGCGCCCATCGCTACTATTGTCGCGATTATCACCGATCATGAGGTATTTGCCGGCGGGAACCGTGATCTCCTCGAAATCCCCGCTGTCATGTGCTGCCCCAACGGCTGTGGAGGAAGCCCCCGGTGTGGCTGCGGCGTCCTCAACACAACTGTAACCCCGGTCAAGCCGGCGGTTGCAGCCCGGCAAGGGCGGACCGACGATGCCGTACTGGGATCGGCAGGACAGAACATGATGCACATGCTCGCCGGTATGCTCCTCCGACAGGCGCATGTTCTCGTAACAACCGTCCGAGTAGCGCCCCAGGTCGCGCTCTTCGAGGGGCACGTCGTTGACATAGATGTGATCGGAAACGATGCGCACGCGGTCGCCCGGCAGGCCGGCCAACCGCTTTATGTAATTGACTGCAGGATCGGGCGGATATCTGAACACCACCACATCGCCACGCCTGGGCTCCCCCAGTGAAAGGATCTTGGTGTTGGTCACGGGCAGGCGCAGGCCGTAGCGGAATTTATTGACCAGGATGAAGTCCCCGTCCTGCAGCGTGGGCATCATCGAATCCGATGGAATGCGAAACGGCTCGAACAGGAACGAGCGCAGCAACAGCACCACCAGCACCACCGGCACCATGCTGCGCGCGTAGTCGACAATGCCCGGCTCGGGAACCGACGCATTTGCACCAGCGCAGCGCGCACGCGCGGGAGCCAGCAGCAGCACATCAATGGCCCAGATCACCGCGCCGATCACTGTCACCAGCACCAGCACCAGGGAAAAATCCAGGCGCTCGGAACGCAGCAGCTTGATGGCTCCGGCAATTGCCAGCACCGGCAGTACGGCATAGGCCGCGCGCAGAAATGGAGGGTCTTCAACCACGCCAGGCAGGGCTGCCAGTCGGCGCCGCGGGCGCAGGAACCAGTCATCCACCAGCGTGATGGCAGCGACGGGAATCAGCAGCCAGGCCAGCCATGTAACGATCTGATTGAGCACCGTGAGCGCCTCCGGAAATCCTAGGTTCTGCCTATCTTCAACACCGCCAGGAAAGCCTCCTGGGGAATCTCCACCGAGCCTACCTGCTTCATGCGCTTCTTGCCCTCCTTCTGTTTCTCGAGGAGTTTGCGCTTGCGTGAAAGGTCGCCGCCGTAGCACTTGGCCAGCACGTTCTTGCGCAGCGCCTTGACCGTGGCGCGGGCGATAACGTGGGTGCCGATGGCCGCCTGCACCGCCACCTCGAACATCTGGCGCGGGATCAGTTCCTGCATCTTGTCCACCAGCTCGCGGCCGCGCTGGTAGGCGCTGTCACGGTGCACGATGATCGACAGCGCGTCCACGCCATCGCCATTGATGAGGATGTCGAGCTTCGACAGCGGCGCGCTGTGGAAATGACTGAACTCATAATCGAACGACGCATAGCCGCGACTGGAACTCTTGAGGCGGTCGAAGAAATCGAGCACCACCTCGGCCAGCGGCAGCTGGTACTGCAGCGACACCTGCATTCCCAGGTAAAGCATCTTCTTCTGCACGCCGCGCTTCTCACTGCACAACTGCAGCACGGCGCCCACATGTTCCGGCGGCACCAGGATGTTGGCGGTAATGATGGGCTCACGCAGATCGGCGATCAGGTTGGCAGCGGGAAGTTTTGCAGGATTGTCGACGTACTGGACGGTGCCATCGGTGCGCTCCACCTCGTAAATGACGGTAGGCGCGCTGGTGATCAGCTCCAGGTTGTATTCGCGTTCCAGGCGCTCCTGCACGATATCCATGTGCAGCAGGCCGAGGAACCCGATACGAAAGCCGAATCCCAGTGCGGTCGATACTTCCGGTTCGTAGTGCAGCGCCGAATCATTGAGACGCAGTTTGGCCAACGCATCACGAAAGCCCTCGTAGTCCTCGGTATTGACCGGGAACACGCCGGCAAACACCCGCGGCTGCACCTGCTTGAAACCTGGCAACGGTGCGGCGGCGGGCCGCGATTCACCGGTGATGGTGTCACCCACGGGTGCGCCGTCGATTTCGCGGATGCCCGCAATGACAAAGCCCACCTCGCCCGCAGCCAGTTGCGCCAGCACCACCGGCTTGGGCGAAAAGCGGCCCAGCTTGTCGAGCACGTGGCTGCGTCCCGTGGACATGATCCGGACTTTCTCACCCAGCTTCAGAACCCCGTTTACCACTCGCACCAGTGACACCACGCCCACGTAGTTGTCGAACCAGGAATCGATGATCAGCGCCTGCAACGGCGCGTCCCTGTCACCCTTGGGAGGAGGAATCCGCTTGACCAGTTCTTCAAGCAGTTCGGGCACGTTCTCGCCGGTTTTGGCCGATACGCGCACCGCATCCTGGGCGTCGATGCCGATGATCTCTTCGATTTCCTTGATGACCTTGTCCGCATCCGCCGAGGGCAGGTCGATCTTGTTGATGACCGGCAGCACCTCGAGCCCCTGCTCCAGTGCGGTATAGCAGTTGGCAACACTTTGCGCTTCCACGCCCTGAGCCGCGTCCACCACCAGCAGCGCCCCTTCACAGGCCGCCAGGCTGCGTGAGACTTCGTAGGAGAAATCCACGTGACCGGGAGTGTCGATGAGATTGAGCTGGTAGCGATTGCCGTCGAGCGCAGCGTAGAACAGCGTCACGCTCTGCGCCTTGATGGTGATGCCGCGCTCGCGCTCCAGGTCCATGGAGTCGAGTACCTGGGACTGCATTTCCCGGTCGGCCAGGCCACCGCACAGCTGAATCAGGCGGTCCGCGAGCGTGGACTTGCCATGGTCAATGTGGGCGATGATGGAGAAATTGCGGATCAGCTGCATGGGGGGCGCGGATTATAGCGGGCAACTGCCCCCGGGAAGTCGCTGCTTAGCGCGGCCGCAACAGGCGCAGCAATTCGCCGGCATCCAGCCGGTGCTGGCACACCCTGACGCCGTCAAGGAGCAGCACCGGAATATCCAGGCCGTAGCGGCGGGCCAGCTGCGGGTCGGAGTCCACGTCTATTGTTTCCATGGGAGGCAATTGGGTGGATTGCGCCAGCTGCGCCAATTCTGCCTGGAATTCATCGCACAGCCCGCAGTCCGGACGCGACAGCAGGCGCAGCCTGGCCACGCTATTCACGCCGCAGTGATTCTGCGATTGCCTTTGCGGTGGCTGGCGGAACCTCGCCCACCGCTGTAATGCGATGCCCATCCTGGCGCAGTGAATAGACAGCCGAGGCGCCCATCTGGACTGCACCTTCATGACGCGCGCTTATTTCATGCCCACTCTTGCTGTCGGTCTTGTCGGCCGGAGGGCCAGCGGTCTCCACAAACACCGAAACCCACGCCAGCCCATCGGAGATGATGAACCGGGTGCGCGGCCCAGTGTCACTGCCAATGGGTCCGTTGGCCACGGTTACGCGAAACCCCACCGGCAACAGATCAGTCCGTGGCACGAAGGTGACCTTCACGTCGCTGCGCTGTGAAGGAGCATCGCGGCGCAGCCACTTGAAACCCGCCGCATCCACGTCGGGCTTGAGCATGTCGTCACTGATGGTCTCGGGCAGCGACAAGGCAATGAACGAGATCTCCTCGATGATTTCATTGCCGGCAGATTCAAGCTGCGTGCGGTAAGGCATGCCAGTCTTTTCATCAATCCAGAAACGATAGCCATAACGCAATCCATCGCGCGGCCGGACCGTGATCACCCGCGTGTTGACTCCCTGCAGCCGCTGCCGTTCCTCGTAACGTATCTCGTAGAAATTGTCGGTTTCCTTGCTGAGGCCATTGAGGGAGGCAATAAAGCCCGAGGGGCGATTGCGCTGCTCGGCAATGGCAATCTTGCGATCCGGGTAATAGGCCACCCATTCCGGACCATTGCGCACGAATTCCCGGCCCGAACCATCGGTGGACACCAGGCGCTCGGACATGCGGCCGTCCTTGACCCGATGGATGATGCGCAGCGTCTCGCGGTGCTCACCCACGCGGGTGACGAACACGCCGTCATAATTGCGCGTAGCCAGCGCCTGATTCATGCGCGCTATCCATACCCGCGGATCATCGGAACCGGCGCTCACTGGCTGTATCAGCGCCATACCCGCTGCACACACCAGCAACAGCCGCGATCGCAGGGCGGCGTCTATCATCTAGCGATGCGCCCCGATCTCTGCGGGTGTCATCTCCACGGTATCCTGGGTGAAATCCTCGCTGCTGCTCATTACTGTCGACAGCGGGCTGAAGCGCACGGCCGATGCCGAAACCGCGCTGTGCGAAATCACGTAGTTCACCAGGGGTGCGTCCAGTCGCTGCCCTGCCGGAGAGGTGTCAACGGGGGTGGAATAGCTGGGCGGTACACTGGCATGCGCGACCAGGGTGCGCGAGTCTGCCGCCACTGGTGTGGCCACCGTGGGTTGCGCCTGTGCCTGCACCTGCGGTGCCACCTGGGCGACCATGGCACCGGCCTGTGGCGCCTGGGTACGCATTAGCAGCAGCGACACGGCCGCGACGCCAGCGGCAATGCCCATGCCCATTGCGCCACGCCACAATGTGCTCATTCCGCCGATGCTGCGATTGTCGTTGGAAAGCTCGCCTGGTGCGGCAGTACCACGGCCTTCGACTGCCAGGCGGATACGCACCCGCGCGGCAACATCACTCTCGGGTCGCGAACGCCCGGCCAGGGGTTCTCCGCGCATGCACGCGCCGATAAGTGCGTACCTGCCCCAGCTGGTGCGCATTGCCGGGTCCTTCAAGGCGCGCCGGATTACCAGGTCCGCCTGTTCGGACGACAACTCGTTGTCGAACAATGCTGACAACTGGCTGCTGTGTTCCTGATGATTCATCCCAACTCCTCCGCGCGGCCTAGCCCGCCCTCAAAAACCTCTGACAGCCGCCGATCAATGGCTTCACGGGCGCGAAATATCCTTGAACGCACCGTACCCACGGGACACTCCATCGCCAGGGCAATGTCCTCGTAGCTCAAACCTTCCAGTTCCCGCAGCACGATGGCGGTGCGCAGGTCTTCAGGCAGTGCATCGATTGCCTGGTTGACCGTGGTACGAATCTCCTCGGTCTGCAACAGGCTCTCCGGCGTCGTGGTGTCGGCCAGCCGGGCCTGCATGGATTGCGACTCCTCAATGGCCTGCATGTCGAGGTCAAATTCCACGGGGTTGCGATCGCGCGAGACGATGGCATTCTTGGCCGTGTTGATGGCGATGCGGTAGAGCCACGTGTAGAACGCGCTGTCACCCCGAAACTGGGGCATGGCCCGATATGCCTTGATGAATGCCTCTTGTGCCACGTCTTCCGCGTCCGAAGGATTGCGCAAATACCGGGTCACCAGCTTTATGACCTTGTGCTGGTACTTGCGCACCAGCAAGTCGAAAGCGGTTTTATCGCCTCGCTGGACGCGCTGCACCAAGCCCAGATCGCTAGTGTCCACGCTCAACTGCAAGCCTCAGGCTCCCCCGCCTGGCGGTAGCCCGGCATGCAGGGAAGATAGACCCGGGTCCCGGGGGAAAGTTCTGCACAAGCCATTGTTTTGCAGTCTATCGCAGCCCGGGCAGACCCGCTGAACCCCTCCCAAGCCGCCGCTGCAAGCCGGCCAGCACCTCTGGTCGGACATTCCCGCGTGCCAGCCATAACCGGTAAGTGCGGGCGCCACGAAGCACCAGCAGCAAGCCGCCACCGAGGCGCAGACTTTGCGGCCTCAATCCCACCGTTTCGACCCTCCCGTCACGGCAATGAATCCGGAACTGGCCCCCCGCGGTCAGCTGTAGCCGCAGCGGTGCGCCACCGCGCAACCAGATCACCCTCAGAAGGATCAATCCGGAGGCCAGGGTGATGGCCAGCAGCGCCGCGGCCAGCAGCCATTGTCGCCAGAACAGCAGATGTGTGACACAGGCCAGCATGGATACAAGAGCCGCCATACAAATACGGCGTGCCAGGGGCAACGGCCGCAATGGAATATCGAACTCATCGCCGGCACGCAGCAGCGTGTCAGGCGGGCTTTTCAGCAGCCCCGCGCAGTGTTGCAACAAGCCCCAGCATGCCCGCAGGTGGTTCTTCACCCCCCAGCAGATAACTGGCTATGACCGGATCGGGCAACTCCAGAAAGCAAGCGAAGGCGGCCTTTTCATCTGTTGCTGCGGACGCCCAACGCCCTTGCAGGTAAGCCAGCAGCAGCAGGTCCAGCTCCTTCATGCCGCGCCGACAATGCCATGCCAGTTGCCCGCGACTCGCCGTCGTGCCGCTCATTCGTGACGACCGGCGATCATCCCCTTGATATGGGCGATGGCGCGCGCCGGGTTGAGATCCTTGGGACAAGCCTCGGTGCAGTTCATGATGGTGTGGCAGCGATACAGCTTGAATGCATCGTCAAGCGCATCGAGCCGCTCGCCAGTGGCTTCGTCCCGGCTGTCGATGATCCATCGATAAGCCGCCAACAATGCGGCTGGCCCCAGGTACTTGTCAGAGTTCCACCAGTAGCTGGGACAGGAAGTCGAGCAGCAGGCGCAGAGAATGCACGCGGACGGCCGATCCACTTTTTCCTGCTGCTCCTTGGACTGCAGGCGTTCGCCATTTGCAGGTGCAGGCGAGCGCGTGACCAGCCACGGCTTAATGGCTGCGTACTGTTCATAGAACTGCGTCAGGTCAGGGATCAGGTCCTTGACCACCGGCATGTGTGGCAACGGATAGATGCGCACTTCGCGGCTGCCAAGGTCACTGCAGGCACGGGTGCACGCCAGCGTATTGACCCCGTCGATGTTCATTGCACAGGATCCGCAAATGCCCTCGCGGCAGGAGCGCCGGAATGCCAGCGTCGGGTCAATCTCGTTCTTGATCTTGATCAACGCGTCCAGGACCATGGGGCCGCAGTTGGCCATGTCCACTTCATAGCTATCCATGCGCGGGTTTTCACCGCTGTCCGGGTCAAAGCGATAGATACGGAATGTGCGCGGCGCGCGCGCGTCGCCAGGCGCACGGTGCACGCGCCCCTTGGCATTTACGCGCGAATCGGCGGGCAGGGTCAGCTGTACCATCAGTAGGTTCTCGCTTTGGGCGGCACGGGTTCCACATCGCGGGTCAGCGTATTGAGATGCACGGGCCGGTAATCAATCCGGGTGCTGCCATCCGCGGCCACCCAGCACAATGAGTGGCGCAGCCAGTTCTGGTCATCGCGTGCGGGGTAATCCTCGCGGGCATGCGCCCCACGACTTTCATGCCGGTTGGTGGCCGATACCACCGTGGCCGTGGCCTGCTGCAGCAGGTTTTCGAGCTCCAGGGTCTCGATCAGATCCGTGTTCCAGATCAGGCTGCGGTCGGTGACGCTGACGTCTGCGAAACTGCCGCAGATTTGCGCCATGCGCGACACCCCTTCCTGCAGGGACTGTTCCGTGCGAAACACGGCAGCGTCCTTCTGCATGGTCCGCTGCATCTCCAGCCGGATCTGCGCCGTGGGCCGGCCTCCCTTGGCGTTGCGCAGCCGATCCAGTCGCGTGAGCGCCAGTTCGTCACCATTGACCGGCAGCGGTCGCTGCGTCGCACCCGCAGTGACCACCTGCGCGCAGTGCCGCGCTGCTTCGCGTCCAAACACCACCAAATCAAGCAGTGAATTGGAACCCAGGCGATTGGCGCCGTGCACCGATACGCAGGCGGCTTCACCCACGGCCATCAGCCCGGGCACCACACGCTCCGGATCGTCGTGCGCGCCACTGATGACCTCACCGTGGAAATTGCAGGGAACGCCGCCCATGTTGTAGTGCACTGTGGGTAGCACGGGAATCGGATCACGGTTGACATTCACGCCGGCGAAAATCCGCGCCGTCTCGGCGATGCCCGGCAGTCGCTCATGGATCACCTGCGGACCCAGGTGCTCCAGGTGCAGGTGAATGTGATCGGCATGCTCCCCTACCCCGCGCCCGTCGCGGATCTCCATGGTCATCGCGCGGCTGACCACATCGCGCGACGCGAGGTCTTTGGCATTGGGCGCATAGCGCTCCATGAAACGTTCGCCGCGCGAGTTGGTCAGGTATCCGCCTTCACCGCGCGCACCCTCGGTGATCAGGCACCCTGAGCCATACACGCCAGTAGGATGGAACTGCACGAATTCCATGTCCTGCAATGGCAGCCCGGCGCGCAGCGCCATGCCGCCGCCGTCCCCGGTGCAGGTGTGTGCCGAGGTGCAGGAGAAATAGGCACGGCCATAGCCACCGGTGGCCAGCAATGTCATCTGCGCGCGAAAGCGATGCAAGCTGCCATCGGCCAGGTTGAGCGCCACCACGCCGCGACACTCGCCATTCTCCATGATCAGGTCGATTGCGAAATACTCGATGAAGAACTGCGCCTGGTGCTTGAGCGACTGCTGGTACAGCGTATGCAGCATGGCGTGCCCGGTGCGATCCGCCGCCGCGCAGGTGCGCTGCGCGATGCCCTTGCCGTATTCAGTAGTCATGCCACCGAAGGGTCGCTGGTAGATGCGGCCGTCCGCGGTGCGCGAGAACGGCACTCCGTAATGCTCCAGCTCGATCACCGCCGCCGGCGCTTCCTTGCACATGAACTCGATGGCGTCCTGGTCGCCCAGCCAGTCAGAACCCTTGACGGTGTCGTACATGTGCCAACGCCAATCGTCCGCGCCCATGTTGGCCAGCGCCGCACTGATGCCGCCTTGGGCCGCCACCGTGTGGCTGCGCGTGGGAAACACCTTGGTGATGCATGCGGTGGAAAGCCCCGCCTCTGCCAGGCCCAGCGTGGCGCGCAGACCCGCGCCACCGGCGCCGACCACGATCACGTCGGTGGTGTGGTCGGTAAACGTGTAAGCGCTCATTCAGGCGTTCCCCAACGCAATTCGCAGTATTGCCAGCAAGGCTGCGCCGCCTGCCAGCAGGTGCAGCAGCGTCGACAGATGCACAGTGATGGCGAGCGCCAACGGGTGGTGCACATAGTCTTCAATCACCACCTGAACGCCCAGCCTGGAATGCCAGAACAGGAACACCACCAGCAGGCACAGCAACGTGGCCGACAGGGGACGCGCCACCCACGCATGCACTGTGGCATATGCCAGATCCGGCAGCGTCAACAGCGCGACCAGGAACCAGATCGCCAGGGGCACCAACACAATGGCCGTAAGGCGTTGCGCACTCCAGTGACGTGAAGCGGCATGGCCAGCCCCGCCACTGAAGGCGCGCGCAAACACATTGAAACCCAGGCTCACCGCGGCACCCAGAATGCATACAGCAGCAATAGCGCGGCAATGGCTACTGTTACCAGCACGATCATTGCGCTGCGTCGCGCCTGCGCACGTTCGAGCCCCAGCCCTGCGTCCCAGAAAAGATGCCGCAGTCCGTTGGCCAGGTGATAGAGGAAGGCCACCAGCCACAGCGCCAGGCCCACGCGCAACACCAATCCCATTGTTCCTGAGGTCAGCCACTGGTAGTGCGACTCCCCCAGGGACAACATCGTCAGCCAGGCGCCGAGGAGAATGAAGCCCAGGCTCAAGGTCAAACCGGTGAACCGGTGCAGTATCGACAACGACATGGTGTAGCCGAAGCGATAAATGAAAATGTGCGGAGACAGGGGGCGCGGCATTGCTAGAAATCCACGCAACGCCCGTTGCGTTCCCAATCGCCGAAGCGTGTGGGTTCAGGGCCAGTCGGGCCGCCGATCTCCACAGGTGGCTGCGCCGGCTCCGGCGGTTGCGCCTGGGTGACCGGGCTGGGTTTAGGCGTCTGCTGCATGGGCAATATTGTGCCAGAATCCCGATGGCGACCGCGGCCATCCCCATGACAGACCTCGCCATCACTCCTCTGGACGACCTCGCCATTCTTTCGGTGCGCGGGGCCGACGCGCGCTCGTTCCTGCAGGGCCAGATTTCAAACGATGTGGCACTGCTGGATGATCGCCCTGCAGTCCTGGCCGGTCTGCATAACCCGCAGGGCCGATGCCTGGCCGTAATGCGCCTGCTGCAGGTGGAACCCGAACAGATCCTCATGGCATTGCCTGCTGACCTGTCCGGCGCGGTTGCTGCGCATCTTGCACGGTTCGTGTTCCGGGCCCGCGTGCGGTTCGAAAACGCGGCCAGTCAATGGCGCATCTACGGCGCAACCGGCCCGGATGCAGAAGCGGCCGCCAGTACCCGTTTGAGCATCCCCATGGATGTCACCGGACTGCGGCAGATGATCGTGGCGCCGCGACCTGAGGCTTTGCCAGAGGGCGACATCCAGTCACGCGCGTCGTGGCGGTTGGATGACATCGGCGCAGGGCTACCTGAAATCAGCACTGCGACCAGCGGCCTGTTTACCGCGCAGATGCTCAACCTCGACCTGATCGGCGCTGTTTCATTCAGCAAGGGCTGCTACACCGGGCAGGAAATCATCGCGCGCGCCCACTACCTGGGCCAGGTCAAACGCCGCATGCAACGTTTCCACACCGGGGACGCGCGCAAGCTGTTGCCGGGTTCACGCATCGATCTTGCCGATGGTCGCCGCGCGCAGGTTGTGATGGCCAGCGCCGCCGACGGCGGTGGACAGGAGTTGTTGGCCGTTGCCTCGCTGGGCATCAGCGCTACTGATGAAGCCCTGGCAGGCGAAGCGCTGGCCGTTGCAGGTGCAGCGCGCGTCAATACCGAACAGCTGGGGTTGCCCTATCAGATGTAAGGATCAATTCAGGGGCAAGGTCGATACGTTCCACGTTCTGCTGTTCGATCGCCTGGCCCAGGAAACCCGGACCTATGCGCAGGAAACGCTCCACCCCATCGGTAACCAGGAAATGCGTCCCGGCTGCGCCCGCTGCGCGTGAATCTTGCGGCGGGATAAGCGACGCCAGTGCAGAGGCAGTGGTGGCAGCGGAATCCACTATGGCAACCTGCGCTCCGATGACGCTGCGAATCGCGGCCGCCAATGGGGGGAAATGCGTACACCCCAGCACCAGCACATCCGGAGCGCTGGCCGCAGTTTCAAACAGGGGCGCGAGGTAACGACGCGCGATGGACTCGGCAACCGGACCGCTCACCCATCCTTCCTCGGCAAGCGCAACAAACAATGTCGCGGCCACTGCAGTTACCTGGGCGACAGGGTCAAGCCGGTGAATAGCCCTCTGGTAGGCCTCGCCGCGCACGGTTCCCTCGGTGGCAATCACGGCAATTCGTTTGGTCGCGCTTGCTGCCACCGCCGCGGCCGCGCCGGGTTCAATGACGCCGAGCAAGGGCAATTGCGGATAGGCCGCTGCCAGCGCCGGCAGCGCGGCAGCCGATGCCGTATTGCAGGCAATGACCACGGCCTTGACGCCACGTTGTACCAGTGCGGCCACGGCCTGCAGGGCGTAACGCTCGACGGTAGCCTGCGTCTTGGTGCCGTAGGGAAGTCGCGCGGTGTCGCCGAGGTAAAGGAAATCCTCTGCCGGCAATTGGCGCTGCAGGGCGCCCAGTACTGTGAGACCACCCACGCCGGAATCAAACACGCCGATGGGCAGGCGCTGCAATCAGCTCTCCGGTCGGACCTGCGGAAACAGCAGTACGTCGCGGATGGCGGCCTGGTCGGTCAGGAACATCACCAGGCGGTCCACGCCGATGCCCAGTCCGGCAGTGGGCGGCATCCCGTATTCGAGCGCGCGGATGTAGTCGGCGTCATAGAACATGGCCTCTTCGTCGCCGGCGTTCTTGAGGTCTGCCTGCGCGCGAAACCGCGCGGCCTGGTCCTCCGGATCATTGAGCTCGGAGAATCCATTGGCCAGTTCGCGCCCGGCAATGAAAAACTCGAAACGATCGACGAGAAACGGATCGGCATCATTCAAGCGCGACAGTGGGGAGACTTCCGCCGGATAGGCGTAAACGAATGTCGGATCCAGCAGGGTGTGCTCGACAGTCTGGTCGAATATGGCCACTTGCAGTTTGCCCGCGCCATCGCCGGTGGCAAACTTAACGCCGATACCACTGCACCACTGGCGCAGGTATTCAACGTCGCGCAACCTGGATGGGTCGATGCCGGGGTTGTGCTGCACGATGGCGTCGGCCATCGACACGCGACGGAACGGCGTGGCCAGGTTGTAACTGCGTCCCTGGTAATTGAGAGCGACACCTGCTCCCACCACGGCGCACAAGGCAGTCACCAGCTGTTCGGTCAGGTCCATCAGGTCGCCATAGTCAGCGTAGGACCAGTACAGCTCGAGCATGGTGAACTCGGGGTTGTGCCGGGTGGACAAACCCTCATTGCGAAAATTGCGGTTGATCTCATACACGCGTTCGAAACCGCCCACCACCAGGCGCTTGAGATACAGCTCCGGGGCCACCCGCAGGTACATCTGCATGTCCAGCGCATTGTGATGCGTGACAAAGGGACGCGCCGTCGCACCGCCGGGAATCGGCTGCATCATGGGCGTTTCAACTTCCATGAAACCGCGTTGATCCAGTTCCACACGCAGTTGCCGCACGATGCGCGTGCGCGCCACGAAAACGGCGCGCGATTCCGCGCTCACGATCAGGTCGACGTATCGCTGCCGATAGCGCGTATCGGTGTCGGCCAGCCCATGCCACTTGTCTGGCAGCGGGCGCAGTGACTTGACCAGCAGTCGCAATTCAGTCACGCGCACCGACAGTTCGCCAGTGCGCGTACGAAACAGCTGGCCGGTTGCGCCCAGCGTGTCGCCCACATCCCAGGTCTTGAACTGCTCGTAACAGTCGGCCAGCGACGCTGCCTGCAGGAACAGCTGTATCGAACCGGACGGGTCGGCAATGGTGGCGAAGCTGGCCTTGCCCATGACGCGCTTGGCCATCATGCGACCGGCCACGGTGACCACCTGGGCCAATGCCTCGAGTTGTTCGGCGCTCGCCTGGTCATGCGCGGCGCGCAGTTCACCCGCGTGGTGCACGCGCCGAAAATCATTGGGGAAAGCCACGCCCTGCTCGCGCAGCTGCGACAGCTTGGCGCGCCGCTCGGCAATCAGGTGGTTATCGTCCACTAAAACCCCGCCTTGAGACTGGCTTCCAGGAATTGGTCAAGATCACCGTCCAGCACCGCAGTGGTGTTGCCCACCTCGACATTGGTGCGCAGGTCCTTGATCCGCGACTGGTCCAGCACATACGACCGAATCTGGTTGCCCCAACTGACATCGGACTTGGCGTCTTCGAGCACCTTGGCGGCGGCGTTGCGCTTGTTGACCTCCAGCTCGTAAAGCTTGGCCTTGAGCATCTTCATGGCGGTGGCGCGATTCTTGTGCTGGCTGCGTTCGTTCTGGCAGGCCACGACAATGCCCGAAGGCAGATGGCGCAGCCGCACTGCGGATTCAGTCTTGTTGACATGCTGCCCGCCGGCACCACTGGAGCGGAACACGTCCATCTCGATGTCGGCAGGATTGAGGTCGATGTTGATGTCGTCATCGATTTCCGGAGACACGAACACCGAGGCGAACGACGTGTGCCTGCGGTTGCCGGAATCGAAGGGACTCTTGCGCACCAGCCGGTGCACGCCGATCTCGGTGCGCAGCCAGCCGTAAGCGTATTCACCGGCGAAGTGCACCGATGCGCTCTTCATCCCGGCCACTTCCCCCGGGTTCGAATCCACCACTTCGCAGCTGAAGCCACGTGATGCGCCCCAGCGCAGGTACATGCGCAGCAGCATCTGCGCCCAGTCCTGTGCCTCAGTGCCGCCGGCTCCGGCCTGGATGTCCAGATAGGCGCTGTGCGCATCCATCTCGCCGCTGAACATGCGCCTGAATTCGAGGCCGCGCACCCGTGCCTCGATTTGCAACAGATCACGTTCGATATCGGCGACGGCGCCAGCATCGGCTTCCGCCTCGGCCAGCTCCAGCAGCTCGGTGGCATTGACTACGCCGGACTGCGCCGCGTCGAGCTGCGCAAGCTCGGTGGTCAGCCGCGAGCGTTCGCGCCCCAGCTCCTGCGCTTTGTCCGGCTGTTTCCAGATGTCTGGCAATTCCAGCTCGCCACTGACTTCCTCGAGCCGCTCACGCTTGCCATCGTAGTCAAAGGAACCCCCTGAGCGAGGTGGATCGCTCCAGAAGGTCACGAAGGCTTTTCTTTATCTGTCCGGTTTCCAGTGCCATGCGCGGATTCTACGGTGCTTCGACAACGTGGTCGACGAGCAACTGCAAACGGCTCTCGCCCTGGAAATGGTTGACATCCAGGCGATACGCAAGGCGCACGCGTCCTGCAGGCGGTGCACTGCGCCCTTCGGGTTCCAGCAGGTTGAATGCAATGGCATCGAACCGCGTGCGCGAACCTGCGGGACGCAGCCAGAACTTGACGTGACGATCACCCAGCACGCGCGTGCTTTCGATGTCGAACTCGCCATCGAAGCTGGGCTCGGGAAATGCCTGGCCCCAGGGTCCGGCCGCGCGCAGCAACTGTGCGGTGGCAAGTTCGATATCCGCCTCGTCGAGCTGGCCATCGGTCCAGATCGCGTCCTCGGCCAGGCCCTGCATCCACTGCCCCACCTGGGACTCGAACTGGCGCGCGAATTCATCGAGCCTTGCGGCGTCGAGCGTCAGTCCCGCCGCCATGGCGTGCCCACCGAAGCGCACGATCAGGCCAGGATCACGCGCGGCAATTGCCTCGAACACGTCGCGAATGTGAATGCCGGGAATGGATCGAGCCGATCCGCGCAGTTGGACTCCATCACCGGCAGGCGCGAAGGCCACCACCGGACGACCGACGCGATCCTTGATGCGACTGGCCACCAGTCCCACCACGCCCTGATGCCACGCAGCGTCGAACAGGCACAGCGCCACGCGACGATTGTCGGTGGCCAGGGGTCCCAGATGCCGCACGGCTGCCTGCGC
>JBDTPN010000042.1:0-22747 GCA_039932715.1 Pseudomonadota bacterium | reverse complement strand
GCTCGATCAGGTCTTCGGTGCGCAGGTTGAGGTGATCCAGCGAGATCTCGGTGCGCCGCGCATCTCCGAACTGCTCGCGGATCTCGAGCAGTTCATTGCGCACCACTTCGGTCAGCCGCGCCGGCCGCGCGAGAATGTCCGACAGGTCGCCAATCAAGGTCAGCAGTTCGCCGTATTCGGCGAGGATCTTGTCCTGCTCGAGGCCGGTGAGCCGATTGAGGCGCATCTCGAGGATGGCCTGTGCCTGGGTATCGCTGAGGTGATAGCTGCCATCCAGCAGGCCGAACTCCACGGCCAATCCCACCGGTCGAGAACTGATGGCGCCAGCGCGCTCCAGCATCTGCGGCACGCCACCGGCTGGCCAGCCCCTGGCCATCAATGCCACCTTGGCTTCGGCGGGTGCGGGCGAGGCCTTGATCAGCGCGATGATCTCGTCGATGTTGGCCAGCGCCACGGCCAGGCCTTCGAGAATATGCGCGCGATCCCGTGCCTTGCGCAGGTCATACACCGTGCGCCGCGTGACTACTTCGCGACGATGACGCAGGAATGCATCCAGCATTTCCTTGAGCGACATCAGCTTGGGCTGGCCATCCTGTAGGGCCACCATGTTGATGCCGAACACAGTCTCCAGCGGAGTCTGCGCATAGAGGTTGTTGAGCACCACCTCGGCGACTTCACCACGTCGCAGCTCGACCACGACGCGCATGCCGTCCTTGTCGGACTCGTCACGCAGTCCGTCGCCGGCAATGCCTTCGATCTGCTTCTCGCGCACCAGGTCGGCAATGCGTTCGATCAGCCGCGCCTTGTTGACCTGGTAGGGAAGTTCGGTGATGACAATGGCCTGGCGCCCGCCCTTTTCCAGATCCTCGAAGTGCGTGCGGCCGCGTATGGAGAGTCGGCCGCGACCGGTCTTGTACGCCACGACAATCTCGTCGGCGCCATTGATGATGCCGGCCGTGGGGAAATCCGGTCCCGGAATGTGCGCCATCAGCTGCACCAGCGGGATATCCGGATCTTCGAGCACGGCCAGCAGCGCGTTGACCACCTCGGTCAGATTGTGCGGCGGAATGTTGGTGGCCATGCCCACGGCAATGCCTGACGCGCCATTGACCAGCAGGTTGGGCACGCGCGCCGGCAGCACCGACGGCTCGTGTTCCGACTCATCGTAGTTGGGGACGAAGTCCACCGTTTCGCGATCGATGTCGGCCAGCAGTTCGTTGGCGAACTTCGACATGCGCACTTCGGTGTAGCGCATCGCTGCCGGCATGTCGCCGTCTACCGAACCGAAATTGCCCTGCCCGTCCACCAGCATGTAGCGCATGGAAAACGGCTGGGCCATGCGCACAATGGCGTCATAGACCGCGGAATCGCCGTGCGGGTGATATTTGCCGATCACGTCGCCGACGACGCGGGCGGATTTCTTGTAGGCCTTGTTGTAGTCATTGCCCAGCTCGCGCATGGCGAACAGCACGCGCCGGTGCACGGGCTTGAGCCCGTCGCGCACATCGGGGAGCGCCCTGCCAACGATCACGCTCATGGCGTAATCGAGGTAAGACTGGCGCATCTCGTCTTCCAGGTTTACCTGCAGGATTTCCCGGGCAATTTCACTCATGTTTCAAAGTCTTTCGCGCGCCGTTGCAAGCCGCAAATTCTAGCACAGAAGACCCTTTGAACCGAGCCTGAAACTGCCCGCATCTGGCTATACTGGCGGCCGTGAATCAACCCCGTACAGAAACTGCCGATCCTGCGGAAATCGCCAAATTCGAGGCGCTGGCGCATCGTTTCTGGGATCCCCAGGGCGAGTTCCGTCCCCTGCATCATCTCAATCCGGTGCGCGTCGAATACATTGCCTCGCGTTTGCCCCTGTCAGGCGCCCGTGTGCTGGATGTGGGCTGCGGCGGCGGCCTGCTGGCCGAGGCACTTGCGCGGCGCGGCGCCAACGTCGAGGGCATAGATCTGTCACCGGCGATGATCACCACCGCACAGCTGCATGCCGCCGAATCCGGCCTTGCCATCGAGTATCGCCTCCAGGATGCAGAAGAGCTTGCGCAGCTGCATCCGCATCAATTTGACGCGGTGTGCTGCATGGAAATGCTGGAACACGTGCCCGAGCCGCAAGCATTCCTGGGCACACTGTCGCGTCTGGTCAAGCCCGGCGGTGCGGTGTTTGTGTCGACGCTCAACCGCAACCTCAAGTCGTTCATGCTGGCCATTGTCGGCGCCGAATACCTGCTGCGACTGCTGCCACGCGGCACGCATGAATACGAACGTTTCATCCGCCCGGCGGAACTGGCTGGCTGGGCGCGCCACGCCGGTCTTTCGCTGCAGGACACCGCCGGCCTGCACTACGACCCGCTCAACCATCGCTGCCGGCTGACTGCAGACGTGTCGGTCAACTACATCGCGCAGCTGGGCCCGGCACAATGAGCGGATCACAGATTCGCGGCGTGCTGTTCGATCTGGACGGCACGTTGCTCGACACCGCGCCGGACATGATCGTCGCGCTTAATACCCTTCTGGCCCAGGAGGGCCGCGCGCCCCTGCCCTATGCACTGGCGCGCACCCAGGTGTCGCATGGGTCCACGGGCATGCTCAAGCAGGCGTTTCCGCAAGTCGCCCAGGGCAACGAGTTCGAGCAACTACGCGAACGATTTCTGGCGCTTTACAGCCAGCACCTTGCACAGGAGACTGCATTGTTCCCCGGCTGCGACACGGTGCTCCAGACGCTGGCAGTCAAAGGCATGGCATGGGGCATAGTCACCAACAAGCCGGCTTTTCTGACCGAGCCGCTGCTCAAGGCCCTGCACCTGGCGCAGCGCGCGGGCTGCGTGGTTTCCGGGGACACACTACCCCAACGCAAGCCACACCCGGCTCCGCTGCTGCACGCCGCAGGCTTGCTGGCCTTGCCGCCGCAACAATGCGTGTATGTGGGCGATGCCCAACGCGACGTACAATCCGCGCACGCGGCGGATATGCAGGTGCTGCTGGCAATGTATGGATACCTGGGTCCCGACGATCAACCCGAGACCTGGCAGGCCGACGCGCAGATCCAGTCGCCACTGGAAATCCTGCAATGGCTCAACGAATGAGCACGTCGATCGCGTTGCCACTGGCCGGCAAGGTCATTGCGATTACCGGTGCCACTGGCGGCATCGGCCGGGCGGTTGCCTTGGCCGCTGCCCGCGACGGGGCGCAACTGGTGCTCATGGGCAGAAACGTTCTCAAATTGCAGGGACTGCGCGCCGAGATCGAGCAGTTCGCCCCTGATCAGGCACTGATGGCGCCCATGGACCTGGAAAACGCCGTCGCCAATGACTATGACAACCTGGCGGCCGCGGTGCTGGCCAAATACGGACGACTCGACGGACTGGTGCACTGCGCCGGTTTGCTGGGCGCACTCACGCCCATTGATCAATACGAAGTGCCCATGTGGTGCCGCGTCATGCACGTGAATGTCACCGCGGCGTTTGCATTGACACAGGTGCTGTTGCCAGCCCTGCGCAAGTCACCCGATGGCGTCATCATCTTCACCGGCAGCAGCGTGGGTCGCAGGGGCCGTGCCTACTTCGGCGCCTATGCGGTGTCGAAATTTGCCGTGGAAGGACTGGTGCAGGTACTGGCTGCGGAGCTATCCGGAAACTCAAAGGTTCGCGTTTACGCCTTGAATCCCGGACGGGCGCGCACTGCAATGAGACGTGCCGCCTACCCTTCTGAAAACATTGAAATCCTGCCGCTACCCGAATCCCTGGTAGCGCCCTATCTGCGATTGCTAACCTCGGGCTGCACCGAAGTCACTGGCCAGTCGCTGGACTGTCAGTCCTCATCGCCATCTGCACCGGCACCCGGGTCACCTTCGTAGCCACGTTCCACCACCGCGTCACCGCCCGCAGGTACTGCGGGGCCGCCGCTGAGCAGCAACGCCACTTCCTGATCATCCAGCTGCCGGCTATGGCCACGCGACAGCGTTCGCTCCAATGTCAGTCCGCCCAGTGCCGTGCGCAGGATGCGACTGACCTGCGCACCCTGGCGCTCTACCAGCAACCTGAGATCCTTGCCGTTCGCACCGATGGTTTCAACGCCGTACCAACGATTACTGCCTTCGCCGCCCGTGGGTTCGCAGGACACGATCCGCAGCTGCTCACCGCTGTCCAGGTCACCTTCCATCACCCCTTCAATCTGCTCGGGCGACAACTCACCGCGCACCCGCAAACTGAACAGCATGCGCAACCCGCGCACGGCGCGTTGCAATTGTGCTGCCAGGTTGCCGTCTGATGTCAGCAGCTCCAGGCCACCATCCATGTTGGGCATGGGGCTGATGGCCACATAACGCCGACCCACACGTCGCGACAGGCGCTGCGACATGGCCTCGTGCGCGCCCTCTTCCTGGACACCGGCCTCGCGAGGCTGCTGCAGGTTTTCGCCAGGGGAACGATGGCACAGCCATGTAGCGGAACGTTTGCTCGATGCCTGTCGAACCAGTCGGCCATCCACGCGCACCTGGTCGCTGCCGGTGGCTTTGCTGCCCAGGGTCGCCACTTCACCATTGACCGTTACACGACCGGCACTGATCCAGACTTCCGCTTCGCGACGCGACGCGAGACCCGCACGCGCCAGGATCTTCTGCACGCGCTCGGCCGCCGGCGCGGTTTCGGAAACAGTGCTGCGTCCACGGGTCATTGCAGCCTCAGTGGGACGTCGTGACGTCAGCATCAACCGTGGCATCAGCCTCGACCGTGCCCTCAGCCTCGCCCGTGACATCAGCCTCGACCGTGACATCAGCCTCAGCATCAGCCTCGACGGTCAATTCCTGCGCCTCTCCCACGGTCACCCCAATGGGCCCAGGCAACTGCAGCTGCGGGTTGAGGTCTTCGAGGGACTTGAGTTCCTCAAGTGGCGGCAACTGGTCCAACGTCCTGAGCCCGAAGTAATCCAGGAAATCGCGCGTGGTACCCAGCAGCTCGGGACGACCCGGCACTTCGCGATATCCCACGACGCGGATCCAGTTGCGCTCGAACAGCGCCTTGACGATGTTCGAATCCACCTGCACGCCGCGCACGTTTTCAATCTCGCCGCGTGTCAGTGGCTGGCGATAGGCAATCAGCGACAGTGTCTCGAGCAGCGCGCGCGAATAGCGCGGCGGGCGCTCTGGCCACAACCGCGACACGTGGTCGGCCATTTCGCGGCGCACCTGGATGCGGAATCCCGCGGCGGTTTCGATCAACTCGATGCCGCGCCCGGCATACGTGCGCGCCAGTTCTTCGAGGGCTTCGCGCAGCTGCGCAGTGTCCGGTCGATCCACCATGTCGAACAGCAGCGCCAGCTCGCTCAATGTCAGGCTGCGACCCGCTGCCAGCAGGGCAGCTTCGAGGACCTTGCGGGTAAATTCGGTATTCATTCGTGTTCCTCTTGCGAATCTTCTGGCGCATCTTCTGGCGCGTCATCTTCCGCCTCATCCGCAGCGGCGGAACTGGTCAGCAGCCGCGCATCTGCTTCCGATGCGGCCTGTGCGGCAACTTCCACAGAGCCTTCTATTACCTGTGCCTGGCGCGCGGGATCCACGCCGCGCAGGTGCAATGGTCCATACAATTCGTTCTGCACGATCTCAACGAGCCCTTCGCGCAACAGCTCCAGCAGCGCAACAAAAGTCACCGCCACGCCCATCCTGCCTTCCGAGGCCTGGAACATCTGCGAGAACTCGACGAACATACCGGATTGCAACGCAGCCAGGATGTCGCTCATGCGCCCGCGTACCGACAGGGGCTCGCGCTGTATGTGATGGTGCGCGAACATGTCCGCGCGGATTGCCACGTCCCTGAATGCAATCAGCAGTTCCTTGAGTGTAATTTCCGGCAGCGCGCGGATGACGCGACGATCAGAGAACGCGGCATCGGCAATCCAGTTGTCGCGCCCCAGGCGCGGCAGCTCGTCCATGTGCACCGCCGCGCGTTTGAAACGTTCGTACTCCTGCAACCTGCGCACCAGTTCGGCGCGCGGATCGTCTTCCAGTCCGGCGTTGGGATCCACCGCCCGCGGCAACAGCATCCGGGACTTGATCTCGGCCAGCGTTGCGGCCATGACCAGGTATTCCCCGGCCAGGTCCAGCTGCACCTCGGTCATCACCTCTATGTACTGTGTGTACTGGCGCGTGATCTCGGCAATGGGAATATCGAGGATGTTGAGGTTCTGGCGCCGGATCAGATATAGAAGCAAGTCGAGCGGTCCCTCGAATGCCTCGAGGAACACTTCCATGGCCTGCGGCGGGATATAGAGGTCGCGCGGCATTTCCGTCATCTGCTCGCCGAATACCACGGCAAACGGCATTTCCGACTGCGGCGCCTCGTTGGCAGTTTTGCTCATGGGGTTGCCACCAGGTTCATGGCCTTGCGCACCACCTGCATGGTCTCTTCGGCAACGGCATTGGCGTGCGCCGCGCCATTGACCAGGATTTCGCGTACCCGCTGCGGGTGCTGCACATAGGGCTGGGCGCGCTGGCGCATGCGGGTGGCGTCCTCACTGATCCTGTCGATCACCGGTTTCTTGCACTCGATGCAGCCGATGCCGGCGGTGGTGCAACCCTCTCGCACCCAGGCGCGCGTCTCGTCACTGGAGTACAGCTTGTGCAGATCCCACACCGGGCATTTCTCTGGCGTGCCCGGATCCGTACGCCGCACCCTGGCGGGATCCGTCTGCATGCCCTTGATCTTGCGCGCGATGGATTCGGGTTCTTCTGTGAGGCCGATGGTGTTGCCATAGGACTTGGACATCTTGCGACCATCGAGCCCCGGTACCTTGGGCGTCGGAGTCAGCAGCACTTCCGGCGCGGGCAGCAACTGGTGGTGCTCTCCCTCAAGGTTGGCCAGCAGCAATGCGCTTTGGGCAATGTCGAGCGCCGAGGCTGCCTGCACCAACTTGCGTGCCTCGGCCAGTGCATCGTGATCTCCGCCTTCCTGGAAGCGGCGTCGCAGATTGACATAGCTATCGCGCAGGCCGGAATCCAGTTTTGCCAGCGCCGCCCTGGCGCTGGCCGCGAACTGCGGATCCTTGCCGTAAAGATGATTGAAGCGTCGTGCCAGTTCGCGCGTCATCTCTACATGCGCCACCTGGTCCTCGCCCACGGGCACGAATGCCGGCCGATAGATCAGGATGTCCGCGCTCTGCAGCAGCGGATAGCCCAGAAAACCGTAAGTGGCCAGGTCCTTTTCCTTGAGCTGCTCCTGCTGGTCCTTGTACGTGGGCACACGTTCCAGCCAGCCCAGGGGCGTGATCATCGACAGCAGCAGGTGCAGTTCGGCGTGCCCCAGCACCTGGGATTGCACGAAAATCGTCGCGCGGTCAGGATCAAGACCCGCAGCCAGCCAATCGATGACCATCTCGCCGATGTTCTTCTGCAGCGCCTCCGGATGCTCATAGTCCGTGGTCAGCGCATGCCAGTCGGCCACAAAGAAGAAACCCTGGTGATGTTCCTGCAATGCCACCCAATTCTTGAGCGCGCCATGATAGTTGCCCAGGTGCAGCTGACCCGTGGGGCGCATGCCCGAAAGAACTCGCGAGGGCACCCGTGAAGGAACGCCGGTAATAGGGGCTGGATTCATCGCCGGCATTATACGGAGCCGATCTGGCCCTTGCCCTGTCGCAATATCACCGGCGGCGACACGGCAAGGTCCACCACTGTGGTGGGCTCGATTCCACAGTGACCGCCATCGATGATGGCATCGAGTTCGTTTTCGAGCCGCTCCAGGATCTCCGCTCCGTCGGTCAGCGGCTGCGGATCGCCCGGCAACAACAGCGTCGAACTCATCAGTGGCTCACCCAACTCCTCCAGCAGCATGCGCGGCACGGGATGATCGGGCACGCGTATGCCGATGGTGCGCCGCTTGGGGTGCTGCAACCGTCGCGGCACCTCGCGCGTGGCCTCCAACAGGAATGTAAAGGGCCCGGGTGTGTGCGACTTGAGCAGGCGGAACTGCCAGGTCTCCACCTTGGCGTAATGCGCAATTTCGGCCAGGTCGCGGCACACCAATGTGAAATGATGATGCTTGTCGGCGGCACGAATACGCCGGATCCGCTCCAGGGCATCCTTGTCGCCCACGTGGCAACCCAGCGCATAGCAGGAATCCGTCGGATAAGCGATTACGCCCCCCTGGCGCACCACTTCCACCGCCTGGCGGATGAGGCGTGACTGCGGATTCTTGGGGTGAACTTCGAGGTAGAGGGACACTTGGTTATGATACGCGGCGCCCGGGCCCCGCCCCGGACAGACTTTCGCCAAGGTGTAATGAATGATGCTGCTGCTTGAGTATTCCCCACTGGTCGCATTCGGCGTCGGCTACTGGCTGGGCGGAATCTACGTGGCCACCATTTCCCTGATGGTAGCCGCGACGCTGATGCTGGCCAGCATCTGGCTGTGGAAGCGACGCGTCACCACCATGAACGTGGTCAGCACCTTGCTGTTGCTGGCTCTGGGTGGCCTGACCCTGGTGATGCACAACGTGCGTTTCATCCAGTGGAAACCCACCCTGATCTTTTGGCTGTTGAGCCTTGCATTTCTGGGTAGCATTTTCATCGGCACGCAACCACTGGCGCAGCGGATGCTGCAACCTGTGATCGGCGAGGTGCAGGTAGATCGGCGCTCATGGCTCAAGCTCAACGCCACATCGATTGCGTTCTGCATCCTGCTCGGATGCGCCAACCTGCTGGTGGCTTACCGTGCCAGCGAGGCGACCTGGGTGAAGGTCAAATTATTCGGCTTGACTGGCGTGATGTTCCTGTTCCTGCTGGCCCAGATCTGGTGGCTGCTAAATTTGAATCGAGGAGAGAACCAAAAATGAACCGCTTATTTTCACTGGCCATGTGCTGCGTGGCCGCCACCCTGGTGTTGGGCTGCACCCAGAAGCCCGCGGGCACACCTGCCGAAAAGGTCGACAATGTTGCCGTCGTCGATGGCCACCCCATCAGCCGCAACACCTATAACTTCTACGTGAAGGGCGTTGCCAAGAAGCCCGCAGAAGACCTCACACCGGCACAGCGCGCCGAGCTGCTCGATAACCTGGTGCGCGGCGAAGTGATTGCGGCGGCTGCCGAGAAGGATGGCACTGCGGCGCGGGACGAGACTCGCGCCGTATTGGAACTGACGCGTTTGCAGGTACTGCAACAGGCCTCTTCCCAGGTGTACCTCAAGGATCGCGCGCCCAGTGCAGAAGAACTGCAAGCCGAGTACGACTTGCAGACGGCGCAATTATCCAAGACCCAGTATCGCGCCAGCCACATCCTTGTGCCCACCCAGACTGCGGCACAGAACATCATCGACCAGCTGGGCAAGGGCGCATCTTTCGCGGACCTGGCAAAGCGCAACTCCACCGATGCCGGCAGCAAGGATCGCGGCGGTGACCTGGACTGGTTCTCGCCCGAAGGCATGACCCCTGCGTTTGCGGCAGCGGTTGCGGCCATGAAGAAGGGCGAAACTACAAAGGTGCCGGTACAGACCCCGTTCGGCTGGCATGTGATCAGGCTGGTTGATACCCGTGAGAGTGCGCCGCCCCCGCTGGATTCAGTGAAGGATCGCCTGGTGCAGATCGTCGAGGGCAAGAAGTTCAAGGCTTACACCGACAAGCTGGTGGCCAGCGCCAAGATCGAGAAGACTCTCGAATCCGCCCCGACAGTTGGTGCAGCCCCTGCAGCGCCCGCGGCTGCTGCGCCGGCACCTGCACCGTCTGCAGCGCCTGCAAAGGCTCCCTGAAGCTAGCCCCCTTTCAGCTTGCCAGCCGGCAGCTTGCCAGCCGGCAGCTTGCCACCCGGCAGCCTGCCTTCCAGCAGCTGCCCAAGGGCCTTTTCATCCAGCACCGGCACTCCAAGCTCGCGCGCCTTTGCGAGCTTGGAGCCCGCATCCGATCCGGCGACCACAAGACTGGTCTTGGGTGAAACGCTGGCGCTGACCTTGGCGCCGAGGGCTTCGAGACGTTCCTTGGCCTCATCACGCGTCAGGCTTAGCAACGCACCGGTCAGCACCACCGTCTTGCCCGACAGGGGCAGGCCTGCGGCGGCAACCGGCATGTCGGGCCACACAATGCCATGGGCAATCAGTGCATCGACTACCTTGTTGTTGCCCTGGTCCGCAAAGAACGCCGCCGTGCGCGCGGCCACCACTGGACCTACATCCGGGGTCGCCTGCAGCGTATCGACATCCGCGGCGCGCAGCGCGCTGAGCGTTCCGAACTGGCGCGCCAACGCCGCGGCCGTGGCCTCGCCCACATCGCGGATTCCCAGCGCATAGAGAAATCGCGGCAGTGTGGTGTTGCGGCTACCGGCAATGGCCGCATGAAGGTTGGCTGCGGACTTCTCACCCAACCGGTCGAGCCCGGCCAGTGTTGCCACGTCAAGGGAATAAAGATCCGCGGGCGTCTGTACCAGGTCGCGTTCAATCAGCTGGGCAATGCGTTCGTCTCCCAGTCCCTCTATATTCATAGCGCGACGTGATGCGAAATGGCGCAGCGCTTCCTGGCGCTGTGCACGACAGCGCAGCGCGCCAGTGCATCTGGCGACGGCCTGGTCCTCGGCCTGCTCTACCGGCGAATTGCACACCGGGCAATGCGTGGGCAACTTGATGCGTCGTGCCCCCTTGGGCCGCAGCTCGGTCACCACGCGCGCCACCTCGGGAATCACGTCCCCGGCACGGCGCACGATCACCGTATCGCCGATGCGAATGTCCTTGCGCTCGATCTCATCCATGTTGTGCAGCGTGGCGTTGCTGACGGTGGCACCCCCCACCAGCACCGGCTGCAGCCGCGCCACGGGTGTCAGCGCACCGGTACGGCCCACCTGGAATTCAACGTCCTTGAGCAGCGTGCGCGCTTCTTCGGGCGCAAACTTGTGCGCCACTGCCCAGCGCGGCGCGCGCGAGACATAGCCCAGTTTTTCCTGCAGGGCCCGGTCATCCACTTTGTAGACCACGCCGTCGATCTGGTATTCAAGCTGCGGGCGCTGTGACTGCAAGTGCGCAAAATAGGCCAGCAAACCCGGCAGACCTTGCACCTGCCGCGCCAGGGGTGAAGTACGCAACCCCCAGTCGCGCAGCTGTGTCAGAAGCTGACTGTAGCGTGCCGGCGCCGCATGGCCTTGCATCAGGCCCACGCCGAAGAAATAAAGATCCAGCGGACGCGACGCGGTGATTTTTGGATCCAGCTGTCGCAGCGCGCCGGCCGCCGCATTGCGCGGGTTGACGAACAATTTCTGGCCACGCTCCAGCTGCGCGGCATTGAGACGCTCGAACCCGGCAAGAGGCATGAACACCTCCCCGCGCACTTCAATCAGTCGCGGCGCCTTGCC
This sequence comes from Pseudomonadota bacterium, assembly GCA_039932715.1. Lineage (GTDB taxonomy): Bacteria > Pseudomonadota > Gammaproteobacteria > Steroidobacterales > Steroidobacteraceae > ZC4RG30. The sequence goes on along the minus strand of JBDTPN010000042.1, from coordinate 11,425 downwards.
GCGCAACACCAGGGGAACGGCGGCGATAGTGCGAATGTTGGCGGTGATGTCCTCGCCGGTGGCACCGTCGCCGCGGGTGGCCGCGCGCGCCAGTTGCCCGTTTTCATAGATAAGGTTGACCGCCAGGCCGTCAAGTTTGGGCTCTGCCACATAGGTAACTTCGATTCCACCCGCAGCCTGACTGGCGCGCGCATCGAATGCGCCCACGTCTTGCGCATCAAATGCGTTTTCCAGTGACAGCATGGGTTGCCCATGGCTCACGGGTGCAAAGGCGGAGGACGGCGTAGCCCCTACTCTCTGTGTGGGCGAGTCCGCTGTGATGAGTTGAGGGTGCGCGGCTTCCAGCGCGCGCAACTCCTTGAGCAGATCGTCAAAGGCCGCGTCGCTGACTTCGGGGGAGTCGAGCACATGGTAGAGATAGTTGTGCTGGTGAATCTGCTTGCGCAGTTGATCTGCGCGTCGCGATGCCCCCGCGTTCACGACGCTGCCTCCCCGCCGTCTTCCGGCTCCTCCTGCACCGAACGTCGCAACTGGGTGAGTTTCTCAGCACTCAGCGGCAAGCCCACGTCATCCTGCACCACGGCTTCCAATCGATCAGCCAGTTCACGCGATACCGCCACCAAGCCCTCAAGCATTGCCGTTCCGCTCTGCGGCCCCGGCAGTACACAGAACATGCTGACGCCGCGAAACTCCTGCGCATCCATCGCGTCGGGGTCAAAGCTGCCGGGGCGCACCAGGTTTGCCGCACTCACCAGCACCTCGCCGTCGGCGTTGACCAGGTGATAGATCTCCTGCGGTCCGTATTGCATGCCGGTGGATTCCAGGGCAATGCGCAGTGCCCGCCCGGCCAGCATGGCGCCGGCGCGTCCGGCTACGCGCAATGTCACCACCCTCTTGGGACTGGAAGGCGGCCAGCGTATGGCCACTGGCACGGGAGCCTCGGTCAGAAACCTTGCCGCCGCTGGCACGTCCACCGCCGACTCCATCAGCACCTGCACCTTCATGGTGGGCTCGGCGTGAATGGTGGGCAACTCCATGGGCATCTCGGGAGGCGACCCAACGTCATCCGCGAATTCTTCAATGCTGGGCTCACGGCGCAGGCGATCGTACGGCGTGCTGGCCGATGGCGCAGTGTGCACGGGAAAGCTGGCCGCGCCGGCTGCAGGCGCACTGGGTTGGTTGTCCGGCGCGGCGCGGCCGCGGGCATCGTGCCGCGGACGGCGCCATTCCCACAGCGCCAGGCCCACCAGGAAAACTGCGCCAAGGATCAGCAGTGCCCAGCGAAGTTGATTCATGACAATCCTATACCGCGGCCATCCGCACGGCCTCGTCCACATCCACGCTGACCAGGCGCGACACGCCCGGTTCATTCATGGTTACGCCGATGAGTTGCGAAGCCAGCTCCATGGTTGTCTTGTTGTGCGTGATGAATATGAACTGCACGCGGCTGGACATGTCGCGCACGATATCGCAGAAGCGGCTGACGTTGTGCTCGTCCAGCGGCGCGTCCACTTCGTCGAGCAGGCAGAACGGCGCCGGATTGAGGTCGAAAATCGAAAACACCAGTGCCACGGCGGTAAGCGCTTTTTCACCGCCCGAGAGCTGCGAGATGGAACTGTTGCGCTTGCCCGGCGGCCGCGCCATCACGGCAACCCCGGCCGTCAGCACGTCGTCACCGACCAGCTCGAGATAGGCATGCCCGCCGCCGAACAGCTGCGGGAATTTGGCCTGCAATCCAGCGTTGATGCGTTCGAAAGTGTCCTCGAAGCGCGAGCGCGTTTCCTTGTCGATCTTGCGCATGGCCTGGTCAAGAGAATCCAGCGCATCGGTGAGGTCCTTGCACTGCGCGTCAAGATAGGTCTTGCGCTCCGACTGCTCCTTGAGCTCATCGATAGCCGCAAGATTGACGCCACCCAGCCGCTGCAGGTCTGCCAGCACAGTGGCCAGCTGGTCTTCCCGCTCCAGCACCGTTGCCGTCTCGGCAAGCGCCAGCATCACCTCTTCAATATCGAAACGCGTCTGCGCAAACTGCTCGGCCAGTGATTCGCGACGCAGTCGTGTTTCCTGCGCCGCCAGCCGCGCCTGCTCAAGCTGCTCGCGTGCAGCGGATACGCGCCGCTCGGCGCCGAGGCGACGCTCATCCAGCGAGCGAAGTTGCGACTCGACGGACTCCAGATCGCGCCGCGCCGCGCCCAGTTCGGCCTCGACTTCGAGGCGTCGCGCCAGCAGATCGTTCAACTGCTCGGCAATGCGCTGCACGGGTTCGTCCCCGTCGCCCAGCTCGAGTTCAAGTTGTCCCTGTCGACCCGTCAACTGGTCGCGCTGCTCCTGCATGCGCGACAAGGTGGCCGCCAGCGAGGCTTCGCCCGACCGGCGCCCCTCGAGCTGGATCAGCAATTCGCGCGCGTGGGCCCGCGCCGCGTCGGCCTGTTCGCGCGCCTGGCTGGTCACCGTGCGTCGTTCATCACGCTCGGTTTCCAGGTCCGTGCGTTGCAGTTCCAGCCGTTCGAGTTGCGTGGATGCCGCATCCAGTTCCTGCCGGGAACGGGTCAATGCCTGCAGCGTGCGCTCGCGCTCCACCTGCAGCTCCGCGGCATCGCGATCGATGCGGTCCAGTCGCAGCGTGGTCTGCTGAGCGCGCGCCCGCGTAGCTTCAACCTGTCCGTGGGCTTCCGAATACTCGCGATGTGCCGCCTGGATACGCTGCTGAATGGTGTCGCGCTCGGTCTCAGCGGCCGCCACTTGCAGCCGCAGTTCGCGCAGTCGCTCCTCGACCCGCGTCACATCCACTTCGCGCGCCTCACCCACGCCGCGCAGATCGCGCATCCGCGTTTCGCGCTCCAGCACGCCGGCGCGCGCCGCACCGCCGCGCACCACGCGCAGCCAGTCACGGCCCACCCAGGTGCCGTCGGGCGTCACCAGCGATTCGCCACTGCCCAGCTGATGCCGACGCGCCAGCGCTTCCTGCATGGACGCGGCGGTGCCCACACGCGACAGTCGACGCAGCACCACCTCGGGGCCACGCACGTGCTGCGCAAGCGAGGAGGCGCCATTGCCCGCCGTGGAATGCTGAGGCGCTTCGATGAGCATCAGTCGGCCGGTGGTCAGGCTGGCCAGTCCGCTGCTGGCCGCGTCCAGTGATTCCACGTGAACGGCTTCGAGCACTTCGCCCAGCACCGCCTCGACGCCGCTTTCCCAGCCCTTGTCCACTTCGATCTGCGCTGCCACGCGCGGCCGGGCTGCCAAGCCCGTGGCATTGAGCCAGGGACCGGCATCGCGATCGGCATCGCCCAGCGCTGCCTTCTGCAAGGCATCCAGTGCCGTCATTTCCGCGCGCGTGCGCTCGCGCTGCAGGCGCGCGGCTTCCAGCGCTGATTCGGTTTCGTGCTGCGCTGCGCGCAGCGACTGCAGTTTTGCCAGGCCGGTTTGCAGTTCACGCAGCAGTGCATCGCCGGACTCGCGTGCCATGCGCTCTTTGTCTTCAACCGTTCCCAAACCTGAACCTGCATTGCTCAGCTGCAGGTGATCGCGTTCCACGGCCAGGCGATCCACCTGTGCGGCCAGTCGGCGCAACTGGTCGTCCAGTTGCTCGATGCGCGTGCGTTCGACCTGCGTGGTCTGGAACGTGCCGCCCAGCTCGCGGTTGAACGCCTCCCACCGATCCTGCCACTGGCGCTGCGCCTCCTCTGCCGCTTCGTGTTCCGCCGTGCGCACGGCCTCAGCCTGCTGTGCAGCCTGCGCGCCGGGCGCGAGCTCTGCGATCTCGGAACGCAGTCGCTCGACCAGCGCTTCATCGCGCGACAACTGTCCCGTGACATCGGCGAGCATGTCGCGCACCTGGCCCAGCTCACTGCGCTGCCGATCGCGCAGCTCCCGCGTGTGCGCCAATGTCTGCTCGGTGCGCGCCACCTCTGCGGCCTGCTGGTAATAACTGTTCTGTACTTCAGTGGCGCGATCATTGGCAGCAACCTGGAATTCGCGCTGCTTCTCTACAGCCGCTTCTGCAGATCGCTGCTCGGCCAATTCCTGTTGCAGGCGCATGTCGCTGTCACGCATGGCGCGATCATTGATGGCCGCACCGCTGTCGATTTCGCGCAGGCGCAGCGCCAGCACTTCAGCCGACAGCCGGCGTTCCTCGTTCTTGAGTTCCTGGTAGCGGCGCGCCTGACTGGCCTGGCGGGTCAGGTGTCGAATCTGCTTGTCCACTTCATCGCGCAGGTCCTGCAGGCGATCCAGGTTCTCTCGCGTATCGGCAATGCGCGACTCGGTCTCGCGACGCCGCTCCTTGTATCGCGATATGCCCGCCGCCTCCTCGACAAAAGCGCGCATGTCCTCATTGCGCGCCTCGATGACGCGCGAAATCATGCCCTGCTCGATGATGGCGTAGCTGCGCGATCCCAGGCCGGTGCCCAGGAACAGCGTGGTGATGTCGCGGCGACGGCAACGCGCACCGTTGATGAAATAGGCTGAATTGCCGTCGCGCGAAACCACGCGCTTGAGCGACACCTCGTTGTAGGTGGCGTAGGTGCCGCCCAGCTTGCCGTCGCTGTTGTCGAACACCAGCTCTACCGAGGCCGTGCCCACCGGGCGCCTCGAACCTGAGCCATTGAAGATAACGTCGGCCATGGATTCGCCGCGCAGGTGGCGCGCAGAGAGTTCGCCCATCACCCAGCGCACCGCATCGATGACGTTGGATTTGCCGCAGCCGTTGGGACCCACCACCCCCGTCAGGTTGGACGGAAACGCCACCACCGTCGGATCGACAAATGACTTGAAGCCGGCGAGCTTTATCCTGGTCAAACGCATCGTGGAATGGACAACCGAACCTGGCGGACTGAATGAGTCGCGTAGTGTAGATTAGTTGCACCACATGAGCACCCAACCTTCAGCCTCCATCGAGACCTTCTCGAATCCGGCGCCGGAGCGCGACTACACCATCCGCATGACAATGCCGGAGTTCACCTGTCTGTGTCCGAAGACAGGCCAGCCGGATTTCGCAACGTTGAAACTGGAGTACGTGCCGGATCAGCTGTGCGTGGAGCTCAAGGCATTGAAACTGTATATCTGGTCATTTCGTGATCGGGGCTGTTTCCACGAAGCGGTGACCAACGAGATCCTGGGTTACCTTGCATCGGCCACCCGCCCCCGGTTCATGCGCCTCACGGCCGAATTCTTCGTCCGCGGGGGCATCTACACCACCGTGGTAGCCCAGCACGTGGCACCTGGCTGGACCGCCCCCCAGCCCCTCCAATTACCCTGATTTAACCGTGATTTGGCCAAGCCCGGCGCAGCGCTGTACAGGCCGGCAACGGTGAGTATAATCCCGCGTCCTTTCAGGCCCCAAGGGCCGGTACTGGAGTCGAGATGGCGGCCAAAAAATCCGCAGCGAAACCTCTCAAGAGCAAGAAACCAGCCGTGGCCAAGCCGGCTGCAAAGAAGTCCGTAATCGTGAAGAAACCTGTTGCCCGTGCAGTTGCCGTTGCCGCCGCACCCAAGTCCAAGGCTCCCGTAAAGGCCCCCGTCAAACCGGTTGTGGCCAAGCCGCCGCTTGCCGCAGTACGCAAAGCGCCCGCCCCGGCACCAGTGCGCGCCGCTGCCGATGATGCAGATGGCGGCGACAACCTGCTGGCAGGCCCGCGCAACGTACAGCCGTATGTGCCCAAGCGCGGCGAGCAGTACATGAACGCCGAGCAGCTGGGCCACTTCAGGCTGATCCTGCAGGAGTGGAAGCAGGACCTCATGCTGGAAGTCGACCGCACGGTTTCGCACATGAAGGATGAGGCGGCGAATTTCCCCGATCCCAATGATCGCGCCACCCAGGAAGAAGAGTTCAGCCTCGAGCTGCGCACGCGAGATCGCGAGCGCAAGCTGATCCGCAAGATCGACGAAGCGCTGTCCCGCATCGAGGACGGCAGCTACGGCTACTGTCTCGAAACCGGAGAGCAGATCGGCATCAAGCGCCTCGAAGCGCGGCCCGTGGCAACGCTGAGCATCGAAGCCCAGGAGCGACGCGAGCGCCGTGAAAAACAGTACGGGGACCGGGACGACCGCTACCGCTGAGTCGCGCCCGTATCGCGGACGCTTCGCCCCATCACCGACCGGACGGCTGCACCGCGGGTCACTGGTCGCAGCCCTGGCCAGTTTCCTCGATGCGCGCGCACATGCCGGCACCTGGCTGATCAGAATCGAAGACCTCGACGCCGCGCGCAATCAGCCCGGCGTGGACCAGTCCATACTTGAAACCCTTGCATCACTGCACATGTCCAGCGATGCGCCGGTTCTGCATCAATCTGCCCGCCTCGAAGTGTATGCCGCTGCGCTTGAACAGCTGCGCCACGCCGACCTCGTGTACCGCTGCACGTGCTCACGAAGCGAGACCGGCGGCGCCTGTTCAGGCCGCTGCCGCGACCAGGCTGGCAGCACGGCAGGCGTACCGGCCGCATGGCGCCTGCGTTTCGCAGCGGGAGACACCGTCACCTTCCAGGACCGCGTACTGGGCCAGCTGCAATTTGTGTGCAGCGAGCTGGGCGATCCGGTGGTGTACCGGCGCGATGGTGTGCCGGCCTACCAGCTGGCGGTGGTGATCGACGACGCCGCGCAGGGCATCACCGACGTGGTGCGCGGCGCCGACCTGGTCGACAGCACTGCCTGGCAGATTCGCATTGCCCAGGCCCTGGGTTTGCGCATTCCCCGCTACGCACATATCCCGCTGGTGGTGGAGCCCGACGGTTCCAAGCTGTCCAAGTCCCGCCAGTCACTGCCCATCAGCGGGCTCGATCCGGCCACCACCCTGCTGCAATCGCTGCGATTGCTGCGGCAGCAGCCCCCTGCACACCTGGAAGCAGCACCCGCCGCCATCCTTGAGTGGGCAGTGCGCCACTGGGACCTTACGCAGCTGGCAGGGCTTCGAACCGTCGCACTGCCCGCGTAAATGGTCTAATGTAGTCTGGAGTTTCCCCCTTGCGTGGGTCCCCTCGAGGGTCAGCGATGAGCGAACCACGAGTCATTAAGAAATATCCCAACCGTCGTCTTTACGACACGGTGGAGAGCCGCTACATCACGCTGGCAGATATCCGGCGGCTGGTGACCGACAACGTGGACTTCGTTGTCATCGACAAGAAGTCGCAGCAGGACATCACCCGCATGATCTTGCTGCAGGTGATTGCCGAGCAGGAGACCGGCCAGGCGATATTGAGTCGCGAATTCCTGACACAAGTGATCCGCAGTCACGGCCAGGCCGCAAAAGAAGTGCTGGGCAGTTACCTGGAGCAGTCACTGCGGCTGTTCAATGCGCAGCAGCGCGACATCAAGGAACGGATCAAGCAGGTCACTGGCATGGATTCGCTGGAATCCGCGGGGGCCATGGCCGAGCGCAATTACCAGCGCTGGCGCAGCGTGCAAGATGATATTTTCCGCACGCTGGTGGGCGCGGTCACGGGCCATCGGCCGCGCGCCGACAACCCTGATTCAGACAACCGGCCCTAGTCTGGTTTGAGCGGGCCGGCGATCAGTTACTCGCCGGCGGCGACGTCCCGCATCGACAGGCGCACGCGACCCTGACGGTCGACTTCCAGCACCTTCACGCGCACCACATCGCCTTCCTTGAGCTTGTCGCCGACATTCTCGACGCGCTCGTCGGAAATCTGCGAGATGTGCACCAGGCCATCGCGACCCGGCAGGATGGTGACGAAAGCGCCGAAATCCATCAGGCGCGCAACACGGCCTTCATAGATACGACCCACTTCCACATCGGCGGTGATCAGCTCGATGCGACGCAGCGCCTCGCGGCCCGCCGCGCCCTGCACCGACGCGATCTTGACCGTGCCGTCGTTCTCGATGTCGATGGTGCAACCGGTCTCTTCGGTGATCTGGCGGATTACCGCGCCACCCTTGCCGATGACATCGCGGATCTTCTCCGGGTCAATCTTGATGGTGATGATCGACGGCGCCCACTGCGACATGTTGCCGCGAGTCGTGGATAGCACCTTGTTCATCTCGCCGAGAATATGCAGCCGCCCCGCGTGGGCCTGCTCCAGCGCAACCTTCATGATCTCGGGGGTGATGCCCTCGACCTTGATGTCCATCTGCAGCGCGGTCACGCCCTTGTCGGTACCGGCCACCTTGAAATCCATGTCGCCCAGGTGATCTTCGTCACCGAGGATGTCGGTGATGACCTTGAAGCGGCCGCCTTCCAGCACCAGGCCCATGGCCACACCGGCCACCGGTGCCTTGATGGGCACGCCCGCGTCCATCAACGCCAGGCTGGTGCCGCACACGCTGGCCATCGAGCTGGAACCGTTGGATTCCAGGATCTCGGACACCACACGGATGACATAGGGGAAATCTTCCATCACCGGCAGCACGGCGCTGATGCCGCGACGCGCTAGGTTGCCATGGCCGATTTCGCGGCGCTTGGGCGAACCCATCATGCCGGTCTCGCCTACCGAGAATGGAGGGAAGTTGTAATGCATCATGAACGGTTCGCGACGCTCGCCTTCCAGCGCGTCGATGATCTGCGCATCGCGGGAAGTGCCCAGCGTGGCGGTGACCAGCGCCTGCGTCTCACCGCGCGTGAACAGTGCGGAACCATGGGTGCGCGGCAACGGCCCGACCTTGATGGTGATGGGTCGCACGGTGTTGAAATCACGGCCGTCGATGCGCGGCTCACCATTGAGGATGCGCTGGCGAACGATGCGGCTCTCGAGGTCGTGCAGCTGTGTGCCGACCTGCTCATTGGTCCATTTGGGCTTGCCATCCACCTGCGGCACTGTGGCCAGCACGGCAGTCTTGATTTCGCCCACCTTCGCGTAACGCTGCTGTTTCTCGGTGATGCGATAGGCCTCGGAAAGGCGTGCATCGGCTCCCGAAGTCACCAGGCTGACGAGGTCTGCATCCACTACCGGGGCAGTCCACTCCCAACGCGGCTTGCCCACTTGCTTGACCAGTTCGGAGATGGCGCGGATTGCAACCTGCAGCTGCGCGTGGCCGAAGACCACGGCGCCCAGCATGATTTCTTCCGACAGGCTGTCGGCTTCCGACTCGACCATGAGCACGCCGCCTGCAGTGCCGGCGACCACCAGATCCAGTGGTGAATCTTTAAGGTCAGTACGGGTGGGATTGAGCACATACGTGCCGCCCTTGTAACCCACGCGTGCGGCGCCGATGGGGCCGGCAAACGGGACGCCGGAAATCGCCAGCGCAGCCGAGGCACCGATCAACGAAGGAATGTCTGCGGGAATATCCGGATCAAGCGACATCACCGTGGCCACGACCTGCACTTCATTGAAGAAGCCGTCCGGGAACAGCGGGCGAATCGGGCGATCGATCAGGCGCGAAGTGAGGGTCTCGCCTTCGCTGGGACGACCCTCGCGACGGAAGAAACCACCGGGGATGCGGCCCGCGGCGTAGGTCTTTTCCTGGTAGTTGACGGTCAGCGGAAAGAAATCCTTGCCAGGCTGTGCAGCCTTGCGCGCGACGGCTGTGACCAGGACCACGGTGTCACCCATGGTGACAACGACGGAACCATCCGCCTGGCGGGCAAGTTCACCGGTCTCGATAGTGAGAGTGTGTGAACCGAAGGGGAAAGACTGCTTGGCAATACTCACGATCGCGTGACCTCAACCTTGGAAATTAGGAAACAACCGGCGCCAGATGGCAAAAGGCCGCGCAGTTCTTGAAACTCTGGCGCGGCCTACGAGGAAAATCGAATCAGCGGCGAAGGCCCAGCCGTTCGACGACTTCCTGATACTTTTGTGGTTTGGTCGACTTCAGGTAATCGAGCAGCTTGCGGCGCTGGTTGACCATCTTCACCAGGCCACGCCGGGAAGAATGATCGCGCTTGTGCTCAGTGAAGTGGCCACCGAGGCCAGTGATGCGCTCGGACAGCAGTGCGATCTGCACTTCAGGTGAACCGGTGTCCTGCGGGTCGCGGCCGAACTGTGTCCGGATGCCGCTCTTCTTTTCGCTCGATAACGCCATGTATGGGCCCTTTTGGAAAGCGCGGCATTCTAACCGCGCGACCCCCCGCCCTCAAGCTCAATGTGCGTCTAAATCGTTGAAAATACGGACCGGCTTCAACCGGCCCTCGCCATCCGCCTCGGCGATTCCCAGGAACTGTCCATCCACGTGGTAGACCCTCGTCAGCCCACTCGCGAGGACCTCCGGAGGGGCCACCACCTGCCCCTGGCGAAAACGCGCGGACATTTCCGAGGGCAGTCTGGCCGCCGGCAAATGCAGCAGCGCAGCATCCGGCGGCAGCAGGGGCATGGACCCGGAGTTGGCCAGTACCTCGTCCAGGGTCACCAGCTTCTGGCTGTCGAACGGCAGCACGGCGGTTCGCCGCAACATCACCAGGTGGGCATGACTGCCCACGGCCCGCGCCAGGTCCTCGGCCAGGGTGCGCACATAAGTGCCCTTGGAGCAGCGAACGCTCATACGCGCATCGTTGCCTGTGACTTCAAGCAATTGCAGCGTGTGGATGTGGATGCAACGCGCCTCCCGTTCCACTTCAATGCCCTGGCGTGCCAATCGATAAAGCGGCTGGCCATCGCGCTTGAGCGCCGAATACATGGGCGGCACCTGCTCAACAGGTCCTGTGAACTTCGGGAGAATGCCCATCAATGCGTGGTCGAGATCCCCGGGAACCGGTGCCGTCTCCACCAACGGGCCTTCCAGATCGCCAGTAGTGGTGCGTGCACCAAATCTCGCGGTGAACTCGTAGCATTTGTCGCCATCGAGCAGGAATCCGGCCACCTTGGTGGCTTCACCCAGGCACACCGGCAACATTCCGGTGGCCAGCGGATCAAGACTGCCGGTGTGTCCGGCCTTGATGCGGCCAAAGGCATGGCGCACCCGCTGCACGGCGGCGTTGGAGCTCAATCCCTGCGGCTTGTCGAGCAGCAGGATCCCGTGCGTCACGGTTGCGTCTTGTTGGCAGCGCTGATCAACGCGTTGAGGCGCGCGGCACGATCAAAGGAATCATCGTGGACAAACTTCAGTCGCGGCGCATGACGCAGACCCACACGTCTGCCGACTTCGCCACGCAGAAATCCGGACGCCGCCTGCAGACCGACCAATAGGTCCGGGTGTGCTGCTGCATCCCCGAAAGGCACCACGTACACCTGCGCCTCGCTCATGTCGGCGGTCAGTGTCACCTGGGTCACAGTCAGCGGGCCCACGCGCGGATCCTTGACCTCGCGCGACAGCAGTGACGCAAGCACGCGCTGCATCTGCGACTCGATGCGCTGCGTCCGACTGTTGCTGCTACCGCGATCCGCCATGGCAAAGGCGCACCCTAGATGGTGCGCGCCACTTCGGTACGCGAATAACATTCGATCTGGTCGCCGGGTCGCACGTCCTGGTAGTTCTTGACGCCAATGCCACATTCGGTGCCCGCACGCACTTCGGCGGCTTCATCCTTGAAGCG
>JBDTPN010000041.1:0-23341 GCA_039932715.1 Pseudomonadota bacterium | reverse complement strand
GTTCCGGGAAAGGTCGGAAGTGCGGGCCTGGTGAAGCTGGCAGAAGCGGGCAAGGCGTGCTGGTAGACAACGAAGCGCTGACGAACGAGCTTGGCGCGATATATAACGAGCAACTCAAGGGTTCGCACTCATGGCGCGTGACTCTTGAGTCGGGAGAGCTCAAATGGACCGACGGCACGCAGACGTTTGATTTGGATCCGGATGCCAGCGCGCGGCGCAGGTTTCAGGCCTGGATGGCAAGAGTCCTGCACTTGGATGCCCAGCTATAATGTAATTTAACATAATATACATTATGCGAAGTAGGAGTGCCCCAAAGCGGCTGGGCTACTCAACGCCAGAAGTTCAGTCCAACCGCTTCCTGAACAGCAGGATTGCCGCCGTCATCATTAGTGCGATGAACCCCAGCAGCGCTGCCACTTGCGGCCACAGATCGATGAGGCTCGCGCCGCGCAGCATGATGCCGCGGATCAATCGCAGGAAATGCGTCAGCGGTAATATTTCCGCGAACCATTGCGCCACTTTTGGCATGCCGGCAAAAGGGAACATGAACCCGGATAGCAATATCGACGGCAGGAAGATGAAAAACGTCAGCTGCATGGCCTGGAACTGCGACTGCGCCCGGGTAGATATAAATAGACCCAGGCTTAGGTTTGCCACTATCAGCAGCATCGCCGCGAAATAGACCTCCCACAGTTTGCCGGCTACGGGCACTTCAAACAGCCATGCACCCAGACCGATTACGACGGTGGTCTGCAGCATCCCGATCACAACATAAGGCAGGACTTTCCCGACCATCAGTTCCGCGCGACTGACGGGCGTTGCGATCAGCAGTTCCATGTTGCCGCGCTCGCGCTCGCGGACTATCGACACACCCGTGAACAACACCATGGTCATGGTCAGGATCACGCCGATCAGACCTGGGACAATATTGATCGCGGAACGCCGCTGCGGATTGTAAAAGCTGACGACACTGATCTGACCCGCAGATAAGCCGAGGGGCCGGGAATTGGCCTTCGCGGTGGTGTCGAGCGGAGTTTGCGCCAACTGCGCTGCGGCGCCCTGCACCGCCGTGTCACTGCCGTCCACCAGCACTTGCACGGCTTCGCGTCCATCAAACCGGCGCGCTTCAAAATCATACGGAATGACAATGCCCAGGCTGATCTCGCCACGACGCAATGCGTCGGTCAGTTCCTGGGGTGAAGTCGCAGATAGTTTTGCGTTGATTACGCCCGAGGCGACCATATCCATCACCAGCGCGCGAGATGCCGAGGAGTTGGCCTCATCTGCAATGCCGGCCGTCAGGCCGCGCAGGTTCATGTTGATGGCATAGCCGAACAGCACCAGCTGGATGACAGGCAGGCCCAGGATCATTACCAGCGTGATGCGATCGCGCCGCAACTGCCGCAGCTCCTTGAGCATTACCGCCCAGAGACGTCGACTGTTCATACGGTGTCCTTGCCCTGACCCGTGTCGCGCGTGGCAGCAACGAACACATCCTCTAGGTTGGGCGTCACCTGCTCCACCTCTCCCACCAGGCCGGCGGCCTTGAGCCCGGCCCGGATTTGTTCGGCTCCGGCGCGCTGGTCATTGGCCAGCACGCGCAGCTGGATGCCGATCTGCGCCACGCTTAAAACGCCAGGTAGTGCAGACAACGCCTGTTGCGCCCTTCGTGGTTGCTGCGCATTTACGACCAGCGTGCGGCCGGCCAGTGCTGCGGTCAGGTCTCCCGGTGCACCGTCGCCCACCAGGCGTCCATTGTTGAGAATGGCGATGCGATGACAGCGTTCGGCCTCTTCCATGTAGTGCGTCGAGACCAGCAGCGTCGTTCCGGTATCTGCCAATCCAAAAAGCTTATCCCAGAAATTGCGGCGCGATTCCGGATCCACGGCGCTGGTGGGCTCGTCAAGGAACAGCAGCTTTGGCTGGTGGATCACGGCCCCCGCCAAAGCAAGTCGCTGCTTCTGGCCACCACTGAGCGTGCCGGCCAGCTGTGTCGTTCGATCGCGGAAGTCATATTCGTCAATGAGCTGTTCGACGCGGCGAGCCGAATCTTTTCGGGATAGTCCTTGCACAGCCGCCAGGAACTCCAGGTTCTCGCGCACGCTGAGGTCGTCAAACAAGGAAAACTTCTGCGTCATGTAGCCGATGTGCAGGCGTAGCTCATCGGCCTGGGCGGGAATCTTCAGTCCAAGTACTTCGATTTCACCTTCCGTGGGCGTGAGCAGTCCGCACAGCATCCGGATCATCGTCGACTTGCCCGAGCCGTTGGGCCCAAGAAATCCGTAAATATGGGCGCGGGGCACGGTGAGATCCACGTGGTCGACCGCAACCAGTTTGCCGAATCGGCGCGTAACGCCGCGTGCGCGTATGGCCACGTCGTCGCCGCCTGCAGCCAGCGGCGCTGTCGCACTCACGTTCCGAACTCGACCCACAGGGGCAGACCGGCGGGCAGTGCACTGGCATCGGCTTCCAGCTGCACTTCGGCGAGATAACTGAGGCGCTCGGCATCCTGCCCGGTCAGCGCGTAGTAAGGCGTGAAGGTGGGCTCGCTGCGAATCATGCGCACCTTGCCGGCCCAGATCTTGTCACTGCCTTGGACATGCACGCGAGCCGCATCGCCAACCCTGGCTTGCGCGCGCAGCGACGCGGGAACATACACCCGCGCATAGGGCGCCTCCCCTGCCAGCAACACCACCAGCGGGGCCCCCACCGGGGCCTGGTCGCCCAGTCGATAGGGAATGGAATCCACCTGGGCGTCACGGGGCGCCACCAGCGACAAACGGTCCAGCGTGACCTGCTGGGTTGCAGCCTGGGCGCTGGCCGCCTGCAGTGCCGCTTCGCCCTGCGCTATCTGCTCACTGCGCGTACCGCGCTCCCGCTCCAGCAGCGCCTGCTGCGCGGCGCGCACCTGAGCCTGTGCACTCTGTGCCGCAGCACGCGCACGATCGATCTCAACGGCTGACACCAGGTTCTGTCCGCCCAGGGTCTTGACCCGCTCGTAGTAGCCGCTGGCATCGGTGGCCTGCGCCTGTGCCGCGGCCAGCGAGGCGCGCGCCTGGGCGATGTCCTCTTTGCGCGGCCCGGCCTTGAGTTCGGAAAGCGCCGCCTTGCCCTGCCGCGCAGATGCCTGCAGTGCCGCCAGCTGCGACTGGGTATGGGTGATTTCGAGTTGCACCAATGTTTCGCCGGACTTGACCCGCTGGCCTTCGCGCACATTGATGGCGGTGATGCGTTCAGCGGCCGGTGACGGCAGCGTGATGCGATCCCATTCGAGCGTGCCCAGCGCGCGTGGCTGTTCCCTGGCGCAGCCTGCCAGGGAAAGCAGCAGCAATGCGATAAATGCAGGCCTTCTCATGACCCCATTAGGAAGGCTGTGCGTCAACAGATCAAGGGGTTGCAGGTATCAATGAGGCGACAGCGGCGGTCAGATCCGCGATGGAATAAGGTTTGGAAATATGGCGCTGGAAACCAGCGGCGAGGCTGCGCTCGCGATCTTCTGTACGCGCATACGCCGTCAGCGCGATTGCAGGGATGCGGCTGGAGCCATTATCCGATGCGCGCACACGCCGGATGAATTCGTAACCGTCGAGCCCGGGCATGCCCACGTCACTTATCAGCACGTTTACCGGCCGCGTTGTGAGGGTGTCCAGTCCCTCCTCTGCACTTGCAGCGGTCAGGACTTCAGCGCCGGTATCGGTCAACAGGCGAGCCAGCAGCGAACGCCCGTCCGGTTCGTCGTCGACGACGAGAATGACGGTGCCGGCCAATGACGCAAGCGGCGAGCTGATCTGCCCGAAGGTGCCGGTAAACACCCCGGTTGCCGTCAGTGCATTGGGTAAAACCGCCGGCAGCCGTACAGTGAACGTGGCGCCCAGATTCTCACCCGGGCTCCCCGCGATGATGGAACCGCCGTGCAGTTCGACCAGGTTGCGGACTATGGATAATCCAAGGCCCAATCCCCCGTGCTCACGCGTGGTCGACCCATCGGCCTGCCGGAATCTCTCAAAGATGAACGGCAGGAAATCCCGCGGGATGCCAATCCCCGAGTCCTGGATTATCAGTTCCAGCTGGTCGCCTGCACGCTGCAAGGTGACGCGGATCGAGCCTCCCGTGGGCGTGAATTTCACGGCGTTGGAGAGCAGATTCCAAAGGATCTGCTGCAGGCGGGCGGCGTCGCCATTGATTACTCCGGCTGCAGGTTCGCGCAGTAACCGGATGGCAATTCCTTTGGCCCCGGCGGCCGGGCGTATGCCATCCACTGCCAACTGCACCAGATCGCCGAAATCCAGTTCGTCGGTTTCGAGGTGGATTTTGCCCGAGACAATACGGCTCATCTCGAGCAGGTCTTCGATGATCTTGGCCTGGCTCTTGGCATTGCGATGGATGGTATCAATGGCGTTTATCAGGTCTTCCTGCGAAAGGTTCTTGCGTCGGCGCAGCACACTGCACCAGCCCAGGATGGCAGTCAGCGGAGTGCGCAGTTCATGCGACAGCGTCGCCAGGAATTCATCCTTCAGATGTCCCAGGCGCTCTGCCTCACTGCGCGCCGCCCGCTCGGATTCCAGCAGCTGTTCGCGTTCGGCCACGGCCGCGCGCAGCTGGGTCACGTCGCGCGCGATCTTCGAAGCCCCGACAATGGCGCCAGTGACATCACGGACGGGCGAAACCGTGAGGGATACGTCCACCAGCCCGCCGCTTTTGACCAGCCTGCGGGTTTCATAATGTTCGATCCGCTCACCTTTGCGCAGCTTTGCGAGTATTTCGGCCTCCTCAGGCAGCAGTTCAGTGGGAATCAATCTGGTGATCGAGGCGCCAATCATTTCTTCAGCGGTGAATCCAAACAGGCGCTCGGCGCCCGCGTTCCACGAAGTGACCACGCCGTCCAGAGTCTTACTGATGATCGCATCTTCGGATGACTCCACGATGGCCGCGAGGCGGAAGCGCACGTTCTCGGCCATGGTGCGATCGGTGACATCAATGCCCACGCCGTCGATCCGGATGGGATTGCCGTGGGCATCGAAGGTGGGCAAGCCGCGACCTTCCATCCAACGCCACTCGCCGCTGCCATGTTTGTAGCGGAAGATGGTGCAATATTCCTCACCCTTCTCCAGGCTTTCACCGATGGCCTTTTGCAAGCGCGCCAGGTCCAGGGGATGCACATAGGAATGAAAGGCCGCCTGCGTGCCGACGAAGCTGTCGCGCTCAATGCCGAAGATATCTTCCAGTTCGGGGCTCCAGATCACGCGGTCTTCTTTGAGATCGAGCGTCCACGTGCCCAGGCGCGGAACGCGGCTGGCCAGCACTTGCAACTGGGGAGTAGAGCTAAACGAGCTCTGCGCAGTTTGATTGGGCGGCTTTTGAGTGGGCATCTGCGGCAGTGTCAACTAGCGAGTGATCTCTGACCAGTCAGCGGATGCCGCTATCTGCAGCAAGAAAGACCTCCCGCATTTATCTCGAAACGCCGTAGATAAAGTCAGTAAGTAGTTGAAATATAATAAGTTATGATGTGAATATTTATAGCATACATAATAGCGGGCTGTTCCGCTCATGCAGGCCAAACAAGTGACTCGTAGATCTCAGGGATTGAGCGTGGTGGTGCTTTGCGCGGTGGCGCTGCTGACTGGATGCAAGGACGCGGGCAAAGATCATGTGCCCACCGAGGCTGAACAGGCTGCCGCCCTGCCGCCCCTGCTTCTTTCACCGGAAGACGTGCACACGCTGCAAAGCAAGACACTGACAGCAGGTCCTGCAATCACCGGTTCCATTTTGCCGGAAGGGATGGCCGACTTGCGCGCGGAAGTCTCTGCCATCGTGCTGGCTGTGCTCAAGGAAAATGGCGACAAGGTCAAGCGCGGCGATCTGCTGGTGCGCCTTGATGAAACCTCGATTCGCGACACGCTGCGCTCCAGGGAGGCAGCCGCGCAAACCGCGGAGCAGGCTTACGAACAGGCGCAGCGGCAGTACGAGCGCCTGGTCAAGCTGCAGAAGGATGGCCTGATCTCCCTGCAGCAACTTGAGGACGCCGAAGACCGGCGCAACGCCACGCAAAGCGATCGCGAATCCTCACGCAGCAATCTGGTGGCGGCGCGTCAGCAATTGCAGCGCACGATGGTGCGCGCACCTTTCGATGGTGTGGTGAGCGACCGCAAGGTGTCTGCCGGAGACACGGCGCAAATCGGCAAGGAGTTGCTCAAGGTCATCGATCCGGCCAGCCTGCGCTTCGAAGGTTACGTGTCGGCCGACAGCATCGGCGCGCTGACTCCGGGGCAGAAGGTCACGTTTCGCATCCATGGATACGAAGACAAGGATTTCTCCGGCAGGATCACGCGGATCAATCCGGCAGCCAATTCCACTACCCGCCAGATGGAAGTGCTGGTCAGCATAGACAGCGGCCAGCAACAACCCGGCGTCGCAGGCCTGTATGCCGAAGGGCGGGTTGAAACGCTGCACGCCGAGGGGCTGTCATTGCCGGCCGATCTCATTGTGCGCGATGGTGACAACGCATTTGCCTGGCGCGTGCAGGGCGGCAAGCTGCACAAGGTCAAGTTGGTCTTGGGTGATCGCGACGCACGCAGTGGCGAATTCGTCATCAAGGACGGACTGGCTGCCGGTGATGTGTTGCTGCGTTATCCGACTTCCACTCTGCACGACGGACAGGCGGCACAGCTGGCAGGGAAGTAGACATGTTCCTCTCCAATTTCAGCATCAAGCAGCCGGTCACCACCGTGGCCATCGTCATCGTACTGATGTGCATGGGCTTGCTGGCAATCAAGAACCTGCGCGTCAACCCCCTGCCCGATGTGCAGCAGCCGGTGCTGGTGGTGCAGATTCCTTACCCAGGTGCCTCGCCCGAAACCGTTGAGCGCGAAGTCATCAACCGGGTCGAGAAATCCCTGCAGAGCATTCCGCAGGTGTACGAGATCCGGTCGACGGCCAATGAAGGCAGCGCCCAGATCGTCATCACCTTCAATTACAAGAAAGACCTGGTCGAGGCTGCGGATGAGATCCGCAACGCCATCGGCGCCGTGCGCTACAAGCTGCCGCTGGAAATGCGCGAACCGGTGCTATTCCGCCAGGATCCTTCCATGGAACCGGTGATGCAGCTGTCGCTGTCATCGGAAACCCAGTCGCTGGCGGAGATCTCGCGCCTGGCGGAAGACCAGCTGGCGGACCGTTTTCGTGCCATCAGCGGCGTGTCCACCGTGGATGTGAACGGCTCGTTGCGTCGTGAGCTCTCCGTGCTGCTGCACGCGCAGAAGCTGCGTGAATACAACGTCTCGGTGGCCGAGGTGGTCGCCGCGCTGCGGCGGCAGAACACCACCGCGCCGGTGGGCCGGGTCAAGGGTGGCCTGGATGAACAGAGCATTCGCCTGGTAGGGCGCATTGAATCCCCGCGCGAATTCGAGGAGATCGTCCTGCGCCGCAGCGGCGACGAGATTGTGCGCCTGGGCCAGGTGGCCACGGTGCAGGACGGGTTCGCCGAAGTCAGCGGCTACAGCCTGCGCAATGCCCACCCCAACGTGGGCATTTCCGTCACGCGTTCTAAGGAAGCCAGCACTGTCTCGGTGGCCAAGGACGTGCGTGCGCTGACCAAGCAGATCAAGGCCGAGCTCTCGCGTGGCACTGACCTGGTGGTCACGCAGGACGGTGGAGACGAAGCCAATCTTTACTTGATGAACGTGATCGAGGCCCTGATCCTGGGCGCCGTACTGACGGTGCTAGTGGTCTATGCCTTCCTCAATTCCTGGCGCTCGACACTGATCACTGCCCTGTCGCTGCCCACCTCGGCCATCACGGCCTTCATCGCGGTGTGGCTGGCGGGATTCACACTCAACTTCATGACGCTGCTGGGGCTGTCGCTGGCCATAGGCGTGCTGATAGACGACGCGATTGTGGTACGCGAAAACATCATGCGTCATCTGGAGCGCGGCGAGGATCGCATCACCGCCGCGCGCAATGGCACGGCGGAAATCGGCCTGGCCGTGGCTGCCACGACGTTCTCGATCATGGCGGTGTTCGTTCCCGTGGCGTTCATGAGTGGTCAAGCCGGCGAGTGGTTTCGTCCTTTCGCCGTGACGGTCACCACTTCGGTGCTGGTGAGCCTGTTCATCTCGTTCACGCTGGACCCGATGCTGTCGGCCTATTGGGGTGACCCGCCCGGCTACGAAAAACGCCCGCATCATGGACTGGGCAAGGTACTGGCCCGCTTCAACCATTGGTTCGACGCACAGGCTGACCGCTACGGCCGGCTCATAGCCTGGGCGTTGCATCACCGCATCTGGATGGCGGTGATTGCCGTGGTGACGCTTGCGCTGGCCCTCACACTGCAGTTCACCGTCGGCCGCACGGATTTCCTGCCCAAGACCGACGGCAACATGATTGCTGTGCAGGTGCGCACCCCGTCCAGCGCAAGCCTTGAATACGCAAAACTCAAGGTGGAGAAGGCAGCGGAGGTGGCGCGCAAGATTCCCGAAACCAGGGCCACCAACACCAACGTGAATTCCAGCGGCGGCCGTGTGTATGTGGACCTGGGGCGCAGCAACGAACGCAAGCGATCGGGTTTTGAGATTGCCGAACTGCTGCGCAAGGACCTCAGGCAGCTGGTGGGCGCTGAATACGTGGTGCTCGACGATCTCAACAACGGCGCGCAGAAGCCGGTGCAGATCCAGTTCTACGGGCCGGACTCGCGGCGCCTGATGGAGATCACCACGGATTTCATGGCCAGGATGGCACACGTTCCCGGCGCCGTGGACATCGGTCTATCCGAGCAGGGGCCGCAGGACGAACTGCGTATCGAGCTGGATCGCGGACTGGCCAACCAGCTGGGAATATCGGTAGACGATGCGGCGCAGGCGCTGCGCGTGGCATTCGCTGGCGTTGAAGTGGGCGACTGGGTGGATCCCACCGGCGAGTCACGTGACGTGGCCGTGCGCCTGCATCCCGACGACCGGGTGGACGCGTCAAACATCGAGCGCCTGCCGGTGGCCGTCGGCGGCAGCAACACGCTGGTGCCCCTGGAGCAGATCGCCACCATCACCATGGACAAGGGTCCATCGCGCATCCAGCACCTGGATGGCAAACGCACGGTGACCGTGTCTGCCAACGTGCAGGGACGCGGATCCGGAGAGGTCACCTCCGACGCCATGAAGATCGCAGAGCAGATCAATTTCCCCAACGGTTTCGGCATTTCCCTGGGCGGCGCGTCGCGCGACCAGCAGCAGATCTTCAGCGAAATGGGCATTGCGCTGCTGATGGGCATTGGCGTGATGTACCTGGTGCTGGTGGTGCAGTTCGGCTCCTTCTCCGCCCCCCTGCCCGTCATGTTGTCGTTGCCGCTGTCGTTGATCGGAGTGGTCACCGCGCTGATGCTCACGGGCGGGTCGCTCAACCTGATGAGCCTGATTGGCGTGATCATGCTGATGGGGCTGGTGGCCAAGAATGCCATCCTGCTGCTGGACGCCACGCGCAAGGAAGAAGAGCGCGGCGTCGAACGTGAGCAGGCGCTGATGAATGCCGGTCGCAAGCGCCTGCGGCCCATACTCATGACCACCTTTGCGCTGGTGGCCGGCATGATGCCGGTGGCGGTGGGCATGGGTGCAGGGGCGGAGTTCTACAGCCCCATGGCCGTTGCCATTATTGGTGGCGTCATCACCTCGACCTTCCTCACGCTGCTGGTCATCCCCACCTTCTACGACAGCATCGAGCTGTCGCGGGAGCGCATGCATGCCAAGTTCGAGCGCCGTGTGGCGCAGCGCGGCGCATTCGTGGCCTTCCTCCTGACTTTCGGCGAGGCGTTTTTGACGCTGGTCTTTGTGCGCCTGGTCTACCGTCTGGCACGGCGCATCCTGGGGCGCGGACCGCAGATTGCTCAGAGCGAAGTGCCGTAGCCGCGGCCGCGCCCACGCCAGCTGTGCGGAGGTTGCCTAGCGTCCTGCCGCAAACAACATCGCATTGTTGATTGCGTACACCACGCCGTCCGGACCCAGCGCGGTGGGCGTATAGGATTCTCCCAGCCCGTTAGTGAAGCGGATCTGCTCCGACAGGGTGTTGGTGACCAGGTTCCAGCGGTACATCAGGCCGTCTTCGCTGTTGAACAGCACTGATTTCGTCAACGGATCAACCACGGCGGTGTTGACGCACCATTCCTTCACGCCGCCTGGGTAGTTTGGATCCGGTGTGGGTCCGAGAATCGTCAGCACTTCGGCCATGGTCGGATTGCCGGTAATCCGGTCGGCAGCCGCTGAGCCTGGATCCAGTATGGCCATGCGGTTCTTGCCATCGCCCGTGCCGGCGCCACCATAGTTGTTGTACTTGGTCATGACCAGGTAGGTCGAGATGCCGGCATAGCTGGGCACCGCAGACACCGGAACGATGGACGCCGTGTCATCCCAGCCAAAGCCGCCAGGAATCTTCGCCTGCGTCAATGCGCCGTTGAAATGCAGCAGCCAGCCTCGATAGTTATGCGCCGGGCGATTGGATTCCAGTACCCCGAAAAACACGTCGCCATCAGGACCCACAGTAGGGGAAGCAGTGCCATCGGAACTGACAAAGGCAGGTGCGCCCGTTATGGGATCGTTCAAGGGCATGCGCGCCAGGGGCGCCAGCGTCGCGCTGTCGAGGCCCACCAGATAGCCCTGCCCCGCTGCATCGCTGACTGCCACGTAAACCACCGCGCCATCGCGCGACATCGCGGGTGCAGAGTTCATGGCGGGCCTGTCGATGGCAACATCGTTGGCAGCCGCGCTGGCGGAAACCCAGGTGCCGGTACCACTGGCCGTCAGCCGCGCGAAGCCACTGGTGAGATTGGCGACGTTGGGTAGGCTGGCAAGGAACCCGAAATACACATTGCCGGCGGCATCCGCCGTTACCGGCGTGTTGATGATGATGGCGGCGTCCAGTGCGGCCTGGTTTGCCGTGTAAACCGCCGCCCCATAGAACACGGCGGTCTGCAGGGTGCCGGCGGCCGAGTCAACGTTGTCCCGGTAGTACACCTTCCCGCCTGCACCCGGGGCATACAGCCGGTTGGTGGAACTGAGCGTGAGGTTGTAGCTGGGGAACCAGTTGTGTGGAGGTACGAGGTAATCGCTGGCCGCAGTCCACAGCAGCGCGCCACTGGAGCCGTTGCGGGCCTCGATGCGAAAGGAGCCGATGGCAGTGGTCTTCACCGGGATGAGCAAGGTGTTCATGGACGAGATCACCGGCGAGCCATAGTGGGTCAGCAGGTAGCTTCCCCCGCCTCCATATTGGGGCGCAGTGTCCACCGGGGTCTGCCACAGGATGCGGCTCAGGGGTTGGGAGGCAATGGCGGCCAACGCCGCATGCTGGGCGTCACCGCCGAAGGTCGGCCATGCCGGACCCGTTATCGGGACCGGAAGGGGCGGCGTCGCAATGGTGTCCTCGCCGCTGCCACAGGCAGCCAGGGAACCCAGGACGCCGGCCAGGAGGGCATGCAGGTTGCGATTCATGATGCCAACGCTAGGCGCGGGAGCATGGTGGCGCAAGTGCTCGTAAATCCTGCCTTGCACAACCGACACTGAGGAGTATATTTCGAGCGTAGCCCGTTGACTTGCAACGGGGTGTTGTCGGTGCAACCTTAATGTAGTGCATCAGGTTGCAGGCCTAACAAGACCAACCGAGTCGCAGTTGGCGTGGGGATTCGACATGAACGACGTACTTGATCATTTGCAGCAGGCAACGGTGAAGCTGTCCCGGAGTGGTCCCATAAAGGATCGTCTGGCCGATGCCTACACCACCAATCTTGCAAACATTGACGCGTCGGATATTCCCGAACGCTACCGCGCCGAGTTCGTTGAACTGCACACGGCGCTCAATCGCGAGCGACCCCTGCCGCGCGAAAGTGTGGTGCGCGCGTCGGTGCGCAAGATGTCCAGCGAGGAAGCGGATCGCCATGCGACGCTGGTGGTGCATGCCTTCGCCGCGCTGGCACGCCTGCGCACACCAGTAGTTGCGCGCGCGGCCGCGCAACGCAAGCCTTCCAAAGATCAGGTCAACGCCATCATCAAGGTATCGCCCATCGTCAAGCTGTTCGCCCGCGACGGCTAGTCCCCCAACCAGTGCAGGACTGTCAGTCCAGCTTGAAGTTCTTGAAGTCCTCGGGATTGAACTCCACCGTCTCATAGCGCGATGTGCCTTCATGGCGCGCCAGGCGCCGGATGGCATCCACCATGCCGCGCTCATCCCACTCAACCACCTCGTCGGCCCGGTCACTGAGCAGTTTGTTGAGCGGCAGGCTTGAGCCGAAGGGCTTGAGCAGCAGTACCGGCATTTTTTGCGACTTGGCGTAGTTCATCTGGAAAATTGTCAGGTCCGGCTGCTCGGCATACAGGCCGGGCAAGGCAATTAGGATTTCCGCAGCGGCGATCTGGCGGCGCAAGTCCTCGCGCTGCGATTCGGTGTCGCCTGGCGGCGGTTTTTCCGGTGTGCTGGTGTTCTTGTAATAGAAATTTCGCGCGCTTTCGAGGAATTCAAACAGGCGCTGGTAGTCGTCGGCGTCCTGCCAGGCATGTGTCACGAACACGCGTATCGGGTTCTGTTGCGACATGGGGCCCAGTGTACCGCAACACCCCTTACACTAGACATATGCGACTAGTCGTCTACAACATCCGCTATGCCACCGGCACCGGCCCCTCATTCCACCTGCCCTTGCCTGGCATGGGCTACCTGCGCAGCAACCGCAAGGTGCTGCAGGGACTGACCGATTTCCTGCGCCGCGAAGATGCCGACATCATCGGCCTGATCGAAGTGGACATCGGCTCGGTGAGATCCGGGATGATCAACCAGGCTGATTACATCGCCAGCAGCCTCGGGCACTACTCGACCTACGAGTGCAAGTACGGGGCCGCCTCGGTCAACCAGTACCTGCCCATCGTGCGCAAGCAGGCCAATGCATTCCTGGCGGCGCCGCGCGTGCATGGCGAGCGCTTCCACTACTTCGACTCGGGCATCAAGCGCCTGATCATCGAACTGGAACTCGAAGAGGTGTGCGTATTCCTGGTGCACCTGTCGTTGAAATATCGCCATCGGCAATACCAGCTGCGCTATCTGCACGAACTCATCGAGAAGTCGGTCAAGCCGGTGATCGTTGCCGGCGACTTCAATACCTTCTGGGGAACCCACGAGCTATACCTGTTCATGCGCGCCGCGGGATTGCGCAGCGCCAATGAGAAGGGCATGTTTTCCTATCCCTCGCACGCGCCGCGCGTGGAACTGGATTTCGTGCTGGTCAGCAAGCAGATCGACGTGCACGACTTTCGCATCCCCGACCTGCGCCTGTCGGATCACCGCCCGCTGGTGTGCGACTTCACCGTACGGCCCAGGCAATAGACCGGAGGAACGCGTATGTCGGCACCTGCATGGTCATATGAAATCGACGCTGACGGCAATGGCAAGCTGAGCCTGGATGTGCCGGGTCGCTCGGCCAATACGCTTTCATCGGCTGTGCTTGTGGAGCTGGGCACCATGCTTGATGCCATCGAACGCGCACCGCCGCGCGGGCTTACGATCCGTTCGGCCAAGCGCAACGGCTTCGTGGCCGGCGCCGACATCAACGAGTTCACGCAGCTGACATCGGTGGATGAAGCCCTGGTGATGATCCGCCGCGGCCAGGGGCTGTGTGATCGCATCGAGGCCCTGCCCTGCCCCACGGTGGCCTTGCTGCATGGTTTCGCGCTGGGTGGCGGCATGGAGTTGGCGCTGGCCTGCCGCTATCGGGTGGGCGTGGACGATGGGCGCCTGGCGCTGGGGCTGCCGGAAGTACAGCTGGGCATTCATCCTGGTTTTGGCGGCACGGTCCGATCGGTGCGCCTGCTGGGCGTGCGCCCGGCCATGGACATGATGCTCACCGGCAAGACCGTGCGCGCCGACAAGGCCATCCGCACCGGTCTGGTGGATGTGCTGGTGCCTGCTGACCAGGCCGACGCAGCCTGCGCACGGTTGATCAGGGAACAGCCGCCGGTGCATCGACCGTCGTTCATCGAGCGGCTGCTGTCCTTGCCCGGCGTGCGCGCACTGGTAACCCCTGCGCTGCTGCGCCAGGTGGAATCGCGCGTGCGTCGCGAATTCTATCCGGCGCCCTACGCCATAGTTGAACTGTGGGCCAGGCATGGCGCCCGCGGTAAACCTGCCTTCGATGCCGAGGCGCTTTCAATAGCGCAGCTTTTCCTGAGCCCCACTGCGCGCAACCTGGTGCGCGTGTTCCAGTTGCAGGATCGCCTCAAGGCCCTGGGTTCCGCCAAGGATGGGCCGGCCGCGCAGATGGTGGCAGGCCTGCGCAATGTGCACGTGGTGGGTGCCGGAGTGATGGGCGGGGATATCGCTGCCTGGTGTGCCGCGCAGGGCTTCAATGTCAGCCTGCAGGACCGTGCATTTGAGCAGGTGACACCGGCCTTGCAGCGCGCCACGCAGACGTTTGCGCGCAAGATCCATGATCCGGCGGCGCGTACCCAGGCCACCGCAAGACTGGTGGCCGACGTGGCGGGTGACCGCATCGCCGCGGCCGATGTGGTGATCGAGGCGATTTTCGAAAACGCCGATGCCAAGCGCGACCTCTATGCCAAGACAGTGCCGCGCATGAAGCCCGGCGCGTTGCTGGCCACCAACACCTCGAGCCTGGTGCTCGAAGGACTTGCAGTGGATCTGCCGGATCCGGGTGGTTTCGTCGGCCTGCATTTTTTCAATCCCGTGGCACAGATGCCCCTGGTGGAAGTGATCTCCACGCCCGCCACGCGCCCCGAGGTGGTGGCCATCGCCGCAGGATTCGTGCGCCGGCTCGACAAGCTGCCGTTGCCCTGCCGCAGTACGCCAGGCTTCCTCCTCAATCGGGTGTTGATCCCCTACATACAGGAAGGGATGACTGCGGTGGAGGAAGGCGTGGTTCCGGAAGTCGTCGATGCGGCAGCAACGCGATTCGGCATGCCCATGGGGCCCATCGAACTGGCCGATGTGGTGGGCCTCGACGTGTGCAAGAGCGTTGGCGAAATCATCGGAGTGGCGATCGGCCGCACGCCTCCCGTGGCACTCAAGCGCGTTGAGTCGCTGGTGGCCGCAAAGCAGCTGGGACGCAAGACCGGGTCGGGTTACTACAAATGGGTGGAGGGCAAACCGGTCAAGTTGCCGGTGGATGAGTCCATGGTGGCCACCGAACTTACCGACCGCCTGATGCTGACCATGGTGAATGAATGCGTGGCATGTCTGCGCGAGCAGATCGTAGCGGACGCGGACCTGGTCGACGCCGGCGTGATATTCGGCGCAGGATTTGCGCCATTTCGCGGCGGTCCTCTCAAATGGGCGCGTGACGCAGGTCCGGATAAGCTGCAGGCGCGCCTCGAACAGCTGGTATTGCAACATGGGTCACGGTTCACGCCGGACCCAGGCTGGGGGCTGCTGCGGGGCGACGTGTACAATAAGGCATGACCGACGGACGCCCGGTAGATGTGCCTTTGCTGCGCCAGTTTGCGCCATTGGATGGTCTGAGAAAGGAAAACCAGGCGGCACTGGCACGCAAGGTATTTGTTCGCGAACTTGAAGCCGGCCGACCGCTTTTCAAGGAAGGCGACACCGACAAACGCACCATCTGGATTGTCTCCGGCACCATCGAGCTGCGCGAGGACAACCGCACGATTGGGGTGATCAAGGGCGGTACTCCTGAAGCGCGCAATCCGCTGGTGCCCAAGGTGCCGCGCCAGACCACTGCCCGGGCCATGGATCGCGTTGAATACCTGGCCATCGACAGCGAACTGCTGGACGTAATGATCACCTGGGACCAGACCGGCACCTATGAAGTGTCGGAGCTGCAGACCCAGTTCCAGAATGCCGAGGGCGACGACTGGATGACAACGTTGCTGCAGAGCCGCGCCATGCAGCGGATACCTCCTGCCAATATCCAGGCAATCTTCATGCGCATGGAGCGGGTGCCGCATCGCGCTGGTGATGTGGTGATACGCCAGGGTGCCGAAGGGGATTTTTTCTACGCCATCGTCAGTGGCCGCTGCGTGGTGACGCGCGAAACACCACTCAACAAGGCCGGCATCAAGCTGGCGGAGCTGGGCGTTGGCGACACCTTTGGCGAGGAGTCGCTGATCTCTGAATCCAAGCGCAATGCCACGGTGACCATGGTCACCGAAGGCGTACTCATGCGGCTCAAGAAGAATGATTTCCGCGAGCTGATGAACGAGCCGTTGCTGCAATGGGTGGACGCGGAACAAGCCGAGGATATCGTGGCCAAGGGCGGCGCGTGGCTGGATGTGCGCCTGCCCTCGGAATTCCAGAACCTGGCAGTGGAAGGCGCGCTCAATGTGCCGCTTTATTTCATCCGCCTCAAGCTCTCGGCACTCGACAAGGAAAAGCCGTACGTCATCTATTGCGATACCGGTCGCCGCAGTTCTGCCGCTGCATTTATTCTGGTCGAGAAAGGCTTCAATGCCTTTGTGCTCAAGGGCGGGTTGTCGTCCATGGAGCGCGGTCTGCGGCGGGCCATGCCGGCCTGACCGCTACATGGTGTGCGTGGATTTCTCGCCGGACAGTGCGCCGGCCAGGTAGTTCTCAATGCGCTTCTGCGTCTGGCCGCGATCCTGGTCACTGAACTGCACGCCGATGCCCGCGGTGCGCTTGCCCTGCGCGCCTCGCGGCGTCACCCAGATGACGCGTCCGGCGACAGGCAGCTTTTCATCCTCGCCCATCAGGTTCAGCAGCATGAATACTTCATCGCCCAGCCGGTAGTTGCTGTTGGTGGGAATGAACAGGCCGCCATTGCGCACGAAGGGCATGAACGCCATGTACAACGCGCTCTTATCCTTGATGGTAAGCGTCAGCAGTCCTGGCTTGTTGATCCCGGATCGTGAAGTAGCATCTCGAGGCGACATGGTCATCCTGAATTCAGCTGCCAGAAATAACGTTCCAGCGCCATGGTCTTGTTGAGCGAAGTGCGCAGCTGCCGTTGCAGTTCGCGCACACCCGCCACCTGTTCCAGGGCGCTGCGTATATTTATGTCCAAACCCCCCGTTTGCAACTGCGCTCCAGCACGCAGTTCGGGCGCGTCAGGGCGCACTCCCGGGGCTCGCACCACCGACCCTGTGAGACAGTTCTCAATGCAGCGCAGTCGCAGCCCCAGGTCATCCTTCGACCACTGGGCTGCCGTGCGGACCACATCCACCCGGCCAGCCTGAGCGTCCTGGAGCATTGCCAGCACATCCCTGCGTATGCCCTGCAGCTGATCCAGGTTGGCCTCCAGGGCCTCCAGTGGAGCCATGCCCAGTACATCCAGCGCAGCCGACCAGGCCTCGCGTCCAGACGGGCGCTGCGCCTGAAGCCACGCCAGCGCCGTTTCGCGATCGGGTGCAGGCAGGCGCAGGCGCAGGCAGCGACTGCGCAGTGTTGCCGGCAACAGGCTGGGGGAAGACGTCAGCAATATCAGCAGCACGCCGGGCCTGGGCTCTTCCAGAGTCTTGAGCAGCGCATTGGCTGAAAAGCGGTTGAGCGCATGGGCTGGCGTTATCACAACGCAGGTACCCGCGCCTTCATGACTGGACAGCGACAATTGCTGGCCCAGGTCGCGTACCTGGTCCACCGTGATCTGGCCCAGCTTGAGTTCCGGATCGGGCACGATGACGCGGAAATCCGGATGCTCATTGCGCGCCACGCGCTGGCAGCTGCGGCACTGGCCGCAGGCCGGAGTGCTGCCTGTGCACAACAACAGCTGTGCTGCATAGGTCGCGAACAGTGCGCCACCGGCGCCGGGGGCTTCGTGCAGCAGCATGGCGTGCGGCATGCGCTGGTTGACGCGCGCGGTTTCCAGTTGTTGGGCGGCTTTTTCCAGCCAGGGAGGCAATGAGTTTCTGGACGAGGTCACGGTGCGTTGCGCCCTGCACTGTCCAGCGCGCGCAGCAGCGCCATGGCCTGTTGCAGCAATGCGTCGGGAGATTGGGTGGCATCGAGCAATCGGATGCGCTGCGGATCATGGCGCGCCAACTCGAGGTAACGCGCACGCACGCGGGCAAAGAAACCCAGCGCCTCGTCCTCGAACCGGTCGCCGGCGTCGCCGCGTACGCGCACTCGTTGCAGGCCAACTTCTGGCGGCAGATCCAGCAGCAGGGTCAGGTCAGGCGTGAGGCCTGGATGCGCCATTCGCGCCAGCGCTTCGATGCTGTGGGTATCGACCCCGCGTCCCCCGCCCTGGTAGGCGCGGCTGGCATCGGTGAATCGATCGCATAACACCCAGTCGCCGCGCGCCAGCGCCGGTTCGATCAGCTGCGCGACGTGGGCAGAACGCGCAGCAAACATCAGCAGCAGTTCCGTGGCCGGCGGCATGCCGGTTTCGCGTCGGCCCAGCACCAGCGCGCGAATGTCTTCAGCCAGCGATGTGCCCCCAGGCTCGCGGGTGGTGATGATGGCGCGACCTGTGGGCAGTGCGCCTTCTTGAGCCGCCAGTGCGGCGGCCACTGTCCGCATCAGGCTGGACTTGCCTGCGCCCTCGATGCCTTCGAAGGTGATGAAGCGGCCGCGGGTCATGGCTTCTCAGCTGCGGGTTCCACGCGTCGCAGGCGATCCAGGTAGCGTTGCACTGCCTGGTTGTGTTCGCTGACTGTGGCAGAGAAATAGTGACCACCGCTGCCGTCACCGGTGGCGACGAAAAACAATGCGTCGGTCTTTTCCGGATGCAGGGTCGCGACGATTGAGTCGCGGCCGGGCAAGGCGATGGGCGTGGGCGGCAGGCCGTCGCGTGTGTAGGAGTTGTAAGGCGTGTCGGTGGTGAGGTCACGCTTGCGGATGTTGCCGTCGTAGTGATCACGGATGCCGTAGATCACTGTGGGATCGGACTGCAGGCGCATGCTCTTGCGCAGCCTGTTGATGAACACGCCGGCCACTCGGGCGCGCTCGCTGGCCAGGCCCGTTTCCTTTTCGACAATTGAAGCCAGCACCAGTGCTTCATCCATTGTGTTGAGTGGCAAATCTGGTGCGCGGGATTTCCAGGCGTCTTCGAGCGTGCGACGTTGCGCCTCGAAGGCCATGCGCAGCAATTGCAGGTCGGTGGTGCCAGGTGCGAACGAATAGGTGTCAGGGGCGAAGCGCCCTTCAGCGGCAAGACCGGGATTCTGCAAGGCTTGCATGATGTCGGCATCGGAGCGCGCACTCATTGTCGGCTGTATGGATTTGTGGTGCTCCAGTTCCGCGCGCATCTGTGAGAACGTCCAGCCTTCGATGATGGTGACCTGTTCGAGCACCACGCGGCCGTCGGTCAGTTGCCGCAGTATGGACAGCGGCACCTGTCCCGGCGGTATGCGGTAACGTCCGGCCTTGATGCCTTCACCGGTGAAACTGGTACCGCGCTGGCAGCAGCGCAGGTATAGCTCCAGGTTGCGGGCGCTGGTGATCAACTCCTTTTGTTCGAGTGATCGCAGGATGGTGCGCAGCGTCGCTCCCTTTGCCACTTCGAAGTCCTGCACGGTCACGGCAACACCGGGCTGGTTGGCGGCGCGCTGTACTGCAATCCATCCCAGCAGCGCGGCCAATGCCGCTGCCGCGAGCAGCACCACCAGGGTCAGGCCAATACGGTCGCGCATTTTCATGGCTCAGTTCTCAAGGGATGCGACCCGGGCTGCCAGTGCACGCGCCTCGTCACTGATGGGCAGCGCGCGACCGTTGAGGCGGGTGATGGGCAACACGCCCAGTCGGACGTTGGTGAGGAAAGCGGCCCGGCAGTCATCCAGTGCAGCGGCTGGCAGGTTGCCAACGCGCACGGGCATTCCCATGGCAGCGGCCTCGCGCAGCACCACGGCGCGCATGACGCCGGCAATTCCGCACAGCTCCAGTGAAGGGGTCACCAGGCCGACTTCCGTGTCGAGGAATACATTGCTCATGGTGCCCGATATCAAACGGCCGGAGCTACTGGACATCAACCCCTCGAAGGTGCCGGGCTGCAATTCCATCCTGCCCACCACCTGTTCGAGGCGATTGCAGTGCTTGATGCCGGCCAAGGTGGCGTTTTCGCCCAACCTGGCCTGCAGGGACACCACGCTGATGTCGGTGGGCTGCAGGCCCGCGGGCGCCGGGTAGGCCAACAGCAATGTGCGGCCGGTTTCGTCGCCACTGGTCCCGTAGCCGCGCTGGGTCATGGACCCGCGTGTGACCAGCAGTTTGAGCACAGCGTCGCCGTGCTCACGTGCAAGGGTGGTGGCCTGCTCCCACAGCGACGCCTGGGCTATGGCGATCCGCAGGCGCGCGCAACCGGCGGTCAGCCGTGCGCGGTGCAGGGCCGCAAAACGCACGTGCCCGCCGCGCACCATCATTGTCTCGAACAGGCCATCGCCATAGTGCAGGCCACGATCCGTTGGCCACAGCGTTTGCCCTTGCAGCGGCCAGGGTTCTCCATCCACCAGTACGGCAAGCGGCAGGTTCATGACGCCATCCTGGGCGCAAGTGCCAGCACCATGCCACGCGCCTTGGCGCGCGATTCCTCCAATTCGCGCTCGGGTCTGGAGTCAGCCACGATTCCCGCGCCGGCGCGCAGCTCCAGTTGCCTGCCCAGCACGGAAATCGTGCGAATCAAAATATTGAAGTCTCCCCAGCCATCGTGGTTGAGGTAGCCCAGGCTGCCGGTGTAGGGGCCACGCGGCGCGGCTTCCAGTTCAGCGATGATCTGCATGCAGCGCACCTTGGGCACGCCGCTGATGGTTCCGCCGGGGAACACAGCGCGCAGCGCCTCTATGGGAGTTACTTCGGGGCGCAGTTCTCCCGTCACATTGGAAACAATGTGATGCACATGGGCATAAGTTTCGACCGCCATGTATTCATCCACCTTGACGCTGCCGCCCACGCATACCCGCCCCAGGTCGTTGCGCGCCAGGTCAATCAGCATCACATGTTCGGCGCGTTCCTTGGGATGTGCGATCAATGCGGCGGCCAGCGCCCGGTCATCCGCCGCAGTGGCGCCACGTGGATGCGTGCCTGCGATGGGTCGCGTATCCACGCGACGTCCACGTATCTGCAGCAGGCGTTCGGGCGAAGAAGACAGAATCGTGAAATCCCCGAACTGCGCCAGCGCCGCAAACGGCGCGGGGTTGGTGGTGCGTAACCGCCGGTATAACGCCGCCAGTGAATAGTTATCCGGCAGCCTGGCGCGCCAGGGGCGCGACAGGTTGGCCTGGTAGATATCCCCGGCGCGAATATATTCCTGCGCGCGCACAACCCGCGCGAGATAGGCATCGGGTGATTCCTCGGCCAGTTCCAGCGGCACGGCACTGGCATCCGCTGCGGCCAACTGACGTGCCACTGCGGGGTCGCCTACCTGGCGCACGTCATCCAGAATACGCGCGCGCTCTGCCGCAGTGACGCCCGGTTCGGTCACCAGGAACGATCCGCCCTCCCCCTGTAGCAACGCGGCGGGAACGCGCATGGCGCAGGCTACGGGACGCGCGTCGGCCAGGCTGGCAGCCGGCCAGAAGGGACGCAGCGCGGGCTCCACTTCGCGGGCCAGTTCATAGCCCAGATAAACGATCCAGCCGCCCGCAAAGGGAAGGTGCGACGGCCGGACGGGCGCGTCTTTTGCAGCCTGATTCCATAGCTGTTCAAGCGTAGTGAGAAAACCCTGGTCGCTGGAAGTGTCCCTGCCAAAGCCATGCAGGTGACCGGCGGCATCCATGGTGAGCGTGGCGCGCGGCAGTGCCGCCAGCATCGAGAAATGGGACAGCGCGCCCTGTGCGGCACTGTCGAGCAGGACGGGGTATCTCTCCGGCCAGCGGCTTGCCAGCGCCAGCAGCGTATGCGGCGTCAGCGCTACGGGTTCAACGTGTAGCTGTGGCGCGCTCATGGCGCCAGTACGGCGTCAGCCCTTGAAGGCGCGCAGCGCCAACGTGCCGTTGGTGCCGCCAAAGCCAAAGGAATTCGACAGCGCTGCGTCGATGCGCATCTTGCGTGCCGCCAGCGGCAGGTAGTCCAGGTCGCAACCTTCATCCGGCGCGTGCAGGTTCATGGTGCCGGGTGCGACCTGGTCACGAATGGCCAGCGTAGTCAGAATCGCCTCAAGCACGCCTGCCGCACCCAGCAGATGACCGGTGACGGATTTTGTCGAGCTCACCGCCAGCTTGTAGGCGTGTTCGCCGAAAGCGCCCTTGATGGCGTGCGTTTCAGCCAGGTCGCCCAGGTTCGTGGATGTGGCATGCGCGTTGACGTATTGCACATCGGCGGGATTCAACGCCGCGTCTTTCAACGCGCTTTGCATGGCGCGCCGCGCGCCGTTGCCGTCTTCCGGAGGCGACGTGATGTGGTGGGCATCACCGCTCATGCCGAATCCGGCCAGCTCGGCATAGATGCGCGCACCGCGCGCACGGGCGTGATCCAGATCTTCCAGCACCATGGCGCCGCCTCCATCGCTGAGCACAAATCCATCGCGATCCTTGTCCCAGGGGCGACTGGCTTCCTGCGGGGATTCGTTGCGAGTGGAGAGCGCCTTGGCCTGGCCAAAGCCGCCCAGTCCCATGCGCGTCGTTGCCATTTCGGACCCGCCAGCCAGGATAACGTCGGCATCGCCATATTGAATGGTGCGCATGGCAATACCCAGTGCATGCGTGGACGTGGTGCAGGCAGTGACGACGCCGAGGTTGGGGCCACGCAATCCAAAGCGTATCGACAGGTGGCCCGAGATCATGTTGATGATGGTCGAGGGCACGAAGAACGGCGAGATCTTGCGCGGGTTCTGCGCGGCCAGAAAATCGTTGTGCGAGTCTTCGATGGTCTGCAGGCCACCGATACCCGAGCCGGTGATGACACCGGCACGATCCAGATCGATCTTTTCGAGGTCGAGACCTGAATCGGCCATGGCCTGCACGCCGGCGGCGATGCCGTAGTGCATGAACTCGTCCATGCGACGCGCTTCCTTGGCCGGCAGGTACTGTTCAAGGTCGAAGCCCTGCACAGCGCCACCGAAACGACAAGGAAATGCGCTGACATCAAACCGCGTGATGGGTCCGATGCCGCTGTTGCCGGCCAGCACGTTGGCCCAGGCCGTCTCTACGGTGCTTCCCACCGGAGAGACGATGCCCATGCCCGTGATGACTACACGCCGCTTGCTCAAAACGCTGTGATCAGGCCTTGGCGCGGCGATCGTTGATATAGGTGATCGCCTGCTGAACGGTGGTGATCTTCTCGGCCTCTTCGTCCGGAATCTCGATCTCGAACTCTTCTTCGAGGGCCATCACCAGCTCAACGGTATCCAGCGAGTCAGCGCCGAGATCGTCGACAAATGACGCCTCGTTCGTTACCTGCTCGGCCTTGACGCCCAGCTGCTCGGCAACGATGGCTTTGACTTGGCTTTCGACGCTGCTCATCT
>JBDTPN010000040.1:0-23523 GCA_039932715.1 Pseudomonadota bacterium | reverse complement strand
GGTTGGCGACATTCCACACACTCTGCCCGTGTCGCAGCAGGACCAGCTTTCCAGCCATGAGGCACCTTGACGGCTACGCAATGAATGACCATAGACTACCTCATGGCAAAGGCGAAAAACGGCAACAAGACGCGACCGACCTCGGTCAGTCCGGCCGCGTTCATCCAGGCCATCACTCACCCGCAGCGCCGCGCCGATGCGCTGGAGCTGGTGCAGATCATGCGCGGGATCACCGGCTCAAGTCCGCGCATGTGGGGGCCCACCATCATTGGCTTTGACCAGGTCCACTATGTGTATCCCACCGGCCGCGAGGGCGATATTCCCCTGGCCGGCTTTTCACCGCGCAAGCAGGCGCTGGTCATCTACCTGGGGCCGGGAATCGACAACAGGACATTGCTGGGGAAGCTGGGCAAGCACAAGGCCGGCGTCGGCTGTCTCTACATCAACAAGCTCGATGATGTGGATAGAACAGTGCTCAAGAAGCTGATCGCAAATTCGGTGCTGGAGATGCGGCGCCTGTATCCGCGCGCAGGCAAGACTGCTGCCAGGCCCGCGCGCTAGCCTGCGTGGATTTCCATCTTGCGCAGATGAACTATGCGGTGCTCGGGGCGCCCCTGGATTCGCCGCAGCTTGCGGATTTCTTCGCCGCCCTGGATCACATCAATGCGTTGGCCGAGCAGTCACCCGGATTCATCTGGCGTCTCAAGGACGATGCGGGAAATGCCACCGCGCTGAGTCCGCTTGGCGCCAACACTCTGATAAACATGTCAGTGTGGCAGGACCTGGCGTCGTTACGCAGCTATGTGTATCAGTCCGGCCACTTGCAATACCTGCGCCGGCGCCGCGAGTGGTTTGAGCCTACGCAAGGGCAACTGGTGCTGTGGTGGGTGAAGCCCGGGCATATCCCGACGGTGCAGGAGGCGTTGCAAAAACTCGCAGCGCTGCGCACGCACGGCGCCAGCCCCGCGGCGTTTACATTCGCCGCGCAGTTCACGCCGGCAGCTGCAGGTCTCCGATAACACCGGCCAGGAATCTCACGGCCTCGCCGCCGGTGACGCAGCGATGATCAAAGCTGAGTGACAGCGGTATGCGTCGATGCGCCTCGATGCGATTGTCCACGGCCACCACGTCACGCGAAATCCGGCCGGCGCCCAGTATGGCCACCGACGGTGGCACCACCACTGGCGTGGCATAACGACCGGCCATCACCCCGAAGTTGGACAGCATGATGGTGAAATCACGCAGGTCGGTGGCCGGCAGGGTGCGGTCGCGCGCACCGGCCTTGAGTCGATTGACCTCGGCGCGCAGCGCGGCGGCGTCGCGATTGCCCACGTCGCGGATCACCGGCACTAACAGGCCATCGCGTGTATCCACGGCAATGCCCACCTGGATGTGATGGAACAGGCGTCGGCCCTGGGTGCTGCCATCAAACCAGGCATTGAGCCCGGGCTCGGCCCTGCAGCCGGCGCCAATGGCGCGCAATAAACGCACCGTGTAATCCCCCTGCGCGCTCCAGCCCTCGATGTCGGCGTCGTCGAACACCGTGCATTCCATCACGTTGTCGCGCGCCAGGGTCATGCTCTGCGCCATCGCGCGCCGCAGGCTGCGCAGTATTTCTATTTCGCCGGATTCAGTGCCTTCCATGGCGGGGCGCATGGAGCTGGTGGCCACCGGAATGTGCGGCTTCGCCGCAGCCGGCGCTGCAGGTGATGCGCCCAAGACGTCGTCGAGCGTGACCAGTGCGTCGCGGCCGCTGCCGCGTATTGCATCCAGATCGATATTGAGACGCCGTGCAAGTTCGCGCGCTGCGGGCACGGCGCGCGTGCGACGCGTGGCAGTGCGCGCATTTGCCTGCGGTGCGTTCTGGATCACCGTGTCGGACTCGGGCATGCGTCCCACCACTCCGCCCCGGGCGATACCGGGGTCGGTCGTGGCCGTAGCAGCGGTTGCGGCCAGCGAGAAGTCGACCAGTGGTGCGCCGGTGCCCACCGTGTCACCGGGCTTGCCATGCAATGCAACGATGACGCCGTCGAATGGCGAGGGAACTTCGACAATGGCTTTGGCGGTTTCCATGGCCACCATGGGTTGGTCCACCTTGACCTGGTCGCCCACGGCCACGTGCCAGCGCACAATCTCTGCTTCCTGCAGTCCTTCGCCAAGATCCGGAAGAGTGAAGCGCGTCATTTTGATCTAGCCCTGCAGTGTTCGCCGCACGCCCTCGACAATGCGCGCAACGGTGGGAATATACGCGCGTTCCAGCGCGAAGTAGGGCATCACGGTGTCGTAACCGGTGACCCTTTCAATCGGCGCCAGCAGGTCATACAGCGCCTTCTCGGCCACCGTGGCGGCAATCTCGGCGCCCAGCCCCGCATTGCGCGCAGCTTCATGCACGATCACCAGGCGCCCGGTATGCGCCACGGAATCCAGGATGGTGTCGTGGTCGATGGGCGACAGTGATGTCAGGTCGATCACTTCTGCATTGATGCCCTCCTGACCCAGCTGCTCGGCGGCCTGCAGCGTCTCGTAGGTCATGGCGCCCCAGGTGACAATCGTGACGTCATCCCCGGCACGCATCACGAAGGCCTGGTCCAGGGGCAACGCCTTGCCATCGTCGGACACATCCTGTTTTGCCATGCGATAAAGACGTGTGGGTTCGAGGAATATCACCGGGTCAGGCTCGCGGATGGCGGCCAGCAGCAGGCCGTAGGCGCGCGCCGGAGTCGAAGGACACACCACACGCAATCCGGCGTGATGGCAGAACAGCACCTCGAGGCTTTCGGAATGATGTTCAGGCGCGTGGATGCCGCCGCCATGCGGCATGCGGATCACCACCGGACAGGTGATGCGGCCGCGCGTGCGATTGCGCAGGCGCGCCATGTGGTTGGCGACCTGGTCCAGCGCCGGATAGAGAAAACCCATGAACTGGATTTCTGCAACCACCTTCATCCCTTGGGCCGCCATTCCCACCGCCATACCGGCAATGAGTCCTTCTGCCAGTGGCGTGTCCTGCACACGCAAGGTGCCGAATTTCTGCTGCAAGCCTGCGGTGGCGCGAAACACCCCGCCGTTGATGCCGATGTCTTCGCCGATGAGCACCACGTCCGGATCATCGGCCAGTGCCCGACCCAGTGCCATGTTGATGCCGTCGACGAGCGTGATCTTGGCCATTGCGTCAATGCGCCTGCGGCGGCGGTCCGGCGTGCAGCGCAGCGTCGCGCTGTTCGGCAAGGCCCGCCGGGGGATTGGCGAACAGGTAATCAAACATCACTTCGACTCCAGGGATATGGCGTTCCTGGTATGCGCGCACCGCGATGTCGATGGCGGTGGCGTGGTCGGTGCGCATGGCCGCCTCCATGGATTCATTCCAGAAGCCAAGGGACTCAAGGTAAGCGCGGGTCCGCAGCATTGGCTCTACTTTCCACGCGGCCGCGACTTGCGCGGCAGGACGATAGCGGGTGGCGTCGTCCGCAGTGGTGTGATCGCTGAGCCTGTAGGTGATGGCCTCGATGACGGTGGCACCTTCACCGCGACGCGCGCGATCCAGCGCTGCCTCGGTGATGGCGCGCACGGCGATGACGTCATTGCCATCGACCTGCACGCCGGGCACGCCACCGGCGATGCCCTTCTGCGCAAAGGTCTCGGCACCGGTCTGCGCCGAGGCCGGCACTGAGATGGCCCAGCCGTTGTTGACGATCACGAACACCATGGGCAGGCGCTGTGCGCCAGCCAGGTTGAGCGCTTCATAGAACGCGCCCTGTGATGTACCGCCATCGCCGACATAAGCCACGGCGCAACGCGCCTGGCCGCGGATCTTGAATGCCATGGCCGCGCCCGCGGCATGCGGCACCTGCGAACCGATGGGAACGCACCAGGGGAAATCCTCGCGCGGAACTGAAAAATTGGTGCCGGATTCATCTCCCGCCCAGTAGGTCAGGATTTCCGTCAACGTGACGCCGCGCCACAGCTGCGTGCCGTATTCGCGATACACCGGGAACAGCACGTCTTCGGTGCGCATCGCGGCACCCACACCCACATGCGTGGCCTCGTGTCCCGTGCAGGGAGCATAGGTGCCGAGTTTTCCGGTGCGCTGCAGGTTGATCGCCTTGGCGTCGAACATCCTGCACAGCGCCATCATCCGGTACATCTTGACCAGTTGCGCCGCGTCTTTTGCAAATGGGGGCAGGGCAGCGGTGGCAACGCCATCGGGGCCAAGCAATTGCTCAAAAGCAATGGCAAACTGGGCAACGGTCTTCAATTCCGGCTTCTCCCCCTTTTCGGTTCTGCAATGTCGGACAAAACTATCACGAGTGCGCCATCGGCCACTGGTGTCGCCCTGGGCGCCGCCGCCTACCTGATCTGGGGCTTGTTTCCATTGTACTGGAGCGCACTGGCCGATGTTCCGGCGTTGCAGTTGCTGGCACATCGCGCGGTCTGGTGCGCCGTCGCGGTCTGGGGCTGGCTGCTGCTGCAACGAGACCTGGGATGGATGCGGCAAATCACGCCACGCAGGCTCGCTGCGCTGGCCCTGGGCGGCGTGTTGATCTCCATCAACTGGGGCGTCTACGTGCTGGCCGTCACCACCGGTCATGTGATTGACACCAGCCTCGGCTATTTCATCACCCCATTGGTCAATGTGCTGTTCGCGGTGTGGATATTGCGCGAGCGATTGAGTCGATCGCAGGCACTGGCCGTGATCATTGCGGCAGCCGGTGTGCTCTACCTGGGATGGGAACTGGGCGCGCCGCCGTGGATAGCGCTGCTGCTGGCCTGTTCATTCGGTCTGTATGGACTGGTGCGCAAGCTCACGCTGTTCGATGCGGTGCACGGCCTGGCTGCCGAGAGCGGCGTAATGCTGCTGCCCGCGATCGCGTACCTCATGTGGTGCCAATGGCACGGCACCGGCACTTTCCTGCACGGCCGTTGGGGTGACGACCTGTTGCTGGTGGCAGGTGGCGCAGTGACGGCGATTCCCCTGGTGCTGTTCGCGATGGCGGTGCAGCGTGTCTCCATGATCGCGCTGGGCGTGCTGCAATACATTGCGCCCACCGTGGCCCTGCTACTGGGCCTGGTCGTGTATCACGAACCTTTCGGTGGCGCGCGCCGCGCCGCGTTCATCTGCATCTGGCTGGCGCTGGCACTGTTCACGGGCGAGGCGTTGTGGCGTTACACGCGGTCGCGCAAAGCCGCGCCGGCCTGATGCGCACGCGCCAGATATTCATGGCTGCGCATTTCCACCAGGCGACTGGTGGTGCGGGCGAATGCGTCGCGCAATCGCTGGCCGCGGTACAACTGGTCGGGTTCTGCGGCGGCTGAAGCCACCAGCTTTACCCGCCGGTCATAGAGTTCATCGACCAGGCTTATGAATCTTCGCGCCGCGTCGTCATCGGTTTCCGTGAAAACCGGCACGTCCGAGAGCAACAGCGTGTGCAACTCATCGGCCAGGAAAATATAGTCTCCGGCACTGCGCGGTCCCGCGCAAAGCACCACGAAATCAAACCAGGCCATGCCATGCGTGGCGGCACGCACCGGCAAGGTACGGCCCTCAACCTCAAGGGTGCGTGCCCCGGTTGTTGCGCTATCCGCGGACAGCGCGCGAAACAACTGCTGCATGCGCTGGGTGGAAGCGGGATCCTGCGAGCGCAACCAGGTGGCGGATCCCTGCAGTTGACGCAGGCGATAGTCGAGACCGGCGCCGATCTCGATGACGTCAAGTCGATCCTGGAGCAGCGCGATCGTCGGCAGGAAGCGCGCGCGCTGCAGGCCATTTTCATAGAGCCGTGGCGGGGCGGTGTTTGATGTGCACACCAGGACCACTCCCTGGCGCAGCAATCCGTCGAGCAAACCGTCCATGAGCATGGCATCGCCAATGTCCTGCACGGCGAACTCGTCGATGCACAGCACCGGTGCGCGTCGAGCAAACGCTGCGGCCACTGCTCTCAGCGGTCGTTCCCTGCCGCTGCCAGCCAGTTGCCGGTGCACTTCGCGCATCAGGTGCTGGTAATGCAGCCGTTGCACCTGGCCCGCAGGCAGTTGCTCGCAGAACAGGTCCATCAGCCATGTCTTGCCGCGGCCAACGCCGCCCCACAGGTAGACTCCCCGGCAGGGTGGGGATCCGGACCCGGACCAGCGACCCAGGAGCCAGCGGCGAAAATTTCCGCGACGCGGTACACAGTGCAGACAATCGGCCAGTT
Organism: Pseudomonadota bacterium; assembly: GCA_039932715.1. GTDB lineage: Bacteria > Pseudomonadota > Gammaproteobacteria > Steroidobacterales > Steroidobacteraceae > ZC4RG30. The sequence goes on along the minus strand of JBDTPN010000040.1, from coordinate 17,332 downwards.
GCCCCAGGCGTGCCAGCACGGCGCGCTGCGCCGGATCGTCTGCGAAGGCGCGACGTTGCAACGCGCGCTGATAGCTTTCCTTAAGCGCCTGCGCGGGACTCAAGGTGTTGCGTGTGCGAGACCGGAGTGACGCGATGAAACATCCGGAAAGCGCCGCGCGAAGTCGGCAGCGATTTTCTCGACCAGGTACACCGAGCGATGCTGGCCACCGGTGCAGCCTATGGCCACGGTGAAGTAGCGGCGATTGCTGGCCTGGTATTCCGGAATGCGTGCCTCGACGAAGCGGGTGATATCAGCGGCAAGTGCAGGCACCGCGTCGCTGCGTTCGAGGAAGCGTGCGACTTCCGCATCACGCCCCGTGAGCTTGCGCAGTTCCGGTTCCCAATAGGGATTGGGCAATGAGCGCGCGTCGAACACGAAGTCCGCGTCGCCGGGGATGCCGTATTTGAAACCGAAGGATTCGAACAGGATGGATATCCTGCCGGTCTGCCGTGCGTCGAGGCGGCTGCGCACTATTTCGCGCAGGTCATGTACCCCCATACGCGAGGTGTCGATGATGATGTCCGCGGCCTGCACTATGGGTTCCAGCATGCGCCGCTCCAGCGCTATGGCGTCATGCAGGCTTTCATTGCCGCGGCTCATCGGATGCCGGCGGCGGGTTTCGGCAAAGCGGCGCAGCAGTTCATCGTCGCGCGCCGTGAGGAACAGCATCTCGCAGGCGATGCCCGAGGACTTGAGCTCGTGCAGCAGCGCCGGGACAGTGGCGATCTCTGCCGGGGTGTTGCGGGCATCCAGGCCCACCGCCGTGCGTTGGTACATGGTGTCCCTGCTGCGCACGGTGTGGGAGATGAACGGCTTGAGCAACGCTGCGGGAATGTTGTCAACGCAGTAGTAGTTGAGGTCCTCGAGCATGTTGAGCGCCACGCTCTTGCCGGACCCGGACAGGCCGCTGATGAGGATCAATCGCATGCGGCTATCAGGGGCGCGCAGCCTTGCGTCCCTCGCTGGCGTGATGGTCCTGCTGCTTTTCCTTGTGCTTGACGATGCTGCGATCGAGCTTGTCGGTCAGGGAATCAATGGCCGCGTACATGTCGGGTTCGACGGCATAGACATGGATGTTGCTGCCGCTGACATGCACGGTGGCCTCCGCCCGGTGCTGCAATTTCTCCACCGACATGGTGCAACTCACATCCATGACCTGATCGAAGTGTCGCTTGATGCGTTCCAGTTTCTTTTCCACATAGGCGCGCATCGACTGGGTGACTTCAACGTGGTGGCCAGTGAGTTTCAGGTGCATGTGCCTCTCCTTGATTGAATCAGTGCGCGGTCGCGCGCCGCTCGTTCGACGGCGCGATGCCCATGGCTTCGCGATATTTGGCAACCGTGCGGCGTGCCACGGGGATACCTTCTTTGGACAATAGCTCGGCGATACGGCTGTCGCTGAGGGGCGCGTCGGCCCCTTCGTCGCGGATGAGCTTGCGGATCTTGGCGCGTATCGCCGTGGAGGAGGTGCCGGAACCGTCGGCACTCTCGACCTGGCTGGAGAAAAAGTAACGCAGTTCAAATACGCCGCGTGGCGTGTGCATGTATTTGCCGGAAGTCACGCGCGAAATGGTGGATTCATGCATGCCGATGGCATCGGCGATGTCGCGCAGGATCATCGGCCGCATATGTTCCTCACCCTGGTCGAGGAATGCGGACTGACGCTCGACAATTGAACGCGCCACCTTGAGCAGCGTGTCATGGCGAATCTCGAGGCTCTTGAGCAGCCAGCGTGCCTCCTGCAATTGCACGCGCATGTTGGCGTGCCCGGCGCCGCGGCCCAGCAGGCTGGCATAGCCCTCGTTCACGCGCACCTTGGGCAGGGTCGAAGGATTCATCTCCACGCTCCAGCCCCCCGGCGTGCGTCGAATGAATACATCCGGGATCACGAATTCCGCAGCAGAGGAGTTGATCTGCGCACCGGGGCGCGGATGACAGCCGCGCACCAGTGCCAATGCCACCTGCAATTCATCTTCGCTGACCTTGAGTTCGCGACGCAGCACGGTCATGTCGCGCAGCGCCATCAGGTCAAGGTGGTGTGCGGCCAGGGTCAGCGCCGTGGCCAGCCCGGGAGTCTGCGGCTCAAGCACGAGCAGTTGCAGGGTCACGCATTCGGCAACGGTGCGCGCCGCCACGCCCAGCGGATCGAACGACTGCACCACTGCCAGCATACCTTCGATCTCCGCCTCGCCGGCATTGATCTCTGGTTGCAGCGTTGCGGCTATGGTGTCCAGGGAGTCGCCGATATAGCCGTCGTCATTGACGGCATCGATAATGGCGCGGCCTATGGCGCGTTCGCGTTCTTCGAGGGGGGCCAGTTCCAGTTGCCACAGCAGGTGCTCGTGCAACGACTCGCCACGCTCGTTGTGAAATTCCTGCTGCCGCTCATCATCATCGGAATTCCACGGCGTCTCGCCGGCCGCGGCGGTGGTTTCGGTCCAGGAATCCTCAATGACTTCCACGGTGGTCGTGGGTTCGTCAGTCACGCCCGGGCGATCATCGCTGTTATCTTCGCTGGCTTCACCGCGCTCGGGCGGCTCACGTTCGTTGGGATCCGAACCCAGGGCCTCGAACTCCGCCGTGGCCTCGGCGTCGTCGTCGACTTCGAGCATCACATTGGTTTCAAGCAGTTCGCGGATGTGCGCCTGGAGTTCGAGTGAGGGCAGCTGCAATAGCCTGATCGCCTGCTGCAGCTGCGGCGTCATCGTCAGCTGCTGGCCCAGGCGTAGCTGCAGGGAGGCTTTAAGCATTGATTGGCATGCAACTACATTCGAAAATCGTGACCCAAGTACACCTCACGGACTCGCTCGTTGGCAAGGATTTCCTCCGCACTGCCCGATGCGATCACAGTTCCGCGATCAACGATACACGCCCTGTTGCAAACGCCAAGGGTTTCGCGCACGTTGTGGTCAGTAATAAGCACGCCGATCCCGCGCTGGGACAATTCCCGCACGATGCGTTGAATGTCAAGCACTGAAATGGGGTCGACGCCCGCGAAAGGTTCATCAAGCAGAATGAAGCGCGGTGCGGCGGCCAGCGCGCGCGCGATCTCCACGCGTCGCCGTTCGCCGCCCGACAGCGACATGCCGCTGTTGCCGCGCACGTGTCCGATGCGCAGGTCCGCGAGGATTTCCTCCAATCGCGAAGCGCGCCCTGCGGCATCCAGGTCGTCGCGCGTTTCAAGAATGCTCAGGATATTGTCGGCCACCGAGAGGCGGCGAAATATGGATGCTTCCTGTGGAAGGTAACCCACGCCCAGTTGTGCGCGCCGATGCATAGGCAGTGATGTCAGGTCCTGGTCGTCGAGTTCGACCTTGCCCTGATCAGCGCTGATGAGGCCCACGATCATGTAGAACGCCGTGGTCTTGCCCGCACCATTGGGTCCCAGCAAGCCGACTATTTCGCCTGACTGCACCTGCAGCGATAAATCTTCGACCACGCAGCGTCCGCGAAAGCTCTTGCGCAGGTTGGTGGCGCGAAGTGTGGAGACGGTCATTTCTTGCCTGGGGCCGCGGCCCCGGATGGCGCAGCGGGGTTCGCAGCAGGTGGCGCACCCGCAGGTGCGCTCCCCAGTTGCAGATGCAGTCGCACGCGTTCGCCCGCGCCAGGACTGCTGTCGATGGAGCGGTCGGCCATGTTGTAGTTGAGCATGGAGGTGTTGATGTCGTTGCGGCCGTCCGAATAGAACACTCCGCCGGACAAATGCAGCTGCGCCTTGTCCGCATCGTAGTCAATGGTGCGCGCGCGGCCCTGGCTGCGCTGCGTTGCGCCCTTGAGCATGTGCGAGAACTGCGCCGGTGTACCCACTGCATGCGCACTGTCGAGGCCATTGGCCTTGAAGGTCACCGTAGCGGTGGCCGAATCGAGGATGGCGCCATTGACCTCGATGTGCACATCGCCGCTGAATTCCCATTGACTGTCCTTGGTCGACATTTCGACGCTGTGTGCCTTGGCTTCCTGCGCGCGGATCAGCATGGTTCCATCGGAGTTTTTCATGACGATTTTGCGCAACTGCAGGGTGTTGCGCTGGTAGTCGATGCGCAGGTCTTCGCCGTCGATGTCAATCAGCTCACCCGGACGCAACTGTGCCGCGGCCGCGCCCGTGCTCATGCCCAGGAAAGCAGCGCAGCCCAGCGCTGCCCAGCGCAGGTCAGTGCGCAATGCTGCCATGGACCTGTGTCTCCAGCCGCAGCGTGCCCAGCCGTATGTTGGCCTGCAGCCCCAGGCCCTGCAGATGCTGCTGGCCCATGTGCATGTCAACGATTTCGGGCGTGGTGATTTCCTGGGTCTGCGTGTCGTAGTCGAGGCTTTCGGTGGCAATTTCGACCGGGCCGCTGGCAGCCGGCGGCCGGCCCGTGACCCGCACTGCGCCGCGCAGTTTGAGCAGCTTGCCATCCTCGGGGAGCGTGGCGTTGTTGGCAGTCAGCTTCCAGTTGCTTGAGGTAGCCGCGGTTTTCTCTTCGGGCGATTCGTAATGCACTGTCAGGTTGACGGCGGCGACCTGGTTGTCGTCGGGGTTTTGCTCGACGCGCTCCGCTTCGATTTCATACTGCAATTTCCCGTCGCTGCCCGTCTGGCGCGCGATCACGTCGTTGGCGACAAAATTGTATTTGAACGTCGGCGCGGCCTGGCTTGCGGTGGCGGCGCCAGGTGTGCTGCCGCCGTGACCCAGCATGAAGGCCAGTGCCAGCACGGCAATGACAGCCAGGCCAATGAGCCAGTGAATCCGTTTCATCGCGCGGCCAGCAGCCAGTCGCACACTTCGCGTATCGCGCCCCGGCCGCCCTCTCGCGATGTGCAGCAATGGGCGGCGGCAAGGGCCAAGGGGTGCGCATCGCGCACTGCAACCGCAAATCCGGCGCGCACGAATAACGGAATGTCCGGCGTGTCGTCGCCCACGCAGGCCATCTGGGTGTCGGTGATCTGCAGTTTGCGCAGTAGTTTTTCGAGCACCTGGTTCTTGTCACTCACGCCCTGATAAACGTGGCGGATGCCCAGTTCGCGCGCTCGGGTGCTGACGGCCTGGGAGCGCCGTCCGGAGATCAGCGCCACCTGCAGGCCGGTGGCCTGGACCAGCTTGATGCCGTGGCCATCCCGCACATGAAAGCGCTTGAGCGTCTCGCCGCGTGGACCGAACCACAGGCTGCCGTCGGTCAACACGCCATCGACATCCAGCACCAGCAACGCCAGTCGCCGGGCAATCCGCGGCGTCAGTGCCGCCGGTACGCGCATCGGATCCTTGGGCGCCATCACACCACTCCGGCGCGCAGCAGGTCGTGGATGTTGAGTGCGCCCACCAGGTTGCGATCCTGGTCGACCACCAGCAACGCGGTAACCTGGTGGGCCTGCATCTGGTTGACCGCGTCGGCGGCCAATGCACCCGGATCAATGCAGCGCGGGTTGGCAGTCATCACTTCACGCATTGCCGTGGTGCGCAGGTCCAGGCCCCGATCCAGCGTGCGTCGCAGGTCGCCGTCGGTGAACACACCCAGGATACGGTTGTGTTCGTCCACCACTGCAGTCAGGCCCAACCGCTTGCGGCTCATTTCGACCAGTCCTTGCGCCAGCGGCGCGGTCGCGCCTACCCGCGGCAGTTCCTCACCCTGGCGCATCACATCCTGCACGTGCAGCAGCAACTTGCGTCCCAGCGTGCCGCCGGGATGCGAGCGCGCGAAATCCTCGACCGTGAAGCCACGTGCCTCAAGCACCGCTGTGGCAAGTGCATCGCCCATAGCCAGCGTTGCAGTGGTGCTGGCCGTGGGCGCTAGGTTGAGTGGGCAGGCTTCTTCGCTGACGGCCACATCCAGATGAACCGTCGCCTCGCGCGCCAGTGTGGATTTCGGGTTGCCCGTCATTGCGATAACCGGGGTATTGAGCCGGCGCAGGTGCGGCAGCAGGGAAATGATCTCGGCGGTCTCGCCGGAGTTGGAAATCGCGAGGACCACATCACCGTGGGCCACCATGCCCAGGTCGCCGTGGCTGGCCTCCGCCGCGTGCAGAAAGAACGCCGGGGTTCCAGTGCTGGCCAGCGTGGCGGCGATCTTGTTGCCGATATGGCCCGATTTGCCCAGCCCTGTGACCACCACCCGGCCGGTTGCGTCAAGGCAAAGCCGGCAGGCGTCGACGAAAGTGGCGTCCACGCGCGCACCCAGTTGGGCTACCGCCCGCGACTCGATCTCGAGGGCGCGGCGACCTGCCGCGATCAGCGCCGCACTGTCGCTTGCTGTGTTCATGTCTGTGCCCGGATCATAGCTTAAACTGCCTGCAGTTCCCGACCACGAGCCCAAAGCCAGATGTCACCCAAACAGATTGAAGAATTGATCGGCGGCGCGTTGCCGGGAGCCCTTGTCAACGTGCGTTCCGCCGATAATGTGCATTACGAAGCCACGGTGGTGAGCCTGGCATTCACCGGTCTGCGTCCGCTGCAGCGACACAAGCTGGTGTATGGCGCGTTGGGCGAGCGCATGGGCGGAGAGATTCACGCGCTGGCGCTGGAAACACTGACCCCGGATGAACTTGCGGCGCGGGGCAACGCGTAATGGCCACAAAGTAATGGACAAACTGCAGATCATCGGCGGACGACCCCTCGAAGGAGAGGTCAGGATCTCTGGCGCCAAGAACGCGGCATTGCCCATACTGGCCGGCACGCTGCTGGCCGATGGACCGGTTTCCGTTGGCAATGTCCCGCACCTGCACGACGTCACCACCATGATCGAGTTGCTGGGCCGCATGGGCGTGTCGGTGACGGTTGACGAACGCATGCGCGTCGAGGTCGATACTGCAAGCATCCGCGAGTATGTGGCGCCTTACGAGCTGGTGAAGACCATGCGCGCGTCGATACTGGTGCTAGGCCCTCTGCTGGCAAGATTTGGGCAGGCTGACGTTTCACTGCCCGGTGGTTGTGCCATCGGCGCGCGACCTGTCAACATACATGTAGCCGGCCTGCAGGCCATGGGCGCGGACATCCATATAGAGAACGGCATGATCCGCGCGCGCGCCGGGCGCCTGCGTGGGGCACACCTGGTGCTCGACACCGTGACGGTCACCGGCACGGAAAACCTGATGATGGCGGCCTCGCTGGCAGAGGGCGAGACGGTGCTTGAAAACGCGGCGCGCGAACCGGAAGTGGTGGACCTGGCTGAATTCCTGATCGCCATGGGCGCGAAAATCATGGGTGCCGGCACGGATCGCATCGTGATCCAGGGCGTGCAGAAATTGCACGGCGCGCGTTACGAAGTGCAGCCGGATCGCATCGAAACCGGAACCTTCCTCGTGGCCGGTGCCATCACCAGTGGCCATGTGCGGGCCCATCACACGAGGCCAGAGCACCTCGATGCGGTGCTGCAGAAGCTTGAAGAAGCCGGCGCCACCATTGGACGCGGACCGGACTGGATCGAACTGGACATGCGTGGCCGCCGGCCGCTGTCGGTGGATGTGCGCACCGCGCCTTATCCAGCGTTTCCAACGGATATGCAGGCACAGTTCGCCGCATTGGACACAGTCGCCGATGGAGTCGGCACCATTATCGAGACCGTGTTCGAGAACCGCTTCATGCACATGCTGGAAATGCGGCGCATGGGTGCGGAGATCCGCCTTGAAGGCAACACCGCCATCATCAAAGGGGTGGCACGGTTGACGGCCGCGCCGGTGATGGCCACTGACCTGCGGGCATCGGCCAGCCTGGTGCTGGCCGGGCTGGTGGCCGAAGGCACCACGGTGATTGATCGCATTTACCACATCGATCGCGGCTATGAATCCATCGAGGAAAAACTGGCGCAGCTAGGCGCGCAGATCCGGCGCGTGCCCAACTAATTTCGCTGCAGGACGGACTATTTGGCCGGTAGCCGGGGCGGCTCGACGACCTTCATCTGCAGGCTGAAGCGCTGGGTGCCGCGCATGCCCACCAGTGTCACTGCGGTGCCGGGTTTGCGCCTCGCGATCTGGGCCAGCGTGTCCTGTGCGTTGCGCACCGGACGTCCGTCCACGCTCTCAATCATGTCGCCGCGCGTGAGCCCGGCCTGCAAGGCGGGTGAATCGCGGTAGAGATTGCTGATCACGACACCAGCATGCGGCAGGTTCAATTGCCGCACATGCTCGGGACTGATGTCTTCGGGGACGATACCCACCCAGCCGCGGATCACGCGACCGTGCTGCAATATCTCGCGCATTACCCCGCGCACCAGGTCCACCGGAATCGCCACGCCAATGCCCTCGGCGCCCAGGTTCTTGCCCAGCACTGCGGTATTGATGCCGATCAGCTCCCCGCGCGTGTTGACCAGCGCACCGCCGGAATTTCCGATGTTGATGGCTGCGTCGGTCTGAATGAAATTCTCGAAAGTCGCGACGCCCAGCTGGGCACGTCCGGTGGCACTGACGATGCCGTGGGTCACGGTCTGCGACAACCCCAGCGGACTGCCGATGGCCAGCACCACGTCACCCACCTGCATCAGGTCCGAGCGACCCAGGGTCATGACTGGAAGGCGTGGCAGGTCGATCTTCAACACTGCAAGATCCGTATCCGGGTCGCTGCCCACCACCTTGACGCTGGCAACCCTTCCGTCCGCCAGCTGGGCGCTGATCTGGTCGTAGTTGGCGATAACGTGCTGATTGGTCACGATGTGGCCCTCGCGGTCCACGATGACTCCCGAACCCAGGCTGGTCTGCACGCGCTCGCGAAAGCGGGGTTGGCCCGGTCCGCCCAGTAACTGCTCAAGTCCGAGAGTTGGCACGCGCTCGGTCACGGTGCGTTGTGCATAGACGTTGACTACTGCCGGCGCACTGGCACGCACCGCGTCGGCCAGGCTACCAACAGTCGCGCGTTCCAGCGGTGCTGTGTCGGCCGAAGGCAACTTCTCTGGCACAATTGTCACTGCTGCCACCGGAGTCGGCTGTAATTTCGGGACTTCGGCAACCGGAACCGCGGCGGCCTGTGGACGGATCAGTTCTGGCCAGAGCATGGCGGCCAGCGAAGCCAGCACCAGACCTGCGAGAATGGATCCCGCCAGGAAAACCGCGCTGCGTTTGAACGTGCCCGCCATGACTCCCCTTGATTCTGGCTACAGGTCGTTAGTGTATACTGCGAGGCTGTCAGGGCTGGTGCGGCGCCTCAAGCGTTGCCTGATCGCCCGGGCGCCGATCAGCAGCAAGAGTCTCGAATCCAAATGAGTGATCACTCCGTACAGGCCGAAGCCGAAATCGACCAGGATCGGCGCGGCTTTCTCATCATGGCCACGGTTGCCACCGGCGCCGTCGGCGCGGCTTTTGCCGCCGTCCCGTTCATCGCGTCATGGAGTCCCTCCGAACGCGCCCGCGCAGCCGGTGCGCCCGTCGAAGTGGACGTCAGCAAGATCGAGCCGGGCCAGATGTTAACGGTGACCTATCGCAAGAAGGCCATCTATATAGTGCATCGCACCCCGGAAATGCTGGCCTCGCTGCCCGGCCACGACGGGAACCTCAAGGATGCGACTTCCGCCGATTCGATACAGCCGCAATACGCAAAGAACGCCGACCGCGCCGTGCGCAATGAATTCCTGGTGGTCGAAGGCACCTGCACGCATCTGGGCTGCCTGCCCAAGGCGCGGTTCGAGAAGGCCATGCCTGGACTGGGCGCGGACTGGCCGGGTGGATTCCTCTGCCCCTGCCATGGCTCGCGCTTCGATCTGGCCGGCCGGGTGTTCAACGGCTCGCCGGCATCGACCAACCTGCGCATCCCGGCTTATTCCTATCCCAATGAAAATACGCTGGTTATCGGCGTCGATGCCGCATCAACTGGTGCAGCGTAATGGCCGGTAACAACGACGCGCTGCCCGTGCGCACGGGATTCCTGGCCTGGCTCAACAAGCGCCTGCCAGTCGACCAGTTCATGCGCGACCAGCTCACTGGTTACTACGCGCCCAAGAACTTCAACTTCTGGTACTACTTTGGCGTGCTGTCGCTGGTGGCGCTGGTGATCCAGCTGGTCACCGGCATTTTCCTGACCATGCACTACAAGGTCGGCGAAACCACGGCGTTTGATTCAGTGCAATACATCATGCGCGAGGTGCCTTATGGCGACCTGCTGCGCTACATGCATTCCACCGGCGCATCGTTCTTCTTCATCGTCGTCTACCTGCACATGTTCCGCGCGCTGCTTTATGGGTCATACAAGGCGCCGCGCGAATTGCTGTGGCTGTTCGGCATGGCCATCTACCTGGCGTTGATGGCCGAGGGTTTCATGGGCTATGTGCTGCCCTGGGGCAACATGTCGTTCTGGGGCGCACAGGTGATCGTCAACCTGTTCGGCACCATTCCGGTGATCGGCCCGGGCCTGGTGGACTGGATCCGCGGCGACTACGGCATTGCCGACGCGACGCTCAACCGCTTCTTCGCGCTGCACGTGGTGGCCATACCGCTGGTGTTACTGCTGCTGGTGGCGTTGCACCTGGTGGCATTGCGCCACAACGGGTCCAACAATCCCGACGGCATCGAGATCAAGGAAAAGAAGGGCGCCGACGGCAAACCGCTGGACGGCATCCCATTCCATCCTTATTACACCGTCAAAGACCTGGTGGGCGTGGGCTTGTTCCTGGTGCTTTTTGCCATCGTGGTGTTCTTCGTGCCCACCTTCGGTGGCCTGTTCCTCGAAGGTCCCAACTTCGAGCCGGTGAACCCGTTGTCGACGCCCGATGAGATCGCGCCGGTGTGGTATTTCACGCCTTTCTACGCAATCCTGCGTGCTGTGCCCGACCAGCGCCTGGGCGCACTGTTGATGGCGGCCTCGCTGATTTTCTTCCTGCTGCTGCCATGGCTCGACCGTTCGCCGGTCAAGTCCATCCGCTATCGCGGCCCCACGTGGAAGATTGCGCTGGCGGTGTTTGCGATCTCGTTCATTGGCCTGGGTTACCTGGGCCTGCAGAAACCCGAAGGGATATATGTAGCGGCAGCGCGGGTGCTCACGGCGCTGTATTTCGCCTTCTTCATCCTGATGCCGTTGTACACGCGTGGTGAATCCACGCGCCGCGTTCCCGACAGAGTGACGTCCTCCCATGATTGAAGCGTTGCAAAGGATGAAGTCACCGGGCTTCCTGGTGTTGCTGGCCGGCGTCCTGATGGGCCCGGCATTTGTCATAGCCGCGGAGGAAACCGCTGCCGCCACGGAGCATGCGGCGCAAGCTGCTCATGGTGAAGGCGAAGGCGTTGACTGGCAGGGGTGGCGGGCAGGCAACCAGGTCAGCGACACCGCGTCGCTGCAACGTGGCGCGGCCAACTTCGTCAACTACTGCCTCGGGTGCCATTCGCTCAAATACATGCGCTACTCGCGCCTGGCAACCGACCTGAATATCACCACGCCCCAGCTCGTGACCAACCTGATCCCGGGCAGCGCCAAAGCCACCGACTACATTGTCAGTTCATTCCCGGCCACGGAAGCCGAGGCGTGGTTTGGCCGTGTCCCGCCTGACCTGTCGCTGATCACGCGCTCCAGGGGCAGGGATTACGTCTATCGCTTCCTCAAGGGCTTCTACGTCGATCACACCAGGCCCACCGGCAGCAACAACCTGGCGCTGGATGGGGCCGCCATGCCGGCGGTGCTGTCCGACCTCGAGGGCGTCAAGCGCGCGGTATTTGCCCCTGGCGAGGCCACCGAGGCGGGCAAGCGGGTGGAACGCTTCGAAGTGGTGTCACCCGGTCGCCTCAACGCGGCGCAGTACGACGGCTTCGTGCGTGATACCGTAAACTTTCTCGACTACGCGGGTGATCCCTCGCAGGTGCGACGTCGTGGTATTGGCATCTGGGTGGTATTGTTCCTGCTCGTATTTACCGGTTTTGCCTGGATGCTCAAGAAGGAATACTGGAAGGACGTTCACTGAAGTTCGTTTTGGCCTGGCCCCTTAAGCCGGGCTGCGTACTAACCGGAGTGTCCTTGAATTGACGAGTCGCCGAGCCGTGATGACATTGTTTTCGGCTCCGGATGAGCCCGCCAGCCACCGGACCCGCATCGTACTGGCGGAAAAAGACGTCGAGATCGAGGTGGTCAGCGTCACGCCCGGGCGTTTCCCGGACGATCTGCTGGACCTCAATCCCGATCACACGCTGCCGACGCTGGTCGACCGCGATCTCGTGCTTTACGACTCGCGCATTATTATCGAGTACCTGGACGAGCGCTTTCCGCATCCGCCGCTGATGCCGGTGGACCCGGTGTCGCGCGCACAGTTCCGGCTGGCCCTGCATCGCATCGAGCGCGACTGGTACGGTCTCGCCGCCAAGCTGGACAAGGAAGGGCCGCAGGGCGGCGAAGCCCCGCGACTGCGCAGCGAGTTGAGCGATCTGATCCTGCAGACCGCGGATTTCGTGCGCAACAAGCCTTACTTCATGAGCGACGAGATTTCCCTGGTCGACGTGACCATCGCGCCGTTGCTGTGGCGCCTGCCGCGCTACCAGATCGAGTTGCCCAAGGATGGCGTGGCCTTGCACAAATATGCCAACCGCCTGTTCTCGCGCCCCGCATTCCGCATGTCCTTGTCGGAGCAGGAGCGGGAGATGCGCATTGCCTGAGCTGTCGCGCCGGCCTTATCTGCTGCGTGCGATGCACGAGTGGATGGTTGACTGCGGCTACACGCCACACCTTATCGTCGACGCCCTGCCAGAGGGCGTGCAGGTGCCGCGCGAATACGTCAAGGAAGGACGCATCGTGCTCAACGTCTCCGCTTCCGCCACCCAGGCATTGCTGATCGGGCCGGACCTGGTGGAATTCAGCGCACGATTCGGTGGCACCAGCCGCCACATACGAGTGCCCATCACGGCGGTGCTGGGCATCTACGCGCGCGAGACTGGACAGGGCATGGTGTTCAACGAGGAAGCCGCGCGCCAACCTGGCAGCACCGAGCCGGCCACCAACGGAGAGGATGCCGCGCCGCGCACCCCGGATCCACCCAAGCGCGCCAAGCTCAAGGTCGTCAAGTAACGAAGGCGTGGCGTATCCAGTTGATGGCGAAAGCATCGCCTTGTGGACGCAGGTCAAGCACGTCGAAACGGATGGCACAGCGCGCCAGCTGCGGTTGCATGGTCAACAGATGCCGGCTGGCGCGAATGATGCGGCGTTGCTTGCGCGCATTGACACTGGCGGCCGCGCCGCCATGGCTGTCGCTGCTGCGCATGCGCACTTCCGCGATCACCACAGTGCCATCCTGCGCGCGGGCGACCAGATCCAGTTCGCCCATGCGGCAACGATAATTGCGCAGCAGTATGGTGAGGCGCTGACCCTCGAGAAACTCTGCCGCGGCCAGCTCAGCCCTGGCGCCTGTGGCGATGGTGCCGGGAGCCCTGCAGTCCAATAGCCGGGGCCCGAAAGCTCAGGGGCCCGGAGCAGGGGTCATCAGCTTGGGCACGCCGCCGCTGATCTGCGCCCAGTCAAGTTCGCGCGCGATGCGGCCGCCAGGCGAGAGATTCAACTTGCCGGTAAGGCCCTGCAGTGGAAGCGCCGGTTGCCTGGCACGCAGTTGTACTGCCAGTACGGCCGCGTCGTAGCCGAAGGCAAACAGGCGCGACATCTTCTGGCCGCTTGCATCCCACTTGGGCTGTGTACGCAGCCGCGTGTCTGCCACCGGTCCGCTGCTTTCGAGCACCCAGGGCAATTCCGGATAGAGCATGCCCTTGAGGTCGCGATTGGCGTTGGGGTCTTCATCCAGCCCATCGGAAGTCATGTACGTGGGGATATCGCCGGCGCTGAAGAAATTGAGCTGGGTGCGCAGCTGCCGCACCGACAGGGAAGTCTGGCCCGCGGCAAAGATGAGGTCCACGTCGCCACGGGGGCGCGGTTCGAATTGCAACTCGGTTCCCACCGCCTGCTGCACGCGGCCAAACCGCGCACGACTCTCGTTGACACCCAGGGCTTGCGTGATCACCGCGTTGAATTCATTGCGCGCCGGATCGTAACTGGCGTGCGCCACCACCTGGCCACCGCCGCGCGTCAGCTCGTCGGTGAAGGCATTGCCCACGCGCGTGCCCCAGTCACCCACGGGCACAAACAGCAGGGCGCGCTTCTGGCCTGCGCTAAGCGCCTGGCGCGCCACCTGACGGGCTTCGTCCTCGGGCGCAAGCGCGTATTGATACACACCCGGGCCGGCGCTCATGTCGCCAGTCACGTTGTTGAGCAGCAGCAGGGGCGTGCCGCCGACGCGCTGCTCGATGGCAGTCTGAACCTCGGCGCGCGTCAGTGGACCGACCACGAACCCCGCGCCATCCGTAGCCGCATTTTGCAGCGCAGTGCCCACGGGCAAGGTGCCGGTGTCATAGACATGCACCTGCGGTCGCGCAGCTTCAGGCATCTCGGCAATGGCGGTCAGGAAGCCATCCCGCACCAGCGCTGCAGATGTGCTCTGTGGCCCGGTCAGTGGCAGCAGCAAAGCCATGGACTGGTTGCCACTGGTGGGCAGGGGAGCCGTGGCCGTGGCTGGAGTGACGATTTCCGCGAAGGCCACGGTGCCGGCCGGATGGCCCGGGTAACGCGTGCGCCAGTTTTGGATGGCCGGTGCCGCGCCCTGCGGACTGCGTCCGGCCGAGGCTGCAATCTGGCCCATTTCAAGCCAGCCGCGCGCGACCGCGTCGCGGGCGGTAGTGGGGTCGAGGCGCACGCCACGATCGGATGCCTCGCGCAACCCTGCAAGCAGATCGCGACGCGCGGCGGCACGCTCGGCATCAGAGGCTGACACGCGCTCGCGTGCCTGTTCGGCCGTGATTGCATCAAGTGGCTGTCCGGCCCGCAGCGCCACCTGCTGCTTGAGCCTGAACAGCCGCACGGCGTCAGCAGCTTCGCGCGGCTCGGCAATGGCGGCGACCTGGCGCCAGGCCGGCAGGAACTGGCCTTGCTCCAGAAGTATCTCGGTGCGCAACAGGCCGCGCTCGAAACCCTGTTTTGCCGTCAATGTGGTGCCTGCGGCGTCTGTTGCGCGCTGCGCATCGGCGGGCTTGCCTGCGGTCAACCACGCGCGTGCGGCCGCCAGCCAGAAATCGACGCTGACTGGCGGCATGTTGTCAGCCGCCAGTCGCTCATACATCTGTGCGGCCGCGGTGGGGTTGTTCTGGCGCAGCAGTCGTTCCGCCCGATCAGCAGAAGCGGGACCTTCTCCCGGTGCCTGGTTCGAAACGCAGGCCGCAAGCAATGCGAGCGCGAATCCGCACAACGTGAGAACTAGATATGAAGTGCGGCGATGACTGAAAGCTGGTTGCATGTTTGGTCCACGACGGGGCAAGCTGATGAACACCCTTGAGGCGCGCTAACGCCCGGAGATTATAGTGCCTGCAGGCCCGGGCCGAATCGATGTTGTTGCGACTCCCATCGGCAATCTGGCCGATTTGTCGCCGCGTGCCCGCGATACGCTGGCCAGTGCAGACCTCATTGCCGCGGAAGACACGCGCCACACCGGCGCCATGCTGCGCATGCTGGGCATCGACCGGCCGCTGGTGTCGCTGCATGAATACAACGAGGGCAATCGCAGGGATGAGCTGCTGGCGCGCCTGGCGCGGGGTGCGCGCATAGCGCTGGTCAGCGACGCGGGGACACCGCTGGTGTCGGACCCGGGTTTCGTGCTGGTGCGCGCGGCACTGGACGCAGGCGTGGCCGTGCACGCAGTGCCCGGGCCTTCTGCAGTATTGGCCGCGCTGGCCATGAGCGGCCTGGCGCCGGACCGGTTCTGCTTCGAGGGATTCCTGCCGGCGCGATCGGCGGCGCGGCGTGAGCAGTTGCGCTTGCTGCTGCGCGAATCGCGCACGCTGGTTTTTTTCGAGGCACCGCATCGCATCATGGAAACACTCGCTGATATTGCGCTGGAGTTCGGAGCGGAGCGGCGCGCGGCCGTGGCGCGTGAGATCTCCAAGGTCCACGAAAGCGTATATCGGGGCAGCGTGACCCAGTTGCTGGATATCGGCGGCAAAGATCCCAATTTCGCGCGTGGGGAAATAACCCTGGTGGTAGCAGGCGCGCCGGCGGGGGATTGCGCGCCCGACGACGCATTCGTTGCGCGCGCCCTCGACCTCTTGGCCAGGGAACTTCCGCCATCGCGCGCCGCGGCGGTGGTCGCGCAACTGACGGGTCGTCGCAAGGCCGATGTTTATGCAATGCGGAAATTCACCGAATGACCTCCCAGATGACAAGACCCCTTACGCTGATCTCTTCCATGGCGACGCGCGAATTGCTTGCCGCGCTGGCCGCGCGCTATGAGCAAGAGTTCGCGCGCAAGCTGGTCACCGAGGCTGCAGGTGGTGTGGATGTATCGCGACGCGTCGAGGCAGGAGAGAAGGTGGACGTGGTGGTACTGGCTGCCAACGCCATCGACAAGCTGATCGCGTCGGGAAAGTTGCTCGCGGGCCGCGTCGACCTTGTGCAATCAGGCATCGCCCTGGCGGTGCGCGCCGGCGCAGCCCTACCCAAAGTGGGGAGCGAAGACGATGTGCGCCGCGCCGTGCTTGAAGCTGAGTCGCTGAGCTATTCCAGCGGTCCCAGTGGCCAATACCTGGAAACGCTGTTCAATCGCTGGAACATCATGCAGCAGATCAGAGATCGTATTGTCGTGCCGCCCCCGGGCATACCAGTGGGCTCATTGGTCGCAGATGGACGCGTGGCGCTAGGATTCCAGCAGCTGAGTGAACTGATGAATCTTCCGGGCATTGCCGTGCTTGGCCCGTTGCCGGATTCCATTCAGTCAATGACTGTGTTCTCGGGGGCGGTCAGCGCCAGTTCCGATGCTGCGGATGCGGCGCGTGCAGTGCTGGAGTTCATGGCCGCACCCGAAACGGCATCCATCAAGATTCAATACGGTATGCAGCGTCCCGGGCGCGCAGACGCGTGATGATACCCAGATAGGTGGGCAAGGATTCCTGTGGCGGAGCGTAGGCCCCGCTCTGGAACAGACTCATGAAAACTTCGCAGCACACGTCCTCAGCTGCCTGACCCCTGCCCAGTTCGGACACGGCCAGCTCATAAACCAGCCTGATATGACCGTCATATATGCGCTCGACGTTTCGGGGGCTTAGCTGCACGTCTATCTGCTATTCGACCTGATTTGACGTGGAGCGTCGGCCGCCCATCACCGTAGAAAGAATGATGGCCATTCCGGTGCCGTGGATGATCAAAGCGACTATGACGACCATGTGCGTGTCTCCTGAAAGTGGTGAGACTGTGCACCCCGCGCCTGGTTCCGGAAACCGGCGGCAATGAGGACTTCATGAAGGAATTGTCTGAGGACATATCGTGTGTCAGGTGCCGTTGCAGGTGAAGCGCGACACTCCCCTCATGGCCAAGTCCAAGTCTCGATAC
>JBDTPN010000039.1:0-24426 GCA_039932715.1 Pseudomonadota bacterium | reverse complement strand
AGGCGCAGGTTGATGGCTTCGACCGCAGGATCCTGCTTCTGGTCGATGGCCTTCATGTCGTCTTCGCCACCGATGGTGGTTTCGTAGATCAGCTTGCCGTCGAGCGTAACCACCAGCGGATTCTCGAACTCCATGTTGTAGACCCACAGCGCCTGCGCCATGTTGGCGATGTTGAGCACATATTCGCCATCAGCCGGGAAGTTGTGATCCACGGCAATGCCGCCGCGCGTGCCCAGTGGCAGGCCATCCTGGTGGAACAGTTGCGTGCTGGGCTTCTGCGCGCGATAGGTGGTGCCGGCGGGCAGTGCATCCTTGTTGCCCATGGCTTGCACGACCACGGTTCGCGCAGCCGAGATGTATTGGTCGAGGAATGACGGGGTGATCTGCAGTGCGGCGGCGATGTTGTCGAAGCCATCGCGCGGTTCGTCACGCGGCAGCAGGCTGGCCGCGTCGACATCGATGCCCAGCAGGTCATGCACGGCGTTGCCGTATTCCTTGCGGTTGAGGCGATGCAGGCCCACGTGGCCAGGGTCTTCGTGCTCCTTGCCGGCTTCATCGAGGTTGCGTTCCATCCACGAGACCAGCGCCGCACGCGTCTGCTGGTCGGGGACCTTGTGCCCACCGGGAGGCATCTGCTGGCTGCGCAGCTTGCGAACTACCTTCTCGAAGACATCGATGTTCTGGGGGATGTCGCTCTGGGTCATGGTGTCGAAGGCAATGCCACCGGCCCAGTCGTCGGCGTTGTGGCACTCGGTGCAGTAAGTGCCGAACAGCTCCCAACCCGCCTTGGCTGTGCCATGGGCGGGATTGGCCGGCGCCGGCTGGGCAGCCAGGACTGCGCCGCAGCCCGACAACGCGCCTGCCAACGCCAAGGCAACCAGAAGCTGTTTGATGCGAGAATCTTTCACCGAACCTGACCCCATTTTCGACAGCACAGTATGCGATTGGAACACCGGTGGCCATTCACCGTACCGGTACTTTGATTGACCATTTTGCGACCACTTAGTTTCCTAACCCGCCATTGGCCTGCAGTGAAAATCGTTCTTAATCAAGGGCTCGCCGCCATGAACTACAAGAAATTTATTGCCGCGGCAGTGTTTATCCTGGGCGCGCTTGGCTGGTATTACAGCCAACCCTCCGACCAGAGGCCTCATGTTGCTCAGTCGGCACCGGGGCCCAGACCAGGCGCCGCCTTCGCAGCCCAGGGGGTCTTTCGGGACGAGGCAGCCAGGGCCTTCGCCGATCAGGCCGATGGACGGCTGATCACCGTGCGCGCAACTGTGGACCGGCTGCTGGCTGATGACCGGGAAGGCTCACCACACCAGCGTTTTGTGGTGCGTACAGCCAGCGGCCAGACGCTGATGGTTGCCCACAATATCGACCTGGCGCAGCGGCTTGACGGGCTGCGCACCGGGGACGCAGTGGTTCTTTACGGCGAGTATGTCTGGAACAACCACGGAGGCCTGATGCACTGGACACACCATGACCCCAGCGGACGGCATGCCGCGGGTTACATTGAATGGCAGGGGAGGCGCTACCAGTGAGAGTCCATCATCGCGAATTCCACAGGATCGACCGCGTTGGCTGGTTGCGGGCTGCCGTGCTCGGAGCCAACGATGGGCTGATCTCGACTTCCAGCCTCGTGGTCGGAGTCGCTGCGGCCAATGTCGGTACCACCGCGACCATCATGGCCGCTTTGGCAGGCCTGGTTGGTGGCGCACTGTCCATGGGAGCGGGCGAATTCGTCTCGGTCAGTTCGCAGGCCGACAGCGAAGACGCGGATCTTGCCCGCGAAAAGCACGAGCTGGCGACGACGCCCGAGGCCGAGCATCGCGAGCTGGCCGGCATCTACGTACAGCGCGGCCTGTCGCCACACCTGGCGGACCAGGTGGCGACGCAACTGAGCGCCATCGATGCGCTGGCAGCTCATGCGCGTGATGAGCTGGGCATTACGCAGCACAACCGCGCGCAGCCGATACTGGCTGCAGCCGTTTCCACCGTATCGTTCGCAGCAGGCGCAGCGTTGCCGCTGCTGCTGGTGTTGCTGGTTCCCGCGGGACAATTGACCGGGGTTGTATTTGCCAGCGCACTGGTGATGTTGATATTGCTCGGTGCCATTGGGGCGCGACTTGGCGGCGCGCCGTGGGTGCGAGCGGCACTGCGGGTGGCGTTCTGGGGTGTGCTGGCCATGGGCGCCACCACGCTGATCGGCCACCTGTTCGGGGTCAGCGTAACGTCGTGAGTGCGGGCGCTGCGAAAGCTGCAATACGCGTGGCACGACGCGGTGATGAGTCGCGCCTGGCGCTGGTGGGTCGGGCAACTTTCCTGGAGAGCTACGCAGAACTGCTGCCCGCCGAGGACATCCTGGCGCACACCGAGCAGCACCATGCGCCGGCAGTGTATGCCGGCTGGCTGGCGGATCCGCGTTTTCGTTGCTGGCTGGTGGAAGCCGGTGCCGGCAAGGCACCGGTGGGGTACGTGGTGCTGAGTCCGCCGGACCTGCCGCTGGCTGACCTCTCGGGCAGTGATATGGAAATCAAGCGCATCTATCTTCTGCACCCGTACCAGCGCGAGGGTCTGGGGCGCGCGTTGATGGAACAGGCAACAGCGTATGCGCGCGATGCCGGCTTTGCGCGGCTGCTGCTGGGCGTGTACTCGCGCAATACGGCGGCGCTGGCCTTCTACAACAGGATCGGGTTTCATCGCGTGGGCGAACGGCAGTTCCGGGTCGGCGCCGGCGAATACTTCGATCACATCCTGGGGATAAACCTCAACCATGGCCAAGAGCAGTAGCCCCAAGCCCCTGTCAGTAGTCATCCTCGCCGCGGGGCAGGGCAAGCGCATGCATTCGGATCTGCCCAAGGTGTTGCAGCCGCTGGCCGGCAAGCCGTTGCTGCAGCATGTGGTGGAGACGGCGCACAGCCTGCAGCCTGCCGCACTGCATGTGGTGTACGGACATGGTGGTGAACTGGTGCGTGCCTCCATGACCGCACAGGAAGCCCCTGGCCAGGCCATCAGGTGGTCGCTGCAGGCAAAGCAAGCCGGTACCGGGCATGCAGTGCAACAGGCCATGCCGGATATCCCGGACAATCACCTGGTGCTGGTGCTGTACGGCGACGTCCCATTGCTGCGTGCGGCAACGCTTCGCGAACTGGTGGCGCTGGCCTCTGACAAACAGCTGGCGCTGCTGACCGTGAAACTGGCGGATCCAACGGGCTATGGGCGTGTGCTGCGCGTGCGTGGCCGCGTCAAGTCCATTGTCGAGCAGAAGGATGCGACCCGCGCACAGCTGCGAGTGAGTGAAGGCAACACCGGCGTGCTGGTGGCGCCGGCGCGCCTGCTGCGTGCATGGTTGGGCAAGCTGCGCACGAACAATGCGCAAGGCGAGTTCTATCTCACCGACGTCATCGCGATGGCCGTAAAGGATCGCATCGGCGTCGCGGCACTGGTTGCCACAAACGAAACAGAGGTGCTGGGAGTCAATGACAGGTTGCAGCTGGCGCAGCTGGAAGGCGCACTGCGCAAGGAACGCGCCGAGGCGCTGTTGCGCGCGGGGGTGACGCTGGTCGACCCGTCGCGTTTCGACCAGCGCGGCGCGCTTGCGACCGGGCGCGATGTGTTCATCGACGTCAACGTGGTGTTCGAGGGGCAGGTGCACCTGGGTGACCGTGTGCGTATCGGACCTAACTGCGTGCTGCGTAACGTAGACCTCGGCGCCGGCACGCAGGTGCATGCCAACAGCGTGCTGGATGGCGCAACTGCGGGAGTGGATTGTGTCATCGGTCCGTTTGCGCGATTGCGTCCCGGCACCACGCTGGCAGCAGGCGCGCATGTGGGCAATTTCGTCGAACTGAAGAACAGCAGCATCGGCGCCGGTTCCAAGGCCAATCACCTGACTTATCTTGGCGATGCCACAGTGGGCGCCAACGTCAACGTGGGCGCGGGCACCATCACCTGCAATTACGATGGCGTCAACAAGACACGTACCGTGATCGAAGACGGCGTGTTCATCGGCTCGGGCAACATGCTGGTGGCACCGGTGACCATAGGAGCAGATGCAACCACGGCAGCCGGTTCAACGATTACCCAGGACGTGCCGGCGGGAAAGCTGACCCTGGCCCGGGCAAGACAAATCACCATCGACGGATGGCAGCGCCCGGTGCGGCGCAAGCGCTAGGGTCTTGTAAGTAGCGTCGCCCGGCGCGTTGCCCGGGCAGTACAATGCCGGCTCGGGCCCTTTGCCCGGCGGAGAGCGCCAAAGCATGTGCGGAATCGTTGGAGCAGTCGCAGGACGCGACATCGTGCCCATACTCATGGAAGGCCTGCGGCGCCTCGAGTATCGCGGTTATGACTCGGCAGGGATTGCAGTGGTTGCAGGTGATGGGCACATTGCGCGCCTGCGCACAGTAGGCAAGGTCCGGATGCTGCAGCAAGCACTGGACGAATCTCCGACCTCCGGCAACACGGGCATGGCGCATACGCGCTGGGCGACGCATGGCGCGCCCAGTGAGCGCAACGCGCATCCGCACGTATCACGCGACGGGCTGGCGGTGGTGCATAACGGCATCATCGAGAACTACGTGGATCTGCGCACTGAACTGCAGGCGCAGGGATACACGTTCGCCTCCGAGACCGATACCGAAGTCATCGCGCACCGCATCCACTACCACATGGGAACCCTTGGCGACCTGTTCAAGGCAGTGCGCGCCACGGTGGCAGAACTTGAAGGCGCCTATGCGCTGGTAGTGCTCAGCGAAGCCGAACCGGACCGGCTGATCCTGGCGCGCATGGGGTGCCCGGTGGTGATCGGCCATGGCTCGGGCGAGAACTTCGTCGCGTCCGACGCCTCGGCACTGTTGCCGGTGACGCGCCGCTTCCAGTTCCTCGAGGAAGGCGACATCGCGGAAGTGCGCCGCGAATCCATACGCATCCTTGATGCCAGCGGCAACTCGGTTGAACGTGCCATCAGGGTCAGCGAACTGTCGGCCGAGGCGGCGGAAAAGGGTGAATACGAGCATTTCATGCTCAAGGAAATCCACGAGCAGCCGCGCGCCGTGGCCAACACCCTGCAGGAACGGGTGGCCAATGGCCGGCTGCTCGAAGCGGTGTTTGGCCACAAGGCCAGCGACGTGTTCCCGCGCGTGCAATACGTACGCATAGTGGCTTGCGGCACCAGTTATCACGCTGGCGTGGTGGCACAGTATTTCATCGAGCAGATCTGTCGTATTCCCTGCCGCGTTGAGATTGCCAGCGAATATCGATATCGCAATGCCGTGGTGCCCGACAACTCGCTGTTCGTCACTGTTTCGCAATCTGGCGAAACGGCAGACACGCTGGCGGCGCTGCGCCTGGCGCGGCAGACCGGATACCTCGCAACGCTGGCCATATGCAACGTGCCGGAAAGCTCACTGGTGCGCGAGTCAGACCTGGTGCTGTTGACGCGTGCGGGACCGGAAATCGGCGTGGCATCGACCAAGGCATTCACCACGCAGATAGCAGCGCTGTCGCTGCTGGTCATTGCCCTGGGCAAGACCCATGGCATGGACAGCGAGCAGGAGCGCACGCTGGTGTCGCGGCTGATCGAGTTGCCGGGGATGATAGAGAAGACCCTGACGCTGGACGCGCAGATCCGCGAGCTTGCCCAGCGTTTCGTCGCAAAGAATCACGCGCTGTTCCTGGGGCGCGGCGCCCTGTTCCCGATTGCACTGGAAGGCGCGCTCAAGCTCAAGGAAATTTCCTACATACATGCCGAAGGCTATGCGGCTGGAGAGCTCAAGCACGGACCGCTGGCGCTGGTGGACCAGGACATGCCGGTGATTGCCGTTGCGCCCAACAACGACCTGCTCGAAAAGCTGAAGTCGAACCTGATGGAAGTGCGCGCCCGTGGCGGTGAGCTGTATGTGTTCGCGGATCCGGAGTCGGGCATCGAGTCCAGCGATGGCGTGCATGTGATCCAGATGCCCCGGCACGTGAGTTATTTCCAGGCGCCAGTAATCTACACCGTGCCGTTGCAGCTGCTGGCGTACCACGTGGCCATATTGCGCGGCACCGATGTGGACCAGCCGCGCAATCTCGCCAAGAGCGTCACCGTCGAATAACTGGCGCCGGGGGCGGGCCGTGAATCTGTCGGCATATTTCGAACGCATTGCCTATGACGGACCGCGTGTCGCCAGTCGCGACGCGCTGGAGCGCATCGCATACCGGCACGCGCTGTCCATCCCCTTCGAAAACCTGGACGCCTTTCTGGGAATCCGCATCAGCCTTGATCCGGAGGCGGTGGCGGAAAAACTGATCACCCGGCGGCGCGGTGGCTGGTGCTTCGAGCAAAACCAGTTATTGGGAAGTGCGTTGCGCGAAATGGGTTTTGTGGTAAAGGATCTGGCCGCCCGCGTGTTATGGGGACAGCAGGCCGATGCAGTGACGCCGCGCACCCATCGCGTATTACAGGTGCGCTGCGATGGCCGTGACTGGCTGGTGGATGCGGGTTTTGGCGGCCAATCGCTGACCGGTGTGCTCGACCTGCAGAGCGACATGGAACAGGCCCTGCCGCATGAGTTGCTTCGATTGCGCACATCCGGCGCAGACAGGGTTCTTGAAACCCGCCTGTGGGATCAGTGGCGGCCGATGTACCGCTTCGATCTGCAGCCGCAGCTGGCGGTGGACTTTGAAGCTGCAAATTACTGGTTGTCGCACGATCCCGCGTCGCGGTTTGTCACGACACTGATCGCGGCGCTGCCAACGCCGCAAGGTCGTCACGCACTCCGCGATGGCTTGCTGACCTGGTATGACGCCCAGGGGAATGCGCAGGAATCCCGGCTCGATTCTACCGCGCAGGTGGCGACTGCATTGCGGGAAAAATTCGGCATCAACCTTGCGGGCGTGCAAGGCCTAGAACAACGCCTCGCGCAAATGACGACTCAGGCTGGAACTGCGGCCAGGTCGTAAGTGCCCGCTGTAGTGATCTTCACCGTGGCGAATTCGCCGGCGCGTAGTTTGCCAGCCTGCTTGATGTTGACCACGCCATCTATCTCGGGTGCATCGCCTGTGGTGCGCGCAATGGCGTCATTGCCATCAACGCGATCCACCAGCACCTTGAGCTGCCTGCCGACTTTTTCCGCCAGCCTTGCTTCGGAGATGGCCGCGGCGCGCTGCATGAAACGCGCGTAGCGCTCGTCCATCACTTCTGCGGCCACCGGGCCGGGTAAATCATTGGCCCTGGCGCCATTCACGGGGGAATATTTGAAGCAGCCAACGCGGTCCAGTTGTGCCTCATCCACCCAGGCCAGCAGCTCTTCGAACTCTGCATCGGTCTCACCGGGAAACCCGACGATGAAACTGCTGCGCAGCGTCAGGTCCGGCACCACGCGGCGCCAGGCGTGGATGCGCTCCAGCGTATTTTCCGCGTGCGCGGGCCGCTTCATGCGCTTGAGCACTGTCGGACTGCCGTGCTGGAAAGGAATGTCGAGGTAGGGCAGCACCCGGCCATCAGCCATCAGCGGCAATACATTGTCGACATGCGGGTAGGGATAGACATAGTGCATGCGCACCCACACGCCCAGCGTACCCAGCGCGCGCGCCAGGTCCACGAAACGCGTCTCGTAGTTTTCGCCGTGTATTGTGGTTGCGGGATAGCGCAGGTCGACGCCGTAGGCGCTGGTGTCCTGCGAGATCACCAGCAGTTCCTTCACGCCCGACGCCACCAGCCGCTCGGCTTCGTGCATCACATCGACCAGCGGCCGCGAAACCAGCAGGCCCCGCAGCGACGGGATGATGCAGAAACTGCACTTGTTGTTGCAGCCTTCGGAAATCTTGAGATAAGCGTAGTGGCGCGGCGTGAGACGGATGCCCTGGGCAGGCACCAGGTCGTTGAAGGGGTCATGGGGTCGTGGCAGGTGCTCATTCACGGCCTCGAGCACTTGCTCGGTGGCATGGGGGCCGGTGACCGCTAGCACGCGCGGGTGCTGCTCGCGGATGCGCTGGGGATTGGCACCCAGGCAGCCGGTGACGATGACCTTGCCGTTGGCCTCGAGTGCCTCGCCGATGGCTTCCAGCGACTCGTCAATGGCGCTGTCAATGAACCCGCAGGTATTGACCACCACCAGGTCTGCGGACTCATAGCTTGGCGAAATCTCGTAGCCACGGATGCGCAACTGCGTCAGGATTCGCTCCGAGTCGACGAGCGCCTTGGGACAGCCGAGGCTGACGAAACCGACACGGGGGGGCCTGCTTTGCATGAGCCCCTATCGTACCGCGCCACCACCGGATAGTGATCGTGACCCGTAAAGAACCCGGCAAAGAACAGTTCGACCGTGCCTATTACCAGCGTTTTTATTTCAATCCGCTGACGGCGGTGACCAATCGCGCCGAAATGAATGCCCGCGGCCGCCTGATAGCGGCCTTTGCGGCACACCTGGGGTTGCCGGTGAAGCGCATCCTCGATGCCGGGTGCGGCGTGGGTCTGCTGCGTGCGCCACTCAAGCGCGCCCTGCCGCGCGCCAGTTATACGGGGCTCGAGGTCAGCGGCTACCTCTGCCAGCGCTATGGATGGATACACGGCGGCATCCAGGACTTCACGCGCCGCGAGCAATTCGACCTGGTGATCTGCTATGACGTGCTGCAATACCTGGATGCGGTGGAGACCCAGCGCGCGCTGCGCAACCTTTCGCGCGTGTGCCGCGGCCTGTTGTATTTCGGCGTGCTGACGCGCGAGGACTGGGAACACAACTGTGACCAGTCACGCACGGATCCTGCGGTGTCGCTGCGCGGTGGCGCCTGGTACCGCCGCGAACTGGGTCGCAAGTTCCGGCATCTGGGCGCGGGATTCTGGTTGCACCGCGATTGCCCCATCACGGTGTGGGAAATGGATACGGCGGGTGCATCGTGAGTGACCACCTGTCCAGTGACCGTCTGCCAAAGCACACTTCACTGGAGCGCGAGTTCTTTGCCGCAGTGCCGCCCCGACCGGCGCCGTGGCTGCGTCGCGCACGCTGGTGGCTGATGCTGCGCGCGGTGTCGCTGCGGCCTGTGCAGATATTGCTGGAGAAAAGAAACCGACCATGAGCCCCAGTCCACACATAAACCAAAGTCCCCGTATTCCTGTCACCGTGCTCACCGGATTCCTGGGTTCGGGCAAGACCACGCTGCTCAATCGCATCCTGTCGGAGAATCACGGCAAGCGCATTGCGGTGATCGAAAACGAATTCGGTGAAGTGGGAGTGGATCACCAGCTGGTGATCGGCGCGGAAGAAGAAATCTTTGAGACCAGCAATGGCTGCATCTGTTGCACCGTGCGCGGGGATCTGATCCGTGTGCTGGGGCAGCTGCTCAAGCGCCGCGAACGGTTCGATCATGTGCTCATCGAGACCACCGGCATGGCGGATCCTGGTCCGGTGGCACAGACGTTCTTCCTCGATGATGACTTGCGTGACCAGTTCGTGGTCGATGCCATCGTTACGGTGGTGGATGCGCGGCATTTCGAGCAGCATCTTGGGGAATTGACCGAGCCGGCCGTGCAGGTGGGATTCGCCGACGTGGTGATACTCAACAAGGCCGACCTGGTGCAGGACGTGGACCTGGCACGCATCGAGCATCGCATCCGTGCCATCAATGGCAGTGCGCGCATCGTGCGCGCCGTCAATGCCGACGTTCCCATCGACGCGGTGCTGGGGCTGGGCGCGTTCGACCTGGATCGTGCGCTGGCAGTGGATGCCACTTTCCTCGAGCCGCAATATCCCTTCGAGTGGGCCGGTGCATACCAGTTGCCTGCGGGCCGCCACATACTCAGGGCGGCAGGTGAGCATGCCCATGACCATGAACACGGCGATCACGACCATGGCGCACACGATCATGATGCGCATGATCATGGCGATCATGATCACACGCACGCGGCGCTCAAGATCGCACTGTTTCCCATCACGGCGGCCACCAGCGAAGCGCTGGCATCGCACATCGAACCGGCGGTGCGCGTATTCGCCGAAGCCGCGCATGCTGTTGAAAGTGGCGATCACCTGCAGCCGGCAAACACACCCTGGGCGCTGGCCATGGGTTGCATGGGCGGCCAGTTCTGCATCGACATTGCGACGCCAGGTGCCTATGGGCTGTTCACCGAGCATGCGCCTGCAGAGTTCGGCCTCGCGCTGGCCACCGCGCCCGCGGCGCAGCGCGCCTTTGCCTCGCATCACCATGATGCGGAAATCAGTTCCATTGGCATCCAGGAGGATCGGCCGCTGGACGCGCGCAAGGTCAACGACTGGTTGTCATACCTGCTGCAAAGCCGCGGCGAAGACATACTGCGCATGAAGGGCGTGCTCAACATCAAGGGTGACGAGCGCCGCTATGTATTCCACGGCGTACACATGATGTTTGACGGCCGCCCCGACCGGCCCTGGGCAACCGCCTCCCGCGCCAGCCAACTGGTTTTCATCGGTCGCAAGCTGGATCGCGAAGAATTTCTGGCGGGATTTTCGGCCTGCATAGCGTGAACGCCGCTGCTGCTGCGCTGGTGCCCGGCGCGATTTTTCAAATCGAGGACTTTCCCACTGATCTGGCCTGGTCGCCGGATTCAGGCTCGCTGGTGATCGGTGGTGGCGAGGGTAAGTTGCTGTGTGTTGATGTCGTCAGCGGCGCTGTGTCGCAGGTAGGCATGCACGTGCCGGGGGTGCTGGCGGTGGACTGGCAGCCCAAAGGCTCGGCGCTGATCAGTGCCGGGCAGGACGGCACAGTGCGGCTGTGGAACATGCAGGCGGGTGCGAAACCTGGCGAACCTGGTGCAACGTTGCAGGGTCGCATTGCACACAAGGCGCTGCACTGGCCAACGGGCCTGGGCTTTCGCAGCGATGGCCAGCGCTTTGCATTCGTTTCCGGGCGCGACGTGCTGGTGTTCGACGCTGCGGGCCAGCAGCAGCTGGCACTCAGCGGCCACGGTCGACCGTTGTCGCACCTTGCCTGGCGCGGGCGCGATGAGCTGGTGGCTGCCGGCAATGGCGCAATTTTTGTCGACCGCACTGATGCGGGCGGCAAGGTGACGGAATTCCTGCTCGAAGGCACGCCCGTTACGCTGGCAGTGAGTCCGGATCTCAAAGTCGCCGCCAGCGGGCTCTCCGACGGGACCATCAACTTCCGGCATCTCAACAGCCAGAAGAGATCCCGCATGAGCGGGTATGAAGGCAAGGTGCACCTGACTGCGTGGAGCGCCAACAGCCGGCTGCTGGCCACAGCATCGACGGGCGCCACCGCCATTGTCGTGTGGGATTTCTCCGGCCGTGGTCCCGAAGGCACGGAACCCCTGCAGCTCAATTCACACGAAGAGCGCATCGAGGCGCTGGCGTGGCAGGGCGTTGGGCCCTATATGATTTCCGCCGGCAGGGACTGGCGCGTGGTTCTGTGGCGCCCGGGTTCAAAGACCCGCGCGGCGCTGGATATTCAGTTGCTTGATGGCCCTGCGGGCATGGCCTGCTGGTCACCCGACGGCAAGCGCCTTGCGGTGGCCCAGCCTTCTGGCAAGGTGCGGGTGTTCTCGCTCAAGGCCGCATAGGCGGCAAGCTGCAGCTGCAGGGCTTTTTCCCAGGTGAACCGCGCCAGTACGCGTGCGCGCGCGGCGGCTCCCAATAGCTGGATATCGCGGTCGTACAGATCGACAACGGCATTGGCCAGCAGCCTGCCG
Source organism: Pseudomonadota bacterium (assembly GCA_039932715.1). GTDB lineage: Bacteria > Pseudomonadota > Gammaproteobacteria > Steroidobacterales > Steroidobacteraceae > ZC4RG30. The sequence goes on along the minus strand of JBDTPN010000039.1, from coordinate 12,764 downwards.
TCTGCGCGTGCCGCAATCACCCCCACGGTTTCATCGACCAGCTCAGGCACGGCGCCGGCACGAATGCCCACCACCGGCCTGCCGCAGGCCATGGCTTCGAGCACCACCAGGCCGAATGTCTCGGCAGTGCCGGCATGGATCAGCGCATCAGCGGAGGCCAGCACCGTGGCCAGCTCGTGGCTGTCGCGCTTGTAGGGGCGCATGGTGATGTTGGCCGCAGGGCGGCGATTTTCGCCACCGCCCACCAGCAGCAGGTGATAGCGCGACCCCAGCCGGGCCATTGCCTGGTGCAGAAGCGGAATGTTCTTTTCTTCGGAAAAACGCCCGGCGTAGACCAGCAGTCGTGTGTCTGCGGCAAGGCCCAGTTCGCCGCGCAGGTTTTCGTTGCGGCGGCCCGGATGAAACACGCTGGCGTCCACTCCCAGCGGTTGCAGGGCCACGCGCGACAATCCCAGCGAGCGCAGGTAGTCGCACATGGCGCGGCTGGGCGCCATGACCAGGTCGAACCGTTCGTATATCCAGCGCAGGTATTGCGCAGCCCCATTGCCGATAATGGAACCGCAGCGCATACCCACCAGTCTTGGCAGATGCGAGTGAAAAAAAGCGACACAGGGTATGTGGCGTCGCCTGGCGACTCCCACGGCACACCAGGCGGGATGGAATGCATCACCTGATTCGATCAGGTCTGGCTCCAGCTGTTCGAGCATGTCACTCCACAGCCGTGGCGTGAGTGGCAGGCGGTAATTGAACGTGCCGGGCACCCTGGTGCCGGCAATGGTGCTGACGCCGCCGCGCTCAAGGCGAGTGTCATCGCCTGGCACCAGCAATGAATGAGTCCATTGTTCCCGGTTTCCAAGCCACGCATGCTTGGCGGTCAGATAGCGCCTGACACCGCCACTCGTTGGCGAGAAAAATAGGGTCGTATCCACCAGATGCATGCGTACCCCTGAATCCTTTCAGGAACATTGCACCCGTCAGCACAATGGCTTGTCAAGAAGTGGCGTGCGCCCTGCGCAGGACGCGTGCGGTAGCCCCGTTCTGGGCTGGCAGGCGGATTGTAAAGAGCGTATAGCGGCGACGTTTCGTGGCCACGGCAATCTTGCCGCCGAGGCGCGTCACGGTCTGGCGCACCGAGGGAATGCCACGACCGCGACCTTCGCTGCCCGGCAAACCTTCGGTTGTGAAGTCCGGGCGAAAAATCATACCTATGAGTTTGGCTTCATCGCGCTTGCCCAGTGTGGCTTCTGTCAGCAAGCCACTGGTCACGGCGGCGCGGCCGATGCGATCCACATCGATGCCGCGACCATCGTCATGCACGGTCATTTCGAGGCCGTCGGCGCCGATGTCGCGAAAGGACACGGTGATCTGCCCGGCCGCAGGCTTGTCGTACTTGAGGCGTCTCTCGAGATCCTCGATGCCGTGTTGCAAGGCGTTGTCCAGCAGCGGCTGCAGTATGGCGTCCACGTGCCGCCGGTGACGCGCCGGCACCAGCTCGGCCCCGGTCATCTTGAGGCGCGCCAGCACGCCCACGGAGTCGCCGTTCTGGTGCACATAGGTTCGCCAGCGACTCTCGCTGGCTTCATGCCAGGGCACGCCCGGCACGATGCCGCGGCGGGCGATGGACGAAGGTGCAGCCGGCGCTGCCGCGCGCTGCTCATCAATGCGCTGCAGTTCCCCCAATGCCACGGCAACGGCGTCGATGCGCGGTGCAAGTGGCAGCAGCTCATCGCCACTGAGCACGTCCTTGCGTCGCAGGGCAACCAGCGCGCTGTTGAGCGACTCGCAGGCCATGACCAGGGCGTTGAGTGTGAGCACCTGCGCCTGTCCACCCAGCGCGTCGACCTCGTGCTGCATGCGGGTCAGCTTTTCCTGCAATGCTTCCTGGGTGCGCGCGGGCAGGCGCAATGTAGAGCGGATGGTGGCGACGGCGGCTGTGCCGGATTCACGCAGTGTTCGCATGGTGGCGGCATCAGTGCGCAGTGCGGCCAGCGCCAGGTCGCGCGTGGCGCGCGCTTCTTCCAGTGCCAGGGTAAGTTCCTGCCGCTCGCTGGCATCCGACAACAACAGCACCACTTGTCGTTCCATTTCCGAAGCCAGTGGATGCATGGCCAATTCGAAGCAGCGTTGCCGGGGCGCCAGTCGCTCGATGCGCGCCGGCATCAATGTGCCCAGTGAAGGCGTGGGGTCCGAAGTGGCGCGCAGCGCATCCACCTGCAGCAGGATACGCCGGGCAACGGGAGCATCGAACAGCACCTCAAGCACCTGTGCCAATCCAGTACCGGGACCTGGATGGAAATCCTCAACCTTCATCCACGCCAGCAGCCGCGCAAGATTGCATACGGCGATGACGTCATTGGCGCCGTCGATGCGCAATGCCACGCTGCCGGATCCGGCAATCAGCAATGCCAGGGGTTCATCGTTCACGCCGCGGACTCGCTCACCGCGGCCTGGGCCAGGCTCGCCAGCAGGTCGTCGGCCGTGGCAAAGCGATCATCGCGGGCCTTGGCCATGAGTCCGTCGAGCAGCACCTGGTGATGCCGCAGTCCTTCGGGCAGGTCAGGCGCGGGTGCTGAAACATGCTGCTGCAGCACCTCGAAAGCGGTGGTTCCCAGGTAGGGTTTGCTGCCGGTGAGCATCTCGAAAAAGATCACGCCCAGGCTGTAGAGATCACTGCGCCGGTCGAGTTCTTCGCCCTGTGCCTGTTCCGGACTCATGTAATAAGGCGAGCCGCGCAGCACTCCCGCAGCCGTGCTGCGCGTGCCGCTGTGCAGGTGCTTGGCCAGGCCAAAATCGATCAGCACGATCTGGCCATCCTCGCGCAGCATGATGTTGGGCGGCTTGAGGTCGCGATGCAGTATGCCTTCGCCGTGGATGACCGTCAGCGCCACCGCGATACGCCTGAGGTAATCGATGGCCTCGCCTTCGGTGATCGGATTCAGGATGCGTGCCTTGAGGTCGCCGCAGGGAAAATATTCCATGGCGATGTATTCGCGACTGTCGAACACGCCATAGTCGTAGATGTCCACGACGGCCGGATGGCGCATCGCGCCGATGGCAGCATATTCGCGCGAGAACTGCGCCTCGTCGGTTTCAGATCGGTGACTGACCTTAAGCGCGACATTGCGGTTGAGTGCTTCACTGGAGGCCAGGTACACCGTGGCACGCGGTGATTCGCCCAGTGTGTCGAGAAGCGTGTAGCGGGGAATCAGCGCCCGGGGCAGGCTGGTTACCGGGCTGATCGGTGTAGCAGGCGCGGCCGCGGCATCGTCGCGCAGATTCTGCTGTTCAAGGCACAGGTTGATGCCGGCGCGCAGCAGTTCGGGGGTGATAAGGCGACGCGGCAGATAATCCACGGCACCCAGTCGCATGGACTGCACGGCGGTGAGTTCATCGCCGTCTTCGGCAATAACCATGAACTGCGGCAGTTCGGGAATTTCACTGAGACGTTCCAGCCACGGCGCTCCATGCGCAATGGCATCTGTTGAAAACCTCAGTACCACCAGCAACAGGTCATAGCTGGCCATGCTGCCGGGCGTGAGGCGGCGTTCGAACGCGTCCACTGATTCGGTGTCCACACCCCAGTCTTCACAAAGCGCCTCCACGCGGTGGCGCAGCCAGGTGCCGAACTGGGGGTCGTCGGCTACGACCAGGAATCTCAAGGCTGCTGGCACGAGGTGTTCAGCGCTTCTTCTGGTCCGTGGCAGTGAACCGCATGCGGACCTGCGCACGCTGCGGCACGGCGATGCCATCGCGTATCACCGGTGTGTATCGCCAGCGGCGCAGGGCGGTAATGGCACTCTTGTCAAAGGTGGCGCGTGGCTGCGCGTCCACCACCACCACATCGTGCACGGTGCCGTCAGAGCCCACGGTGAACTGCAATTCCACCCACCCTGAAGTCAGCTGCTCCAGCGCGCGCTGCGGGTAAACCGGGTCCACCTTGCTGAGGCGCTGCAATGTCGACTCGGCGACGATTGTCTCCTGGCTGTCTGCTGTCCTCGCTGACACTGGCGACGCGAGTTCCGCCGCCGGCTGCGCCGCTGGCGTGACCGCCGGTGCCGCGGCCTGTACCACCGCGGCAGATTGCAGTTCGCGCACGCGCCGACGCAGCACATCGAGGCCAGGGGCTCCACTGTTGATGCTTGCGGCAGCATCGACCAGACGGGTGGCGGGCGCCAGGTGCTGCGCGGCCAGTTCATTGTCCGCCGCGGTCAACAGCGCCGCCACCAATGACTCGCGCGCATTGCGCACGGCAGGATCAGCGGCATTGACTTCAGCTGCCGCGCGGAAATGCAGGATGGCATTATTGCGGGCAGGATCGAGCAGGGCGCCACGCCCCATTGCTTCGGCCATGGAATCGAGGCTGTCCTTGATGCGCACCTGCCTGGCATCCTGTATCTGTCGCTGGGTCGTATCGGCATTGACGCGCGCGGATTCCTTGTCTATCTGGGCCTGCAGGAACGCAAGCCGCGAATTGCCAGGCACCAGCAGGCGCAGGTTTTCAGCAATGGCTGCGGCCGAGTCGACACGGCTGGCCAGCAGCGCTTCTTCGGCGGTGCGCAGCCCGAATTCGATGCTGCGATCAAAGCCACTACGGGCAATGTCGTTCTTGCTGTCGATCTTGAGTACATCGCGGTAAAGCTCTGCCGCACTGGTGCCATCGGTGCCTACGTAACGACCGGCTGCAAACGCCTGATCGGCCTTGCCCACCAGTTCGCCGGCGGGTCCTGCGGTGGCAGCTGTGCCCGGCACCGTCGTTGCGTGTGTCTGCACGCTCGGCTCCCCGCCCTTGGGCCAGAACAGCCAGACGCCCAACCCGATGGCCAGCACGATGCCCAGGCCGATGCCTATAGCGGTGAGGCCAGACTTCGAACCACCTGCGCCCAGGGCGCTGCGCGTGCCCGCGCCCGGATTTGTGCGCACTTTTACCGGCTTTGCACCGAACAGCGACGCGTCGCTTGCCGGCGCGGCGCGCGGCGCATCTGATTGTCGTCCCACGGCATCCAGGAACAGTTTGAGGCGCTGTGCGGATGCGGGCTTGTGAACAAAACGGAATACGGTCTGTCGCTCGATGCGCGTGGCCAGCAGGGTCTGGTCGGCACTGTGTCCCGCCACCAGCAAGCGCATATCCGGGAACTGTTTGGCAATCGCATCCACCAGTGATTCGATGGGCGAATCAACCGTGGCGCAATCGATGAGGGCAATGGCAGAGGAATGTTGCAGCAGTTCGTCGGAAAGCGCCTGCGCGGACTGTACGATGCCAACTTCAATGCCGCTGGCGACCAGTTCCTGCACGGCTCTGCCCAGTGCGGGATCGTTGGTCAATGCAATCAGGACACGTGGCACAGCCTGGCCCTCCCGGCGCCGATCCTGTCCGGCGGCATCCATCCCATTGTTTTTCGAAGACGCGGTCACAGCCTGTTCTCCAGCGCTTTGAGGGACTTTACGGGCTTGTCCGAAGGGTACAACCTTGCGCCAATGAAGAATCCGCGATCTGTGAAGTGCGTCGCCCGGCATCGCCCGCGACTGTGGACTGGATCATGAATGTCATGTTGCGCCGCGCCGGAGGCCCGGTTGAGCCCCGGCCACGGTGCCGAGCAAGGCGCCGGCGTGTTTTGCTGCTGTTTGCAGCGCTGCTGATTTCTCTGGGCTCCCCGGCAATGGCCGACAGCGGCAGTGCCAGCCAGCATCGCGCGGCGGAGGAGTTCCTTGCCGCCGTCGCTTCCGGTGACGCGCAGGCAATTGCGCACGCCATCCACCCGGACAACCTCGACCTGCTGCGCAAGCGTCTGCTGGATGAAATGCGCCTGGAGTCTGATCGTCGCGAGAACATCATTCGTGGTCGCCTGTTCGGAGTAGGCATGCCGCTGGCAGATCTGGAGCGTCTGACCTCGCTGGACTTCTTTGCCGCGCTGGCGGGCAGGCTGCAGCCGGGCGGTCGCAGCTTCGAACGCGTGGAATGGTTGGCGGCAGTTCCCGATAGTGGTGGCATGGTGCAGCTGGTGGGGCGTGGCCAGCCGCCCAAGGATCACGGTACGGTGCGCGTGCCGGTGCTGGTGTCACTGGTTCCATGGGGCAAGGACTGGAAGGCTGCGGTTCCACTGGAACTGCAGGCCAAACTCGAGGACCTGGTCTCGGGCCGGGTGCAGGTGCAGGCGGCCGGGCGCATTGCCCCCACTGATGCAAACTCAACCGACACTGCGCCAGGCAACCCGCAGGCCATCAATGCCTTGCTCACCGAGGCTGAACAGAACCTGGTTGCCGTGCGCTGCGAGGATTACTACACCAGGCAGATGAGCCCCAATTTCCGGCGCACTATTTCGACCAAGGCATTGCGTTCCCTGATCACCACCTGCGAGTCGCGACCCGAGATACGGGAGCGCCTGCTGATTGCGCTGCGCGTGGCGCGTGATTTGCAGCCGCGCTATGACTATGCGGGAACGCGCGCGGTGTATGACCTGCGCGGCCAGGGCCTGCCATTTGCGCAACTGCAGCTGGAGCAAATCGACAAGCACTGGTACATCGCGGAATAGCGCCCGTGCTGTGTGTGCAGCGGGACGCTAGTTGCCCGGATGCATGCGAAACCGCCGGCCGCGCCAGGACAGCACCACGTCGGCGGGGTCGATGCGTTCGACCATCACGCCATCGGCGGTTTCCTGGCCTTCGCGCAGCCGCGAGGAGTTGAGCAGCACGAATCGATTTGCGGCGACGTCGTCATAAACATGCAGGCTCAGGTGCAGCTCGGGCAGTGCCAATCCGGTGGCGCGCAGGTCATCGTCACTGGGCAGGTTGCCAAAGTCTGCTGCGGTATTCGCGACAGTGCTGCTCGCGGATGTGCTGGCCGCAGAAGTCCCGGTCGCAGCATTGGCCGGAGAAACCACCGCGTTGCTTTGCATGATCACGCCACCGGTGGCAGGCGCGGCCGGGGCAGTTGGGGCGGCCGCCGGCAACATGGGAGGTGGCAGTGCGCCGCTGCTGACTGCGCCGGTTAACGGTGGGCCTGAGGGCGCAGACGCCGCGGCAGATGCAGCCACTTGCGGATTTGCGGGCGCGTTTTTTGCGCCGCCGCGCAACAGCGCATAGCCCAGCAATGCAAGATTGGCCAGCAATACCACCGCGATTACCCACACCCAGGTGGGCAATTGTCGCCGGGCTGGCGCGATGCGCATGTCCATCAGCACCGGCCCGGACTTGCGATTGCGTTCGGCTTCGGACTTCTTGAGTGCGTCAAGTATGAATGACATCTGGATACCCTAGGGCGTCACGGCGCTGAGCAGCGGCGAGTTGACGGTGGCCAGCGCAGCGTCCAGCACCGCCTGCGTCTGGATGCCTGCCACACCATCGGCCACCAGGCCGTTGCGCAGCTGGAATTGCCTGACCAGTGTCTCAAGTGATGTGTCGAATACTTCACTGGGGGATGTTTCCGGCCCCATGCCGGCCCACTGGCGCAACCGGTTGCGCAGCACGCCTATGGGTTCGCCCTGCATGTTCATGGAAAGATTGCGCGTATCCAGCTGCGGCGGTTTCCACAGCATCTGGAATTCGCCGCGCCAGTGCTGTTCGAGGTCGTTGAGTGCAATGGTGTGCGTGGCTTCGCCTATCAATAGCAGGGCCGCATCCGGCGTCAGCTTCGTGACCACCACCTGGTGCACCGTGCCGTTGGCATCCGACACCGACAGGATGGCCGGGCGATTGAAGCGCTTCAACACCTCAACGCCGCCCTCACCGTTGAGGCACTCGAGGCCCTGGCGCAGTGCCTGCGAACAGGCATCTTCGGAGCCGGGCATGTACCGCGCCGACCACAGCGCAAACAATCGCGTGTAGGCGCCGTCGAGACCGGTCAATGCAGCCGAGTCACGCAGCAATGTTGCCAGTTCCGCTGGCGCCGCCGGTATGGGTGTTGCCGGCGGTGCGGGCGTCTGCGCCACCACGGCCGCAACCGGCTTGTCAGCTGCAGCGGCGACATCTGTCTGTGACCCCGCGCGGGCGTGCTGGTAAAGCGACCAGGCCGCAAGCGCGCCGCCGACCACGACAATTGCCGTTGCTGTGCCCAGCACCCATGGCAACCAGTGCGGGGCCATGCGCCGGTCGAATACTTCCGATGCCGCGCGCCGCACCATCGCAGCGCTGATTTCGTGGCGGTCTTCGGTGTAACCGCCCAGCAGCGCGCGATCACTGATGATGTTGAGCAGCCGCGGCACACCGCCGCTGCAGCGGTACAACTCGGCCAGTGCACCCGCGCTGAAAATATCCGCGGTGGCGCCCGCGATGCGCAGCCGGTGCTTTACATAGGCCGCGGATTCATTGCGCGACAGCGGATCAAGGTGGTAGCGACCGGTGACCCGCTGCGCCAGTTGCCGCAGGTCGTTGCGTGCCAGCAGGTCGCGCAGTTCCGGCTGGCCGATGAGGATGATCTGCAGCAGCTTGTGCGTGTCGGTTTCGAGGTTGGTCAGCAGCCGCACCTGTTCCAGCAATTCCGGAGACAGGTTCTGCGCTTCATCAACCACCAGCACCACGCGCTTGCCCTGCGCATGCGCCTTGAGCAGGTAATGATTGAGGATGTCCACCAGATCCTTGACGCTGCCGATGGCGTCGTTGGGGACCATGATCCCCAGTTCCTCGCAGATGGTCAGCAGGAAATCCGGTGCGTTCATTCCCGGGTTGAGGATCAGCGCGATTTCCGCATTGTCGGGCTGGCGCGCCAGCAGCGAGCGGATGATGGTGGTCTTGCCGGTGCCGACCTCGCCGGTCAGCTGCACGAAGCCCCCGGCCTCGGTGATGCCATAGACCAGGTGGGCCAGCGCCTCGGCATGCCGCTCACCCAGGAACAGGTAGCGCGGGTCCGGCGTAATCGCAAAGGGTTTTTCGGACAGACCGAAAAAAGGCAGATACATATCAGTGCGCCGACTTGCCCGCCGGCAGCTCGCTGGGATCGAAGTCGTCGACGTTGATGATGTTCATGATGCGCCGATCATAGTCGAGCAGCGCGCTGGCCTGCGCGGCATCGATGATGCCCAGTTGCAGGCCTTGCGCCACCTGGCCGGGAAAATCCAGTGCGGTGACCTTGCCGGTCTTGACGCCATCGATGCGCAACTTGCGCTCGATGGGCTCCACCACCTGCGCCAGCTGCAGTGCCTCGTGCAGTTCGGCCAGCGGGTTGCCGACCGGCGTATCACCGTCCAGACCGTTACCGGGCAGCGCGCTACGGAATGCGTGGCGGCACAGGCGCTCACGCGAGGGCGATGGCGTCATGGCCAGCTCGGCCACCTGCGCGCCCAGCTTGTCGGAAGGCGCTGAATAGGTGCGGCCGCGCGGGAATATCAGGGCGCGCAGCAGCATGGCCAACAGGCGATTGGGGAAATTGCGCAGGAATCCATGCAGCTGTTCCTGCGCGCGATACAGCAGATCGCGACAGGCCCACTCGACAATGGGCTGGTCCTCAGCCGGCGATCCGGCATCGTGATGCTGCTTGAGCACCATGGACGCAAGGTAAAGATAGGACAGCACATCGCCCAGCCGTGCCGACAGGCTTTCCTTCTTCTTGAGGTAGCCGCCCAGCGAAAGCATGGCCACGTCTGTGGCGAAAGCGAAGGACGCAGAGAAACGCTCGATGTGCTGGTAATAGCGGCGGATGGGCCCCGTGCCAGGCGCGCTTTCGAACCGCGCATAGGTAACGGCCATGACCAGCGAGCGCACGGCGTTGGAAATCGAGAATCCCAGGTGCGCGAACAAGGCGCGATCAAAGGCATCGACGCTGCGATCGCCGTCGGGGCTGCGCGCTGCTTCCATTTCCTTGAGCACAAACGGATGGCAGCGAATGGCACCCTGGCCAAAGATGATGAGGTTGCGCGTAAGAATATTCGCGCCCTCGACGGTGATACCGATGGGAGTGGACTGCCAGCCGCGTCCCAGGTAATTGCGTGGTCCCAGCATCACGCCCTTGCCACCGTGCACATCCATGGCGTCGGCGCTGACCACGCGGCCCATTTCGGTAATGTGGTATTTGAGAATGGCCGCGGGCACCGCGGGCTTCTCACCCCCATCAATGGCGCCGGTGGTGACCGAGCGCGACGCGTTCATCACGTAGGCCGTGCCCATCATGCGCGCGATGACCTGCTCGACCCCCTCGAAGCGACCCACCGGCAGGCTGAACTGGCGTCGAATGCGTGCATAGGCACCGGTGGTCCAAACCGCCGTCAGCGCGCCGCCAGTGGCGAACGAAGGCAACGAGATGCAGCGACCCACGGACAACTGCTCGATGAGCATGCGCCAGCCGTGGCCGGCCTGCGCCACGCCACCGATGATCGCGTCCAGCGGAACGAATACATCCTTGCCGTGGATGGGCCCGTTCTGGAACGGGATGTTGAGCGGAAAGTGGCGTCTGCCGATGGTGATGCCCGGCGTCTCGCGCGGCAGCAATGCACAGGTGATGCCGATGTCCACCTCGCCACCCAGCAATCGCTCGGGATCGAACATGCGGAAGGCCAGGCCAATAATCGTGGCTACCGGTGCCAGCGTGATGTAGCGCTTCGAGAAATTGAGCTTGAGCCCCAGCACTTGGCTGCCCTGGTACATGCCGCGACACACGATGCCGGTATCGCTGATGGACGCGGCATCGGATCCTGCCGTGGGGCTGGTCAACGCGAAGCAGGGAATATCCTCACCCCTGGCCAGCCGCGGCAGGAAGTGCTTCTTCTGCGCTTCGGTTCCGTAGTGCGACAGTAGTTCGGCAGGTCCCAGCGAATTGGGCACCGCCACTGTCGTGGCCAGCACAATGCTGCGACTGGCCAGCTTGATCAGCACTGAAGACTGCGCGTAGGTGCCCAGTTGCAGGCCGCCATACTGCTTGGGAATGATCATGGCCAGGAAGCCGCGCGACTTGATGAAATCCCATGCCTGTGGCGGCAGATCGGCGCGCCGGTGCGTGACATCGAAGTCATCGACCATGGCGCACAGTTCCTCGCAGGGCCCGTCGAGGAACGCCTGTTCCTCGACACTGAGCTGCGCCGGGCGCGCCTGCAGCAGCTTGTTCCAGTCGGGCTTGCCGGTAAACAGCTCGCCATCCCACCACACCGTGCCGGCTTCGAGTGCTTCGCGCTCAGTGGCTGACATCGTTGGCAGCATGCGCAAATAGGTCTTGAGGAACGGGCGCGAGATCAGCGCCTTGCGCAGTGGCCGGATATTGAACAGCCACATCAACACCAGCATCAGCAGCAGCAGGCCCTTCCACAGGCCCGAGGGATCACCGAACCAGGAATAGACAATGAACAGCACGGTGAACACCAACGAGAACGCCAGCAGCGGCAGGCGCTTGTAGGCCAGCACCAGCACGGCAATGACGAACACCACGGTAATCAGCGCGCCGATCTGCGTGATCGCGAAGATGGCCGCAACGATGGCGAGGACGAGGATGGTGGCCAGCAGCATAGGGGGACTATATCTGTCCTGAGGCCGGGTTTGTGCTGTGGGCGCTGCGCTGTTGCGTGGCGGGGGGCGCCTCAGGTGCCGCAGAACGTGGCCAGCACCCGCTGGGATTCCAGAGGTGGCTGCATCAGCACCGCATGCGCTGGTTGCTCGTCAAAAGGCCGTTGCAACACGGTCAGCAGCGTGCGTAGCGGCGCGAGGTCGTCGCGCTGGCTGGCGGCATTGAGTGCGGCCTCGACCTGGTGATTGCGCGCAATGAACGCCGGATTCACCTGCAGCATCTGCAGGCGGCGTTGTTCGGTTGGCTGCGGATCCGCCTCCAGGCGCGAGCGCCAGCGACCCAGCCAGGCGTCGAGCAATGCCTGGTCCGCAAACAACGCGCGCAGCGGCGCCTCATCCCTTGCAGCCCCGGCCAGATAGCGGAAAGTCAGCGTGAAATCCGCCCGCGCTTCCCGCATCAGGGCCAGCAGGTCACCTATCAGGCGCGGATCATCGTCCTGCAAATTCGACAGGCCCACTTTGCGACGCATCAGCGCGAGCAGCTGCGCATCAAAGTTGGCGCTGAACGCCTCGATGACCGCGGTGGCGCTGGCCACGGCTGTTGACTGGTCCACATCAATCAGGGGCAGCAGGGTCTCGGCCAGTCGCGCCAGGTTCCATTGTGCGATGGCAGGCTGGTTGCCGTAGGCATAGCGTCCCCGCTGATCGATGGAACTGAACACGGTGCCGGGGTCGTATTGATCCATGAACGCGCAGGGACCGTAGTCGATGGTCTCCCCGGAGATGGCCATGTTGTCGGTGTTCATCACGCCGTGGATGAACCCCACCGACATCCACTGCGCGATCAGCGCCGCCTGGCGATGGGCAACGCATTCGAGGAATGCCAGCGCGCGGTTCGTGACGTCGCCACTGTTGGCGAAGCGATGGGGATAGTGCCGCTGGATTGCGTAATCCAGCAGTGCGCGCACGGCTTGCGTGTCACCACGCGCCGCGAAAAACTCGAAGGTGCCCACCCGCAGGTGACTGGCGGCGATGCGTGTCAGCACGGCCCCGGGCTGCGGCTCTTCACGCAGCACCTGCTGGCCGGTGGTGACAACGGCCAGTGCGCGCGTGGTGGGTATGCCCAGTGCGAACATGGCTTCGCTGATCAGGTATTCGCGCAGCATGGGACCCAGGGCGGCGCGGCCGTCACCGGCGCGGGAGAACGGCGTGCGCCCCGCGCCCTTGAGTTGCAGGTCGTATAGCTGACCATCGGCCGCCTGCAGCTCGCCCAGGAGAATGGCGCGGCCATCGCCCAGCTGCGGCACGAAGTGCGCGAACTGGTGACCGGCATAGGCCATGGC
>JBDTPN010000038.1:0-25915 GCA_039932715.1 Pseudomonadota bacterium | reverse complement strand
CGGGCCGTATGTGATTGGTGGCTATTCAGTAGGCGCGATCATCGCGTTCGAAACCGCCCGGCAGCTCGAAGCATTGGGCAAGTCCGTGCCGCGAGTGATCGTATTCGACATGAGCGCACCCGGATACCCCAAGCCCGCGTCGCTGGCCAGGCGCGTGGGATATCACCTGCGCCAGATCCTCAAGCGGGGACCGTCGGGTGGCCTGACCTATCTACGCGAGCGCGTATTTGCCGGCGCGGACCAGATCAACAGAATAAAACATGAGCTGGAGGTTCTGGGCGTGGTGACGCCTGAGATCCTGGAACGCGTGAGTACCGGATTGCTGGTCGGGCATTCCCGCTACACGCCCGCAGCGAAAATCACCGGGCGCATCGAACTGATTTCTGCGGGGCAGAAACTGGCGTGGCATGAGGCGGTGCTGCTGACCGCGGACTGTGGCTGGAGTGATTACACGACGGGCGGCGTTGAGGTGCACCAGCTGGACGCCGGGCACCTTGACCTCTTCAAAGGTGACAGGCAGAAGCAGTTGGCCCAGCTCGTAGGAACCATCGTTCTTGCCGCAGCTTCATAGAATTTGTCATAAGCAGTGACTGCTTCGAACAAATATCTTCGGAACTGAGTCACATTAAGTCGGACTGCGCTTTTTCTGAGCACTTCTCTGTATAGAATTCCGACACTACCTGCCAAATTATTCGACGATCATGATTTTGGGTATTGCTGAATCGGGATTTGCCCTTTGCAGTCTGGCCTTCGGCACGCTGGTGGTGCTGCTGCGTCCGGGAGTGGCCGGAATTTCCCATACCCGCTTACGTATAGCCGCAGCGGCCATGGTCGGCTGGTCAGCTGTTTCCTGGTGGGCGGCGGAACGAACCAGCAGTGCCTGGACTGGGCTGCTGCCCATTGCTGTCGCCGGGATCTGGCTATGGCAGCTTGAAGCCCTTGGCGTCTGGCAAGGACAGCCACGCGTACTGCGCATCGCGCTGCGATACTCAGGGGTCCTGGCCTTGGCTGCACTTGCCGCGGCTCCCGTCACTACAGCCCCGGCCCAACCCTTTCTTGGATTGGCGCTGTGTGCACTGGGCCTGTTTGCCATTGAACAGTTGTATCGCAATGCCAGCGCGGCCACCGAATCCGCCATCCGGTGGATGGGTCTGGGCGTGGGCGGATTGCTGGTAACGGAATTGGTGGGGTTTGCGCAATCCCTGCTCACACGTCAACCGCCGCAGGCAGTCTGGATGTTGCGCGGTTATGCGTACGCGCTGTGCGCGCTGGCAATTACTTACGGCGCGAGAACTGTGCCCAACTGGTCTTTGGGGCTCGCTGTCTCAAGGCAAGTTGCCTTTTATGCCAGTTCCATCATTCTGGTTGGCGGCTATCTGCTGCTGATGAGCATTGTCGCTTCGGTCATGGCTGCGAAGTCCGAGGGCTGGGGTCTTCCAGCACAGCTGGCATTCGTGGTGGTCGGCACATTGGCGCTGGCATTGGCGCTGTTCGCGCGCAACCTGTTGCGACGCTGGAAGGTGTTCATCAGCACGCACTTCTATCCGCATCGATATGACTATCGCGCGGAGTGGCTGAGATTTACACAGACGCTGGCTGCAGCTACCACTGCGGCCGTGCCAGAGCGTGCGATACGTGCGGTGGCGCAGATCATCTCCAGCCAGCAGGGCAGCCTGTGGCGTATCGATGAAGCGGAGTTGCAATACACGCTTTCCGCACGCTGGCCTGACGCAGGCGAAACCGTATCAATCAGCGCCGACGATGTGCTGCCAGCGTACCTGGCCAAGAGTGGCTGGCTGATCGATCTGAATGAGCTGCGCACCACCCCCGCGCTGTATCAGGATCTGAAGCTGGACGCTGCGCGCTACCACTGCGCGGATAACGCGCTGATTATTCCGCTGCTGCATCGTGAACAGCTCTATGGGTGGATGGTGCTCGATCGTCCGCAAAATCTTGAAGATCTCAACTTCGAGGATCGCGACCTGCTCAAGATCGCCGGTCGCCAGGTGGCCGCCCATCTGGCGCAGTTCGATTCCGATTCGCGGTTGGTGCAGGCGCGCCAGTTCGAGACTTACAACCGCATGACGGCATTTGTCATGCACGATCTCAAGAACATCGCAGCCCAATTGCGACTGATCTCGCAGAATGCGGAGCGGCATCGTCGCAATCCCGAGTTCGTTGACGACACATTTCGCACCATTTCCGGTTCCGCCACGCGCATGACGAAGCTGGTCTCGCAACTGGCCAGTGGCACCGACTCGGGCACCATGCAGACCGTGGATCTGGCCAGCGCCGCCGAACGGGCAGCCATTCGATGTAGCGGGCAGGCCCCAGTGCCCCAGGTCTCGGCAAGTTCGCGGCCGCTGGTATTCGCGGATCTGGAGCGCCTGTCAGCCGTCATCGAGCACGCCATCCGTAATGCGCAGGATGCAACGCCACCCAATGGCGACGTGCGTATTGAAGTCGGTGCCGAAGCGGGTGTGCCCATCCTCAAGGTGGTGGATAGCGGCGCCGGCATGGACGCGGACTTTATCCGCGAGCGGCTATTCCGGCCGTTTGATACCACAAAGGGCACGCGCGGCATGGGCATCGGCGCGTTCCAGATCCGGGAATACGTCACGTCACTTGGTGGGCGGGTTGAGGTGCAATCCGGGCCCGGTTGTGGCACCACACTGCAACTGGTATTCACGCGGCAACCTGCGCTCGCGCCAGCGTTGGCGGGCTGAGGTCATAAATGGCAATTGAAGCGCAGACCCGCAGGTTGCTGATCGTCGAGGACGATGCAGCGCTGCGCGCGCAACTCAAATGGGGGTTCGAGGGTTTCGAAGTGGAGTTTGCCGAGAATCGCGTGCAGGCAATTGCCGCTGTGCGCCAGTTCGAGCCGCAGGTCGTACTACAGGACCTGGGTTTGCCGCCCGATGCCGAGGGCGCAACTGAAGGCTTTGCCACATTGACGCAGATTCTAGAACTGGCTCCTGCAACCAAAGTCATTGTCGTGACCGGGAATCACCAGAAGGATCGCGCGGTAACGGCAATCTCTATGGGCGCATACGATTTCTACGAGAAGCCCTTCGACCTCAACGTGCTGCGCCTGATCGTCGGCCGCGCCTTCCAGATTTCGCATCTGGAGCTGGAGGTGCAACGCCTGCGCCAACGTGAAGTCCCACAATCATTTGAGGGCATCATTGCAGTGGACCGTTCGATGCAGAACGTGTGTCGAACCATCGAAAAGGTGGCGCAGGCGGATGTGGCGGTGCTCATTCTCGGGGAAAGCGGCACGGGAAAGGAACTGCTGGCGCGCGCCCTTCACACGCTGAGTACACGCCGCGACAAGCGGTTTATCGCCATCAACTGCGCCGCGATCCCGGAACAATTGCTTGAGGCCGAACTGTTCGGCTATGAGAAGGGCGCATTTACCGGCGCCGTAAAGACTACGCCCGGAAAGATCGAATACGCAGAAGGCGGTACGCTGTTGCTCGACGAGATCGGTGATATGCCGCTGTCGCTGCAGGCCAAGTTGCTGCGCTTTCTGCAGAACAAGGTGATTGAACGTGTGGGCGGGCGGCACGAGATCCATGTGGATGTGCGCATTGTTGCCGCCACGAACCAGAACCTGGAAGCGCAGATACGGGAACAGAAGTTTCGCCAGGACCTCTACTATCGGCTGGGCGAAGTAACCGTGAACGTGCCGCCTCTGCGTGAACGTCCCAGTGACATCCTGGCGGTGGCGCACGCTTTTCTGCTGCGTTATTCAAAAGGCAGTGCCAAACCCAAGCGCGGCTTTACCGATGAGGCCATCCAGGTGCTTACGGCCTACCCATGGCCGGGAAACGTGCGTGAGCTCGAGAACAAGGTCAAGGTGGCTTGTTTACTCGGCGACGAGTCGATCATTTCTGCCCAGGATCTGGGGTTGGCATCGGTGACGGTGTCGGGGGTTGCCCTCAACCTCAAGGAAGTCCGCAATCGGGCCGAACGCGACGCAGTGACACGCGCCATGTCAGCATCGGCTGGCAACATTTCGCGAGCGGCTGAGTTGCTGGGCGTATCTCGCCCGACGCTATATGACTTGATGTCACGTCACGATCTCGGACCCGCTGCACGAGACGCGGGAACCCCGGAGCCGGCTGGCGGTGCCGCATGAATCGAGCCTTCAAAGCACTGGTCCTGGCGGTTGTGCTGAGCAGTGGCTGCGCGCGGGATATCGATCCGGAGACAAGCCTGGTCCAGGCCCGTTCATTGCTGACGCAGGGCAAGTCGGGGGAAGCGCGCATTCTGCTCAAGAACCTGCTGGCCGCGCATCCAAAGACGCCGATGGCGCGAGTGCTTCTGGCCCAGATGGCACTAGACGATGGCAACGCCCAGGCGGCCAGCGACGAACTCTCCGTGCTTGATGAGCGCGCTCTGGCGGACCCTGCCGCGCTGCAACTCCAGGCACGCGTGGAAATCGAGGTTGGCAAGCCTGAGGATGCATTGAAACGGCTGCAGGCTTCGGGCGAGCTGATTTCGCAGCCGCAACGCGCGCTACTGCTGGCTTCTGCCTATCGCGCCCTGGAATCTCCCGGCGACGCGCTGGTGATCTTGCGTGAGGCTGAAGCAGTCTCTGGACCTTCTGAGCCCATGGTGCTCTCCATTGCCGAAACGCTGGCCGCAATGGGCAACATCGAACTGGCCACCGCCGAGTTGGACCGTTACCTGTCTTCCACTGCGGCGCAACGGGCGGATGCTTTACGGATGCGCGGGGATCTGAAACTGCGCGAGGGCAATCCGGAAGAAGCCGCAAAGGATTTCAATGCAGCGCTTGCTGCCGCGCCACCTGCTTGGCCGCTCATCAGCCGGGTATCGACACAATTGATGATTGCAGACTCCCAGATTGCTCAAGGCGAGATCGATGCCGCCAAGGCACAACTGGACAAGATCGAGAAATCCTGGCCGGGCACGCTAGGAGCAACGGTGCTACGGGGGCAGGTTGCGCTGCTCGAGGGGCGGCCCGATGAGGCAGCGGAACGACTGGGGGCGGTAGTCGCTGCGGGGGCCGGCAGTGAGCGGATTCAGTACTTGCTCATTGATGCATTGATCAAGTCGGGCAATACCGTACGCGCCAACGAATTGCTGGAACAGCTGGTGGCTGCGGAGCCAGAAGGTTCGCCGACCCGGCGAGTGCTGGCAGCCATGTACATGCAGCAGGGTCGGCCCGATCGGGTCATTGAAATCCTGGGCGCGGACGCGGAACTGGGCATCGGCGACAGCATGAGTGTCGATGACGATCTTCTGGCTGCGGCTCGCCTGGCGCAAGGTCGTTCCTTTCAGCAGATTTCCACACTGACCGCCAAGCTGGCCAAGTCACCAGATGACGCGAGATTGCGCGCCGAACTGGCCACAGCGCAGCTGGTCAGCGGTGAGCCTGCAGTGGCTCTGCTGACGCTGGGAAAATTTACGGAAGGTCCCCAGGATCCTCTTGGCATTGCCACGCGGCTCTCCGCTCTGTACGCGACCGGCAACAGTATCGAGGCGAACCAGGCAGTGGACTGGCTGCTGAGCAAAGACGCGCGGACCGACTTGTCCGTGCTGCTCGCAGCAATTGATGCAGCCGCCCTACGACAACAGCATGCAATTGTGAGTCGCCTGCTGGATCGCGCTGTAGCACTGGCCCCGGCAAATCCGGAGGTGCAAATTCGACGTGCAAGCCTCTCCTTTGCCCAGCGCAAATTCGAAGAGGCGACTGCAACCCTCAACGACATGCTGCAGCGAAATCCTTCAGATTCCGCAGCCCAGCTGGCATTGGCGCGCGTGGCGGAAGCCCGGGGTGATATTGCCGGCTCGCGCAAGGTCCTCGAAGCGACTGCTGTGGCGCACCCGACGCTCATGGAGCCATCGCTGATGTTGGCGTCTCTGGAATTGCGCGCCAACAAGGCGCAGGACGCCAGCAAGGCGTTGGATCGACTCATCAAGGCCAACACGGACTCCTCCGTGCCAAATGCTGCCGGCCTGTTGCTCTCGACGGCCGGTCGCTACGAGGAAGCACGGACGCGCTTTCGTCAGGCGATTGAACTGGACAAGGGCCGGTTCGAATACTGGTTCAATCTCGGTGAGACTCAGCTGGCACTCAAGGACGTCGCCGCCGCGCAGCAGAGCTTCCTGCGCAGTGCGGAGCTGCAACCAGAATCGCTGCGTTCCGGCTTTGCAGCCGTGCGCATCAGCCTTGAACAGAAGGATATGAATTCGGCTCGCCGGATTGCTGAAACGCTGGTAGCGAAATTACCCAACAGCTCCACCAGCTGGTTGCTGTTGGGAGAAACGAAGGCTGCGGCAGACGACAATTCAGGAGCGCTAGTGGCGTTTGCGCATTCTTACGCTGTGCGCCCCAACTCGCTGGCCGCAAAGCGCGAGTTCGCGGCACGCATCGCCACCGGCGCCCAACGACCCGAAGAACCCTTGCAGAAATGGGTGACTCGCGAACCCGCTGATACGGTGACGCGGCTGCTGCTTGCGGATTTTTTCCTGCAGCGCGAAAAGAATGACGATGCCCGTAAGCATCTGGAAATCATCGTCAAACAGTCGCCCAACAATGTGGCGGCGTTGAACAACCTGGCCTGGATACTGCGTTCATCGCAACCTGATCGGGCGGAATCCCTGGCAAAGCGGGCGCAAGCCATTGCGCCGGATAATTCCGCCATCTCCGATACACTTGGGGTGATCCTCCTGGCCAATGGCAAATTCAACGAAGCTGTCGCGGCCTTGGAACGCGCCGCCGCCGGACTGCCGCAAAACCAATCGGTGCAGTTCCACTACGCAACTTCGCTGAGCAAGGTGGGACAAAAGGAAAAAGCACGGGCCATCCTGGGCGATATGCTCAAGGATAAGCGCGCGTTTCCCGATCGCGCGGCCGCACAACGACTTATCGAGGAGCTGGGATGAAAATCATGATTCGCATTCTTATGGTGCTGCTGGTGGCCGTGCCTCTGGTCCATGCCGCAACCCCGGCGCCAGCGGCCGCGCCTCCACGCCCCGTGTCAGACGACTACATCATCGGGCCTGGCGATGGGCTGCAGATTTTTGTCTGGCGTAATCCGGAATTGACGGTCTCGGTAACAGTGCGTCCCGACGGCAAGATCTCTACTCCCCTGGTCGAGAACATGGTCGCCGTAGGCAAGTCCCCGTCGCAGCTGGCGCGGGATATCGAGGTGGTACTGTCCGAATACGTGAAGGAGCCGCAGGTAAACATTATCCTGGGGGCGGCAGTCAGCACCTTCAGCCAGGTTAAGATTGTCGGTGAGGTCAAGTCACCCCAGGCGATGCCTTATCGCGAGGGGCTGCGAGTGCTCGACGTGGTGCTTGCGTCTGGCGGACTGACAGATTACGCGGCCGGAAATCGCGCGCGAATCGTTCGTCAGATCAACGGCAAGAATGTCGAGACTCGCGTGAAGCTCAATGACTTGCTTAACGGCGGCGACCTCCGACAGAATCTTGAACTAAAGCCGGGCGATGTATTCATCGTCCCGCAATCCAGGTTTTAGCCATGAACGAATTGGTTGCACAGGTATACGAATGGGGCCGGGTAGCATGGCGTCGCAAGTGGTTGGCATTGGCAACTGCGTGGGCAGTGGCGCTTGCCATCTGGGCGATAGTGATGGTCATCCCTGATAGGTACGAGGCCTCGGCAAGGGTTTTCGTTGAAGCCAAGACTGCGTTACGCCCCGTGCTTGAGGGCATCGCAATCGATGAGGACTATCAGTCGCAGCTGACCAAAGTGCGCGAGGCGCTGGTGTCGCGACCGCAACTGGAAACCGTTGTGCGCAAAACCAACCTCGATGCCGGGATTGAGTCGCCCGGGCAGATCGATGGGTTGATTACCGCGCTGCAAAGTCAGATCAAAATCGATTCGATTGCGACGGATCAGTCGCGTGGTCCAGCCAGCGACATGATTTACACAATCTCGTATCAGAACACCAACCGTGACATGAGTGTCGCTGTGGTGCGCACACTATTAAGCAACCTTCAGGAAGGAGCGATGAGTGGCAGCCGCAGCGGCAACGACCAGGCACAAGTCTTTCTCGACCAACAGATCGGGGATTTGGAAAAGCGCCTGCAAGAATCTGAGGAGCGCTTGGCGGACTTCAAGAAGCACAACGTCGGGATGATCCCTGGCGAGGCGGGTGACTACTTCACGAGAATGGACAAGCAGATGACCGGGCTACAGGACGCCGAGACCAGGCTGGCCGTGGCTTTCAGCCGCCAGGCGGAATTGCAGCGTCAGCTGCAAAGCTCACGCGCTTACCTTCCGGGCACCGCCGCGCTTTCGAACTCCGTAGCGATGGCGGCCGCGACCCCCGACATCAGCGTGCGTCGCCAGGATGCGGAGCAAAAACTCGCGGAACTGCAGCTGCGATATACCGAAAAACATCCGGAGGTCATTGCCTTGCAGAGGACCATTGCCGAACTCAAAGCCAAAGAAACCGCTGAACTCGCCGAGCTGCAGAGCGGCGGCATGGGAACAGGAGCGATCCGTTCTTTGGCCGCCAATCCTGTGTATCAACAGATCCAGTCACAGCTCAATCAGTCGCGCGTGGAGATCGCATCACTACAGGGAGAGGTAACGCAGCACCGCAACGAAATTGCGAATCTGCGCCGGTTCGTCGACCAGGCGCCGGAAATCGAGCAGGAGTTCTCGCGGCTCAATCGTGACTACAGCGTGACCAAGGCCCAGTATGGCCAGCTTGTGGCGCGCCGCGAACAGGCCAAGGTTTCGGATGACGCGTCGCGAACAGGTCTCGAACGGTTCAAAATACTCGAGCCGCCGCGCGCGCCCAGCACGCCCGTGGCTCCCAAGCGGCCATTGTTGATTGTTGCGGGCTTGTTTGCAGCGATTGGCGCCGGGCTGGCCTTGGCGCTGCTTCCCCATTTGCTTGCACCGACCGTAGGCGATACCCAGACCCTGGAGCGCCTATTCGGCATCCCGGTCATCGGTTCTGTAAGCGAGGTCAAGTCCGAACAGCAGAGTAGGCAGGAGCACAAGAACGCCCGGTGGGCCGTATTCGCCGGCATTGGCCTGTTTGCGCTGGCCGGCATCCTGATTGCGGTGGCGCCACTTGGCGCGCAGTTGATGCGCAATCTTCATATCTGAGGCAAGAAATCATGAGTGTGATTGAAAAGGCTCTTGGCAAGGCGCGCGCCGCGCAAGTGGTTGCGGCGCCCAACGCAAATGCCCCCCCCCCACTGACGACGACTCCGGTTGATATCGCGGCTAGCACGGCACGGCAAAAGGCATTGAAAATGCCGCCATCGCGCACGGTTACCAACCCGGATATCCGCATCACTGATGCGATGCAGAATGATCTCGGATTGCTTGCGGCGGAAGAGCAAAATTATCAACGCGTCTCGGAGTTTCGGCACATCAAGCGAACCATTCTCTCTGCCATAAGATCGGGTGAGGTCAATCGCATCATCATTGTTGCAAGTGCGCTGGCCGGCGAAGGCAAGAGTTTTTGCGCCGTCAATCTGGCGCGATCGTTGGCGCTGGAACCGGATTACTCCGCGTTGCTGATTGACGCCGACGTCGCCAAACCGCGCGTTACACAGGCGCTCGGATTGCTGGATCGCAAGGGGCTGATGAACGCCCTGGTCGAGCCTGACGTGGATGTGGAAAGTTTGATCTTGTCCACTGATATTGAAGGCCTCTCGGTATTGCCCACCGGTGGCACTCATAACAACGCAACCGAGCACCTTTCCAGCGAGCGCATGCGCGCCGTGCTGGAGGTGCTGACGAGTGATCCCAGTCGAATCATTGTCATCGACAGCCTGCCACTGTTGCTGACCACAGAGGCCCGTGTGCTGGCGCCCTTGGCGGGTCAGGTGCTGTTGGTGGTGCGGTCTGAATCGACTCCTCAGTCCGCTGTGCAGCAGGCCATTAACGTTCTTGGCGAGGGCGTCAACATCAAGTTGCTTCTCAATGCCGTGGTGCAAACGAAACTGACCAGATATTTCGGTTATGGATACGGCTATGGATATGGATACGGTGTTTCAAACGGCAAGAGGCCTGCAATCAAATGACTAAAACGCATGCGCGTGTACTTGCAATGTGCACATCACTCATTTCCATCGGACTTCAGGCTGCTGATCAACCTGAGTCGGCCCTCGATTACACGTTACGGGCAGGGTTTGCGTATTCCGACAACATCTTCCGCGCGCCCAGCCCGTTGCAGGAAGATTCCACGTCAGCCGCGATAGGGGCCGCGCTGCATGGCGGGCGCGAAACCGGCAGGTTGCGCTACAAGGCTGGCTTGGATTTGATGCACTATGAGTATCTCAACAGCTCGGCGGACCCGGAGACTTTTGGCAGAGCTCTACTGAGCGGCACATATGATTTCGTTCCCGATCACTTCAGCTGGAATGCCGCCATTGACTTCGACCAGCAGCGTGGCGACTTGCTGCAGCCGATTGCACCGGGCAACGTAGAGAATGTGACCACTCTTTCCACTGGTCCCACGCTGCGTGGGGAGCTATTCGGCGCGATGGATACAGAATTGGATGGCCACTACGAGCGTGCCTACTATTCTGGCAACAGTGTGGACAACCAGACTGTTGGCGGGAAACTGAAATTGGGCCGCCGTTCGGGGCCGAAATCAAGGTTCGGCTTGGGCGGATCAATTGACGACGTCTCTTATCTTGGCGGTCCACTGAGCAGCGCTCTTGATTTCCAGCGTAGCGAAGCCTTTTTGTATGGCGACCTTAACGGCGCTCGCACGGATTTCTCGGCGGAACTCGGCTATTCGCAGGCCGATGGCGAGAGCTTCAGTGGCGAGGGGCCGCTGGCGCGCCTGCGACTGGAACGGAAAATGTCGCCGGATCTGTCCGGCTTTCTGGGTTTCCGGCTTGAATATCCCACTTCCCAACAAGGGCTGTCGGTTTCCGACCCCACCCCATCCGGCGGGGGCATCGTAAACACCTCGCTGGTAACTTCCTCGCCCCGCCAGGCCCAGACTGGCGAGCTCGGCTTTAATTACAGTCGCACGCGCTCGCAGGCATCCATTGGTATTTATAGGCTGGATGAAAAGTCGCTCATCGCGGCCCTGGGGCATCACACCTATGATGAGCTGCGTGCCAGTGTCACGCGCACATTCACGCCCTTGGCTCGCGGGACTTTATACGCCTCGTATTCAAAGGAAGACTTCTCCGCGGCCGCCCAGAAATACGACGAAGTCAGAGGCGGAGCGGTTTTCGCTTACGACTTTACCCGCTCGGTCGGCATCGATGTGCGGATTGAATACCAGGAGCGAAATGCCGATGGCAACAACTCGTCATACAACGAATTCAATGGCGGTGTGTTCCTGCGTTACTCCGGCTCACTACTGGGCCGAAACACCGCAACCTCATCTGGTATTCCGCTGGTGCGATAGTTAGCGGGAAGTGGAGCCTAAGCGTTCAATTCCGAAACTTCCTCCATCCCCGCCCGGCGCATCGGCTTTCCATCCACCGGACTGATCGGAGCCTGGCGTATGCCATCGGTGGGAAACACGAATGCCTCGACGATCTCGGTGTCCATTTCAAAGCGCACCGAAGGCACCGCGATCTGGCGTTCGGCAGACAGCTTGAGCCTGCGTTCAAACACCTCGTAGTCATAGCGCCTTTCCATCAGTTGCAGATACACCGTCTCTGGTGTGTCTGAGAATACATGCAGCTGAACGTCAGTGAATTCGGTGGCAGTGCCGTTGAGCACCGCGCCCACCAGCCGCGGTTCAAACTTCACAAGCAGCTGCATGGCTTGCAACGCGATGCGTCGCTGCTGCTGCAGGCTGGTGGTGTGCCTGTCGCCGGCGAACAGGCGCTGGTGCGCGATCAGTGCGGCTTCGATCTCGACGTTCTTGGGCAGGAATGAGCCTTCGACGACGCCGTAGCGTTCGGCGGCCTTGCGCTTGGCAACTAGGTAGTCCTGGATGCCGTGTTCGGCCATGAGGCGCGCGGCCTCCTGTGCAACAGCGCTGCGCAGATGATCAGATCGCGTTGGCGCACGCTTGGGCATGGCGATTACCTAGAAAAGTGGGTCGGCTGCGCCGCCTGCGCCGCCGCCAGCCCCTGCCCCGGAGCGCTCTCCCGGCACGGGCATCCGCGGCTGGTGCTGCAACATGAATGTCTCATAGATTGCATCGGGGTTCAGCGGATCGGCAAGCGTGCCGCTGTAGGGATCTATCTTGAGATCGATCAGCCCTCCGGGTCGGTCAAGGCTGCGTAATGGCACACCACGCAGCGCCTCGCGCATGAAATGCATCCACACGGGAACCGCCACGGCAGAACCTTCCTCATGGCGTCCCAGCGTCCCCTGCCCATCGAAGCCGGTCCATACCGACGCCACCAGCTGGCGATTGAAACCGCTGAACCAGGCGTCGCGCCAATCATTGGTGGTGCCGGTCTTGCCAGCCAGGTCACTGCGTCCCAGCGCGCTCGCACGCCGCGCGGTGCCCCGCGTGATGACGCCTTTCATGATGTCGGTCATCAGCCACGCGTTCTGGATCGAGATCACTCGTGGTGCCAGGCGATCGGCCGGCAGGTATCCCAGGCCGCCCTGCAGGCGGGCCATCTGCTGCAGCGGCGCAGGTGCATCCACCTCGTGTATGCGCGGCACGGGAACCGGCGCGGCGGCAGCGGTGTCGACCGCGCCGGAGGTGACATCGGTGGGCGCCGGCGCAACCGGGCTCAACAACGGCACCTGTGCCTGTGTTTCGCATTCAAGGCAAGCCAGTAGCGGCTTGTTCTCGAATACCACCTTGCCGCTCGAATCCTCGATGCGGCTGATGAAGTACGGCGTGACCTTGAATCCCCCGTTGGCAAACACCGAGAAACCAGTGGCCACGTCCAGGGGGCGGGCGCTCTGCGAACCCAGCGCAATCGTCAGGTCGTGCGGAAAGGAGTTGCGGTCGAAGCCGAACTTCGTGGCGTGCGAGATGGCCGCTTCCAGGCCGATGTTCTGCAGGATGCGCACGGACACCAGGTTCTTCGAATACACCAGGGCGTCGCGAAGGCGCGTGGGCCCACCGAATTCCCCGCTGTTGTTTTTGGGGCGCCAGTCTTCTTCTTCGCCGGTATTTTCCAGCACGATGGGCATGTCGAGGATTACCGAGGCCGGCGTGAAGCCTTCCTCAAGCGCTGCGGAATACAGAAAAGGCTTGAACCCCGAGCCCAGCTGGCGTTTGGCCTGGGTCACGCGATTGAACTTGTTGGTGTAATAATCGAAGCCGCCCACCAGCGACACGATGGCGCCATCGTCCGGGTCCATGGCCACCAGCGCCCCCTGCGCGGCAGGTAGTTGTGCCAGCTGCGCGTAGCCGCGCCGGTCGGTTACCACGTACACGACATCGCCCAGGGCCAGGACATCGGCGGCCTTGCGGGGGTTGGCCATGAGTCCACCGGACTTGGTCAGCCGGCGCGCCCAGGACATTCCTACCCAGGTGATTTGCGCCGGGCCGATTCCGCGAATGTATATCTCGGCAGAGGTGTCGGCGACCTTGGTCACGATTGCCAGCTGCAACATGCTGATGGCGCTGCGATCCGCCAGGGCATGATCGAGGTCAGCGGTGGATGCCCCGGACGGCAGCTTCACATTGGCAATGGGGCCGCGGTAGCCATGACGACGGTCGTATTCGATCAGGCCCACGCGCAGCGCGCGATTTGCGGCGGTCTGCAGCCGATTGTCCAGCGTAGTGAACACCTTATAGCCGGCGTTGACAGCCGAGGCGCCAAAGCGCGTGACGATGTCCTGGCGCACCATCTCCGCGACATACGGCGCCTCAACGTCAAAAAGCGGCGCAAAGCCGCGCGATGCAATCGGTTCGGCGGCGGCCTTCTGCCGGGTGGCCTCGTCGATGTAGCCAAGTGCTGTCATTCGCCGTAAAACATAGGTCCGGCGCACCTCGGCGGCCTTGGGATTAGTGACCGGGTTGTAGCGCGAGGGCAGCTGGATAATGCCGGCCAGGGTGGCCGCCTGGGCGACGGTCAGATCTGCCAGCGACTTGCCATAGAAAGTCTCGGCCGCGGCGGCAATGCCATAGCTGCGCTGCCCGAAAAAGATCACATTGAGGTAGGTGGCGAGGATCTGCTCCTTGGTGAAGTCCTTTTCCATGCGGTAAGTGACGAACACTTCGGAGAGCTTGCGCCGCAGCGTCTTGTCCAGCGACAGGAACATGTTGCGCGCCGCCTGCTGGGTGATGGTGCTACCGCCCTGGCCGGCCAGGTCTGCCGTGGCAACGTTCACGATGGTGGCTCGCGCCACCCCTATCCAGTCCACGCCATGGTGCTCGAAGAAACGATCGTCTTCTGCAGCCAGCACGGCGTGACGCACGAGCTCCGGGATCTCGTCGTAGGTGACGGGGATACGCCGCTGCTCACCGATCTGCGATATCAGCCCACCGCTGCTGGTATAGACCCGCAGGGGCACCTGCAGCTCCACCTTGTGCATGTTTTCAGCCGTAGGCAAAGAGGGCGCCAGGTAAACATAGGTGCAGGCGAGGGCGAAGACCCCTGCGAGAAGCAGCCCGCAGATGACGATAAGGGCCATTCGAAACATGCGAAAGATGGGCGAATTCACGGAATCAGCACGCTCTGGTTGCGCCGTTGCTGGCGTGGGCGCAGTTTCCACTGGCCGGGTGAATTGGACAATGTCACACGACCAAATGTCGGGACTGTGGCAGGGCTCACGGAAACCCAATGGGTGATCGCGTTCAATTTAACCGTTTCGTAGGCTATAGTTGCAGTGGACGTCAGACGGGACCAGCGCTTTGGCGCATAACTAGCTGAAAGGTAAGGGAGATTCGTGTTTCTATTTTCGCGTAGACACCGCCCTGTCCTGGGTCTCGATATCACGCCGTCGTCGATCAAGCTGATCGAGATAACCATGGCGGGTGGTACGTACACGGTCGACGCCTATGCGGCTGAGGCCACCCCCCAGAATTCCATGAACGAAAAAGCCATTGTCGATGCCGATGCCGTCGGCGAGGCAATTGCGCGTGCCGTGCGCCGCGCCGGCGTGCGCACCAAGGACGTCGCCATAGCGATCAGCGGCGATGCGGCGATCACCAAGGTGATCCAGATGCCGCGCACGCTCAAGGATTCAGACCTGGAAGCCCAGGTCGAAATGCAGGCCGACCAGTACATCCCCTTCCCCATGGATGAAGTGGCCTACGACTTCGAAGTGCTGGGCGCCTCTGAAAAGGATGCCGAGTCCATCGACGTGCTGCTGGTGGCCTCGCGCTCCGAGAACGTGGAGCAGCGTCGCTCCGCAGTGAGTGCCGCTGGCCTCAATGTGCAGATCGTGGATGTTGAGGCTTTCGCACTCGAAAACGCCTGCCGCCTGATGACCCACCAGATGCCCGATGGCGGCATCGACCGCTCGGTCGCGGTTGTGGATTTCGGCGCCAGCACCACCACCTTCAGCGTGCTGCGCAATCTCAAGATCGTATACACGCGTGACTTCGCCTTCGGCGGCCAGCAGCTGACCGAGGAAATCATGCGTACCTATGGCCTGTCGCTGGAAGAAGCCGGACGCGCCAAGAAGGAAGGCGGCCTGCCTGCCAACTACCAGACCGAAGTGCTCGATCCGTTCATCGACGACATGACGCAGCAGATCAGCCGTTCCCTGCAGTTCTACCTGGCTTCCGGCTCGGGCCGCGAACAGCCGGAGAAGATCATTATCTGTGGAGGCTGCGCCAATATTCTGGGCGCGGCTGAAGTCGTGCAGAGTCGCATCGGCATCACCGCAGAAAAGGGTGATCCGCTGGGCCAGATGAAGCTTTCCTCGCGTGCACGCGCCCAGGGTGTGCAGCGTGACGCCACCGCGCTGTTGACCGCCTGCGGCCTGGCCTTGCGGAGTTTCGACTAATGCCGCGTATCAACCTACTTCCCTGGCGTGAACAGCAGCGGGCCGAGCGTAAGAAATCCTTTGGCGTGGGCATCGCTGCGGCAACCGTTGCATCCCTGGCCGTGGCCGGTGCCGGTTACCTGATGTTCAACTCCATGATCGCCAGCCAGCAGGCGCGCAATGCCAGGCTGACCTCCGAGATCAAGCTGCTCGACAAGCAGATCGAGGAAATCAACAGCCTCGAGACGCGCAAGCAGCAGTTCATCGCCCGCATGCAGATCATCGAGAAGCTGCAGCGCTCGCGTCCGGAAATCGTGCACGTGTTCGACACCTTCGTGCAGACCGTGCCCAGTGGCACCTACCTGACATCGATTTCGCAGAATGGAGCGAAATTCAAGGTCACCGGCGTGGCGCAGTCAGCCACCCGCGTTTCTTCCTTCATGCGCAACATCGAAGGGTCCCAGTGGCTCAAGAATGCCGAACTGGAAGTGGTCGAAAGCAAGAAGGGCAACGCCCTGGGCAGCGAATTCACGCTGTCTGCCGACCAGATAACCACACTGATCGATGAGCCCAAGGGCCCCAAACCTGGCGTGCCGGTGCGGAGACCCAAATGACTTTCGACGAACTGAAACAACTGGATCCTCGTGACCCGGGGCGCTGGCCGTTGGCGGTGCGCGTTGGCGCCATTGGCATCTGGTTCCTGTTACTGGCCATCGTGCTGCTTTACTTCATGGTGTGGAATTCGCGCAAGGACGAGCTGGCCCAGAGCCGCCAGCAGCAAACGTCACTGCAGGATGAGTTCAAGACCAAGCATGCCAAGGCCGTGAACCTCGAGCTCTACAAGCAGCAGCTCAAGGACATCGAGCGTTCCTTCGGCGCGATGCTGCGCCAGCTTCCGGGCAAGACCGAGGTGCCCAACCTGCTGGTGGATATCTCCCAGACCGGCCTGGCTGCCGGCCTGCAGCAGGAGAAATTCCAGCCGCAGCCGCAGGTGACCAAGGATTTCTACGCCGAATTGCCCTTCAAGATCCGCCTCACCGGCAGCTACCACCAGCTGGGTGAATTTGTCAGTGGCATCGCCGCCTTGCCGCGCATCGTGACCTTGCACGACGTGGTGATCACCCCGGCCAACAAGGATGCCTACGACCAGTTGCAGATGGATGTCACGGCCAAGACCTATCGCTACCTCGACGATGAAGAAATCGCATCGGCCGAGGCGGCCCGCAAGGCCAACACTGCGACAACCCGTGGATCGAGTGGCGCATTATGAAACCCGCATATTTCCTGGTCGCTGCGATGGTGCTGGCCGGCTGTTCCCCCAGGGACACCGAGCTGGACCAGTTCATTGCGCAGACCAAGCAGGAACAGCCAGGCGGCGTCGAGCCCCTGCCTGAGGTCAAACCCTACGAAAGCTTCTTCTACACCGATGCCAGCATGCGCTCGCCGTTTGTCCCGGGTGGCAATGGCGACAGCACCACCCCGGGCGTGCGCCCGGATGCCAAGCGCAACCGCCAGTTCCTTGAGCAGTTCTCGCTGGACACGTTGTCCATGGTGGGCACGTTGCGCATGGGCAACCGGCAATATGGATTGGTCAAGACAAGTGATGGCCTGGTGCACCGGGTTGTGCCTGGCGATTACCTCGGACAGAACGATGGGCGTATTACAGCCATCGATCCTTCGCGTATCAGTGTCACCGAAATCGTCCCGGACGGACTCGGCGGATACATGGAACGCACGGCATCGATTGCGTTGAATGAATGACCGGCAGGAGATCATGCGAATGAACCGTTATATCGCCAACCCAACCGCCTTGCATAAGGTGCTGGTGGCAACTTTGCTGGCCCTGACCGGCGGCATCGCCATCACGGCAGGTGCGGCGGACGCTCCTGCGACACCGGCTGCGGGCAACAAGGTGTTGTCCATCGATGTCCAGCCCATGGTTGGCAAAGGCGGGCAGCTGATCATCACCACCAGTGGCCCTGCTCCGACTCCCCTGTCATTCACCATCGACAACCCGGCCCGGATTTCCTTTGACATCCCTGATACCACGCTGGCCGTGGCACAGCGCCGCATCGACGTGCGCACCAACGGTCTCGACAGCATCCTGGCAGCCGAAGGCAATGGCCGCTCGCGCATAGTGCTCAACATGGACCACATGGTGCCGTACGACACCAAGGTGGACGGCAATCGCATTCTGGTGACGCTGGGCGAACCCGCGCGTCCCTCCGCCAATCCCACTGGCGCGGCTGCGCGCGCAACGGCGACCACTTCGGCAGCCGCTGCTGCCACCCACCGCACCATCTCCAGCATCGACTTTCGGCGCAGCAATGACGGCACCGGCCGCGTCATCGTGAAACTCACCGATCCGCGCACCCCGATCAACCTGCGCCAGCAGGGCAATGAAGTATTCGTGGACTTCGCCGGCGCAAGCCTGCCGCAGCACCTGCAGCGGCGCTTTGACGTGTCGGATTTCGCCACACCAGTGGCCAGCGTCGATGCGGTCAACGCCGGCGGCGGCACGCAGCTGGTGATCACGGCCTCGGGCGATTTCGAGCAGCTGGCTTACCAGGCCGATGACCAGTACGTCATCGAGCTGCAGCCGCGCCGCGTGGCCAAGGCACAGCTTGACCAGAAGCCGGTCTATACCGGCGAACGCATGTCGTTGGCTTTCCAGGACATCGATACCCGCGCGGTGCTGCAGCTGATCGGGGAAACCAGCGGCGAGAATATCGTCGTCTCTGACTCCGTGGTTGGTGGCGTCACGCTGCGCCTGCAGAACGTGCCCTGGGACCAGGTGCTCGACGTGGTGTTGCGGCTCAAGGGCCTGGCCATGCGTCGTGATGGCAACGTGATTCTGGTCGCCCCGGCCGAAGAGCTGGCCTCCCGCGAAAAGGCCGAACTGGAAGCCAGGAAGGACATCGGTAACCTGGCGCCCCTGCGCACTGAATACCTGCAGGTCAATTACGCCAAGGCCGAGGACATCGCACAGCTGATCCGCGCCCAGGGTGGTGCTGGCGGGTCCAGTGGTGCCTCAACAAGCGGCGGCAGGTCACTGCTTTCGCAGCGTGGCAGCGTGACCATCGACTCGCGCACCAACACCTTGCTGATCCAGGACACGGCCGACAGCATCGCCAGCATCCGCTCGCTGGTGTCGACGCTGGATATCCCCGTGCGCCAGGTGCTGATCGAGGCGCGCATCGTGGTGGTCAGCTCGGACTTCACACGCGACCTGGGTGTGCGTGCCGGATTCACGGCAATTACCGGTAAGGGCAACAATGGTCTTTACTCGACCACCGGTACCGCTGCGGGCAACGACACCATCCTGAGTTCCGCGCTGGATAACCTGTCCGCAGGTGGCGGGCCGCTTCCGGTGCAGGTGCCCACGGGCGGTGCAGCTGCCAATCGCTACAACGTGAACCTGCCAGTGGCCAATCCGGCCGGCACCCTGGCGCTGATGGTGCTGGGCTCGGACTACATCGTCGATCTCGAGCTTTCGGCCGCACAGTCCGAAGGCAAGGGCGAAGTGATTTCATCGCCGCGCATCATTGCTGCCAACCAGCAGGAAGCCATGATCTCGCAGGGCACGGAAATTCCTTACCAGGAAGCCGCGTCCAGTGGCGCCGCGACCATCCAGTTCAAACCGGCGGTGCTGGCCCTCAAGGTCACGCCGCTGATCACCCCGGACAACCGGCTGATCCTCGACATCAACGTCAAGAAGCAGCGCGTTGGCCAGGTGATTGTTACCACCGGAGGCGTGAACGTGCCGTCCATCGATACCAGCGAGCTCACCACCACGGTGTTCATCGGCGACGGTCAGACCGTCGTGCTGGGCGGCATCCTCGAAACCGAAAGGCGCGAGAGCGAGAAGAAGGTGCCGTGGCTGGGAGACATCCCGGGACTGGGCTATCTCTTCAAGACGACCAGCAAGGTCAACAACAAGGATGAGCTGCTCATCTTTGTGACACCCAAGATCATCCGCGAAGGCGTCAACGTCAACTAATCGCACCAACGAAGTAACGGATACCGATATGCGCAAGTCTGGAATTCTCATGGCCCTGGTGGCTTCCTTGCTGGCCGCCTGCGGCGGCAGCAGCGATCCCTCGTTTCAGGGCGGCAGTGGTGGTGGCGCAGCGGCGGCGGTGTCCTCCGTCACGTTGATCACCAGTGCAACGTCGATTCCGTCGGACGGCTCGGCGCCGGCGACGATCAGCGCCCTGGTGCGCAATGCCAGCAACCAGTACATGACTGGTGTGCCGGTGATCTTCTCTGCCAACAACAATGGCAGCCTGCTGATCACCCAGGCCACCACCGACTCCAATGGATTGGCGACCGCAACCTTGAACACGGTGGGTGACCCCTCGGCGCGCACTGTCACGGTCTCCGCGCTGGCCGGCACAGTCACATCCACGGTGGATGTGGGCGTATCGGGCAGCACCTTGGCTGTGCAGGGACCGCCAGGCCTGACGCAGGGCCAGGCAGGCACCTACACCGCGACGTTCCTGGATGCCGGTGGCAAGGCAGTGCCGGGCGCAGTGCTGACTGTCACGTCCACA
Source organism: Pseudomonadota bacterium (assembly GCA_039932715.1). Lineage (GTDB taxonomy): Bacteria > Pseudomonadota > Gammaproteobacteria > Steroidobacterales > Steroidobacteraceae > ZC4RG30. Next base: position 5,518 of record JBDTPN010000038.1, on the reverse strand, counting down.
CCGACCAGCACACTCACCCCGTCTTCGATCACCACCAACTCCAGCGGCCAGGCCAGTTTCACCATGAACGCCGGCACCGGCGGCGCCTATAAGCTGACGGTGGGCGGTGCTGGTCTCAGCGCCACGCAGAATGTCACCGTCAACGCCGACAGTTTCACCATCACTTCGCCATCAGCCGGCCCGCCGTCGGCGGAAGTCGCGTTGGGCACACCCCAGACCATCAGCGTCCTGTGGCGATCCAATGGAACGCCGGTGTCGGGCGGAACGGTGAATTTCGCCACCACGCGCGGCACGCTGAGCGCAGCCACTGGTATTACCAATGGTTCAGGTGTCGCCACAGTCAACATTACGTCCACCACTGCAGGCGCGGCCATCGTGACTGCAAGTGGCAATTCAAGCTCCGCGCAAGTGCCGCTGGAATTCGTCGCCATAACGCCGGCCGCAATCGATCTTCAGCCCAGCGTCTTCACTGTCAACACTGGCCAGACCAGCACGATTACTGCAGTGGTGCGCGACGCCGCGGGCAACCTCGTCAAGAACAAGCCTGTGACCTTCTCGCTCAATGACGTAACCGGAGGCACGCTGTCACTGGGCGTCTCGACCACCGATAGCCAGGGTCGCGCGCAGACCGTATACACAGCAGGTCAGACCACGAGCGCCAATGGCGGCGTGGTCATTACGGCGACTGTTGCCGGCGTTGCGCCAAAATCGGTCGCCCTCACGGTGGCAGGCCGTCAGGTGTTCCTTTCGATTGGCACGGGCAACGAGATTTCCGAGCCGAACACAGCGCAGTACATGGTCGAATACATCGTGCAGGTCACCGATTCCAACGGCAACGGCGTGGCCAGTGTGCCGGTATCCCTGACCATGCTTTCGCAGACGTATTTTAAGGGTCAGCGTGCGCTTGCCGTGGCGCCGGCCGTTGGCTGGACCACCAGTTATTCGGTCGTTGGCGGCTGCGCCGACGAGGACGTCAACCGAAATGGCCAGCTGGACGCAGGCGAGGACTTCAATGCCAGCGGTCGGCTGGAAGCGGGCAATATTGTTACGGTCACGCCTTCCAATGCGACCACGGATGCGAATGGTTTTGTGGTCGTGAAGATCTTCTATCCGCAGGAGTTTGCGTACTACCTGACAGTGTCGCTGTCTGCAAGGACGACGGTGCAGGGCACAGAGTACGTCCGCAGCAGCAATTTCTTGCTCACGGGTCTATCGACGGACTTCAATAACCCAGCCAATGCGCCTCCTGGTCCGGTCAGCCCGTTCGGAATAGCAAACAGCTGCGCCAATCCGAACTGATCTGAACGTCAGTTGATTCCACCTTACGGCCGCCTTCGGGCGGCCGTATGCTTTCCAGGATGCTGGGCAAGCGCAACATCTATCTGATCGGTCCCATGGGCACGGGCAAATCCGCCGTGGGCCGCCATATCGGCCGCCTGCTGGGCGTAAGTTTTTACGACAGCGATGCCGAGATCGAACGCCGTGCGGGTGTGGATATCCCGTATATCTTCGATCGTGAGGGCGAAGCTCGCTTCCGGGCGCGCGAACGCGAAGCGCTGGCCGCCCTGTGCCAGAAGGAGCCCATCGTGCTGGCCACCGGCGGCGGCGCGGTGCTTGCGCCGGAAAGCCGCAAACTCCTGCATGAAACCGGGATCGTGGTGTACCTCCAGACCTCCCTGGCCCAGCAACTGCATCGGGTAGGCAAGGGCCGCGGTCGACCGCTGCTCAGGGACGCCAACTTGCCGGAACGATTGGCTCAACTTCGGGTAGTGCGCGACCCGCTGTATCAGGAAATCGCCGACGTGACCATGTCCACGGACAATCGGCGCGTGGCGCGGGTGGCGAATCTGGTGCTCGACGAACTGGGCATCAAGCCCATTGCACGCGCGGACGGCGGTTGAGCGTGCCGGCCGGTGCAAGATCTATACTTCGCCCGCTGTGCTGACGCTTGAAGTTTCATTGGCCGAACGCTCGTATCCGATACTGATCGGCGAATCGCTGCTGGCCGACGCCGCCACGTTGACCAGTCATTTGCGGGCCCGTGACCTGCTGCTGGTCAGTAACACCACTGTTGCGCCGCTATACGCGGACGCCGTGTGCAGTGCCCTTTCCGACCGCAACATCGTCGATGTGCGCCTGCCCGATGGCGAGCAGTACAAGACCCTGGAATACGTTTCGCGCGTACTCGACGTGCTGATGGCAAACCGGTTCGGGCGCGACTGTACAGTGTTGGCGCTGGGCGGTGGCGTTGTAGGCGACCTGGCCGGCTTCGCCGCCGCCTGTTACCAGCGCGGCGTGTCTTTCGCCCAACTGCCCACCACTTTGCTGGCGCAGGTGGATTCCTCGGTGGGCGGCAAGACCGGCGTCAATCATCCCGGCGGCAAGAACATGATCGGCGCCTTCCACCAGCCTAGCGTGGTGTTCGCCGACACCTCCACATTGAGCACATTGCCGACGCGCGAACTGCGCGCGGGCCTTGCCGAGGTCGTCAAGTACGGATTGATCTTCGATCCCAAATTCCTGGACTGGATCGAGCGCAACGTGGATGCGTTGCTGGCGCTGGATCCCTACGCGCTGGCGCATGCCGTGCATCGTTCCTGCGAACTCAAGGCCGACGTCGTGCACCGCGACGAACGCGAAGCCGGCGATCGAGCGTTGCTGAACCTGGGGCACACATTCGGTCATGCCATCGAGACGGCAACCGGCTACACCCAGTGGTTGCACGGCGAGGCCGTGGCCACCGGCATGGTCATCGCCGCCGACCTGTCGGCACAGCTCGGGATGCTGCCTGCCACTGACGTGCAGCGAGTGCGTGATCTGCTGGCACGAATCGGGTTGCCAGTGGAGGCGCCGCGAATTGGCGCCGCGCGTGCACTGGAACTAATGGGCATGGACAAGAAGGTGAAATCCGGGCGCATTCGCCTGGTGCTGCTGGAGCGCCTGGGGGCGGCACGCTTCACCGCCGATTACGCTGACGATGCGCTGCAGGGTACGTTGGCCAGGCATTTCGGGTAGCGCGGATGCTCGCGCCCTATGCAGCCCATGACGAGCGCTCCCGGGGCAGAAGGTATCCGGAGCCGCCGCCGCAGTTTCGCAGCGAATACCAGCGCGACCGTGATCGGATCGTGCATTCCGGTGCATTTCGTCGCCTGGTCTACAAGACCCAGGTTTTCGTCAATCACGAGGGCGATCTTTATCGCACCCGCCTCACACACTCCATGGAAGTGGCGCAGATCGCGCGCTCGATTGCCGGCGCGCTCAATCTCAACGAATCCCTCACCGAGGCCATCTGCCTTGCGCACGACCTGGGCCACACGCCGTTTGGCCATGCTGGCCAGGACGCGCTCAACGAATGCATGCGCGAGTTCGGTGGATTCGAGCACAATCTGCAATCACTGCGCGCAGTCGATGAGCTCGAGGAACGTTACGCGGACTTCAACGGCCTGAACCTGACGTTCGAAACGCGCGAAGGAATTCTCAAACATTGCTCTCTGGCAAAAGCCCGTGAGTTGGGCGAGCTCGGATTGCGCTTCATCGAGCGCAAGCAGGCGGGCCTCGAGGCGCAGCTGGCCAACATCGCCGACGAGATCGCGTACAACAACCATGATGTCGATGATGGGCTGCGCGCCGGGTTCATCGAGATGGAGCAATTGCAGCAGCTGCCCATCGTCGCGCGACAACTCCACGAGGTGCGGCAGCGTTATCCGCTGCTGGCCGGACGCCGCCTGGTGCATGAAACCGTGCGTCGCATGATCAACAATATTGTCGTGGATGTGATCCAGTCCACGGCCGCGCGATTACAGGAGGCCGCGCCGGCGGATATCGACGCGGTGCGCAACTGCAGTTCCGCGCTGGTGGACATGAGCGATCAGGTGCGCACCGAACATCTTGAGTTGAAGCGTTTCCTGCGCGAAAACCTGTACCGGCACTATCGGGTGCAGCGCATGACCCGCAAGGCACGCAACGTCGTGCAGGACCTGTTTCGCGTATTCATGGAGGATGTGCTGCTGATGCCTGACGAGCATCGCGCCGCCGCGCAGCGCATGGAGACTGCTTTTGGCGCTGCGGGCCGCGCTCGTGCTGTCGCCGACTACGTCGCCGGCATGACTGATCGATACGCAATTCGCGAGCACGACAGGCTGTTCGTGCCCGCACAGAGGAGCTGAACCATGCGACTTAAAGAAGCCGCCCGCGCCCAGTTGATTTTCTCTTTCCGCAAGATCCTGAAGCCGCTGATCAGGATTCTGCTGCGTGCTGGGATTCCCTACCTGGAATTCCGCGAAGTCATCAAGGGTGCGTATGTCGAGATCGCGGTGCGCGATGGTATACGTGGATACAAGGGGCCGCTGACGAGGTCAGTGCTATCGGATTACACCGGTGTGCCACTGGCAGATGTCGACCGTTTTATTGATGATGAGAGAGCTCTGGCTCCGCCAGAGATCACCAACGAGGCCATTATCACCGAGGTGCTGCACATCTGGAGCACGGATTCTCACTACGTGGGACCTTACGGACTACCGCTGGAACTGGATTTCGACATTACGCCGGGGCGAAACATGTCGACTTTGATCTACAAGGCGGATCCCACGGCTGATCCAGATGTGATTGTGAAGGACATGGCCGAGTACGGAATTGTGAAAAAGGTCGGCGTCCATCACTTTCGAGCGGGATCAAGGTCTCACCTGATTGATGACGTAATGTCTCCTCAGGCGCTCGAATATTTTGGCCGAACAATGACGGACTTGGCTAATACGCTTGAATTCAATATGGGAGCAGTTGGAGACGAAAAGCGGTTACAACGTTCTGTAGTGGCGGATGGCGGTTTGCCGGAGTCCGCATTGCCAGAATTCGAAGCTCTTCTAAAAGAGAAGGTGCAAAAATTGCTTCTGGATATCGACGATTGGCTGAGTGCAAATAAGGGCCACTGGGGAAGTGGTGGGCCTACTGTTCAGACAGGTTTGACGGCATTCCACTACGTGACAGAGCCCTTCGTGCACGTGCCACTATCTACCATTCAGCCCCCGACGTTAAAGCCGCCCCGGCTGAGAGCTTGGGTAGGCCTCCCTGAGCCAAAACATCTGCCTAGGCAATAGTTGCCGAATTCCTGATACTGCGCTGCAGGACTTTTCTTACACGTTAGGTTTGACATATCTGACAGAGATCACATATTTTGTCTCCCGGTAGAACATAACGCGCCAACTCCGTGACTCACCTCACAGTTTTGGCGGATAGCGCCAAACTGGAGATCAGGTCATGTCAAGAAAAGCAACCATCGTCCTCGTATCTGCAGTGTCTGCCCTCGCAATATCTGCGGGCGCCTGCGCAGCGGATCGGGAGTCGAAGGCCCAAATGGGGTCAACAATTTATGCAGCGCACTCCACGAGTAGTGCAGCTTCGAGCGGCATCGTCGGGACTGGCACAGCCGGCATCGTCGGGACTGGCACAGCCGGCATCGTCGGGACCGGCACAGCCGGCATCGTCGGGACCGGCACAGCCGGCATCGTCGGGACCGGCACAG
>JBDTPN010000037.1:0-26328 GCA_039932715.1 Pseudomonadota bacterium | reverse complement strand
TACATGCAGGCGCGGCCCGAAGAGGCGCGCGCCTTTGGGCTGGCTGCGCTCAACACCGCGCTCGAGGGAATCACCGGTCGTACCGCGGTGCACATCTGCTTCGGTTATGCCGCCATCATCCATTCGCGCCCCGGTCCCGAGGGGTATTCGTTTCTTTCGGAACTCTCCAACTGCAGCTGCAAGCAGATCTCCATCGAGACCGCACAGTCGAAACTGGATTGCAGCGTGCTCAAGGGCCTGCCAGGCAAGCAGATCATGCTGGGCGTCATCGATCTTTCCGATATGACCGTCGAGACACCGGAGCTGGTGGCCGAACGCATCCGCCGCGCACTGCCGTTCATGCCGGCCAAGGACATCATCGTTGCGCCGGATTGCGGTATGAAATACCTGCCCCGCGAAGTGGCCGACGGCAAGCTGCGGGCCATGGTCGAGGGCGCGCGGATAATGCGCGAGGAACTCAGTTAGCCCCTGGCGTCGGAATCAACTATCACTTCTGAAGAGGATTGATCATGGCTACCGTAGCGAAGCTGCCCTCCCGCCTGCATCACACGGCTTACACGTCGCGTGATCTCGAGGCCACCCGGCATTTTTATGAAGACATCATCGGCCTGCCCCTGGTGGCCACGTGGTGCGAATCCGACGAGTTGTTCGGTAAGGAGCGCACCTACTGCCACTGCTTCTTCGGCTTGGGCGACGGCGGCGCACTGGCGTTCTTCCAGTTTGCCAACCAGGAAGATGCAGATCTGTTCGCGCCGAAAATGCCGCCTTCGGCGTTTCATCACATTGCGCTCAATGTCGATGCCGAGACGCAGGAAGGAATCGAGAAGCGGCTCAAGGCAGCCGGATACACCGAACCCAAAATGTATGTGCTGGAGCACGGCTATTGCCGCTCCGTCTATGCCGAGGATCCCAACGGCATGATCTGCGAGTTCACGCTGGATCATCCGGATGCGGACAAGATCAACGCCGTCCGCGCGGGCGACTCACACACCGAACTCAAGCGCTGGCTCGGCGGCGACCACCGCACCAACAACATGTTCCGCTAAGACGCAGGGTTACCAAGTGCTTCGAAGTTCTGACCGGATACTCACCACGCATGTCGGCAGCCTGCCGCGCTCGCAGGCTGTCACCGACGTGTTGTTCGCGCGCGAAGGCAATGGCGCCATTCCTGCGGATGCCGATCGCGTGATCGCGGACGCCGTCACCGACATCGTGCGCAAGCAGGTGGAAGTGGGCGTGGATATCGCCAGCGATGGCGAGATGGGCAAGATCAGCTATGCCACCTATATAAAAGACCGGCTGGCGGGCTTCGACGGCGATTCACCGCGCGAGCCAGGGCAGGACCTGGTCGAACACCCGCGCCTTCTGGAGAAGCTGGCCAAGCTGGGATCCACGGCCAAATACCGCCGGCCACGCTGCGTGTCGGACATCCATGTCAAAGACCTGGGTCCCATGCGCACCGATATCGCCAACATGAAGGCGGCGCTTGCGGCCGCCAAGCCACTGGAGGGATTCATCAACACTGCGTCGCCCGGCACCATCGCCCTGTTCCAGCCCAACGATTTTTACCCGACGCAGGATGCCTATCTCGAGGCCGTGGCCGAAGGCATGCGCGCGGAATATGAAGGTCTCACCCAGGCGGGCCTGTTGATCCAGATCGATGCGCCCGACATGGCCATGGGCCGGCACACCATGTACCGGTCACGCACCACCGACGAGTTCATCAGCCTGGCGGCCCGGCACGTCGAAGTGCTCAACCATGCGCTGCGCAATGTCCCGGCGGATCGCATCCGCATGCATGTGTGCTGGGGAAATTACGAAGGCCCGCACACCCATGACGTGCCATTGGAGCAGCTGCTGCCCGTAGTGCTCAAGGCCAAGCCGCAGGCCATTTTGTTCGAGGCGGCCAATCCGCGGCATGCGCATGAGTGGCAGGTGTTCCGCGATGCCAAGGCAACCCTGCCAGAGGACAAGATCCTGGTGCCCGGCGTGCTCAGCACCACCACCAACTATGTCGAGCATCCAGAGCTGGTGGCGGAGCGACTGGAGCGATTCGCGAATATTGTTGGTCGCGAGCGCGTCATTGCCGGAACTGATTGCGGGTTCGGCACCTTCGCTGGCTTTGGGCCAGTGGACCCCGACATCGTGTGGATGAAACTCAAGTCACTGGTTGATGGCGCGGCAATCGCTTCGTCTCGACTGTGGGGCAAGAAAAAATAGATCCCGACGTCAGAGGCCATCGACTTTGGTGCTCATGAGCGCCGGGTTTCGGGCAAATCCGTATTTCTCGTAAAGGGAATGGGGCGCATCTTCAATTGTGTGGAGGGGCTCTCCGCACATCGTTTTGCATGGTACGTACGGCCGATCTAGGTTCCAGGCAGATCAAACACCAGTACTTCCGCATCCTTGCCGTCGCTCAACGTGACTCGCGCGATATCCGTGTTAGTCAGCGCATCGCCACCCGATAGCTGGGTGCCGTTGACCGTCAGCTTGCCGCGCACCAGGTGGACGTACACACGACGGCCACGAGCGATCGTGAGCTCTGCGCTCTCGGTTCCATCGAACAGACCGGCGTAGATGCGCGCGTCCTGGTGCATGTGCACTGATCCTTCAGCCCCATCCGCCGAGACAATCAGCCGCAGGCGACCGCGCTTGTCCTGTTCCGCGAATGTCTTCTGCTCGTATTCTGGTTTGAGCCCCATCTGGTCAGGCCGGATCCAGATCTGCAGGAAGTGCACGCCGCGATCGGGCGAAGGATTGCGCTCGCTGTGCTGTACGCCGGTGCCCGCGCTCATGCGCTGCACATCGCCGGGGCGGATCACTGAACCTGTGCCCATGGAGTCGCGGTGCTCGAGTTCGCCATCGAGCACATAGCTGATGATTTCCATGTCGCGGTGCGGGTGCGTGCCAAAGCCGCCACCCGGCGCCACGCGATCTTCATTGATCACGCGCAGGGCACCGAACTGGACGTTCTTGGGATCGAAATAATCCGCGAACGAAAAGCTGTGGAAGCTCTTGAGCCAACCGTGGTCGGCATAGCCGCGTTCCTGACTGGTTCTGACTGTTTGTGTGTTCATGTAGCGATATTGATCTCGATTTATAAGATATAAAAGCGCATATTTCGCAGCTTATCTATCTATTTTTCTGATCTATAGGCCCATGACCCCCAAGACAACCCCTGACCAATGGCAAATCCTGGCCACAGTCGTAGACCGGGGAGGTTTCGCTCAGGCAGCCCAGGCCCTGCATCGAAGCCAGTCCGCGGTGAGCTACGCGCTGGCCCATTTGCAGGAATCCCTCGGCGTGCAGCTGCTCGAGATTCAGGGTCGCAAGGCCCAGCTGACTGCAGCCGGTCGCGAGCTGTTGCGCCGCAGCCGGCCGGTCATTGAGCAGTTCGAGCGCCTCGAGTCACTGGCGCAATCCCTCAAGCAGGGGTGGGAAAGCGAGCTGCGACTGGTGGTGGATGCCGCATTTCCGCAGGAGCGGCTGTTGGCCCTGCTGGGCGAACTGCAGAACAGCTGTCCCAACACCACCGTCTCGCTGGCCGATGCCGTGCTGTCCGGCGCCGAGGAAGCGATAAAGAATCGCGAAGCCGATCTCGTGGTCACCACCCGCGTGCCACCCAATGTGCTGGGAGACTGGCTGATGGATGTGTCCATGATTGCCGTCGCAGCGGCAGGGCATCCGCTGCACCAGCAGGGATCGCTGTCGCTCGAAGACCTCATTCCATACACGCAGGTGGTGGTACGCGATTCAGGACGCGAACATCCACGTGATGAAGGCTGGCTGGGCGCACAGCATCGCTGGACCGTTTCAGGCGTCGAATCATCATTGGCTGCCGTGCGCGCCGGACTCGCCTACGCCTGGCTGCCCGCAAACCGGACCGCCAAGTTGATCGAGTCCGGGGAACTCAAACCCCTGCCGCTGCAAGCCGGCGCAACTCGCAAGATGTCGCTGTACGTTGTGCTGGCCAAAGGTCAGGCCGCAGGTCCAGCGGCACGCACCGCCCTCGAGTTGCTGCAACGACATTTGCCAGCCAACGCCGCGATTGCGGGCGATGCGGCCTCGCAGAATACTTCTCTATAACTCTGGCCAATAAAAAAGGGCGCCGTGTAACACGACGCCCTTCCTCATTTTGCCAGTTAAGCGAGAGTTCGCTTACAGCTTGCCGGTCGCACGCCAGCCGCCTTCCGCATAACCAGTCCGCACCGACGCCACATAGGGCACCGGGCAAACGATGGCGCGGATCTGCACCTGCTTGTGGCTCTCGACAGTGGGCTTCTTCGAACCACCGTCCGGCTCACCCCAGACGAAGGTCACTTCCGTGCCCGGCTTGGCGAACTCGGGATCGAGGTATGCCAGCGTCAACTGCTTGCGCTCGTTGGAGCTGTAACCAACCCAGGTCGACACGCCAACCTGTTTGCCATCCTTCGACAGGACCTTGTCCTGCGGATACATCGAATACACGGCCGACGGGAAGTCGAAGTACTTGGCGCGCTCGCCTTCCTTGCCGTACTGCGAAGCGATGGTCTTGATGACATCCTCGTCATTGAGCTCGAGGGTGACCTTGACGCGATGCGGCTTGGCGGCGATCTTCTCGAGTGCCGCGCGGCCGATGAAATCATGGTCGAACTTCACGAAGGCACCGTAGCCCAGGTCGTAAGGCGTGGTGTAGTGGTCGTCGATGTTGTTCGAAACGTAGCTGCCGCCCAGCGAGGCGTTGCCTTCAAAACCCACTGCAGGCAGCCACTCGCGGTATTTCTTCATCTTCTCGTCGCCCGAATAGATGGGCGCCATCGGTGAAGGAATCCAGCCTGATTCCAGTGTATTCGACGAGTAGGCGCGCGAGCCCACGAGACGCAGCCCGAAATCCTTGCCGGCATCGACAATGGCATCGAGCACAACCTGGCCATCAGCCGAAGGTCCGAACAGTTCGTAGCCAGGCTGGCCGGCCATGCCATGACGCAGCGCTGTGACCGTCTTGCCGGCAATCTCGATGTCCTGCATGTTGAAGAACTTGAGATCCGGCGGAGCCTTGCCCAGTACCTTGGTCATCACCTTCATGGCATTGGGACCTTGCACCTGGTAGCGATAGGTCTTGCGCGCAGTCGGGTTGGGGCGCGAGGCGGAACGCTCGTCACGCTCGAACTTCACATTCCACTTGCTGCCGTCCGGCTTGGTGCCAGTCTCGCCGTGGTACTGCACCCAATTGTGCACGGGCGGGCGGCCGATGAGGTTGAAGCTCTCGGGGGCCAGGTAGCACAGCACCACGTCGCCGATGACGAAGCCATCCCAGCTCACGGGGACGTACTGCTTTGCCTTGCCGGGCACGAAACCCTTGAAGCTGTTGATACCCAGGCTCTCAAGCAGCGCGAAGGCATCCGGGCCCGTCACGTACATATCGGTCATGTGGTACGACTGGTTGAACACCACTGCCGTGTTCTGCCAGGCCCACTGCTCATCGCGCCAGTTGGTGTATTCGGGCAACTTCACCGGATACGGATTCGGGCCGCTTTGCGAGTCGCGCAGCAACTTCACTGCGCCGCCGGCGGCCTTCATGCGCTCTTCGAGATTCTTGAAACTCATGGCTACTCCAGGTTGAACAAGTGTTGGTGGCTTAGGTCAGCGCGCGAGCGCAAACCGTCCTGTGGAATCGGCAGTCGCCACAGGGACGCCAGCCAAGTCGATACTTTCGCGTACTGCATTTGCGTGCTCGCGCATCAGCGCCTCGGCGCGCGCGCCCTGTCCACGCTCAATCGCATCCACCACCGCGTGATGCTGGCGATGCGCGTAGGACAACATGTCGTACATCTGGCCAAGGTTGTCCTTGTTGAAGGCCAGAGCCTGCGCGCCACCGAAGGGCACGTGGCTGATGCGTTCCAGGGAATCGGCCAGCAACACACTGCTGACGTGCCTGATGAGCGCATTGTGGAAGCGGGTGTTCATCTCGACATATGCCGCTTCGTCGCTCTCGGTGATGTGGCGCTTGCCGAGGATGGCGTCGCCGTCATCCAGACAGTCGCGCAGTTCGCGCAGCAGCGCCTTGGGTGCGCCGAGTTCGGCAACACGGCGTGCAGCGAGCCCTTCAAGCACGGAACGCATATCGATGGCGTCGCTGATATCCGCCGCAGTGAACGCGCGAACGGCATAACCACGCGTCTCGTGTTCGGTGAGCAGGCCTTCCTGCGCCAACAGCGGCAATGCCTGGCGCACCGGCGTGCGGGACATTCCCAACAGTTCGGCCAGTGGCGCTTCAGCCACGCGACTGCCCGGCGGCAATTCATTGCGCAGGATCATTTCGCGGATCCGGACGATGGCCTGGTTAAGCTGGGTGCTCATTGGGGGGCGCATCTTGAGCGGCGGGATCCCGTCTGTCAATTTGGGATCCCGTCAGCTTCTGTCAGGGGCTGATGCTGCCGCGGGCAGGGTTGAGACATTCGCGCCCGCGCCGGATCGGGGTAATCTATCGCCCTCCCAGCCAGACAACTATAGAGGGGTAATCGCCTATGGCCACTCCAGCCACCCAGATGTCCAATCCAGTCACCACCGGCCTGTTTATCGGCGGCAAGGAGCGACAGACCGCCGACAAGATGGCGATTGCCGACCCCGCCAAGGCCGGCGTGGTCGTGGGCTATGCGGCATCCGCCACTACCAAGGACGTCAGTGACGCGGTGGCTGCCGCCAAGGCTGCTTATCCCGCCTGGTCCGCCCTCACGCCCCAGCAGCGTGCCGAGAAGATGATGGCGGCCATCGAGGGAGTGCCCGACTCGCCCAACCCTTTTGCTTCCGAGGATGGCGCCATCCTGTCGCAGGAGAACGGCAAAGTCCGTCTGGAAGGTTGGGTAGACGCGCTGGTGCTGCAGATCCGCTGGAAGCTGGCCCTGATGCACGCCGATGAAGTCAGCCACACCAAGGTGCTCAAGCCAGTCGCGGGCCACATCCCCACTGAAACTACTGTCAGCTACCAGTCGCTGGGCGTGGTCTCCATTATCGTTCCATTCAATTGGCCCATTGCCATCCTGGGCGCGGCGCTGCCGCATGCGCTGCTGGCCGGCAACACCGTGATCGTAAAGCCAGCGCTGACGGCACCGCTGGCCACTGCGCGAGTCGTGCAGCGCATTGCCGAAAAACTGCCGCCGGGCGTGCTCAACGTCGTCACCGGTCCCGATGCCAACATGAAGGCGCTGATCCAGAATCCTGATATCGCGAAGGTTTGTTTTACCGGCTCGGTGGGCGGCGGCAAGAAGATGATGGAAATGGCGTCGCACAGCCTCACGCGCGTCACGCTGGAACTGGGCGGCAACGATGCGGCCATCATCCTCAAGGACGCGATCATCGATGATGTGCATATGGATCGCCTGTTCGCAGCGATCTACGACACCACCGGCCAGATCTGCATGAATGCCAAGCGCCTGTTCGTGCATCGCTCGCGCATGGATGAAGTGGTCAACGGTCTGTCTGCACGCTTGCAGAAGACCAAGCTGGGCTACGGCCTGGACAAGGACACCACCATGGGTCCGCTGCATTCGCCGGCGCAGAAGAAGTTCGTGGATGAGCTGATCAAGGAAGCCAAGGACTCGGGCGCCAAGGTGCTGGAGTTCGGCGAGCTGCCCGGTGGCGACATGAAGGGCGGCAACTTCGTGCGCCCTGCAATAGTTGTGAATCCCGATATGAAATTGCGCGTAGTGACCGAAGAGCAATTTGGTCCGGTAATTCCGGTTATCCCGTTTGATAACGAAGAAGACGCCGTACGGATGGCCAACGACAGCTGGGCCGGGCTGGCCGGTTCAGTGTGGACGGCGGATCCGAATGCTGCCAATCGTGTCGGCGGCCAGTTGGTGTGTGGGTATGTCTGGGTCAACGATCATGGCGCCACGCGCCTGGATCTGCGCGCACCCTTCGGCGGCATGAAGTCATCTGGCATCGGACGCGAACAGGGTATCGAAGGCATCCGTGCCTTCCAGGACACGCGCTCCATCTCGCACCTGGACGCGGCCACGCTGGCCACCATGCATCACTAGACCGTTCAGGTCACCGCAAAAGAAAAGGCCCGGACGCTTTCGCGACCGGGCCTTTTTAATGCTTGCGATTTAATGTCAGTCGATCAGGCAGCAAGGCTCTTGCGGCGACGCGCCGCCAGACCCATGCCCAGCAGACCTGCACCCAGCAATGCCAGTGTGGCCGGCTCGGGCACTGCCACCGCCTGACTACCAGACTCGTCAACGGAGACCGATGCCTGCGCGACGATGATCGAGTCCGCACCCCTGACCGCATTGGAGCAGCCACCATTCTTGTGGCACCACTTGGCCAGCTTCTTCTGCTTGATGGTCATGGACTGCAGCACGCCAGCGGAATTCTGCTGGTAAACCACCGTTACCTTCTTCTTGTTGACCGCAGTGCTCGACTGGATGATGACGCCGGCAGATGCCGTCGCTACGGCGCACACGGCCATCGCACCCACCGCAAGTTTGATCAGATTTTTCATTTTCGCTTCCACCCCGATTTATATGACGTTGCGTCTTGCCCTATATAGAGCAAGTCGCGTACCAACTTTCCAGAATCCCTATAAATCAATAAGTTATATAGATCAGGCTGATTCAGCGGCGGGTGACTTGTAAACTTTTCCGACGCCGCGCCGCCAGGCCCATGCCCAGAAGACCCGCGGTCAACAAGGCCAGGGTGGCCGGTTCCGGCACTGGCACAGGATCTGGCGTCACGGTGACAGACTCGCCGCCCTGGCCACCCTCGATGGCGGAGGTCAGGACCGTATTGTTGGGGCGAATCAGTACAGCGTAGGAGCAACCCCCCTGCTTGCTGCACCACTTGGCCACCCGCTTCTGTTTGAGCCTCACCGTTTGCAGCAGACCGGTAGGGGACTGCTGGTACTGCAGCATCACCTTCTTCTTGCTGACTTGCGTGGTCGACTGGAGGATGACCGACGCATTGGCGCTGGCAAAAAAGCCCAGGGCGGCTGCGGCAATCAACAATTTGTACGCATTCTTCACTTGCTACACCTTTGGTGAGGACACCTGTTGCCTTGGATAAAGCAACGTACGTGCCAAGCCTGGAATAGCCTTCTATATCAATCGTTTATGATCGATATCTACTATGTAAAATCGCCGCTTTGTAAGGTTTATCGACAGCGCACCACACGCCTGAAACTTATTCCGGGCGGCGCGGCAGGTTGTAGTGAATAGTGCCGTCCGGCAGGGTCACGCTGACCATGAAGCCGCCCTTGCGGCCGTCCTTGAGGGGGTGAATTGCCAGCTTCACCTTGTCGCCTGAATTAAGCGTGCGTTTGGTCCAGCCGTTTCGGGCCAAATAATTGGGGCTCATTCCTTCAAGGCCATATTCACCGGCGACTGCAGGCTTGCCCGTAACGGTCACCACCGTCCAGGTGTGCGGATTGGTCCACTGGAAATCCTTGATCGTGCCTTCGAGCTGCACGGTCCTGGTGAAGTCGAACATCGCCGTCGAGTGGTGCGCCATCGCCGGCAATGTCATGGTCAGCAGCGCCGCTGTCGCGGCGCGAATGAAAACCTTCATCACTTCTCCAGTTTGAGGCTGGGCCGACCTTTTTCGTCGGCGCCGTCATGGTTGTTTTCGAGACAGATGTATTCGCGGATCTCGTCATCCAGGTGTCGATACGAAATCGTGCTCGTGTAAGGCTCGGTGAACACCACCGGATCGATCAGCGTGGTTTCGATTTCCATCCAGTCCTTGTCAACACGATGGATCTTCTCCGTGATGCGCAGCTGGTCACTGTGCGGCACACCGGAAGCCAGCATGGTCGAAGTCGTAAAGCCGACGGAATCGATCACCAGCGTCTGGCCTTCCCAATGTCCGATCGAATGGCCCATGTAAGCGGGATCGGGATCTTCAGGATGCTTGCGTCCGTCTGTCCATATGTGGCGGAACTGCATGTAGGCTTCGGTCAGCATCACGACCTTGTCGGGCTGGTATAGAAACTCTATCGGGTAAGGCTGGCTCATGATGCCCGGCAGGCCGGGCGGCACGCAGTTGGCGCCCTCGCTCTGCAGGTTTTCGCCGCCCTTCTGCTTCTTGCGATAGGTGTCCAGCCGAGCCTGGTATTCAGGCGTCAGCTTCATCTGTGGACGCGGCGCGGAACCCCGCGTGTTGCGCCAGTCGATTTCCCATACGCCATTCCAGTCGGGGAGTGCAGCCAGCGCCGCCCATTTTTGAACGGCCGGATCCGGTGCCGGCTTGGCGGGCGGCGTGGCAGTCTCGCAACCCCCCAACCCGGCAATGACCACGGCCAGGGCAATCATGAAAAAAGGCTTCACTGGCTGCAAGTTTATCTCCTTTACTTCCCGAACTCGTAGCTCACGCCCAGCGTAAAACGGCGTCCAACCTGATCATGAATCGCGGGACTCACCTCGACTGGCCCGGTGCGCCCGATGGCCTGGGGCGTCAGCGGCGGTGACCGGTCGAACAGGTTATTGACCGTTCCAAACACGTGCAAACCTTTCAGCGACTCGGGCTGGAAGCTCAAGGTGAGATCGGTATAGAACACCGAGCCGACATGGTTGTTATCGATGGTTGAAACGCCGGGAATCGCCACGGGACTTTCGGTAAGCAGGCGATCCAGTACGCCATCCCCGATGTAACGACCCATCACTGTGCCGGACCAGGCGCCATTGGTGTAAGTCACAATGGCTGACACCTTGTCTTCAGGCAGCAGTATCGGGCCACTGATCTGTCCCACTTGCTCATCCACTGCGCCGCCGCGGTTCTGGATGGAATTCTCCAGCAGCCTGGTTGCGAACAGGCGCAGCGTAAGAGCTTCAGGTCCGCCGCCCAACAGCTCGATGCTGCGACGGTAGCTCATCTCTATATCCACGCCCTCGATTTTCTGCTTGGCGAGATTGATGAACAGTGAGTCGATGCGCTCGATGGGCCCCGTGGTCGGATTGCCGGAGCGGATGATGTACTGGCACAGCACCGTGTCGCCCTGGTAGCAACCATCCATCAGCTGTTGTGGTGTCAGCTGGGCAATCGCACCATTAATTTCGATGCTGTACCAGTCGACTGAAGCCTGGAATCCCTCAAGGAACGATGGCTGGAAGACAATACCCGCAGTCGTGGTATCCGCATCCTCCGGTTCAACCAGGGGGTTGCCGCCGGAAAAGGTGGCGCCAGAAACGGTCTGGTTGGTGAACCGGTCCACGATGGTGAAGCCACCGCGCGTCTGGTCAAAGCGATCGCGCAGGTTGGGGGCGCGCACGTCACGTGACTGCGTGGCGCGCAGGCGTACCTGCTCGTTGATCGCCCATGACAAGCCTGCCTTCCATGCCCAGGCCTCGCCGGATCCAGAGTAGTCAGCCCAGCGTGCCGCGATGTTTGCATCAAGGTTCTTGGCGAAGGCAACATCTTTGAGCAGCGGAATCTGGAATTCCGTGAAGGCCTCCTTGACGTTGGAACTGCCGGCGATCGCACGCAGGCTGCTGAACTGCACGGAGCTGGAATTGCCATCGCCCAGATAGCCGGATCCCACGAACCGAAGACCGGGATAACCCGCGTACCCCGGCACGGCAGCCACGCCAGGCACCGGAATAAGGCCGCGAATTCCTGCTGGCGCCAGGCCCAGATCCGAGAACAGGCGCCCGTCCGGCAAGGCCGGATATTCGTCTGCCGGATCTATGGTGCGCTGGTCCAGCGATTCCTTGCGATAGGACAAGCCTACCGCTGCGGAGATATCGCCCGCTGGAAGGCCGAAGCCCAAGCCACCGTTCATGGCCACTTCACCCACCGTCTGCTCAATCCACTGCGAGGCAACCTTCTCTGGGTCAACGATCCAGGCTGCTGCCTCGGGCGTGATGTTGCGCGTGCCGCCAAAGAGGTTGATCGGTGCGCAGCCACGCAGGTATCCATTGGGATCGTACTGCGGCAGCGCTGCACGACACACGACGTTGCCACTGGGGTCCTTGACGGCGTCGAGAGCAAACCACAGTCGGTCGACGCGGATGCCATTTTCGGTGTTGAAGTCCTGCCGGTTGTCGCCCTTCTGTATGTAGCCGTCCGCGGTCCAGCCATCCAGGAAGCCACCGGTCAGGTTCCACCTGAACCCGGCCGTGATGCTGCGCATCGAGTTGGCAGTGGTCTGCCTGGTGTCACCCAGCGGATTGTCGCCGTTGTCCGGAAGGAACGATGCGAATCCCACATAGCGCACCTGCTCTGGTGTGCCTGTAGTGTTGTCGGTGCTGGTGCGGGCCGCAGGTGCACCATTGAATATCTGCTGTTGCAGAGATGGCGACAGGAACGCGTTGTTCGAATAGATGCGTCCCTGCCAGATCGACAGCAGCGCGACACTCTCGCGGCGCTGATCGGCAGCGTTCTTGGCCCAGATTCCTTGCGCAAACAACTCCACGTTGTCGTTGAGTTGGAAGGCAAGACGCGCAAAGGCGTTCTGACGGCTGTACGCGACTGCTACTTCGTCGTCCTGGCTGACGCCATAGTCCTGCACGGGTAGCGCCTGGCACAGGCAACCGGCGTCACGTGATCCCACGCCGTAGAACGGCAACGGTGACAATGCAGTGCCCAGTCCATTGAATTGAAGACGATTGAGTAAGGGCGCCGTGTTATCGACGATAAGTCCGTTGACCGAGTAATTGGTTGGCGCAACGTAAGGAAGGCGCAGGAACGTAGGCCCCGCCGGATTGGGATTCGTTACGCGGGACGACTGGTTGAACCACGGCCGCGACTGCAGCGAGTTGAAGGACTTGATCGCATCCTGGTCAGCGCGCTGGTATGAGGCCAGGAGGTGGAAGCGCTCGCCGAGTTGCTTGCCGAAGGCGAACCCCACTTCGTAGTTTTCACCATCGCCACGATCGGTGATTCCGGCCTGACCCTGCAGCTTGAGGCCTTCATAGGCGTTGTTGAGTTTGAAGTTGACGACGCCGGCCACTGCATCGGTGCCATAACTGGCTGATGCGCCGCCAGTGATGGTATCGACACTCTGCAACAGCATTTCGGGCAGAGTGTTGACGTCCACCGTGCCGAAGCGGTTGCTTGAAACCACTCGCCGACCATCGAGCAACACCAGTGTGCGATTGATACCGGCGCCGCGCAGGTTCACATTGGAACCACCCGAGTTCTGGCCGCCCAGTGCCTGCTGTGGCGAGGCGTTGTTGAAAAATTGCGGTAGTTGGGAAAGTCCGTCGATCAAGCTGCCAGGACTCACCGCCTCCAGCTCGTCGATGGTGAGCGATGTTACAGGCGTGGGCGTAGTCATTCCCGGTGCCTGCAAGATGCGCGAACCTGTTACCTGCACTTCCTCGAGTTGTGCTTCTGCCGCCAGTGCGGAGCCAGAGGCTCCCAATGCCAGCGCCACCGCCGCGGCGATGCGCGTCGTTTCAGTTCTTGTCATAAACCCCCCTATCAACTGTTATTTATCTCAGTCAGACACGTGCTCAGCCTCCCTTGGGACCAGTCATCCGCGCCGGGTCACGATTATTTTCCTGGCACAGGTAATCGAAAGGCTCGTTGCCTTCAGACCAGCGCAGATACCAGCCGCCGCCCCAGGTCGCGGTGTACGCGCCGGGATCGTCGACGACGGCTTCATACTTGAGTTGATCGTGGTTGGGGCGCGAAATGCGTTCGACAAGGTGCAGCTTGGTCGACTTGGGAACGCCTTCGCGCGTCAGCCACGCGCGATCGTTGTAGCCCACCGAGTCGATGACCAGGCTTTCGCCTTCCCACTTGCCGGTGGAATGTCCATACCAGCTGGGCTTCATATCCTTGGGATGCTCGCGACCGTCGGTGTAGATGATGCGCCAGCTATGCGGCGCACCCACAGCCAGCACGATCACTTCCTTGGTCTCGGGCAGATCGAGTATCTCGATGCCGTAGGGCGTGTGGAACATGCGCGGCCCGCCCGAAGGCTTGCAGCGTGTATGCGGATCATCGGCCTGCAATCCGGCCTGTCTCTTCAGATAAAGATCGCGCGCCCACGGCTGGAACGGCACGTCCTTGAATTCGGGATTCGTCGGCAGACTGGCGCGCGGCTTGCTGACCTTGCCGTTGACCACTTCGAAGAAGATGGTGGCGTTGGCAGGACCTTCCCAGTTGCCCACATCCTGCGGACTGCCGGAGAAACTGATGCGTCCATCTGCCCAGTGAGGCGCGGGCTTGGGTACTTCAGGCGGCGCCGCCTCCTGTCCACGCACGGCCAGACCGACTGCCATCGTGACCGCGAGAGCAGCGAGCGCAGCTCTTCTCATTTCGCGCCTGATGCCGGTGCAGCGACGGCGACAGGCGGCTTGGCATTCGCGTTTCCAGCCAGCGTCTGCGCATTGGACGATGCTGCGCCCAGCACTTCACCGGTAGCTTTGCGCGTAACGCGTCGCGCGTTGCCATGGTGGGTGCCATCGCGTGCCAGCCAGCCCTCGACCACGACGACTTCGCCGATCTTGAGGCTGTTGCGCTTCCAACCAGCTTTTTGCAGCATGTGTGGCGGACCCATTTCAAAGCCCCAGTTGGTCACCTTCTTCGTCTTTGCATCCGTCGTATCGATGTAGATGTAAACGTGCGGATTGGTCCACTCGACGCTGGTCACCACTCCGGTGAGATTGACCGGCTTGGCCGAGTCGTACTGCGCGGCGAAGGAATGATGTGCCTGGGCGGTGGTGGCCAGTGCGGCCATGCCGGCAACCGCCGCCAGCAGTGCCGCGCGCGCCCACAGTGAGTTCGATACGGACATCGACATTCTCCTATTCACGACCGTCTTCGCAGAATTGTTCTTCCATATCGCCTGGCATCCATTTGAGCGTCCACTTGGCTTTCCAGGTACGCGTGTAGGTGCGCGAATCATCTATGGTCACTTCATACTCGAGCACATCGTGCGACACGCGGGTGTATCGTTCGGTGAGCTTCAAAGCCTCGGTGTGCGGCAGCCCGCTGTTGCTGAACCAGAAGCGGGTGTTGAAGCCAATGGACTCTGCGGTCAACGAATCGCCTTCCCATTTGCCCACTGAGTTACCCAGGAAAGTGCCGGTCACTTCATCGGGTGACGGTGGAGTGCGGCCATCCATGTAGATGACGCGCCAGTTGCGATTGCCACCACCGAAGATCAGGTACACGCGGTTGTAGTTCTTGTCCTGGAGTATGCGCACGCCCCCTGGCGTCATCATCTGCCGCGGACTGCCCGGGCCGATGCACACCTTCATCGGATCATCAGCGAGGTCGTGCTCCTGGCGATATTTGAACAGCGCCAGGGACCAGGGCTGGAACGGCGCAACCTTTTCAGCATCGGCCAGGTTGGCCAGCTTGCCGCGCGCGTCGGTTGCAACCGTGACACCTTCCTCGACGAGGCTGGTGGCTGATGGCATGTCCCAAAAACCTTTTTCGCCCGGCTCGCGATCAAGACGGATCGAACCGTCTGCGTAACGCGGTGCCGGCGTGGCCGCTGCAGAACCGGATTTGCCGCAGCCATAAAGCAGCAGGCTGCTCGCAATCAGTAAAGTTGCGAAACCCGCGGTGGCAAGAAAGCGCTTATTCACGGACGAAGCGGATGTCATGCGTCTGTCCGTCCTGCGTCCATGTGCCGGTAATCACGCGGCTGTATTTGCCCAGGTCCGACAGCACGCCCTCGAACGTAACCGGCTTGCCCTTGGCATCGGTTGCTGCGAGGTGCACTTTCCAGCCATCGGGATCCAGCTGCGCGCCGTTGAAATCAATGCCGGTGGGACCAGGGTTGATGGTGCCGGCTACCTGCTTGCCGTCCCACTGCATGATCATGACCACAGTGCTGGGCGCACCCTTTGCGGCCGCATGCTCGCCTCGCCAGGTGCCGTCCAGAGGGAAGCCCTCCTGCGCGACAGCCGCAACAGAAAACAGCCAACCTGCAATCAGCAGGTTACTGATCAGAAACTTTCGCATCTGCCCCCCAATAACCCATAACCCTGCCGGCGACAGCATAATTGGTTAGTCGCGATTTGGCAGGAAAATCGCCCCGGGGCTTGTAGCGCTAACCTGTGGAGGGTGCTTCACCGGACTTGTTGCGCATCCAGTCCGCGAGGCGTGTCATGGATTCGCGGATTCCGGCCCTGGCAGTTTCGTCGGGAATGCTTTCATCCAGCGCGCCATTCATGCACAGCAACCAGGCATCGCGTTCGGCGTCCCCGATGGCAAAGGGCAGGTGGCGGGCCCGCAGCATGGGGTGGCCGCGCTCAGCCGAATAGTGCTTGGGGCCGCCCAGCCACTCCCCGAGGTATTTCTTGAGGACAATGATTATCGGGCCCAGCTGCGCCGCATGCAGCGCCCGAATGCCGCTGGCTTCGGGCAGCGTATCCATGCGCTGGTAGAAGCGGTCCACCAGAAGATCAACCGTGGCCTGACCGCCGATGCTTTCGAATGGCGAAATTTTCGGGGGCTGATTCATGGACTGTTGCATTGATCCGGCGCCGCAAAAATAAAGGGCAGGTGTTGCCACCTGCCCTTCAATTCAATCAGCAAAGAAGCTCGCCAGCGGCTTACTTCTTGCCGGTGCGCCAGCCTTCTGCATACGCGGTGCGCGCGGCAGCTGCGTAAGGCACTGCACTGACGATTGCACGGATCTCGGTCTGCTTGTGACGCTCGACCGTGGTCTTGCCCGTGCCGCCATTGGGCTCACCCCAGGTCAGCACCACTTCATTGCCGATCGCGACGTCTTCGTCGACGGTCGCCAACGACAGGAACGAACGCTCGTTGTAGCTGTAACCACCGAACAGCGACACACCTACCGTCTTGCCACCCACCGTCAGCTGGTCGTAGTTGCTGTTGGCGTAGTTCGACAGCGGCATTTCGATGTACTTGAAATGATCGCCCTTCTTGAGCATCGAGTTCTGGATCTTCGCGACATCGTCGCCATTCCAGGCCAGCGTGACCTTGCGACGGCCACCGGCACCACCATTCATCTTCTCGAGCGCTTCGCGGCCGATGAAGTCATGGTCGAACTTGACGAACGGGCCGTAGCCGATTTCGTACGGCGTGAGGTAGTAGTCTTCGATGTTCTTGCCGACGAACGAACCACCGATGGCGCCGGCTGCTTCGTATGAGTTGGCAGGCAGCCACTCGCGGTACTTCTTCATGCGCTCGTCCGTGTACACGGCCGGCAGCGGTGACGGCACCCAGCCCGACTCCAGCGTGTTGGTCGCATAGGCGCGCGAACCCACCGGAACGATGCCGAATTCCTTGCCCACGGCCAGGATCTCGGCGGCAATCTCTTCGCGCTCTGCGTAAGGACCCCAGATTTCGACGCCTGGCTCGCCGGCCATGCCATGGCGCAGCGTGCGGACCTTGCGGCCCTTGATGTTCATCTCGGCCATGTTGAAGAACTTGAGCTCCGGCAGCGGCGCGCCGTTGAGCTTGTCGATCACGAACTTGGCCTTGGGGCCCTGGATCTGGAAGCGATAGAAGCGACGATTCACCGCGTGTCCGTTGGGACGCGAAGGCGAACGATCATCATAGGTGGTGGTGACATTGTAGCCACCGGTCTTGGCATGGAACTGGATCCAGTTGCACGACGGCGCGCGACCGACAACCACAAAGCTGTTCTCTGCCAGATAGAAAAGAATCGCGTCGCCGATGACGTGGCCGCTATATGAGCAGCCAACGAACTGCTTGGCCTTGTTGGGCACGAAGCCCTTCATGCTGTTGATGGCCAGATCGGAGATCAACTTCAGCGCATCGGGACCTTCAATGAAGAGGTCGACCATGTGATGCGTCTGATCGAACAGCACGGCGGCGTTACGCCATGCGGCCTGCTCATCGCGCCAGTTCGAGAACTCGGGGGCGACAACCGGGTAGATGTAGGCGCCGATCTTCGAGTTGCGCAGGTGGTCGACGGTATTGCCGGCGGCCTTCAGCACGCTTTCCAGATTGCTCATGACTCTTCAATCCTCGTAACTGGGTTGGTGTTCTAGACCCTTTGGGGCGCGGGAGTCTATCACGGCTTTCGCAAGCTTCCAGTCGCGAAAAAACCGTGTGGCTACAGGCGTTTGCCGCCGGCAAACACTGTCCGCGACATGCATGCAATTGCGCGCAGGCTGGACTATTCGTCGTCCAGAAAGATGCGCACAAACGGTGCGTAGCGGAAGCGCCGGTTGCGCGCATTACCAGTGACTTCGACCAGAAGCCCCGCGCGTTCGAAGCGGCGCACCAGATCGTTGGCCGCCGGAAATGTCACCCCCGTGAGTGCAATGACATCCTTGATGTCGACCATGGGGTGCGCGCACAGGGCGTCGGCCAGGCGCAGTGCCTGTGGCACCGCGCGTCCGAAATCATTGCCGATAGTCTTTCTATGCAAGGAGCGCAGTGCAGCAACCCTGCACACGACTTCCGTTGTTTCGTCGGCTGCCTGACGCAGCATGGAAGCGAAAAGTCGGGCCCAAGTGTCATCATCCTTGTCCGAGCGCTGGGCCTGGATGGCCTGCCTTGCCTCGTGTCTCCGGCGCAGCAGTTGGCCCGACCACAGCAGCAAGGGATGGCGAATGAAACCCATCTGGATCAGCGACTGCTGAAGCCAGAGCCTGGCCACGCGCGCATTCATTTCAGTAAAGGGCTGGATCGACTCCAAAGCGGCCAGACTGGTCGATAGTTCCAATAGTGGACTTATGGTGCCTCTTTTCACCCAAGATTGTTCCCAATTCAGCATCAAATCGGGTATTTGATCGGGAGCCGGAGGTACATGCCTGGCCTCAGCCCGGGTCGCCCCTGAGGTTCCGATCCACATGGGAACACTGCGCCAGCCAGTCCCGACACGCCCCAGACGCTGCATCAATTCGTCATGGGTTTTGAGCAGCCAGGCCGCTGGCGCAACGACTTCTGGAAGCTTGCCGCTGAGGTCGGATAGCGCCCGCAACTCGGCAACATCACGCGCCGGTCCGCTCACAGCCAACCCCGCTTCGGCATCGAGCAGATCGATCAGTGACGCCTGGTTGCCGTCGATGCGGCACGAAGCCACGGCCTCGACCCGACGCAACATAGGGGTCAATTCGCCTGGGTCGCCGGAGGCGGCAAGTGCGCCGTCGAGGCGCCCGAAGGATCGGGCCAGCAAAATAGAATCAGCCGTCATTAAGGCCGAATCCTGCGCCTGGATGGTTTCTTATTAAAGGCACAAGCTCACAAAGCGACATAACGAACCCGTTGATTAACTCAAACGGGATTGCATTATGTCTAACCAAATTCTAATCGTGGGGCTGCACCACCACCGGGGCGGCGGCAGGCACCGCAGATTTGGCCTTGTTTGCCAACTCCACCACATAGGCGCGGATGGCCGCGGAATCCGCCGGCTGCAGCACATTCGAGAAGCTGACCATGCCCTTGTCGGTACGTGCACCGCCCAGCACCACCTGGTCGAACCCTTCCTGGGTATGCAGCAAAGGCGTGCGCATCAGGTTGGGGAACAGGCCCGCGCGGGCCTGGCCGTTCTGGCCATGACAGGTGGAGCAGTACTTCGTATACAACTCATCGCCGTGGGCAAGGACATCGGCGGTCGCGGTCTGCGCCGGGGGATTCAAGGGCGCGATGGTGTATGGCTGCACCGGGGGCAGCGTCGCCTTGCCACCCAGCGAGAACACCAGCATGCGCGAGTGATTAGGCGCGAAGTAGTCGGCGTTGGGACCCGCCTGGTTGCCGCCCACGCTGGCCGCGACGTACTGCTTGCCGTCCAGTTCATAGGTGATCGCACCCGGCAACACGCCGGTCAGGGCGTTGAACGTCCACAGCACCTTGCCGATTTTGGCGTCATAGGCATTGAAATCACCCTTGGCGCCGGTGCCCGCGAATACCAGGCCACCGGCCGTGGCCATGGCTCCACCCGTGGGACCGCTGCCCGCCGTCGTCGCCGGACTGCCATCGGGCGGCGCGTTGGTGGGGGTTTCCCAGACTTTCTTGCGCGTGACCGGATCCCAGGCCTGCAGGTATCCCACAAAGGTGCTGGGTGCCTTGGGATTCTTGAGGTAGTACGTACCCGGCGCGCCGAAATCGATGCCCAGGTTGTAACCTACATTCGACACCTTATACGGCGCATCAACCAGCGGGAAATACGCCAGCTGCGTGGGGATGTACACCAGTCCCGTGTCGGGGCTGAATGCATTTGAATGCCAGCCGTGGCCGCCCTGCACGCCCGGCGCCAGGTTCCAGCCTTGCTTCTCGTATCGCGCGGCCTTGACCACCTTGGGTCGACCGGTCTTCATGTCGATGCCGGTGTTCCAGTTGACGGTGGTGAACGCATCGCCACTGATGAGTTTGCCGCTGGCCGCGTCGAGCACGTACAGCATGCCGTTCTTGTTGGGCTGCACGATTACACGCCGATCTGCATCTGCGAACTTTAGAGTGACGATCATCATCGGACTGACGGCGTCGTAATCCCAGGTGTCGGATGGAACCGTCTGGTAATGCCAGACGTATTCGCCCGTATCAGCTTTGACCGCGATGATGGACGCCAGGTACAGGTTGTCGCCCCCGGTGGGATCGCGATCGCGCGCATTCCACGGCGTGCCGTTGCCAGTGCCGAAGATGATCGTGTCGTTGACCTGGTCATAGATGATGGCGTCCCATACCGTGCCGCCACCGCCGATCTTCCACCAGTCGCCCTTGCCCCAGGTCTTGGCAGCTTTCTCCAATGCCGCATTTTCCTGCGGTTTTGCAGGATCGGTGGGCACATTGTAGAAGCGCCAGACTTCCTTGCCGGTCTCCGCATCCACTGCGGCGATGTAGCCACGCACGCCATACTCGCCGCCCGATGGTCCGTAGAGCACCTTGCCCTTGACCACGCGTGGCGCGACCGTGATGGAATAGCGCTGGGTCTTGTCGATGACGCTTTCATCCCAGACCGGTTTGCCAGTCTTCGCATCGATGGCGACCAGGCGTCCATCCAGCGTGCCGACATAGATCTTGCCGTTCCACGCGGCGATGCCACGGTTTACCAGTCCGCAGCACACCTTCACCGCCCACTCGCCCGGCACCTTGGGGTCGAACTGCCACAACTGCTTGCCGGTCTTTGCTTCGAATGCATAGACCTTGCTCCACGCCGTGGAGACATACAGCACGCCGTCTATATATAGAGGCGTGCCGGTCTGCTGCAGGTTGGTGTCGTAATCAGCAAACCACTCGAGGCCCAGTGTGCCGACATTGCTGGTGTCTATCTGCTTGAGCGGGCTGAAGCGCGTCTCTTCGTAATTGCCACCGTAGGTGATCCACTGCGTCGAACCCTTGGAGGCATCGGCCAGGCGCTGGGCATCAACCTTTGCCGGCGCTTCAAGAACGCTGGGCGCGGCAGGGGGCTCGGGGGGCTTGGCCTGCTGGCAACCCACCAATGTGGACAACAGGGCACCCAAGCCCAGGATGTGAGCACGCTTCATCTTCAATCCCCCGAACTATATTATGTAAAATTTGACCCGATCTTCGCCGAAATCTATAAAATCAGCGCTGAATCAGCTCGATCTTGTAGCCATCCGGATCTTCGACGAAAGCGATGACGGTGGTGCCACCTTTCACCGGTCCAGCAGGACGAACCACCTTGCCGCCGGCCGCACGTATGGTTTCACAGGTGGCAGCCACGTCAGGCACGCCGATGGCCAGGTGGCCAAAGGCAGTACCCGGCTCGTAGTGGGTAACCCCGTAGTTATAGGTCAGTTCCAGTTCGCCGCCGCCCTCGGCATTGCCGGTGCCGAAGCCCAGGAACGTCAGTGAGTATTTCTGCTCGGGCATGTCAGTGGTGCGCAGGACTTTCATGCCAATGACGCGGGTGTAGAAATCGACCGCGCGCGGCATATCGCCAACTCGCAGCATGGTGTGCAGGAACTTCATAAGTGGCCGTCATCTTTGCAGAACCCGTCTGACGGGTAAACTGGCCGATAAACGGGGGGACGTTGATGCGGAATGGTTTCGTTTGCCTGGCTGCGCAACTGGCTTTTGCGATCTCCGGATCAGCAATGTCAGCAACAGTGCTGGCCGCCGCACCCCCCGCGACCTTTCCCGCGCAGCAGCGACCCCCAGGTGACCCGGCGCTTATCGCGCGCGGCGGATCGCTGTATTCCATCCAGTGCCGCAGTTGTCATGGCATGGACCTGCGCGGTGGCGACATGGGCGGCCCCAACCTGCTGCGCTCGCAACTGGTACTCAATGACCAGGCCGGTGAAGCCATAGTTGCGGTGGTGATGAACGGCCGCAATCCGGTGGGTGGCAAGGCCATGCCGGCACTGCCGCTGCCGCGTGCCGACATCGAGGCCATTGCCGAGTACATACACAGCGTCGTCGCCACGTCGCAACCGCAGGGCTCGCCGCCGGTGGGCACCAAAGTGGAACTCAACCTGCTGGTGGGCAATGCCAGGGCGGGCAAGAAATATTTTGCAGCCGCATGTGTCGCCTGCCATTCGGCCAGCGGCGAGGCGGCGGGTTCATCGGCAGCGGGCAACCTTGCCGGCATTGCCACGCGAGTCGCAGGCATCGAGCAGCTGCAGAACAGCTGGGTGGCAGGGCGCCGTGCTGGCGCGCCAAGTTCAGCAGCGCCGCGCGTGGCACAGGTGACGGTCAAGTTCGCCGATGGCAGCAATGTCAGTGGCGCGCTACAGCGCATGGATGATTTCATGGTGAGCCTGGTGGCGGACGGGCAATACCACAGCTACACGCGACGCAGCGCGACACCGAAGATCACTGCCATTGAGGTCAATGACCCGATGGCGGGTCACCGCAACCTGTTTGCAAAACTTTCCGACGATGACATGCACGACGTCACCGCATACCTGGCGACACTCAAATGATGCGCACAAGGTTGATTAATTCGTTTGCGCTTGCAGCTGTGGCGGCGGTCATGCTCGCGCCGGCAGTGCTGGTCGCCCAGCAGCCACCGCTGCTGCCGCCATCAACATTGCTGCAACCCTTGTCAAAGGACTGGCCGACATACTCCGGTGATTACACCGGGCAGCGCTACAGTCATCTGACGCAGATCAATCGCGATACGGTCACGCACCTG
Organism: Pseudomonadota bacterium; assembly: GCA_039932715.1. Taxonomy (GTDB): domain Bacteria; phylum Pseudomonadota; class Gammaproteobacteria; order Steroidobacterales; family Steroidobacteraceae; genus ZC4RG30. Next base: position 3,353 of record JBDTPN010000037.1, on the reverse strand, counting down.
ACGCTGGCGTGGACTGTGCGCATGAGCGATTCAACACGCGACCCGCGGACCATTGTCAGCGGCGAAGGGAAGGGCGACTTTCCGATTCCGCCACCGGCGATGAAGGGCGCGATACTCGAAGTAGGCGGCGTCATCTACGTCACTTCGCCGGATCACACCTGGGCCATGGACGCGCGCGACGGGCGCGAGCTGTGGCATTACTTCTGGAAGACGCGCGGCGGCACGCATATCGGCAGCCGCGGCTCGGCCATCTGGAACAACTCGCTGCTGTTCGAGACGCCGGACAATTACCTGGTGTCCGTCAATGTGCGCACCGGCAAGGAAAACTGGCACGTCGAGATCGCCGATTTCCAGCAACAGTATTTCTCCACCATGGCGCCGGTGGTCATTGGCAATCATGTGCTGGTGGGCACGGGCAATGATCTGGATGCCCCTGGGTTCCTGCAGTCCTATGACCCCAGCACAGGCGTCCTGCAGTGGAAGACCTTCATGGTGCCCATGAATCCCGGGGATCCAGGACTCGAGACCTGGCCCACGCTGGATGCCGCGCGCCATGGCGGCGGGCAGGTATGGATGCCGGGATCTTACGATCCTGAAACCGGCTTCTATATAACAGGCACGGGCAACCCCACACCCGGTTACACCGGCGTGGCCCGCAAGGGCGACAACCTGTTCACCTGCTCGACGGTGGCCATTGACGTGGCCACGGGCAAGATGAAATGGTTTTACCAGACCTCGCCGCATGACACGCATGACTGGGATTCCGCGCAGACGCCGGTGCAGTTCGACGGCGTGATCGATGGCAAGCCGCGCAAGCTGGTGTCCACCGCGGCGCGCAATGGATATTTCTTCACGCTGGATCGCGTGACCGGCGAGCACATCGTCACCTCGAAATTCGGCAAGACCACCAACTGGTCCACCGGCCTGCGCAAGAACGGCGCGCCTGAGCCCAATCCCGCCAAGGAAGCCACTATTCCCGGCTCGCTGGTGTCACCGTTTGAAGGGGGCGTGACCAACTGGCAGGCGCCTGCTTTCAATCCCGAGCTGGGCCTCTTCTATGTGCACGAGAGCAACGGGTTCAACATCGTGTACCTGACGGACCCGGATCCTCGCGGATCCATGGGCCTGGGAGGCAAGCGGTTCTACATCACCGGTTACGACAGCAATGCCATCCAGGGCATCGACTACAAAACAGGCAAGCCGCGCTGGCGACACGAGTGGCCCACCGGTGCCGGCATAGGGTCGGGAATACTCACGACCGCCACCGGACTGCTATTCACCAGTGATGGCTCCGGCAATTTCGTGGCCATGGATGCCGCCACTGGCGAACTGCTGTGGCACACGCGCATTGGCAATATTTCCAACGCGCCGCAGACCTATGAAGTCGATGGCCGCCAATATCTGACCGTTGGCGTGGGCGACACCTTGTACTCCTTCGTCCTCTACTGATGAAGCCGCGCATCCGCTATGGCATGGTCGGTGGCGGACAGGGCGCGTTCATCGGCGCCGTACACCGCATGGCCGCGCGACTGGATGACCAGTACGAACTGGTGTGCGGTGCGTTGAGCAGCACGGCTGCGCGATCACAACAGTCTGGCGCTGAACTGGGCCTTGCTCCGCACCGCGCTTATGCGGATTACCAGACCCTGTTCGAGCGCGAAGCAGCCTTGCCCGCGGACCAGCGCATGCAGTGCGTGGTCATCGTCACTCCCAACCGCACCCATCTGGCCATTGCCAGCGCGGCGCTGGACCACGGGTTCCACGTGCTCTCGGACAAGCCGGCGACCGCCACGCTTGCCGAGTGTCGCGAACTTGCTGCACGGCTGCGCATCTCTGGATTGCAATATGGACTGACGCATCCGTACACGGCCTATCCCATGGTGCGGGAGGCACAGGCGCGCGTGGCCAGCGGTGCGTTGGGCACGGTGCGCAAGGTGCTGGTCGAATATACCCAGGGCTGGCTGGCCGCCAACATCGAACAGCATGGCAACAAGCAGGCCCTGTGGCGACTCGATCCGGCGCAGGCCGGGATCAGCAGCTGCATGGCGGACATCGGCGTGCATGCGTTCAACCTGGCCGAATTTGTCACCGGGCTTGAAGTTCGCGAGCTGTGCGCGTCGCTCAACAGCGTGGTTGCCGGGCGCAAGCTCGATGATGACGGCACCGTGTTGCTGCGCTTCGACAATGGCGCCAGTGGCGTGCTGATGGCCAGCCAGGTCTGCGTGGGTGACGAGAACAACATCCGGCTGCGTGTTTATGGCGACAAGGCCAGTGTCGACTGGCAGCAGATGGAGCCCAACTCATTGCGGTTGCGGCCACTGGATGCGCCCGCGCAGTTGCTGCGCACCGCAGCGCCGGGAACCGGCAGTAGTGCCAGCGCAGCTACGCGCATTCCCGCAGGACATCCGGAAGGCTATATTGAAGCCTTCGCCAATGTGTATCGCGAGTTTGCGCAGCAGCTGCGCGCAGCGGGGAGCGGCAAGGTTGCTGCCACGCCTGGTGCAGTGCCCGGTATCAAGGCCGCGTTGCGTGGCATGGCGTTCATTGAAGGCGCCGTCGCAAGTTCCGCCGCAGGCACGAAGTGGCAGGAACTGCCAAAGGTTGATGCATGAAAGGGCCCGGCATATTCCTGGCGCAGTTTGCTTCCGCGCAGCCGCCATTCAATTCATTGGAGGGCATGGCCAGGTGGGCCGCGGCACTGGGCTATGTCGGTGTGCAGGTACCTACTTCCGATGCCGGATTGTTTGATCTCAAGCTGGCTGCCGCAAGCCAGGTCTATTGCGACGAGATCAAGGGCACGCTGGCCAGGCACGGCATCGAGATCACGGAGCTGTCGACACATCTGCAGGGACAGCTGCTTGCCGTGCATCCTGCGTATGTCGAACAGTTCAGGACGTTTGCGGATCCGGCCGTGCGCGACACACCCGAGGCCTGGCCAGCGTGGGCGACCGGACAATTGAAGCTGGCTGCGCAGGCCAGCAAGCGCCTCGGGCTCAATGCGCATGCGACTTTCTCCGGTGCGCTGCTGTGGCCGCAGATGTATCCATGGCCGCAACGGCCCACTGGCCTCGTCGAAATGGGATTCGCTGAACTTGCGCGACGCTGGAAACCAGTGCTCGACGCATTCGCAGAAGCCGGCGTGGCGCTGTGTTATGAGATCCATCCCGGCGAGGACCTGCACGACGGCGTGACCTTCGAACGCTTTCTCGAAGCCGTTGATGGTCACGCGGCCGCCAGCATTCTTTATGACCCCAGTCATTTCGTTCTGCAGCAGCTGGACTACCTGGCTTTCATCGATCATTACCACCAGCGCATCAAGGCATTCCATGTGAAGGATGCCGAGTTCCGACCCA
>JBDTPN010000036.1:0-28888 GCA_039932715.1 Pseudomonadota bacterium | reverse complement strand
GTTATCGAAGCGGTGCGCAGGGAAGTGGGCCGCTACTACGCGACCATTGCCCTCATTAACCTGGGGCTGGGGATTGCTACGGGGCTGGTCATGTGGGCCCTGGGAATGCCGAATCCTGTCCTTTGGGGAGCAGTGGCCGCTGTATTCAATTTCATTCCGTATGCCGGCTCGGCAACTACCCTCGTGGTCCTTACCATCGTGGCCTTCGTGTCATTTGATGACATTAGAACTGTTCTGTTCGTTGCAGGTTCCTATCTGGCCCTGGCCACAATCGAAGGCCAGGTTGTGCAGCCGCTACTGGTGGGGCAACGCCTGGTGCTCAATCCCATTATCGTGTTCCTGACGTTGTGGTTCAGTGGCTGGCTATGGGGCATTGCGGGCATTGTCATGGCCGTGCCCCTGCTGGTGACGCTCAAGGTGGTTGCTCAACACAGCGAGCGCGGAAAACCACTGTTGGAGTTCCTCAGTCCGGCCCGCATCCGGGAGCTCAATGCTCGCAGCGCCAGGCGCAGTCCCTAGTTGCTGCTGTGCGCAGCTCCCATGACGATATCGCTGACAAAGCGCAATTTCCTGATCGCCGCAGCGGACAGTACGAACGGGTAGGCATCCGAAAGTCCCAGTCCGCGACTCAGGTTGTTCATCACGTACGTCAGCGGAAGCCACTCGGAGATCAACTTGTCGAAGTCGCGTAGGGCGCGAACTTCGAGGCTGCTGGTAGCAGCCAGAGAAGGCTCGTCGTGACGTTGGGGTTGCAGTCTTAGCCCTGCTGAAGTTGCGGTTTCGAGCGTGTCGACTATGTGCAGGAAGTGGGCCCAGGTCTCTGCCCAGTCTTCCCAGGGGTGCATGGTGGCGTAGGCACTGACGTAATCGCGCTGCCAGTTCGTCGGAGGTCCCGACTCGTAATGACGCTTCATCGCGTCTTCGTAACTTTCCCGTTCGTCCCCAAACACTTCTCGAAATGCCTGCAAGCGTTCGGTGTTCTCTACCAGCCGATCCCAGTAGTAGTGGCCACTTTCATGGCGGAAATGTCCGAGCAAGGTTCGATAGGGCTCGTTCTGAGCGGCACGCTGTCGTTCCCGCTGCACGTCATCTGCCTCTGCGACGTTGATTGTGATCAGGCCGTCGTCGTGACCGGTAAACACCCGATTCCTGTCACCGTTGGGCTTGGTCGAATCCTTGAGGAATTCGAAGGCGAGGCCCCTGGGGTTCGCGTCCGATTTTGGGGTTACTGGAAGCTGCAGAGCCAGCAGTGTGTAGACCAGCCGTCTCTTCGCGGACTCGAGCCGATACCAAGCCTGGGTGCTTCCGGGTTGATCCAGGTTTGGAATGACCGTTGTCAACTGGCAGCACTGGCATAGACGCTCCGCACTGGAAGCGGGCACGGCCCAGTTGCAAATGTCGTAGTCGATGTAATTTCCGCACAGCCGATATTGTCCCTCGCTTACCGCGCCGAAACGGACTTGCCACAGTTGGTCATTGCCCTGCAGCAGCGCCGCCATGTCTCCCCGATCCGGCAAATAGGCGAGCACGTGCTCGCAAACCAGGCACCGATTGTTCTCAAAGAACACGAGGTTCTGGCAGTTTGTGCAGTGGAAGGTTTTCACGGGCCGTGTAGGGTAATCCAAGCCGGGTAGGCCTTGCGGTGGGGATTTGCACCAAGGGGTGTAGTATTCCTCCCACGCCAAAGCACAGGCAGTGCTCGACAAGGCAGGAGAAGGATAATCATGAAAATCCGCGTGAACTTATTGCTGGCTCTGGTCATGGGTGCGATCGCGTGTACGGCGATTTCGGCAGAAGCCGGACGCGTTATCCCTGCCTACGAATCAAGCGCTCCCGCATCAAACGCTACGACCGAGGTTGCGGTGGTGGCGGGCGGGTGCTTCTGGGGCATACAAGGTGTGTACCAGCATGTGAAAGGCGTCATTAGCGCGGTGTCCGGGTACGCAGGAGGTTCTGCAAAGACGGCCAGATATGAGACTGTCAGTGGGGGTGATACCGGACACGCAGAGTCCGTGCAGGTCACATTCGACCCGCGCCAGATCACCTACGGACAGATATTGCAGATCCTGATGTCGGTGGGACATGACCCCACGCAGCTCAATCGCCAGGGCCCGGATGTGGGAACTCAATATCGTTCAGCGATATTTCCAGCCAATGATGCGCAGGCGCAGGTCGCAAAGGATTACATCGCGCAACTCAATCGCGCGCACGTTTATCCGTCAGCAATTGTCACGAAGATTGAGCCGGGCGTTACTTTCTATCCCGCCGAGGGCTATCACCAGAACTATCTGGCCCACAATCCGCAGCAGCCCTACATTGTTTACAACGACCTGCCCAAGATCGGTGAACTCAAACGTATATTCCCGGGCCGCTATCGCGACGACCCGGTGCTGGTAGCCGCCGCCAAATAAGGTTTTGTTGCCGGTTCGGCGATAATCTGGCGCACATGTCCCAACCCGCGTCCAGGATTGCATACCTTAAAGAACTGGCCAGCCTGGCTATCTGCCTGACGTGCCTGGCGGTGAATCCGGCAATCGCCGCGGCAGCTGACCCTGCGTCTGCACCTGCTCCTGTGCCAGCTGCACCGGTAGTGCAGGCGCCCGACGCCGCGAGTGTGGTGGAAGGAGGCGCAGGCGAGATACCGGAGCCAGATCTGGCTGAGCAGCAATTGTCTAACGCAGCGCGCGTGCGCCTTGACCGTGCACGCGATTCCATTGTGCAGATTCGCGGTTTCTTTGGGGATGCCGGAACCAGCGCATTTCATGGCAGCGGGTTTGCCGCCAATGCCGATGGAATGATCATCACCAACTATCACGTGGTCGCCGCTGCGGTGCTGCATCCGCGGCAATACCGACTGGAGTACGTAACCTCGGAAAATCTGACTGGCCGCCTGCATGTGTATGCAATTGACGTGCGCAATGACCTGGCGGTGGTCAAGGCGGATGAACTGAAGTTGCCGCCGCTGCGACTGCGTACGCAGATTCCTCGACAGGGAGACCGGGCCTACTCGATCGGATTTCCCCTGGACCTCGGGCTGACCATCACCGAAGGCGTGGCCAACGGACTGGTGGCCAATGGCCTGGATCAACGCATCCACTACACCGGGGCAATCAACAGCGGCATGTCAGGCGGGCCGGCGCTGGATGCCGCCGGCGCCGTATATGGCGTCAACGCGTCGGTAATCACAGGTCGACAGTTGGTGGGCTTCGTGGTGCCGGCCAGTCACATTGAGCCGTTGCTGGCACGCGCCCGCAGCCCAATGGACAAGACCCTGAGTGCCCGCCAGGCACGCGAGATGGTCACCGCGCAGGTGCTGGCATACCAGTCCGCGCTTTTCGAGCCGGCAGTGCAGGGCGCAGCTATCCAGACAGTGTTTGGTTTCACCTTGCCCACGCAAATCGGACCGGCCATCGAATGCGGCGCAACCGGCGCCGGTGAATCCGACCAGCGGTTGCGTACCGAAACCATTTTCTGTGCCGCGCGGGCCCGCGTCACGGTGCAAAGCGGCCTGGAAGTAGGGGACATCCGCTTCCAGCACAGCATTGTGCGCACCCAGGGATTGCATCCTCTGCAGTTCGACCAACGCGTCAACAGCCTGGCTGACAACTATCCACGCTCAGGTTCGAGCCGGGACGTGGCTGACTTCGCCTGCGCAGAATCCCTGGTGTCGCTGGACGGGTTCGATGCGCGGGTGCGCACCTGCACGCGCCAATATCGCCTGTTTTCCGGTCTTTATGACATCGCTGCCACGGTCACCAGCATCAACAGCACGCAAAGCGCCGTGGTCAGCCAGCTTGACCTGCGTGGGGTCGGTTTCGAGCCCGGCATGCAGTTTGTAAGGCGCTATCTGGAGGCAATGCGATGGACGCCGTAATGCTGGTGGAAGCATTGGACGTGCATGGCCACGTGAATGTCAGGCAACGCATCACGGGCGCCGGCAACCAGTGCCTGATTGGCCGCAGCCTTTCCTGCGAGGTGGTGCTCGACGACCCGTATGTGGCACCCGAGCACGCGCGCCTGACACTGCTCGAAGACGGCCGCGTGCTGGTACAGGATCTGGGAACCCGCAATGGCACCCGGATCAATGGCCGCCGCATTGACGCCGAATCCGGTGAAACCATTGCCAACGGCCAACTGCTGATAGGCAGGACGCAAGTGCGCGTGCGTTCACTGGAGGCAACCGTGACGCCGGAGCGCATGTTTCGTCGCGACCTGTTGCGTCGCCACCGCACGCTGCTTGCCGTTGCCGGTTTGGTGTTGTGCTTTGCCTTCGCGGCATTCACGCAATGGACCGAAGCTCCCGAACACCTCGCGCCGCGTGTGCTGATTGCCGAGCTGGTGGCATTTTCGATTCTGGCTGCATGGGTGGCGCTGTGGGCGCTGGTGTCACGGCTGACCGTGGGCGCCTGGCAACTGCGCATTCACCTCGCCATCGCGGCAGCCTGTGTGGGCCTCTGGGCGTGGGGCTACTGGATATACACGGCCGCGGCATTTGCCCTGCAATGGAAATTGCTGTGGATGATCATGGCCTGCATGGCCGCAGGAGTGGCGCTGGCCGCGGCATATCTGCATGTGCGTAATGCCACGCATTTCAGGCGCGCAGTGTCTGCGCTGCTGGCAGTGCTGGCACCTCTGATTTGCGGTGGCGTGTGGTGGCTGGTCGACCTGCAGCTGGATCCGCGCACGGTCAATCATCTTGCGCCACACACGGCGATCTATCCGCCGTCGCTGCGCCTTGCACCCAGCATGGACCTCAATGACTACTTGCTGGATGTCGCAGCCCTCAAAAGATCGGCCAATCGCAATCGCCAGGCGTCGCTGCTCGAAACCCCGATACTGGATGCAGATGAATGAATTGCGCGCCGGTCAGGGATAGCCCAGCTCGGAGCACGCCATCTGCGGTCCGACCTGGCTTGTAAGGACCAAATCACTCACATAACTGGAAGGCAAACAACACCATGAATATCACTGTGTCAGCTGTGCTGGTCCTGTGTGCGGCGTCGCCTGGCCTGGTCCAGGCAGCGGATTGCGATAAGGGCTGCCTGGATGGGATCGCGGCGGCTTATCGTGCCGCTTATCGCCTGCACGACGTGAAGCTCGCACCCTTCTCGACACGGGTAAGGTTTTCGGAAAACGGAGTCGAGATGGCGTTCCCCGATGGCACCTGGGACACAGTCACCCAGGAAGTCGATGCGCCCCTGGTGCTGTCAGATCCGGCGACGGGGCAGGTGGGCATATACACCAGCGTCATGCAGCGGCAGGCCCAGGGCTTTCTGGCCATCCGGTTGCGCGTGCGTGATCGCAAGATCACCGAGGTCGAGCATGTCATCGCTACCCGTCGCAACGTCAGTGGTCCCCCCACGCCCATGGGCGATATCCTGCAATACCATCGTGATCCCGCCTTGAATGTTGAAGTGCCGGTTGCCAGACGTCTGCCGCGCAAGGAATTGCTACAGCTCGCGGACGGCTATTTCTCCACGCTGCAGTACAACACTGGCGAAATCCGCGGCACACGTTTCGCTAACGGTGCGGTGAGATATGAAAACGGGCAGGGATACGCGGACATTGAAAAGGGTTTCAGGTCAGGACGGTACCGCTACAACAATCGCGTACGTGATCGCGACTGCTTCCTGGTGGATGAGGTGCGTGGATTCGTGATGTGTCGCGGCTTCATCGATCACAAGGGCGTGCTGGACGAATACACCTATACGGACGGAACACGCGCCAAGTCCAATTACCAGGAACCGCAATCCTGGGGATTTCTCGAGGCGTTCAAGGTCAGCGTGGATGGCATCGTCGCTGTTGAGGCCACTTTCAGCGCCGTGCCTTACTTCATGCGTTCGCCATGGACCAGAAAGCCCGATGCGGTGTATGACGCCTCGAAGTCCACTGCCACGGGGCCTGACGTCAGGCGGCCACCCGCGCCCGTCTCAGGGCCAGCATCGCCATAGCGCAAATCAGTGCTGGGCCTGCGAGTCCCGCGATCACATAGGTGGGATTAATGCCGGCGGCGATCAACGCACCGCCCAACAGTGGGGCGACGAAGGCGCCAATCCTTGCTACAGCAGAAGCCCATCCTGAACCCGTGGCCAGGATGCTGGACGGATACAAACCCGCAGCAAGTGAAATGATGGCGAATTGCATGCCGCCGGTGCAGGCACCTATCACCAGTAGCAGCGCACCCCAGGAAAGAAAGCCCGACGGAACGATGAGAAACAAGCCCAGCGCCACGGCGTTGAGCAGGCAACCGGCGGCAAGTGTTCGCTCAGCACCATAGCGATCCATCAGCCAGGCCAGGGACACGCCGCCGATGATGCCCCCAACCTGGTTGAACATCATGGCGTGTATGGCCTGCGTGGGCGCCCAGCCAGCGCCCGTCAACAGGGTGGGCAGCCAGCTGACCAGCAGATATAGATTGAATGAATTCATGGCGAAGCCCAGCCACATCAGCAGCGTGGGCGCGCGGAATTTCCGCGTGAACAGGTCGCTCATGGAGCCTGACAGCGATTTCGCAACGGGCGTGAGATAAACCGTGTCGGCGGCCACTGCGGGCGCAATCCGCCTGAGGATGTCCGCAATCGCCTTGCTCTGCGGTCGCCGATGCAGCAGGAACTTGATCGATTCAGGCGCCGTGCCAAGCAGCGTTACGCTCAACAACAACGGCAGCACGCCGCCGACGATGAATGCAGCCTGCCAGCCATAGTGGTTTATTGCGTAAGGCGCGAACAGCGCCGCCACCAGCGCACCGGTAGCCGTATTGCAATACGCCAGTGTGATCAGGCTGGCCCGACGCCGGCGCGGCATGAAGTCCGCTGTCAGTGTGTAGGCATTGGCCAGACTTGCGCCCAATGCCGCGCCCGTAAACAGGCGGCAGATCGCAAGTTCCGTGACGTTGTGTGCAAATGCCGAGGCGATGGAAAAAATACCCACGACCGCCAGCGTGGCCGCCAGCACGGTGCGCCGACCAAAACGATCGCCCAGGGGACCGATGAATGCCGCCCCCCCTCCCATTCCCAGCAGCGATGCGGACAGCGCCAGGCTGAAGCTGGCAGGCGTCATGCCCCAGGCGCTGGAAAGCGCCGGGACAGTCAACGCCATCACCTGCAGGTCGTACCCATCGAACAGCACGGCCAGTGCGCACAACACCATCACATAAATTTGCAGCCCAGACAGAGGCCGCGAATCCAGCAGGTCATCGATTTCGATCATCAACCCTTCTTGAGGTTGATGTCGATGGGCATGTCCATGAACGAAGTATGCAGCTTGAGATCCGTGGCGGACACTTCGCCGGTGTAGGCAAACGTGGTGGGCCCTTGCCCAAAATCGAGGGTCACGGTGAATGTGATCTTGTTGCCATCGATCTTGCCGTCCTTGATGGCCAGTTCAGTGCCGTCAGGTGCGGCCGTTGTGCCGCTGAAGGTATTGCCTGCCGACTTGAAGGCATAGCTGACCACCATGGCGCCCTGCGGCGAATCGATGGACCCCGCCCACTTGCCGTCAATGTCCGCTGCAAAGGCCGATGTGGTCGCCAACAGAAGTCCGAATGCGAGCATCCTGATTTTCATATTTACTCCCCCCACAAGAGTTGATCCGGTCAACGTCTGGATTTTGGCACGAACGCCACGAATCGGCATTGATTGTCGATGGTAATCTGCCGCAGCACCTTCTCGCTGGTGTTGATGAAGAAATCGTCACCTGTGTGCAGGCAGTGCAGCATGTATCCTACGCCTCATCCACCACGAGACCGACAGATGCCCGGCATACCCGCGCGCACAATATCTTCGATTGCGCCATTTTCGGTTGCCAAACTGGCATTGGGAATCGCGAGCCTCCTGCTGTCGGTTTTAAGTTGGCCCTCAATGGCGGCTGCACCCACGGATGAAAAGCTCACCGTCCTGAGCTATCACGAAATAGCTGAACCTGGTGAGGCGTTGATTCCGGACTACGCAGTCACGCCAACGAACTTCGTGCGACAGATCGACTGGTTACGCAACAACGGCTTCCACTTTGTCGGCGTCGATGATGTTCTGGCTGACCAGGCGGGCAAGTCGCACCTGCCCGAGAAGGCGGTGCTGCTTACGTTCGACGACGGCTATCGCTCCATGTACGACCATGCCTGGCCGCTGCTCAAGATGCTGCATATTCCTTCGGTGGTCGCGGTGGTGGGAACCTGGGAAGAGGATCAGGCCGAGGTCAACTTCGACGGCCATGAAATCACGCGCGACAAGCTCATGACGTGGCAGCAGTTGCGCGAGCTCAGTGAAAGTGGGCTGGTGGAAATCGGCAGTCACAGCTACGACCTGCATCGCGGCATACCCGGCAATCCGGAAGGCAATATGCAGCCGGCGGCGACCACCCGCATGTGGATAAAGGCCACGGGCAAGTACGAAGAGGAAGCTTCCTATCGACGACGCGTTGGCGGCGATCTGCAGCGCAGTCGGGATGTCATTCTCAAGCGTATCGGGCGCGCGCCGCGGGTGATTGCCTGGCCCTATGGCCGATATACCCATGAGCTGCGTGATCTTGCGACGCGCCTGGGCATGACCATCGGCTTGACGCTGGACGATGGCGCCAACATGGATGACACGCCGCTATGGGGGCTGCGTCGCATCCTGGTGGGCAGCAACATGCAGCTGTGGGACCTCAATCGCGAGATCCTCTTCCGCAACCAGAACCTGTCGGACAACGATCGCGCCCAAAAGGTGATGCATGTGGATCTGGACTACATCTACGACGCCGATCCTGCGCAGCAGGAACGCAATCTGGGGCATATGCTGGATCGAATCGTCTCCCTTGGGGTGACGGTGGTCTATCTGCAGGCGTTTTCGGACCCGGACGGGGATGGTGCCGCGGACGCTGTGTATTTCCCCAATCGCCACATGCCCGTGCGGGCGGACCTGTTCAACCGGGTTGCCTGGCAGATTGCGACCCGCACTGGAGTAAAGCGCGTGTACGCGTGGATGCCCATGCTGGCCTGGGTATTGCCTCCGGGAGTGGCGGGCGCGCAGGACAAGGTCGTGACCTTGCCCAGCGACAACAGCGATCACGTCAACATGGGCTACAAGCGCCTGTCGCCATTCTCGCCGCGGGCGCGCCAGACCATCCGCGAGATCTACGAGGACCTGGGCCGTTACGCCACCTTCGAGGGCCTGCTGTTCCACGATGACGTGACGCTGTCGGACTTCGAGGATGCCAGTGAATTCGGGCTCAAGGCCTATCGGGAGTGGGGCCTGCCCGGCAACATTGCCGACATCCGCAAGAGCGACAACCTGGTCGGACGGTGGACCATCCTCAAGATCAATGCACTCGACGAATTCGCCGGCGAACTGGCCGCGGCGGTACGTGAGGAAGAGCCCGCACTCAAGACCGCCCGCAACCTGTACGCACGCGTGGTGCTGAGTCCCAAGGCCGAAGTGTGGTATTCGCAGGCGCTGGAGAACTCCCTGGCGAACTACGACTTCACCGCGATAATGGCCATGCCGTTGATGGAAAACGCCCCGGATCCGGCCGCCTTCTACAAGGCACTGGTGGATCGTGTCCAGTCGATTCCCGGCGCCATGAAAAAAGTGGTGTTCGAGCTGCAGACAGTAGACTGGCGCAATGACAGCAAGCCCGTTCCCAGCGCGGAGATCGCCGCTACCATCGACAGCCTGTATGAAATGGGTGTGGAGCACGTGGGCTATTACCCGGACATGTTGTTCGACAACCATCCGGAATGGACTGTCATTCGCAAGGCCCTGTCGGTCAAGGCAGATGCGCCGCAGATTCAATGACGCCGTGCCCGCATGAACGGCGTCTTTCAAGTCGTGTGGCAGCACGTACTGTCATTCGTCTTTTTCTATCCGCTGTTCATGTCGTTCCTATGGATGATTGGCGCGGTGCTTTTCTATTGGCGCGTCGAACGCGCTGAGCCGGAGTATTCACAGCCTGTCCACGACCCGGATGCTCCGCCGGTCAGCGTCCTGATCCCCTGCTACAACGAAGGCGCCAACGCGGAGGAAACCCTGACTTTCGCGCTGGCGTTGGACTATCCCCGCTTCGAGGTGATCGCCATCAATGATGGCAGTCGTGACAACACCCAGGAAGTGCTGGAGCGCATGACTGCATTGCATCCGCAGTTGCGCGTCGTGCAACTGGCGCAGAACCAGGGCAAGGCCATGGCACTGCAGGCCGGTGCGCTGCTGGCACGACACGACATACTCATCGGCATAGATGGTGATGCTTTGCTGGACCGGCACAGTGCCCATTGGCTGGTGCGACATTTTTCTGATCCCCTGGTGGCGGCCGTCACTGGAAATCCACGGGTGCGCAACCGCTCGACACTGCTGGGCCGGGTGCAGATCGGGGAGTTCTCGGCCATTGTCGGGATGATCAAGCGCGCACAGAAGAATTTCGGCAGCCTGTTCACGGTGTCGGGTGTGATCACCGCCTTTCGCAGGTCGGCCGTGCACAGCGTGGGCTACTGGAGCCCGGACATGCTGACCGAAGACATTGACATCACCTGGAAGCTGCAGCGCGCCGGCTGGAAGGTCAATTTCGAGCCGCACGCGCTGGTATGGATATTGATGCCGGAAACCTTGCGCGGCCTGTGGAAGCAGCGCCTGCGTTGGGCCACCGGAGGTGCCCAGGTACTGGCCAAGAACTTCGCGGTGCTGTTGCACCCAGGCCAGAGCCACATGTGGCCGCTGTTGGTCGAGATGTGCGCCAGTGTGATCTGGTCGTACCTGATGTTGTTGCTTGCCTTGCTGTGGCTTGCAGGGCTGGTGGTGCCAGTGGGCGTGTTGCCCATCGTGAGCTCACCGTTTGTTCCGCGGGGCAGTGGACTGATTCTGGGCGTTGCCTGTCTGCTGCAGTTTGCCTTGAGCCAATGGCTGGACAGTCGCTACGAGCGCGGTCTGGGTCGTTATTATTACTGGATCATCTGGTATCCACTGGTGTTCTGGGTAATCAACACCGCGGCGACTGTTGCCGCCTATCCGCAGATGTTGATTCGCAGTTCCGAAAAGCGCGCGCGCTGGATCAGTCCGGATCGCGGCCTGCGCTAGGCGCCGCGCGTCGCGATACAGCGACAACATTAAGCCGAATTAAGCCGAAAAACGCTGATTCCGATTGCGTGGCGACAGGTACAAGACTAGATTTCGCGCCGCAAATGAACGATTCCCTGATCATCAACGTGCGCAGAAGCCTGCATTGGCAGAAGCGACTTTTTTCCGATACCTCCACGGCGGCGATGTGGGGCGTCTGGCTATGGTTGTGCCGGCCGATGGTGGGCGCCATGTCCATTCTGCTGGGTTCGCATGATTCGATGAGCAGGGCGGCAATTGCCCTGGGCAGCACATCCGGCACGCTGCTGATCTGGAATTTCGCTTCGGAGTGGCGTCGCGAACAGCCGGCGGCCACCAGCAGTCCTGATTTCGAGAGCTACTTCGGTTTGTCCGCCCGGGAAATCGAGCAGGGGCGCAGCAGCCGCGTCTCGGTGCTGCACCACAATGACAGTGGGCAAATCACGCGCGTGGTCACGCAGGGTAGCTGACTCCCTATCTGGCAAGCCTGTCAGCCGACTCCCACCTCGGGAATAGGCGCGCCCGTACAGATGCCGGACCAGCAGCCTCTTAGACTTATTCCCTATGGTGCTTTCCGTACCAATAAGGGGAATATTCATGAAGTCCAATTTCGCGTTCGTAGTCTCGACGGCCCTGCTGCTGGGAATGTTGGGTGGCTGCAACAAAGCCGAAAGCCCTTCGGAGGTACGTCACGACGTCGCTGAAGCCCAGAAGGATGCCGCAGAGAACGTCGCGGATGCACAGAAGGATGCAAACAAGGACATCAACGCGTCCACAGCGGACGTGGTTGAAAGCAATCGTGAAGTCACTGTCGCAGTAGCCGAAGGCGACCACAAGGTTGCGATTGAAAAGTGCGAAGCAATGAGTGGCGACAGTCAGAAGGCTTGCAAGGATGTGGCAGACGCCGCATACAAGACCGCAAAGGCCAATGCCGAGGCTCATGCAGCGGCAGTCACTCCGAAATAGACCGTCTAGGGTGAACTCAGACATGGGCAGCCAGAACGCAGCATTGACCGGTGTTGAAGTGGCCGCGCTAATCTCGTGCCCCGCGAATGGGGGGCGCGAGAGCGACCAGATGAGTCCGCAAGCATTCGTGACCCATGCGATCCAGGATGGCGTGTGGAATATGGAATTGGGCAAAGTTGCCCTGCAAAAGTCCTCGCATCCTGAAGTGCTTAAATTCGCAAGGTGGGTATTGGAGGATGGTAGCAGGGCCTATCGAGATCTCTGTGCGCTTGCAGAGCAATCGGGTCTGTCTGTTCCTGGTGTGGGCAATTCAGGGAACGATGTTGGCTTGGTGGGAATGCACAAGCTAAGCGGTCCAGAGTTCGATAGCGCCTACATGCGCCGAATGGCTGAGGCGCAGTCGGCTGCCATCGCGCTGTTTACGTACGCTTCCTGGATCAGCAACCGCGCGCTGGCGGAATTTGCCCGGCAAAAGCTGCCGACGATCAGGCAGCGCAAGGGAATTGCCAGCCGAGTTAGCGCCAGGTTGAATTAGCGCCTTGCAGTCTTGAAAAGCGTCTGGCGCACGCCGCCCGAGATCAGCGTCGTAACGTCCAGCATGACTCGCGCCAACGCAAACCTGCCTGGAGCCGCCAGGTATCGTGGCCGCCATTCCGGATCGAACTTGTCCTTATAAGCACGAAGTCCATCGAAGTTGTAGAAGTCGCTGCCCAGCCTATATACCAGTCGGCCGATCTTGTGCCAGGCAGGGGCAAGGCGATGCACCTCAAGCCCGGCCAGTGGGGCCATGCCGAAGTTGAACCACGCATAGTCGTTCGACTTGCCCCAGAGCATCAACTCAATGAACAGGTAATCCATCACCGAACGCGGCGCGGCACTGCTGTGGCGCATCAGGTCCACGGACAATTCGGTACGTTGATTGGCATCTGCAGGGTGGGTTTCCCAGATATTGGCAAAGGCCACGATTTGTCCCTGGTGGGAGGCAACCGCCATGGGGAAATGCTGGAGGTATTGCGCATCGAAGAAACCCAGTGAGAATCCTTTCTCGCCCACATTCCGGTCAGCCAGCCACTCGTCGGATATCTGCTGCAGTCGGGGCAGCATTTGCGTGAACTCGTCGGGCGGCGCAACTCGGAAGCTCAGACCATCGCGTTGACCACGGCTGTGTGACTGGCGCAATGCTGCCCTGGCGCTGCCCTCAAGGGAAAAATCATCAAGCGCGACCCTGGCTTCCTCACCCAGCTTGCTGAGTCCAAAACCCGCGTCGATGTATTCAGGCAACTGTTCTGGAGAAATCTCGTAGAACGCCGGTACGCACCCATGCTGGTCAGCCTGTTCCCGAAACTTCCAGATCAGGTCCGTCCATTCCGCAACAGGCCCCACCGGATCGCCCATTGCCACCCAGGTATGGCCCGACGCGGCATACATGATAAAGCTGCGCCTGGACTCACTCAGCAGGATGGACTTGTCGCCAAGCAGGGCAAGATTTGCGTAACCATCAGAGGATTTGCGCACCAGCGCCAGCAGTTCGGGCTCTTCGATGCTGGCCGATGGAACCGGACGAGCACGATTCGGGCTCAGCAATCGCAACAGGCCAAAGCCGCCCAGCACCACCGCAATGCTCAGGACCCCGCGCAACATGCGCGGCGCATTGGCATCAAACGCGAACTGCCACCACAACTCGTGTGAATAGGTGACGCGCCGATAGGCCAGGAGCCCGATGGCGACTGTGGCGCCCAGTGCCATGCAAGCACTGGCTATCCATGCCGGCGACAGAGGCTCAGACAGCAGCGACGCATGGCGGTGAAACTCGCGCCGCGAAACCAGCAGCGTCACAGCCACCGCAGCCAGCACACAGGCTTCCTCCCAGTCGAGCCCCTTGAGCACCGACGCCACGATGCCCGCGCCCAGCAGCCACAGTGCCAGGAACCAGGCTCCATCCAGCCGGCGATACAGACCCCAGGCCAGTATCAACAGCGCAGTGCCGATGGCACTGCCGGCCAGATGCGATAGTTCCAGGATGGGCAATGGCAGCAGCTGTTGCAGGCTTGCCAGGCGCGTGCCTTCGGCTGGTGTGGTTCCGGATATCAGCAGCACCATGCCGGCTCCGAAGCATAGGAAGGCGCTGACCTGGGGCGCCACTAGGCCCAGCGGTTGTCTCAACAAGCCCGCAAATCCGGAAAACAGATGACGTTGCCCCCAGATCTCATGGGCCAGCAGCAGCGTTACAGCAATCAGGAACGGCGCCACGTAGTAGATCAGGCGATAGGCGATCAGTACTCCCAGCAATTGCTGCGGGGCCACACCCGGCAGCAACAGTACGAACACTGCTTCGAATACACCCAAGCCACCTGGTACCGCGCTTACAACGCCAGCGGCCAGCGCCACCATGAACAGTCCGGCAAACGCCCAAAAAGTGACATTGGCTGCATCGGGAAGCAGCACATACAAGGTGGCGCAGGCACACAGCAGATCTGCGGCCGAAAGCGCGATCTGTATGCCCGTGGTTCCGGGGGATGGCAGCGAGACCTGCCAATCGCGAAATGAAATGGGCCGTTTGCGGACGGCGGTGGTGATCCAGTAGGCACTGACCACGGCCAGCAGCACGAATCCTGCGCTGATGGCCACGGATCTGTTGGCATGCAGCAGGGATGCGGCCAGTCCTGCATCGCCTATGAGGGAGACGCCGGCCAATGCGGTGGCGCCAAGTGCAAAGGTCATTGACCCCACGCCGATGACCTGGGCGATCTGCGACGCAGACAGACCCATGGCGGAGTACAGCCGAAAACGAATGGCGCCGCCGGACAGCGCCGACATGCCCACGTTGTGCCCGACTGCATACGAAATGAATGAGGTCAGCGCGATCCGCGGATACGGCAGGTCGCTGCCCACATGGCGAACCGCTATGCGTTCGTACTGCGTCAGCAGGAAATAGCTGATGGCGGCAAACAGGGCTGCAAACGCGAAGGCGGAACGCGGGATATGCCTGAAGGCGGCCCGCACATCATCCAGGCGAAACTCGCCGGCCAGTTTGTGCAATCCCACCAGGGCGAGCACGAAGATCAGCAGCGGCGCGGCTGCTGCCAGGAATCGCAGGGGATGCGAGGTTGAAGTGGGATCGGCTTTCAAGGGGCTTTGGGGGCGCGAGAGAATTCCAGGACGCGGTCAGCTATCTCATCGTAATCACCACCGAAATGGTGACCTTTTCCGACGGTGCCGACAATGGCGCGACTGGCGCCAAGGGAACTGCAAAGCGAATCTTCCCCTGCGCCATACAGGCACAGCAGGGGAACACTGGGCAGGCTCGCCAGTTGCGCGTCGAGCGGATCGCCCACAGCCGCCAGGCCGGGAACCCAATCCAGGGCGTGCACTTCCCAGGTTACGTCCCGCCCCAGCGATATCAGCGAGATGCTGGAGATCTTTGCCTGCAGGTCGGCCGGCAGGCGATTGACGATCACTGGCAAGACGTCGGCTCCGAAGGAGTAACCGGCCAGTGCAATATCTGTCTTGTGCCAGACCTGCAGGTAGTGGCGCAAGATTCGTTCAACATCGCGCGTCGCGGTCTCGGGTGTGCGGGCAACCCAGAAATACTTGCGACTGTTGAGGCCGATGACGCTGATGCCCGATTGCGCAATACGGTCCACCACGGTCTTGTCCAGCGCCGCCCAGCCCCCATCCCCTGACAGGAACAACATGAGTCGAGGCAAGGTGGACTGCGCGGCTGGGGTTTCCACCAAGGGCAGGTCATCCACGCCCACGGCGCAAGCCAGCTGTGGTCCGGCGCACGCAAGCAGGGCAAGAATGACGATTCGCATTACACTGCCTGTAACAGTCCATGGGGGGCGCATGAGCACATCCGACTTGAAGGACCGACGCGAGTTCCTGAAGACCGGTACCGGCCTGCTGACTGGGGTAATGATATCCGGTGCTCCGCTGGCGCTGTTGTCGCCGGGACGTGTGTGGGCGCTGGATCTCAAGGCCTTGTCCAGTACGGAAGGCCAGGCCTTGCTGATGATGTCCCGAACCATTGCCCCTCACGACAAGCTCGATGATGCAGCATACGCCGTCGTGGTGGGTGCGCTGGATGCGGATGCAGCGCGCGATCCGTCCGTGCTCGCCAGTACTCGCGCTGGCATCGCAAGCCTGGGAGCTGGGTTTGCGCAAGCCAGCGAAACTTCCCGCGTCGCCGCGCTCAAGAAGATCGAGCAGACGCCGCTTTTCCAGGGCGTTCGCGGCAAGACGCTGCAGGATCTCTACGCCACGCCCATGGCCTATGCGCTGTTCGGATTTGAAGGCGAAGTCTTTTCCAAGGGTGGTTACCTCAACCGTGGATTCGGCAGCCTGCGCTGGTTGCCGGAGGTTCCGCTGGAGGCCAGCGGGCCCACGCCGGGGAAGCGGTAATGGCTACCATAGAGCACAACGACAGCAGCGCAGTTGTCATCATCGGCTCTGGCGCGGGCGGCGCCACGCTGGCGCATGAGCTGACGCGCCGTGGCATCAAGGTGGTGCTGCTGGAGGCCGGTGCCCGGCAGTCACTAGCGACATTCTCGCAGGTGCCGGGCGAAGCCTTTGGCCAGCTGACATGGCTGGATCCGCGCACACAAAGCGGAGACTGGGGGCCGGCGAAGGATTTCCCGACGCTGCCGGCATGGCATTGCAAGACCGTGGGCGGCACGACGGTACACTGGACCGGCGCCACCCCGCGATTGCAGCCGTACGAAATGCGCGCACGCAGCACTTATGGCGCCTTGCGCGGAACGTCCCTGATCGACTGGCCTATTGAGCATCAGGAGTTGCTGCCCTATTACGAGCAGGCCGAAAAGCGCATGGGGGTGACGCGCCGCAACGGCGTGCCTGGGCTGCCGGCTGGGGACAATTTCCGCGTGATGTATGCGGCCGCACGCAAGCACGGATACAGCCAGGTGCATACCGGCCACATGGCCATCAATCCGCTGCCGGCCGACGGGCGCGGCATGTGCATACAGCAGGGCTTCTGCGTACAGGGCTGCAAGACCGGCGCCAAGTGGAGCACTTTATACACGGAGATTCCGCGCGCCGAAGCCACAGGCAACCTCGACCTGCGTATCCAGAGCACCGCAACCAGAATCGAGCACGGTGCTGATGGCCGCGTGAATGCCGTTGTTTATCGTGACGCAAAAGGTGTCGAACAACGCCAGCGTGCGCGGCTGGTGGCGGTTGCGGGCAACTCGCTCGAAACCCCAAGGTTACTTCTGTTGTCGGAGTCCGGCGCATTCCCGCGCGGGCTGGCCAACAAGTCTGACCAGGTGGGCCGCAACTACACGCATCACGTGACTGGTTTTATCTGGGCCATATTCGACCAGCCGGTCAACTTCATTCGCGGCGCCGTGCTGGCGGGTGTGATCGAGGATGAGGCCATCAACAAGCCCGATCGCGGTTTCGTGGGCGGCTACCGACTCGAAGTGGCGGCACTGGATTTGCCCAGCCTGCCTGCCGCTGGCCTGCCCTATGGCTGGGGGCGCGACTTCGCCTCCATCATCGACAACTATCGCAACATGGCCGGCGCTTTCATCAATGGCGAGGACATGCCACGGGCTGACAACCGCATCAGCCTCAGCAAGAGCGCGCGCGATGCCTATGGCTTGCCGGTGGCCCATGTGCACTGCGACGTGCACCCCAATGACCTTGCCATGCGCAAACATGCGCAGGACCAGGCGGCCGCCATGTATGAGGGCATCGGCGCCCGGCGCATTGTCCGCGGCAACACACCGCCTGCCACACACAACATGAGTACGGCGCGCATGAGTCGCGACCCGGCCGATGGCGTCTGCAATTCGCGGGGCCAGACGCATGACATCGCCAACCTGTTTATTTCCGATGGCAGTGCCCTGACATCCCCGGGAGCGGCCAATCCCACTCTGACTATTGTCGCGCTGGCATTGCGCCAGGCTGAATTCATCGCGCGGGGCATGCAGGAGCGAACGCTCTAGATGCGCAGTATCAAGGGCAGTGGCCTTGCATCGGATGCGCTGGTGGTATTCGGGGCAACCGGGGACTTGGCCTTCAAGATGATTTTCCCGGCGCTGTGTGCGCTGGCAAAGCGCGGTGCGCTGGACGTGCCGGTGGTGGGAATCGCCGCGCAGCCATGGACCCTGCAGCAGTTTCGCCAACGGGTCACCGACAGCGTGAATACCCACGGCAAAGCGGCAGACCGATCAGGACTTCGCAAATTGCTGGCGAAATTGCGCTATGTGGGAGGCGACTACAACGATGCCACGACGTTCACTAGCCTGCGGCAGGCATTGGCAGGTGCCCGTCGTCCGGCCCATTACCTGGCCATACCTCCTTCGCTGTTTGCAACAGTGATCAAGAGCCTGGGCGATGCGGGTTTGGCCAAAAACGCGCGCGTGATTGTCGAGAAGCCCTTTGGTCGCGACCTGGCCTCGGCCCGTGAGCTCAATCTCGTAGCACGCGCGGTGTTCCCCGAGGACGCCATATTCCGCATCGATCACTTCCTGGCCAAGGAAGCGATCATGAACATCCTGTATTTTCGCTTTGCCAATTCCTTTCTCGAGCCAATCTGGAATCGCAATTTCGTGGACAGCGTGCAGATCACGCTGGCGGAGGATTTCGGCGTTGCAGGCAGGGGCGCGTTCTATGAGACAGCCGGTTGCCTGCGCGATGTTGTGGAGAACCATCTGTTCCAGGTGCTGGCGTTACTGGCGATGGAGCCACCGGCACACAAGGGGTTCGGCGCCGTTCACGACGAGACGGCGGGCGTACTCAAGGCCATGCGCCCGATCAAGCCACATGACCTGGTGCGCGGCCAATACGCCGGCTATCGCCGCGAGCGTGGCGTGGCGCGCAACTCCGACGTCGAAACATTCTGTGCGATGAAGCTGTTCATTGACTCGTGGCGCTGGCAAGGAGTGCCGTGGTATCTGCGATCCGGTAAATTTCTTGCGACCACCGCCAGTGAGGTGGTGGTGCAATTGAAGCCCCCGCCGCACCAACTGTTCGCCGATGCGGTGCCGCGCGGCTCGGCCAATTACCTGCGATTTCGACTGTCTCCCAGCTCGGCTATTGCCCTGGCCGCGCGGGTCAAGCTGCCGGGAAGGGAGTTCACTGGCGACCAGCATGAGCTGCTGATGCTGGATGAGCACCCCGCAGCGCAGGCACCTTACGAACGCCTGTTGGCCGATGCCATGGTGGGCAATGGAGCGCTATTTACCCGTGAGGACGCGGTGGAGGCTGCCTGGACCGCCGTGGACACAGTCTTGAAAAGACATGCCCCCGTTCAGCCTTACCGTCGCGGCAGTTGGGGTCCCAAGGCGGCAAATGCGCTGATTGCTGACGATACGTCCTGGCATAACCCCTAGCTGCAAAGAGCAACATGCTTGCGTTCACGGCTTGGGCTTTTCCTCATGCCCTCCAAAGCCCAGGCGCATCGCGGACAACAGCTTGTTCTGGAAATCCGCATCGCCGCGTGAACTGAAGCGTTGATACAGCGCCGTAGTCAACACTGGCGCAGGCACGGCTTCATCGATGGCCGCCTTGATGGTCCAGCGCCCTTCACCAGAGTCAGAGACGCGACCGCCGAATCCGGACAATTCAGCATCTGCCACCAGGGCAGCGGCCGTCAGGTCCAGCAACCAGGATGAAATCACGCTGCCGCGGCGCCAAACCTCGGCGATGTCGGGCAGTGGCAGGTCGTACTGGTAATGGCCAGGTTCACGCAGTGGCGTGGTTTCTGCATCGACCTGGTGCTGCAGTGAGCCGATATTGGCGTGCTTGAGAATGCTTATGCCCTCGGCATAGGCGGCCATGAGTCCATATTCGATTCCGTTGTGCACCATCTTGACGAAGTGTCCCGCGCCGTTCTGGCCGCAGTGCAGATAGCCTTGCTCCGCGGTGCTTGCAGCGCTGCGTCCAGGCGTGCGCTTGATATCGCCGGCCCCGGGACTCAGGGTCCTGAATATCGGATCCAGGCGCTGTACCGCATCTTTCGAGCCGCCGATCATCATGCAATAGCCGCGCTCCAGTCCCCATACGCCGCCACTGGTGCCTACATCGACGTAGTTGATGTTCCGCGAAGCCAGATCCTGGGCACGGCGTATGTCATCGACGTAATGCGAGTTGCCCCCATCGATAAGTGTGTCGCCGGACTCCAGGTGCGGCAGCACATCGGCGATGGCGTGGTCTACGGCTGCTGCCGGCACCATCAGCCACAGGGTGCGCGGACGAGCCAGTTTGCCCACCAGGTCGGCAAGGGAAGTGGCACCAACTGCCCGCTCCCTGGCCAGGGTTTCCACCGCTGCAGGTGACATATCGAATACCACGCAGTCGTGTCCGTCCCGCAGCAGGCGCCGGACCATGTTGGCGCCCATGCGGCCGAGGCCGATCATTCCAAGTTGCATAAGAGATTCCTCGCGATCAGATTAGACTTGGGCCTTGCGCTCTCGCGTGGCCACCTGGAGGGAACGATCATGATGCGACAACTGACGGTGCTGTGCACGGGGGTCCTGCTGCTCAACGGCTGTGGCCTGGCTGAAACAGCCGTTGTTGCCGGGGCGTCCGGCGCGTCGGCTGCGGAACAGGCCAAGCAGGCCAAGCAGACTGAGCAGAAAGTGCGGGATGACGTGGCCAAGGCAGACCAGGTGGCTGCGGATGCGCGCGCTGCTGCGGAGGCCGCTGCGCAATAGGATGGGCGGATGACCTCGCTGGAATCGCCCGATCTGACCGGCACCGCGGTTGCCATTGTGGCACTCGCGGTGTTCGTGATTGCCTATGGGTTCGTGATCGCCGAAGAATTCACGGACTTGCGCAAGTCCAAACCCGTGATGATTGCCGCGGGTATTATCTGGATCCTGGTTGCGACCGCCTATGAGCGCGCAGGCGTCAAGGGCGTAGACGAAACCCTGCGACATCACCTGACGGAATACGCAGAATTATTGTTGTTTCTGCTGGCCGCAATGACCTACGTGAACACGATGCAGGAACGGCAAGTGTTCGCGGCGCTGCGATCCTGGCTCATCGCCCGACACCTGTCGTTTCGCGCGATTTTCTGGATTACCGGCGCCATGGCGTTTTTCCTTTCCCCCATGCTGGATAACCTCACTACGGCGCTGGTCATGGGCGCGGTAATCCTGAACGTGGGTCGCACCAACAGCCGATTCCTGGTTCCCTCGTGCATCAGCGTGGTCGTGGCTGCCAATGCGGGCGGTGCGTTCAGTCCCTTCGGCGACATCACAACCCTGATGGTCTGGCAAAAGGGTGTGGTGAAGTTCTTTGAATTCTTCGATCTCTTCCTGCCCTCGCTGGTGAACTGGCTGGTGCCCGCGCTCTGCATGCAGTTCGCGATTCCGCGGGGAATGCCAGAACCGGAGCCGGTTCGGTCGGCGATCAAGCCCGGAGCCGTTGCGGTATGTGCGCTGTTCGCCTTCACTATTATGATGACGATTGCAATGCATCAGTTCCTGCACCTGCCACCCTTCCTCGGGATGATGACTGGAATGGGTCTGCTGATGGTCCATGGTTATGTGATCCGCAGGCAAGAACTGAAGGGCGGCGTCGTTTCCGCGCCATTGATCATTCCGCCCGGGTTCAAGCCCGCAGAGCGTCCCTTCAATGTATTTACCAGCGCCAAACGCGTCGAATGGGACACTTTGCTGTTCTTCTATGGCGTCCTGCTCTGCGTCGGCGGTCTTGGGGCATTGGGCTATTTGACACTGCTCTCGCACGTTTCGTATTTCACGCTCGGGGCGACCAACGCAAACGTGCTGGTGGGGCTTGCTTCGGCAGTGATCGACAACATCCCCATTATGTTCGCCGTTCTGAGCATGAATCCGGAAATGTCGCATGGACAGTGGTTGCTCGTCACATTGACCGCAGGCGTTGGCGGATCGCTGTTGTCAGTCGGATCAGCGGCTGGCGTGGCGCTGATGGGGCAGGCCCGTGGCGTATACACGTTCATGGCGCATCTCAAGTGGATCTGGGCGATTGCCCTGGGGTACGTGGCCTCGATCTGGTTGCACTTCGTCCTGAACGCGAACCTGTTCTAGTGCATGCGCCTGGCCAGCAGGCCGTCGCCTTCGCGCTTCACGTCGAATCCCGCCTTTTCCAGTCGCTTCGTCACTTCTCGCGGCACATCCCTGCCACTGGTCAGCTTGTTGGGCGAGCCGGTGTAGTGAAACAACAGGCCGCGCACCCGGAGCACCCGCGCCAGCTGGTCATAGAACGCCTGCGAATACAGTTCACCAGCAATGCCGAAACGCGGCGGATCGTGCAGGATCGCGTCGACTGAATTGCCTGGTTGCAACGCAACCTGTTCGACAATGTCGCCCTGTTGCAGCACCAGGCGCGGGTCCTGGGCCGGTGACCAGGGATTGAGCGTGCGCAGCCACAGCACCTCTGGATTCTTCTCGAAAGACAGGACGCGCGCTGCGCCCTGCTCAAGACACCAATGCGCGAAATATCCCAGTCCACCGCACGTGTCGAGCACCGCCTTGCCGCGCGGCGAGATCAGTTGCGTCTTGCGATGCGCGTCTTCAAAAGGGGAGACCTGCGCCGTCGGCAGCATCTTGATGCCATCTATCTCGAACGTGGGAGCGCCCCATTGACTGGGCACCAGCTTGATCAGCGAACCGCTGTAACGCTGTGCCGGCTCGAATCCGCCGCCGGTAAAGTAGTAGATGGTACGTGTGCGAATGGGCTGTGTGGGCCAGGGCCATGGCACGCCATTCCAGTTCCACGCGTCCTGCGTGATTTCCACTTCAGAGACTGAACGCTTCAGGTCTAGCGAACACTGCAGTCGCTGTTTGCCGACACGGCGGGCTTCATCCATCTGCTCGACCACGTCGAGCGTCAGAAGTGGCAAAACAATTGGGGAAGGCACCTGGCGATGATCTCACGCGGTCACGTAAGAGCAAGCTTACGCAAGCACTACTTGCTCTCCTATTCGATGCGCAAAAATGAGTGTGCATGATTGGCCATGGACAGAATAATTGTGCTGTATGCGGTGCATGCATTGGCCGAACGCACCCGGACGCAACTGGTGAATCTGGGTGTGGCTACTGATCGCGTCGATGTAATCTCCAATCGCAGCAGGGGGCGCGTGGTGCATTTGCCAGACCAGACTCCCTTGGAAGACCTGTTGGCGTACTTCCACATTCTCTTGCCAGAGGAGCGCGACTGGCCACAAGTAGAGGAGGTCGCCGAATCCATTGAACGCGGCAAGGCCGCGCTGGTTGTCCATCCCCGGGGCCAGGTGGAAATAGACATGATTCGTCCCACCATCGATTCATTCGGGCCCGAGAGCGCCATCTGGCGCGTCGCACCTGACCGCGCCCAGGGCGGACTCTTGGGCGAACACGCAGCCGGATTCAAGCAGGGACGACGCTGAGCTGCCCGCAGGGCCTATTTTAATGGCCGGTGGCCTGGTAGCGGGTCGGGCCTCCCGGGAAAGGGTCCTTGCCTTGCTCTCCCAGCCGGGTGTCCATAGAATGCGCCTCCCCACGCGCCTGTAGCTCAGTTGGATAGAGCGTCTGGCTACGAACCAGAAGGCCGGGAGTTCGAATCTCTCCAGGCGCACCAAGTTTCTCTCAGGGATCAATCATTTAGCAACGCTGCGTTAGCCAGCATTGCGCCGCAGCCAGGTGGTTGCGGGAGTTTTGCGGGACTCGGTCTCGCAAACCTTTTCCGCCGCCTCAATCAGCTTCCCCAGTTCTGCTTGAGAGTAGTGCGTCGTAATGCGCCCGCTCTTGTGCCCGAGCAAATCCTGTCGATCTTCAAAGCTCACCCCCGCAGCCCTTAGTCGGCGACCGAAGGTGTGTTTCATATCGTGTACCCGCACTTTGCGAAAGCCTTCAGGCGCAGCCTCGTCGTGGCACTTCTGCCATGCCTCGGCTGCCCTTTCTCTACCTGACTTCCATGCCGTGTTGTACATCTTGGCCATGGGTTGCGCCGCGTCATCTTTCCCGCGTGCATACGCAAACACATAGACCGGATGCACCCCGCGCATCGCTTCAATCACCGACTTTGCAATGCGATTGAGCACAACTAGTCGTTCCTCGCCATTCTTTACCCGCTCGCTGGGGATCAGAAAGACTGAGGTGTCGAGCTCTGGCACCTTCACTTCGTATTCCCACTTCAGGCAGCAGACTTCCTGTTCGCGGGTTCCCGTGTTCACCTTGAACAGCGCCATGCGCGCCAGGTGATCGGGGAGTTGCTGAAACAGCAAGGACTGCTGCTCAGTATTGAGCGGGTATGGAGCGCGGGCATCTGTGATCGGAAACAGCCGGATCTTGGGAGCTGTTTCCAACCAGGTAAGTCCCTGCGCATCCCGCCACTCTGAGGACGCGAGATTCAAGACCCGGCGAACTATGGCGAGCGCCATATTCAGGGTCTTGGTCTTGACGCCGTCGAGCCTGCGTTTTGCAATGAAGTCCTGCAGCGAACCCAAATGCACTTGCTTGAGTTCCATCGCTCCGATGAACGGATCGAGTTGCTTCAAGTGCATGGCATCATCCGTGATGCTCTTCTTGTGACGATAGTCCTGCAGATACTTGGTTGCAGCCGCCCTGAACGTGTGACAGGGGCGGGCGCCGTAGATATCCACCTCGCGGCACTGCATCAGCCGCTTGGCAAGATACTCCTGCGCCTGCCCGACATCGCCTGTTCCAGTGCTCTCGCAAAGGCGTGTTCCTCGATGCATTTTGTCGATGTGCCAGATGCCACCCCGCTTGGTGAGACCTGCCGTGTGTTGCTTTCCCATAATGGCTTTCTCCTGTTGGATAGGGCCACCGGGACACCGTTGCGGGTCCTATATTCCTCGGCGGCGGCATCCATTTCAAGTCGGTCGAACGCGCGACCCTGGACGCCAATCCGAATCTCGGTCAGCAGCGGGCGCACCTCGCGATTGAATCGGTTCTTGTCCATGCCGAAGTAGCAGGGCGCATTGCGCAAACGGATGAATCGTGGGGCAGTCACGCCGGAGCAGGGTTTTGCCGGCGGATGATGCTGCACCGACTTCTTTGGTGCGAGATAGTCAAACTCAAGCTGTTGATTCACTACCCAGGTATCCACTGCGGTTCTGGTCGTTCAGGGACGAGTTGCCACTCAGGACAAATCATGACGGAGCAGCGCAAGAATGGCAGGGGAGGTATCGCCGTATTTTCGGTCAATACCTCACCGGAAGTTTTCCGTCATGCCGTCCAGCTTCGTTGCGTCGTGAGTGTGGAGTCGGCCCGTAAAGCAATGCGTTGCAATCTGCAAGGTGGGGTATTGGGTATATTTTCCGCGTTATGCAGGATAGCCTCGCGGCGGCCAAGCGGCCACGATGTGGCCCATGGTCGCATCAGAGTTAGTGAAGGCACGTATGCCGCTGGAGCTGAAGCAGCGGGTGAAGTTGCGCGCGGAGCGCGACATGCTCAGCGAATCCGCATGGCTCAAGCGCGTGATCGTCAGCGCGTTGCAGGCCGGCGAAGACGGCCAGGTAGAGGCGCCTGAATCCGGAACTGGAGATGCTGCGAGTGCTCGCCCAACGCGGCCGGCAGGCGCGCTGGGTCGGTACAGCAGCCGGGTCTATGTCCGCCTTCGGAGCGATGACCGCCTGCTCCTTGAAGCCCGGGCGGCAGCACGCGGCATGCGTCCGGCGACTTACGTCTCGGTCCTCACCCGCTGCCATCTGAGACGACTGGCCCCGTTGCCCAAGGACGAGCTGCTGGCCATGAGGCAAAGCATCAGCGAGCTGGCGGCCGTGGGCCGGAACCTGAACCAGATTGCCCGCAGAGCCAACGAGGGTGGCCCGCTGCCCGGTTCGGGGCGGGAGGGGTTTCTGGCCATGCATAAGATCTGCTTAGCCCTGCACGACCACACCAAGGCCCTGCTGAAACGCAACCTCACCAGTTGGGAGAGCGGCTTTGCCGAACACCTTTAGGCTCCCCAGCAATGTGCCGTTGCTCGACATCGCCAGCTACGGTCGCCGCGGGCCGGGCGAAGCCGGCAGCCGGCTGACCCCGGCACAGGTCGAATACATCCGCCGGACCGTCGGGCGCACCCCTGAAGCGGTTGTGAAGGTTCTGCCCCGCAACAGTAACGACCTCAAAGCGGCGGCCAAGCACCTGGACTACATCGGTCGGCATGGCGAGCTGGCACTGGAAGACGACCATGGAGAGAACCTGCAGGGGCAGTACGGAAAAACGATCACGGAAGCGTGGGATCTGGACATCGACGACGTGCGACGCCAGACCAATCTCGCCTCGGCCAGCGGCCGCAAGCCTCCAAAGCTCATCCACAAGCTGATGTTCTCGATGCCGCCGGGAACGCCACCGGCGAAGGTGCTGGGAGCGGTACGCAACTTCGCACGTGAGGAGTTTTGGGGTCAGCACCGTTACGCGTTCGTCCTGCACACCGACGAGGCGCATCCTCATGTGCACCTGGTGCTGAGGGCGGTGAGCGAGCAGGGCGTGCGGCTCAATATCAAGAAGGCCACGCTGCGCCGCTGGCGCTCGGAATTTGCCCGAAACCTAAGGCTGCTGGGTGTTGAAGCCAATGCCACCGAGCGAGCCGTGCGGGGTGAGAGCAGGAAGGCCAGGAAGGATGGGATTTACCGCGCGGCTCGACGGGGTGATTCAACGCACGTGCGAGCCCAGGCGCAAGTCGTTGCCGGGGAGCTATTGAAGGGAGACGTCAGAGCAGAGTCTGGCAAGAAGACGCTGCTAGACACTCGAAGGGAAGTGGTGCGTGGTTGGCATGGCGTTGCCGACCACCTCGTGGAATCAGGTCAGCACGATCTCGCGGCGAAAGTCTGGAACTTCGTCGGACGGCTGCCGTCTCCCAATACTGATCGCGAGGCGATGGCCGACAAACTTCGAACACAATTGCGCGTCGCTTCGACGCGCGAGCAGGAATACACCCAGTAGTGTCTATGCCCGTTCTCGAATCGGCACGTGTACGCTGAGCTATTATGGGATTGCAACTGCTCGATCGATTACGTACGCGCGAATGGAGTCGGCGTCGGCCGCATTCAGTTCTGCCATGAAGCCAGGCATACCGCTGGCTCCTAGCAGACCAGCGTGTACGACAAGTCCCCATTGCTTGGAATCACCCAGTCGACTCGAATGTTTGAGATCCTTCAAGGGCCCAGCGTTAATCGTGTCCCCGCCATGACAGCGTGCGCAGTACTCCGCATATAGAGCCTTACCTTTTGCAACTTGTGCCGGTGTGCCGAACCGCGCAGGCGGCGAGGGTTGCAATGCGCTCGTCGGCGCAATGGGCAGCTGCGCTGTGCCCTTCAGAGAATACGCAAGCAGGCGCCGCGTGTTGGTCGCCGGTACATACTTTGCGGTCTCCACGCCCCCCTCCAGCAGTGTCGCTCCGCCGGAGCCAGCGACGACGGCAACCATCTGGGTGCCGTTGACTTCATAGGTAACGGGCGCCGCTGTGATGCTGGCGCCAGTGTCTGTGCGCCAAAGCGATTTTCCGGTGTCGGCCTGAAACGCTTCAAGTGTGCCTTGGGTTGAGCCTTGAAAAACTACCGAACCCGCGGTGGACAGTACACCACTTGCCACCGGTGTCTCGTGGTCGACGCTCCAAACGACTTTTCCCTTGGCCGGATCCCAAGCGATAAGTCGAGAGGAGTCGGGTGGCGTGCCGGGTTCATGCGAGACGTCAGTGCCGGTGCTCAAGGCGTAACGACCAACGGGTTGCAGTTTGCTGACCGCTAGCTCTGCGGAGTTGAGCATCGCAGGAATGTAGAGAAATCCATTTCGGGGGTTGAATGCCATCGGATGCCAGGAGTGGGCTCCTTTAGGTCCGGGCTTTGCAGTGAATGGCTTTAGTGTCTTGCTATATCTGGCTCCTGGATTTTCCAAAGGGCGGCCCGTAGCCATGTCGACACTGGCTGCCCAGGTTGTCGGCACATAGGGCGTGGCCGAGAGCAGGACACCCGTGGCGCGATCGATCACGTAGATAAATCCGTTCGCTGCGGCCTGGATAAGCACGGAGCGAAGGTTGCCTGCGATGAACATTTCAGCCAGCACCATCTGGCTGGCCGCGTCAAAACCCCATTCGTCACCTGGAGTAGTCTGGTAGTGCCAGACCACTTCACCGGTCTCAGCCCGCAAGGCCAGAATGGAAGAGACAAACAGATTGTCGCCGCCCTTTGGACTGCGGACGGACTGCGGCCAAGGCGACCCATTGCCGGTTCCGATATACAGTAAATCGAGCGCAGGATCGTAAGACATCGCATCCCAGACTGTGCCGCCGCCACCACGAGTCCACCATTGGCCGGTCCAAGTTTGCGCGGCTGCGGGAAGATGAAGATTCTCGGGTTGAACGGCCGGATTTCCGGGAACCGTAAAGAATCTCCATAGGATCGCACCTGTAGCCGCATCTACAGCGGTCAGGCGTCCGCGGATACCGAACTCGCCACCGGCCGATCCAATGAACACACGGCCCTTGATGACGCGAGGAGCGCCCGTAATAGACGCGCGTTCGGCGCGATCAATGACAGGTGTCTGCCAAAGTAGTTGACCATTCTTTGCGTCCAGGGCGACCAGTCGACCTTCTAGGGTGCCGACGTACACCTTGCCTTCCCATAGGGCAGCGCCTCGATTGACGACGTCGCAGCAAGCATTGACGCCCCAATCGCCGGGCACTTTGGGGTCATATCTCCATAGAACTTTGCCCGTCCCAGCCTCTAACGCGATAACCCGACTCCAGGAAGTAGTGACATACATGGCACCGTCTACGATCAGCGGTGTCGATTCCTGTCCACGTTCGCCAGCGCCAAGATCGACATACCAAGCCAGTTTCAGCTCACCGACATCGGCAGCATCGAAGACCTGGAAGCGGCCACGCTCAGCGACGTCGAGGCCTTT
>JBDTPN010000035.1:0-30563 GCA_039932715.1 Pseudomonadota bacterium | reverse complement strand
GATCGCAGATCGCGCGCGAGATTTACCTCAGCCTCACTTTGAACCGCGAGAAAAGTCGTATCGCCATCGTGGCGTCGGCTGCCGGTGGCATGGACATCGAGGAAGTCGCTGCAAAAGAACCGGAGAAAATACTCTCTGCAACCATTCATCCGGCTGTGGGCCTCGAAGCCTTTCAGGCGCGCGAACTGGGCTTCGGCCTGGGGTTCAACGCTGCACAGATGGGCGAGTTCACGAAGATTCTGCAGGCACTCTATAAGCTGTATATAGAGCAGGATGCCAGCCTGGTGGAGGTCAATCCGCTGATCGTCACGGCCGACGGTCACCTGGTGGCGCTGGACGCCAAGATCGGCATCGACCCCAACGCGCTATACAGGCACCCTGATCTGGTCGCATTGCGTGATCGCACGCAGGAAGATCCCATCGAGGCGCGTGCCGCGGAACACGAGCTCAACTACGTTTCACTGGATGGCGACATCGCCTGCATGGTCAATGGCGCGGGCCTGGCCATGGCCACCATGGACATCATCAAGCTGCACGGCGGGCGACCGGCCAATTTCCTCGACGTGGGCGGTGGTGCCACGCCCGAGCGGGTCACCGCGGCGTTTGAATTGATACTCTCCAATCCCAGCGTGCGCGCCATCCTGGTCAACATCTTCGGCGGCATAGTTCGCTGCGATGTGATCGCCGAAGGCATCATGACTGCGGTCAAGAACGTGGGCGTCAAGGTGCCGGTGGTGGTGCGCCTCGAAGGCACCAATGCCAAGCAGGCGCGCGAGATGCTGGCCCAGAGCGGGCTGGCCGTCACCGCAGCCGAAAGCCTCACAGATGCAGCGCGCAAGGTTGTTGCCGCTGCCCGTACCCGCTGATTGTCAGGCACCCACATGAGCATTCTTGTAAACAAACGCACCAAAGTCATCGTCCAGGGATTCACTGGCAAACAGGGCACCTTCCACGCGCAGCAGTGCATGGCCTACGGCACGCGCATTGTCGGCGGCGTCACCCCGGGTCGCGGCGGCACGCGCCATCTCGACCAGCCCGTGTTCGACACCGTGCGCAGTGCGGTCAATGACACCGGCGCCACGGTCAGCATGATCTACGTGCCTGCGGCCTTCGCTGCGGATGCAATTCTTGAAGCGGCCGATTCGGGCATCGAGCTGGTGGTGTGCATCACCGAGGGCATTCCGGTCATCGACATGGTGCGCGTCAAGGCGGCGCTGACCGGTTCGTCCACGCGGCTGATCGGACCCAACTGCCCGGGCATCATCACACCCGATGAGTGCAAGATCGGCATCATGCCGGGGTTTATCCACCAGCGCGGTTGCGTGGGCATCGTCTCGCGATCCGGCACGCTGACCTATGAAGCCGTGCACCAGACCACGCAGATTGGCCTGGGCCAGAGCACCTGCGTGGGCATCGGCGGCGATCCGGTGCGCGGCATGAATTTCATTGACGTGATCGAGCTGTTCGAGCGCGATCCGCAGACCGAAGGCATTGTGATGGTGGGCGAGATCGGCGGCAGCGATGAAGAGGCCGCCGCCGCGCATATCGCGCAGTTCGTCACCAAGCCGGTGGTGGCTTACATCGCGGGCGTCACCGCGCCTGCGGGCAAGCGCATGGGCCATGCCGGCGCGGTGGTGTCTGGTGGCAAGGGCACGGCAGCAGGCAAATTCCAGGCTCTGCGCGATGCGGGCGTTCGCACCGTCGAGAGCCCCGCAGAGTTGGGCACGGCAATGGCCGAGCTGCTGGGCTCGCGCAAGCGCTGGCTGGCGGCCGCGGCGCACATCGAGCCGCGCCCGGCGCCGCCAAAGAAGAAAGCCAGGTCGACCAGGCGCAAGAAGGCTGTGGTCAAGCGCAAGGTCGCTGCCAAACGCAAAGTTGCAGTCGTGAAACGCAAAGTTGTCGCCAAGCGCAAGACGGTGAAGCGCAAGGTTGTTGCGCTGAAGCGCAAGACGGTCGCAAAGCGCAATGCCCTGAAGCGCAGGGTCATCAAACGCAAACTACCTGTCAAATCTGCAACGAAACGCGCCGCTTCCCGGAAGCCGCAGCGCAAGAAGTAGCAGCGAAATGACCGGCCTGCGTATCGCGTTGGCCCAGCTGGATCTTCTCGTGGGGGACGTGCGCGGCAACACCGCGCGCATCCGCGCTACGGCACAGCGCGCCCATGAGCAGGGCGCGGATCTGGTGATATTTCCAGAGCTGGCACTGTCCAGTTATCCGCCCGAAGACCTGCTGTTTCACCGCGGCCTGCGCATCCAGGTGGAACAGGCGTTGGATGAACTGGCGCGTGAGATGGACGCATCCGCAGGAAAGATGCCGGCATTGCTGGTGGGATATCCCGAATATGTGGGTGATCATTCCAGCAGCGGTCCGCCGGAAATCTTCAATTCCGCCTGCCTGCTCGCGCATGGGCAGCCGCGCGCCAATCATCGCAAGACCTGTCTGCCCAATTACCGCGTGTTCGACGAAAAGCGCTATTTTTCTGCGGGCAGCGGCCCAACAGTAGCCACCCTCAAGGGCCTGCGCATTGGCATCCTCATCTGCGAAGACATGTGGGAAGCCGAGCCGGCGCGCGCCGCACGCGATGCAGGCGCCGAGGTGCTATTGGTGCTCAACGCTTCTCCCTATGAACAGGGCAAGCAGCAATCGCGCGAGCAGGTGGTGCGCCAGCGTGTGGCCGATGTCGGGTTGCCTGTGGTCTACGTCAACCTGGTGGGCGGCCAGGACGAACTGGTGTTCGATGGCGGCTCGTTCGTGCTCGACGCCCTGGGTGGAATGGTGCTGCGCGCACCGGCCTTTGCAGAGGCTCTGCCGCTGGTCGAGTTCACCCGCATCGGCACTGGCGTCGAGCCGCGCGCGCTGGGCGATGACGCCATTGCCACTGACCCATCGCCCGACGCCAGCGTGTACCAGGCGCTGGTGCTGGGCGTGCGCGACTACGTCAATAAGCACCGCTTTCCCGGCGTCATCATGGGGCTGTCAGGCGGAGTGGATTCTGCGCTGACGCTGGCCATCGCCGTGGATGCATTGGGCGCCGCGCGCGTGCAGGTGGTGATGATGCCCTCGCGTTACACCTCGCAGATGAGCCGCGATGACGCGGCTTTGCAGGCGCGGACCATGGGCGTGGACTACAGCGAAATCTCCATTGAGGGCGTGTTCGCCGCCACGCTGGGCGCGCTGGCCCAGCAGTTCGAAGGCCGCAAGCCCGACACCACCGAAGAAAATATCCAGGCGCGCATTCGCGGCGTGTTGCTGATGGCCATATCCAACAAGACCGGTCGCATGCTGCTGACCACGGGCAACAAGAGCGAAATGGCCGTGGGCTACGCCACTTTGTATGGCGACATGAATGGCGGGTTCGCGCCTATCAAGGACTGCAGCAAGATGCTGGTGTATCGCCTGGCGCGTTACATTAACGGCATCGCGCAGGTAATTCCGCCGCGTGTGCTCGACAGGGAGCCCAGCGCCGAGCTGCGCCTTGAGCAGAAAGACACCGATTCGCTGCCGCCCTACGAAGTGCTGGACGCGATTCTCGAGGCCTTCATCGAAGAAGATCTTTCAGTGGATGAGATCGTGGCGCGTGGCTTCGAGCGCGCTCTTGTGGGCAGGGTGCTCGACATGGTCAAGCGCAATGAATACAAACGCCGCCAGTCCCCGCCGGGAATCCGCGTCAGCCGTCGCGCGTTTGGTCGCGACTGGCGCTATCCGATTACCAGCGGCTATCAACGATAGTCAGGGAAGTTAATCAGGTCCAGAACTTCCACCAGTTGCGCGCGTGCTTGGGCAACTTGATGTCCTCTTCGGGATAATTCTCGTGGAACACCTTGAGGGTGTTGTCCGCCAGATCCTTGTAATCGAGCTCGATATAGCTGCGATACATGATGCGCAGTGCATCCTCGTTTGCAGGCGCCCCGTCATACTGTTCGATGGTTTCGCGCGCGCGCTGGCCGGCGGCCACCCAGGCCTCGCGCTGCGCGTAGTACCGCGCCACGCCCAGGTCATAGTCCGCCATGCGATTGCGCAGGTAGATCATGCGACGGCGCGCGTCGGCGGCGTAGGGACTCTTGGGGAACCGTTCCACCACTGTGCGCAACGAAGTGAATGAGTCGCGCGCCGTGGACGGCGGTCGATCCACCAGCGTCACATCCAGCCAGCGCTCCAGCCGGAACGGCGTGCGCTCGAAATCGATCAATCCTTTCAGATACCAGGCGTAGTCAATGCGCGGATGCGTGGGATTTTCGCGGATGAAGGTTTCCGCGGCATCCTTGCCGGACTCTTTCTCGCCCAGCTTGTAATACGCGTAGATGATGTCGAGCCGACCCTGGCGCGACTGCGGCGTGAACGGATAGCGCGCGGTCAGCGCTTCGAAATCCTGCACCGCTTCGTGATAGTTGGCGGCTTTGAGTGCCTTCTGCCCACGGTCATACAGCACTTCGGGCGTGTATCGGGACAGCTTCTGCTGGTCGCGTGCGGCATTGGACTGGCAACCCGCAGTGAAAATCAGGGCCGCAAGCGGCAGCAGTATCAGGCCGCGCAGGCCAACGAAACGGGGTGACATCGGTCTAGTATAGACGAATGACCGGTAGTGCCAGGCAACGCAAAACAACGGAACTTCACGTGCACACGCTGGTCCTGCCCGATTGCCCCGAGGGCCAGCGCCTGGATCTCGCCCTGGCCGCCGAATTGCCGCAGTTTTCGCGCTCGCGGCTGGCAAATTGGGTCAAGGAAGGCGCCGTCACCGTTGATGGCGCAGCGGCACGGCCACGCGATGCCATGTATGGCGGCGAGACCGTGGTGGTGAGCGCCCGGGCGCTGCCCACCACCGA
This sequence comes from Pseudomonadota bacterium, assembly GCA_039932715.1. Taxonomy (GTDB): domain Bacteria; phylum Pseudomonadota; class Gammaproteobacteria; order Steroidobacterales; family Steroidobacteraceae; genus ZC4RG30. Next base: position 25,740 of record JBDTPN010000035.1, on the reverse strand, counting down.
GGTGCAGGCCGAGTCCATCGAGCTCAAGGTCGCATTGCGCGATCCGCATTTTTTTGTCATCGACAAGCCCGCCGGTCTGGTGGTTCACCCGGGTGCCGGCAATCGGGCGCACACCCTGCAGAACGGTTTGCTGGCACTGGACCCGAAACTGGCCGCCATTCCGCGCGCCGGCATTGTGCATCGCATCGACAAGGACACCAGCGGACTACTGGTGGTGGCGCGAACGCTCGAGGCACACAAGGCGCTTACCGATGCGCTGCGTGAGCATGAGGTGCAGCGCGAATACATTGCACTGTGCGTGGGCGCCTTGACCGGCGGCGGCACCGTCGACAAACCCATCGGTCGCCATCGCACGGATCGCCTGCGCATGACCGTGCGCGCCGATGGCCGTGATGCCGTCACGCACTATCGACTGGATGAAAGGTTTGCTGGACACAGCCTGTTGCGCGTCACGCTGGAAACCGGACGCACGCACCAGATACGCGTGCATCTGGCGCACATCGGTCATCCACTGGTGGGTGATCCGCTATACGGCGGTCGCAGGCAGCTCACCGCCGGCACCAAAGAGGAACAGCGCAAGGTGATCAAGGGATTCAGGCGCCAGGCACTGCATGCCGCGCGCCTGAGTTTTGCGCATCCGGTGACTGGTAAACAGGTGACAGCGGAATCGAAGCTGCCCGGAGATTTCTCGGCATTGCTGACGGGTCTGCGCGGCCAGTGAACAAGTGCATCGAGCCCGCATGGGCGGTGCCGGCGCGCGTGCGTGCGCTGACGACTCTGCGCGAAACCGACCTCGGCGCAATCGCCCAGCTCTTTGCGCTGCCCCAGGTGCCGCGCTGGTTGCAACAGGTACATGGCGTTGATGTGGTGGATCTTGACGCGCAGGTCCCATTCCCCGATGCGCCCACTCCTGTAGCCGATGCGTCGATAACCCGCGCGCCTGGGGTGGTGTGCGCCATCCGCACCGCGGACTGCCTGCCGGTGTTGCTGGCGGCCAGTGATGGTTCGGCAGTGGGCGCCGCACATGCCGGCTGGCGCGGACTGGCAGCGGGTGTGCTGGAGGCAACCATAGACAAGCTGCGTGCTGGCAGCGCGCGGGAATCTGCGCTGGTCGCATGGCTGGGTCCGGCCATCAGCGCTGCGCATTTCGAAGTGGGCGACGAAGTGCGTGCAGCCTTCATGCAACACCACGCCGCGGCCGAAATGGCGTTCGTCAGGAACCCGCGCGGCCGCTGGCAATGCGATCTTTACCTGCTGGCGCGTCAGCGCCTCGAGACCTGCGGTGTCACCGACATCAGCGGTGGCGGCCTTTGCACCTATGCGGATTCGGCGCGATTTTATTCGTACCGCCGCGACGTGCAGCATGACGGGCAGGCGACAACGGGACGCATGGCCACACTGATCTGGATAGAATCCGCCCCGTGAGTACGCTGGGCCTGATCATTGCGTTTACCTTCCTTGGCGGTGTCGTCGGCGTGCTCATGGCCAGTGTGTTCATGCTGGCCCCCGAGCGCATCCGTACCCGCTCGCTGCCCTTCATGGTCGCCTTCGCTACCGGCGCGTTGCTGGGCGCGGCATTGCTGGGCCTGCTTCCCGAAGCGGTGGAGCTGGCCGGGCCCAATGGCTATCAGGGCGTGGGGTTGTCGCTGCTGGGCGGCATCGCGCTTTTCTTCATTCTCGAGAAGCTGGTGCTGTGGCGGCATTGTCATGAGGACCACTGCGAAACGCATTCTCTGGACGACCACGCTTCCTCCGACCATGCCCGGCGCCGCAGTTCCGGCGCCATGGTCATCGTGGGCGACACCGTGCACAACGTGCTCGATGGCGTGCTGATCGCCGCGGCGTTTCTCATCGACGCTAAGCTGGGCGTGATGACCGGCATCGCGGTGCTGGCGCATGAAGTGCCCAGCGAAGTGGGGGATTTCGCGGTGCTGCTGCACAGTGGCATGAGCCGGGCCCGCGCCATGTTCTGGAACCTGCTGTCGGCACTGGGTTCGGTAGTCGGCGGCGTGCTGGGGTATTTCGCCCTGGCCGGACTGCGACCCTGGCTGCCCTATGCCCTGGGCGTGTCGGCCGCCTGCCTGCTGTACGTGGCGGTGGCCGACCTGATCCCCGGATTGCACCGGCGCACCGACATCAAGACCAGCGTCTGGCAGGTGGTTCTTATCGCCCTGGGCGTGTCGCTGGTGGCGGGGGTAGAAGCCCTTAGCCCTTGATTCCCAGCGAAATGGCCGCAGGATGGAGGGATGCGCAATGACAAGCTGACCAGCCGTTTTCAGTCCGCCCTGGCCGACGCCCAGTCCCTGGCCGTGGGCCGTGATAACCAGATGATCGAGCCGGCACATGTGCTGCTAGCACTGCTGGACCAGCAGGCGGGCGGCATGCGGCCGCTGCTCGAAAAAACCGGCGCCAACGTAGGCAAGATCAGGACCGAGCTCACCGCCTTGCTTGATCGGATGCCCAAGGTCGAAGGCACGCCCGGTGAAGTGCATATTTCGCCGGACCTCACCCGCATTCTCAATGTCACTGACAAGCTGGCGCAGCAGCGGGGCGACCAATTCATCTCCAGCGAACTGTTCGCATTGGCGGCGCTGGAAGATCGCGGCGAACTGGGCAAACTGCTCAAGAATGCCGGCCTGACCAAGCCCAAGCTCGACATCGCCATCAACGAAGTGCGCGGCGGCGAAGGCGTCAACGATGCCAACGCCGAGGAAAGCCGCGAGGCGCTGTCCAAATACACCATCGACCTGACCGAGCGCGCGGCCAGCGGCAAGCTGGATCCGGTGATCGGTCGCGACGATGAGATCCGTCGCACCCTGCAGGTGCTGCAACGGCGCACCAAAAACAATCCGGTGCTGATCGGCGAACCCGGCGTGGGCAAGACCGCCATTGTCGAAGGCCTGGCGCAACGCATCGTCAATGGCGAGGTGCCCGAAGGACTCAAGAACAAGAAGATCCTGGCGCTGGACATGGGCGCGCTGATTGCGGGCGCCAAGTTCCGCGGCGAGTTCGAGGAACGCCTCAAGTCCGTGCTCAAGGATCTTTCCAAGCAGGAAGGGCAGGTCATCCTGTTCATCGACGAACTGCACACCATGGTCGGCGCCGGCAAGGCCGAAGGTTCGATGGATGCCGGCAACATGCTCAAGCCTGCGCTGGCGCGCGGCGAACTGCACTGCGTGGGCGCAACCACGCTGGACGAATACCGCAAATACATCGAGAAGGATGCGGCCCTGGAGCGGCGCTTCCAGAAGGTGCTGGTGGACGAGCCCAGCGTCGAAGACACCATCGCCATATTGCGCGGCCTCAAGGAGCGCTACGAAGTGCACCACGGCGTGGAGATCACCGATCCGGCCATTGTCGCGGCCGCGCAGCTTTCACATCGCTACATCGCCGACCGGCAATTGCCCGACAAGGCCATTGACCTGATCGATGAAGCCGGCGCGCGCATTCGCATGGAGATCGACTCCAAGCCCGAGGAAATGGACAAGCTCGAGCGTCGCATCATCCAGCTGCGCATCGAGCAGGTAGCGCTCAACAAGGAAAATGACGAGGCTTCGAAGAAGCGCCTGGCCACCCTTGTAGTCACGCTGCGCGCGCTCGAAAAGGAATACTCGGATCTCGAGGAGATCTGGAAAGCGGAGAAGGCCACGCTGCAGGGCGCGGCTTCGGCCAAAGAAGAGCTGGAGAAACTCAAGCTCGATCTCGAGACCGCGCGGCGCGCCAACGACCTGACAAAAATGGCCGAACTGCAATACGGCAAGATTCCCGAGATCGAAAAGAAACTGGCCGCGGCCCAGGCTGCGGAAAAGACTGCGACGCAGTTGGTGCGCAACAGCGTCACCGAAGAAGAGATTGCCGAGGTGGTTTCCAAGTGGACCGGCATCCCCGTGTCCAAGATGCTCGAGGGCGAGAAGGATAAATTGCTGCGCATGGAAGAGGCGCTGGGCAAGCGCGTGGTGGGGCAGCCGGAGGCGTTGAAGATCGTTGCCAATGCCATCCGTCGCTCACGTGCGGGACTGGCCGATCCACGTCGCCCCATCGGTTCGTTCCTGTTCCTCGGCCCCACTGGCGTGGGCAAGACCGAAACCTGCAAGGCGGTGGCTGAATTCCTGTTCGATTCCGAAGACGCCATCATTCGCATCGACATGTCCGAGTTCATGGAGCAGCACTCGGTGGCGCGACTCATCGGCGCGCCGCCAGGCTATGTGGGCTACGAAGAGGGCGGTTATCTCACCGAGGCCGTGCGTCGCAAGCCTTATTCCGTAGTGCTGTTCGATGAAGTTGAAAAGGCGCACAAGGATGTGTTCAACGTGCTGTTGCAGGTGCTCGATGACGGGCGTCTCACCGATGGCCAGGGTCGCACCGTCGACTTTCGCAACACCGTGATCATCATGACCTCGAACCTGGGTTCGGATGTCATTCAGCAGCTGGCCGGCGAGAAGCAATATTCAAAGATGAAAGCCGAGGTGATGGAGCGCGTGCAGGCCCATTTCCGGCCCGAATTCATCAATCGCATCGACGACATCATCGTGTTCCATCCGCTGGGCGGGGAGCAGATCCGCGCCATTGTCGATATCCAGCTTGCCGGCCTCAAAGGGCGGTTGGCCGAGCGCGACATGACCCTGGACCTCAGCACTGCCGCCCGCGACCTGCTGGGCGAAGCCGGTTTTGATCCGGTGTATGGAGCGCGGCCGCTCAAACGGGCCATCCAGCAGCAGATCGAGAATCCGCTGGCAGAACGCATCCTCAAGGGGCAGTTTGGACCCGGCGACCACATTGCAGTGGCTGTGCATTCCGGTAACCTCGCGTTCGAGAAGAAGGTTCACTAGCGGGGAGAAATTACATGTCACTCAAGGTCATCGGCGCCGGCCTTGGGCGGACAGCCACGTTTTCGCTCAAGTTTGCGCTCGAGCATCTGGGTTTCGGGCCCTGCTACCACATGTCGGAAGTTTTCGCGGGCGCGCGGCGCAATGTCCCGCTCTGGATCAATGCCGTGAAAGGCAAGCCAGACTGGGAGGAGATCTTCAGGGGATTCCAGTCCACCACCGACTATCCAGCCTGCACTTACTGGCGTGAACTGACGGACCTTTACCCGCAAGCCAAGGTGATCCTGACCGTGCGCGATCCGGATAGCTGGTTCGATTCGGTCAGCGAGACGATCTTCTCGGAAAAGATGCTGGCCTCACTTGCAGGCTCGCCCGTCGAGGTGATGATGAATGGTGTCGTCTTCAACGCCTTTGAAGGCAAAGTGAAGGATCGCGCCTTCATGACCCGCTGGTTCACGCAGAGGAACCAGCAGGTGATCGATGCGCTGCCGCCCGAGCGTCTGCTGGTGTTTTCCCCCAAGGAGGGCTGGGAGCCGCTGTGCGCATTTCTGGACGTGCCGGTGCCCAGCGTCCCGTTCCCGCGGGTCAACAGCCGCGACGAGTTGAACCATGCCTCGAACGAGCAGGGCGGACTTCCGCCCGACCCCGAGATGGCTGAGAAATTCGCACGTGCCTATGTCGACCGGCTCAAGGCCAGGGCCTTCGTTAAGGCATAATTCGCCGTATGCCTTTTTACGAGTATCAGTGCCAGTCCTGCGGCGCGCAGATCGAGGCGCTGCAGAAGATTTCCGACCCGCCGCTGCGCAAGTGTCCGGAGTGCGGCAAGTCCCGGCTGCAAAAGCTGGTGTCCGCCCCCGTGTTTCGCCTCAAGGGCGGCGGCTGGTACGAGACCGACTTCAAGACCGACAAGGACAACAAGCGCAATCTGGTGGAAACCGAGAAGGCGGAAACCAAGGTCGAGCCCAAGACAGAGGCCAAGCCTGAGCCCAAGGCGGATGCAAAGGCCGAGGCAAAACCCGCCAAGCCGGAGCCCAAAAACGCGTCCAGGGCCGCATCGAAGTCAGCAACCAAGCCCGCCGCCAAGTCGGCCGCCAAGCGCAAGGCCAAACGGTGAAAGCGCGGCTGCTGCGCGCACTGCGACGCTACCTGGTCGCCGGCCTGCTGGTATGGGCACCGCTGGGCGCCACGTTGCTGACGTTCAAGTTGCTGCTCGACCTGGTGGACAGGTTGTTGCCGCTGTTACCCGTACGCTGGCAGCCCGATGTGGTGCTGGGTTTTCACATACCGGGATTCGGCGCGCTGCTGGCCTTCGTGGTGCTGTTCTTCACCGGCTTCCTGGTGGCAAACCTGATCGGCAGCACGCTGGTGGGCTGGTGGGAAGACCTGCTCAATCGCATCCCGCTGGTGCGTTCGATTTATTCAAGCGTCAAGGGACTGACCGAGACGCTGGTATCCAGCAGGGGTTCGTTCAGCAAGGTGGTGATGATCGAATACCCGCGCCGCGAAATGTGGAGCATCGGTTTCGTGACGGTGTCGGATCTTCCCGATATGGACGCTTTGCTCGGCCATCGACTGGTGTGCGTTTACGTTCCCACCACACCCAATCCCACGTCCGGCCTGATCGTCTATGTGCCGGCCAGCCAGGTGGTCGAATCGGACATGTCGGTGGACGCGGCCATGAAGATGGTGGTGACCATGGGGATAGTGATGCCCCCGCCAAGACGGGGCCTCATCCCGTAGGCAGGCGGGGCCCGTAGGCACAGTGCCCGTAGCCCCCTATACTGCGCACCCGTTTTTTGAGCCTCAAATCGCGAGTATCCCCATGCGCAGCCACTATTGCGGCCAGGTCAGCGAGCAGCTGGCCGGTCAGGAAGTTACCGTCGCCGGATGGGTGCATCGCCGACGCGATCATGGCGGCGTGATCTTCGTCGATCTGCGCGACCGCGAAGGCCTGCTGCAGATCGTTTTCGATCCGGATGACAAGACACTTTTCGCCGAGGCCGAGCGCCTGCGCGGTGAATTCGTGGTCCAGGTGCGCGGCCTGGTGCGCGCGCGACCTGCCGGAACAGCAAACTCAAATCTCGCTTCGGGCAAGATCGAATTGCTGGCGCGCACGTTGACGGTGCTCAATCGGTCCGAGCCGCTGCCCTTCCAGCTCGATGAACACGTCGGCGAGGAAGTGCGCCTCAAATATCGCTACATCGATTTGCGTCGCGAGGAGATGAGCCAGCGGCTGCGGCTGCGCCACCGCGTGACCAGCGCCATGCGGCAATACATGGACGAGCATGGCTTCATCGACATCGAGACCCCTATGCTGACCAAGGCCACTCCCGAGGGGGCTCGCGATTACCTGGTGCCCAGTCGCACGCACCCGGGAAAATTCTTTGCGTTGCCGCAGTCGCCGCAGATCTTCAAGCAGCTGCTGATGGTGGCCGGGTTTGATCGCTACTACCAGATCGTGCGCTGTTTCCGCGATGAAGACCTGCGCGCCGACCGGCAGCCGGAATTCACCCAGCTCGACGTCGAGACATCGTTCCTGGACCAGGAACAGATCATGGAACTGATGGAAGGGTTGATACACGACCTGTTTGCCAAGACCGCCTCGGTGACTTTGCCCAAGCCATTTCCGCGGTTGACCTTCACCGAAGCCATGCGTCGTTTCGGTTCCGACAAGCCGGATCTGCGCGTGACGCTGGAACTTGTCGATGTGGCCGACCTGGTCGCCGGCTGCGATTTCAAGGTGTTTGCCGGCCCCGCGGCCAATCCCGAGGGACGCGTGGCAGCGCTGCGCGCGCCAGGTGGCGGCGCGTTCTCGCGCAGCGAGATCGACGCGTACACGGCGTTTGTTGCACGGTACGGCGCCAGGGGATTGGCCTACATCAAGGTCAACGACCGCGCCAAGGGTCGCGACGGCCTGCAGTCGCCCATACTAAAGTTTCTGAGTGATGCTGCTGTTGCGGGAATACTCGAACGCACCGGTGCCCAGGACAACGACCTGATCTTCTTCGGCGCCGACAGTGCGAAAGTAGTCAACGACGCGCTGGGCGCGCTGCGCCTCAAGATCGGCCAGGACCTCAAGCTGGTGCAGCCGGGCTGGCAGCCGCTGTGGGTGGTGGATTTCCCGATGTTCGAGCACGATGCAGAGGCCAAGCGCTGGGTGGCCATGCACCATCCGTTCACTGCGCCCCAGGTCGATGATCCCGCGGCGCTGCGCAGCGCACCGGGCAAGGCCGTGGCCAAGGCCTATGACATGGTGCTCAACGGTTCGGAGATCGGCGGCGGTTCAGTGCGTATCCATCGCGCCGACATGCAGTCAGTAGTGTTCGAGCTACTGGGCATCGATGCCGAGGAAGCGCAGCGCAAGTTCGGCTTCCTGCTGGATGCGTTGAAGTTCGGCGCGCCGCCGCACGGCGGTATTGCCTTTGGCCTTGATCGCCTGGTAATGCTGATGGCCGGTGCCGACAGCATTCGCGATGTGATCGCGTTCCCCAAGACACAGACCGCAGCCTGCCCGCTGACCGACGCGCCCACTGCCGTGAGCGAGGCCCAGCTGCGCGAGTTGTCCATCAGTGTGCGCAAGCCCAACCCGCCCACCAGCTGAGGCGGGCGGCACCGCGGCCAACGGGGCGTCACGCGGCAAGCACGAGGCGCTGCGCGGCACAGTGCTGTTCGTCCATGGCCTGTGGATGAACGGGGCCGAATCCTTCCTGCTCAAGCGCCATCTGGCCACGCACGACTGGAACCTGCGCGTATTCCCATATTCGTCGCTGGCCGAACCCATGTCACGCATCGCCAGCCGCTGCGCCCGCTATGCCCTGCAATTGGCGCGCCGGACGCTGGCGCCCGTGCACCTTGTCGGGCACAGCCTCGGCGGACTGGTGATCTATCGCATGTTCGAAACCGGGCTGCTGGCGCCCGATCGCTTCAGTGGCGATTTCTGTCGCGTGGTGTTCATGGGAACGCCCATCCAGGGCAGCCAGAGCGGGCGCGCCATGGCGCGAGTGGCGCCGCTGCGCGCATTGCTGGGCAGCGCCGGTGTCCATGAGCTGGCGCAGGATCTGGCGCAAGAGCAGGCGCAGGAGCGAGGGCAAGCGCCGCCGCGCCGCTGGGAGCACAAGGCGCAACTCGGCGTGATAGCAGGCAATAGCCCACATGGCCTGGGTCGTCTCCTGACGCGACTTCCCGGGCCCAACGACGGCACCGTCGCCGTCGCGGAAACGCGCATTGAAGGCGCCACCGATTACTGCGTAGTGCATGCAAGCCACACGGGGTTGCTGGTCGCCACAGAAGCGGCGCAACAGATCGCCGGATTCCTGGAGAACGGGCGCTTCAGCGTGTGAGCGGCGCTGCGCTTTTAGCGGGTGGCTGGTAAGTGCCGGTCCACTTCGACACCACCAGGGTCGCCACCGCATTGCCGACAAGATTTGTCAGCGCCCGGGCCTCCGACATGAACCGATCGATGCCAAGGATCAGGGCCAGCGAGGCGATGGGCGGTCCATTCACGGCGGCAAGGGTTCCGGCCAGCACAATGAATCCGCTGCCGGTGACGCCGGCCGCGCCTTTGGAAGTCAGCAGCAGCACCACCAGCATTACGACCTGTTGCCACACGGTCATGTGTGTGTCCGTGGCCTGGGCGAGAAACACCGCGGCCATGGTCAGGTAGATGCAGGTGCCGTCGAGATTGAAGGAGTAGCCGGAGGGTACGACCAGGCCCACCACCGAGGGCTGGCAGCCCAGCTTCTCCATTTTGTCCATCAGGCGCGGCAACACGGATTCGGACGACGAGGTGCCCAGCACAATCAGCAACTCGTCACGTAAATATCGCACCAGCGCGACAATAGAAAAGCCGTGCAGCCGCGCGATCACGCCCAGCACCCCGAACACGAACAGCAGGCAGGTGCCATAGAAGCACAACATCAGCTTCGCCAGCGGCGCCAGTGCGCCCAGGCCCTCTGACCCGATGGTGAATGCCATTGCGCCCAGTGCGCCGATGGGCGCCAGCCGCGTGATGTACCCGACCACGGTGAACAGCAACTTCGAGAACCCTTCAATGCCGCCGCGCAGGGTCGCTGCCTTGGCACCGCATTGCTGCAGGGCAAACCCGCACAGAAGGGAAATCAGCAGTACCTGCAGGATTTCTCCCTGCGCAAAGGCGCCGAACATTGAGGTGGGCACCATGTTGAGCAGGAACTCCACCACCCCCTGCTTGTGTGCCTGGTCTGCAAAGGATGCGATACGCGCAGGATCAAGTGCCGCGACATCCACGTGCATGCCATTGCCGGGCCCCACCACATTGATCACCACCAGTCCCAGGACCAATGCCAGCGTGGTCACGATCTCGAAATACCCCAGCGCGTAAAGACCGGTGCGCCCCACGCTTCGCAGGTTGTCCATGCCCGCGATGCCCAGGACCACCGTGCAGAAAATGATGGGCGCGATGAGCATGCGGATCAGGCGGATGAATGCATCGCCCAGCGGCTTCAATGCCACGCCGACTTCAGGCGCGAAATGCCCGATCAGCGCACCAACCACAATCGCGATGAGTACCTGGACGTAGAGCAGGCGCAGGTAACGCATCAGCCCCCGCTCAATGCCTGCACGATATGCAGTGTCGCCGCGGGATCCAATGGCGCAGCCAGGTCCCGCATCTCGCTGCTGCCCAGGAACACACGCATATGCGGACGCAATTGATCCTGTTCGTCGACCATACGAAATCGCAGTCCGGGGAATTGACGTTCCAGGTCCAGTAGCACCGCCGCCAAGGTCGCGCCTTGCGCGACTACCTCGCGACGATTGGTGTACGAAAACAGCGGGCTTGGAATGGTGACGCGCATGCAGTGGTTATCATCTACAACTGCGCGACTTGCACCGCATAGATTTCGGGCAGGTGCTGCGCAATGCATTTCCATTTGGCGCCTTCGTTGCGGCTGGCCCAGATCTCGCCGCTGGTGGTGCCGAAATACAATCCCACCGGGTCGCGAGCGTCGCCGCACATTGCCTGGCGCTTTACTGTCCACCATGCGTCCTTGCGTGGCAGGCCCTTGTCCTGCCGCTGCCACTTGGCGCCGCCGTTCTTCGTCACATAGGCGGCAGGTCGGCCATCGGGACTGGTGCGTGGCCACACGCCGCTGCCGTCCATCGGGAACACCCACGCCACCTTGTCGTCGCGCGGATGCACAACAATAGGAAATCCCACATCGCCCACCTTCTTGGGCATGTTGTTGCCGATACGTACCCATTCTTCGCCCGGTCGGTCCAGCCGGTAGATGCCACAGTGATTCTGCTGATAGAGGCGATCCGGGTTGGACGGGCAGTAGTACAGGCAGTGCGGGTCGTGCATATATAGTTTGCTGGCATCAAAGCCGCCCACCACCTCCATGCCATTGACCAGTGCCTTCCAGGTGGCGCCGCGATCCAGCGACTCATGCACGCCACCGCTGGACATTCCCACATACAGATGATTTCGATCGCGCGGATCCACCAGTACGGAATGCAGTTTCGGGCCGTCGGGCGTGCCGTTGGGCACGTCGCCCATCCACTGGCTGTATTCGGGATGCTCGTTGAGGCCGCGCACGGACTCCCAGCTGTTGCCGCCGTCCTCGCTGCGAAACAGTCCCTGTGGCGATGCGCCCGCGTACCACACACCCGGCTCGCTGGCGTGGCCCGGTGTAAGCCAGAAACTGTGGTTGAGTACGTGGGCCTTCTGTCCTTCTGCAGCCTTGGGGAAAGCCGGTGGCTTGGGCACTTCCTTCCATGTGCGGCCCTTGTCCTGGGACCGCAGCATGGTGGGCCCCAGGTGGCCAGTGCTGGTGGACATCAGCAACTCGCGCGGCGCACGCGGGTCCTGGACTATGTGGTGAATGATGTGCCCCAGTTGTATGGGCGCACTGACTTTCCAGCTGCGCCGCGACCTGTCCCCCTTCAATATGAAGGCTCCCTTGCGGGTGGCAACTAGCAATGCCGGCGTACCAGCCATGTCATTCTCCCTTGAGTGATTTCAGCGCCGCTTCCCGCAAATCATAAAGCACCTGCAGCGCATCGCGCGGCGAGAGTTCGTCGGGCTGCAACTCCGACAGTCGCAATGCCAGCGGCGAGGGCGTGGGCGCAGCGAACAAAGGCAGTTCCACCTGTGGTGTCCATGAGGGTGCGGGCCCTGGGCGCTGCGCTTCGAGCACGTTGAGGTATTCGCGTGCCGCAGAGATCACTTCGCGTGGCACTCCGGCAAGACGCGCCACCGCCAGTCCATAGCTGCGATTGGCCGGTCCTTCGCGCACCGCATGCAGGAAGACAAGATCCTCACCGTGTTCAGTGGCATCCAGGTGCAGGTTCACGATGCCGGGAATTTCCTGCGCCAGCGCCGTGAGCTCGAAATAATGCGTGGCAAACAAGGTGAACGCGCGAACCCTGGTGGCCAGGTGTCGCGCCACGGCCCACGCCAGCGACAGTCCATCAAAGGTGCTGGTGCCGCGGCCGATTTCATCCATCAGCACCAGGCTGTGGGCAGTGGCGTTGTGCAGGATGCTGGCGGTCTCTGTCATCTCCACCATGAACGTCGAGCGGCCGCCCGCCAGGTCATCGGCCGCACCGATGCGCGTGAACACGCGGTCCATAGGTCCGATGGTGGCGCTGGCAGCCGGGACAAAGCTGCCCATGTGCGCCAGCACGGCAATCAGCGCCGCCTGCCGCATGTACGTGGACTTGCCGCCCATGTTGGGGCCGGTGACGATCAGCATGCGGCGGCTGTCATCGAAGGTGAGGTCGTTGGGCACGAAACTGGTGCCACTGAACTGTTCCACCACCGGGTGCCGCCCGGCGGTCACCTGGTAAACCGGTTCATCCACCAGCACCGGCTGCACCCACTGCAGCGCGTCGGCGCGCTGCGCCAGGCCGGTCAACGCATCCAGGCTGGCGATGGCAGAGGCAGTTGCCTGCAGCGTCGCGATTTCAGCGATCAGCTCACCCAGCAGCGTGTCGTAGAGTTCTTTCTCGCGCGCCAAAGCCTTGTCGCGCGCACCCAGCACTTCATCCTCGAAGCGCTTGAGTTCCGGCGTGATGAACCGCTCAGCCGATTTCACGGTCTGGCGCCGCAGATAGTCCACCGGCACGCGCTCGGCATGCGCGCGCGGAATCTCGATGAAGAATCCCTGCACCCGGTTATATCCCAGCTTGAGCTGCGCGATGCCGCTGCGCTCACGCTCGCGCAACTCCAGTTCCAGCAGGAACTCATCGGTGTTGGACGAAATCCGCCGCAATTGATCCAGCGTCGGGTCGTAGCCCGCGGCGATCACATCCCCATCCCGCAGCATCGCGGAAGGCTCTTCTGCGACTGCACGCACCAACAACTCATGCTGTTGGCGGTGCTCGCTGATGCGCGTGCGAAGGTCCGCAAGCAACGGTGAATCACAGGCCGCCAGCAAGCCGCGCAGTGGTGGCAGTGCCGCCAGCGACGCGCGCAATTGCACCAGGTCGCGGGGCCGCGCCGAACGCAATGCCACGCGCGCCAGAATCCGCTCCAGGTCGCCGATGGGCCGCAACGCTTCGACGACGTCCTGATATAGCCGCGCCTCGCAGAGTGTTTCGATTGCCGCGTAACGCTGTCGCAGTGTGCTGCGATCACGCAGTGGACGATTGAGCCAGCGACGCAGCTCGCGCGAGCCCATGGCCGTGGTGGTGCGATCCAGGATGGCAAACAGCGTCGCGTCCTCGTTGCCGCCCAGGCTGCGGTCCAGCTCCAGGTTGCGACGCGTGGCCGCGTCCAGTTGCAGGCCTTCCGCGCGATGCTGCACATGGATGGCACGTATGTGCGGCAGCGCTGCCTTCTGCGTGTCCTGTGCGTATTGCAGCAGTGCGCCTGCAGCGCGCAATCCCACGGTCAGTTCTGCAGCTCCAAAACCGGCCAGATCCCGCGTGCCGAACTGGCTGGTCAACAGCCGCTGCGCCGTGTCGCCATCAAAATGCCATGGCGGTCGCAATCGCGCGTTGGGCAGTTCGGCGCGCCGCTGGTCCTCGGGCAGCAGCAACTCGGCCGGGCGCAGGCGTTCCAGCTCTGCAGTGACCTCGGATTCCCCGTCCAGTTCGCATACGCAAAACCGGCCACTGGCAAGATCCAGCCAGGCAAGTCCGTGGCGCGCGCCATCGGCCACCAGCGCAGCCAGCAGGCTTTCGCGCCCACGATCGAGCAGCGAATCCTCCACCAGCGTGCCGGGGGTTATGACCCGCACCACCTGCCTGTCCACCGGGCCTTTGCTGGTGGCAGGATCGCCAATCTGTTCGCAGATGGCCACTGATTCGCCACGGCGCACCAGGCGCGCCAGGTAATTCTCGACGCTGACCACCGGCACGCCCGCCATGGCTATCGGTTCCCCTCCCGACTGGCCGCGTGAAGTCAGCGCGATGTCGAGCAAAGACGCCGCGCGCCGCGCGTCATCGAAGAACATCTCGTAGAAATCGCCCATGCGATAGAACAGCAGCACATCCGGGTGCTGCGCCTTGATGCGCAGGTACTGCTGCATCATCGGTGTATGAGGGGCGGGGTTTTGCACCTGCGGAAACTATCACACGACCTGAATTGACATAGAATCCGTCGGCGCCAGATATATTCCTTTCCTATAGCCGTGAAGATCAGGTCACCGCCCGCCGGTTTGCTCAAGGCTTGGAGCGCGAGGGGCTGACCGTCTGGTGGGACGCCACCCTGCATTCCGGTGAGGCCTACGACCAGGTAACCGAAAAAGCCCTGCGCGAGGCCAAGGCTGTAGTCGTCTTGTGGTCGAAAGCCTCTGTGGATTCGCGCTGGGTTCGCGCCGAAGCCACCACGGCCGATCGCAACAAAACCCTGGTCCCGGTGATGATCGAGGACTGCCTGCGCCCGGTCATGTTTGAACTCACCCACACTGCAGACCTGACGAAGTGGAAGGGTGACGGGGGTGATCCTTTATGGCAGGCCTACGTCGCTGACGTGCGCCGGTTCGTCCACAGGGATGGAGCAAGTGCCCCGGCACAGATTCGCGCTCCCGCCCAAGCGCGCACGCGCGATTTCAACCGCGGCTTCAATGCGAAAGGGCTGGGTATCATTGCCCTTGCCATCCTGGGCACTGCCGGTGTGCTGTGGCTGGTTACGCGTCCGGGCGGACAACCCGTCCCCCCCATACCACCGCCGGTACTGGGCGCGGCGGCAACTGTTTCGAATGCGGCACGCGCATCTGTGGCGGTGATGCCCTTCGCCAATCTTACGGGCGACCCCAGCAAGGACTACCTCGGCGATGGCATGGCCGAGGAACTCATCAACGTACTCACGAAAGTGCCGGGGCTCACTGTGCCGTCGCGCACATCGTCGTTTGCGTACAAGGGTCGCAACACTGACCTCAAGCAGATCGCCAGGGACCTCAACGTAGGCACTATTCTTGAGGGCAGTGTGCGCAGCGCCGGTGAGACCATCCGCGTCACCGCGCAGCTGATCGATGCACAGACCGATCGCCACCTTTGGTCCGAGACTTACGACCGAAAGTCGGCAGACCTGTTCAAACTGCAGGATGACCTTGCACACGAGATCGTCAC
Organism: Pseudomonadota bacterium; assembly: GCA_039932715.1. Taxonomy (GTDB): domain Bacteria; phylum Pseudomonadota; class Gammaproteobacteria; order Steroidobacterales; family Steroidobacteraceae; genus ZC4RG30. The sequence continues at coordinate 10,360 of JBDTPN010000035.1, read as the reverse complement.
GGCTTTCAAGACCACGATGAATGCGGATCTTCCGGAAATCCAAACGCAAGCGCAGCCCACGAAAGATGTCGAAGCCTACCGGCTTTACCTGCAAGCCCTTGCACAGATAAATCGCAATTCCGATGCCTCGCTGGGCAATGCAGTGGATCTGCTGGAGAAGGCGACCGCGCGCGACCCAGGGTTTGCCAAGGCCTATCTGGCGCTGGCCAATGCGCGCGGGTTGCATGGAGATCCGTTGGCGGACATCGAGCGCGATGGTCGCAAGGCAATTGCACTGGATCCCTCACTCGCCAATACCGCCAAGGCAGTAGTGTTCGCAAATGTCGAAGCCAAGCGCCGCAATTGGGGTGCGGCCGAGGAAATATTCAGGACTGTTGTACCCGGCTCAAAGGACCCGAGTGTGCTCAACTTCTACGTGCTCTCGGTGCTGTGGCCGACGGGACAATTGCAAAGGGTCCTGCAGGTAGACAATGAGGCGTACAGATTGGCACCCGGATCTGGCGCAATCGCCTTGCAGATCGGGATGGCCAACGCATCCGCGGGGCGCGACGCGGATGCCATCAAGTATGCCGAGGCGGCCAGCGGACTGGGGGTGGATTCAGCTGCGCGACGCTCGAAGCAACTCTATTCTGATAACGCCGCGAGGGCGGGGCGATTCAACGAGGCAGCCGATCTCATGGTCTCCATACTGCCCGACCGAGTGCGCGCCCTGGGCGGGGAGGATGTTGTCAGGCTGGTCTACGCCGCCATGGGCGATCCTGCGCGCAAACCCGCTGCCGTTGCGGCACTGCACGGCCTGACTTCCGGAGTCAATCCCGAAGACTGGGTGATGAAGGTTTGGGCAATGAACTGGTTTACCAAATTTGGCGCACTGGATCGCGCCTATGAACTCGCTGATCAGCTGCATTTGCAATTTAGTGACCGCAGTCCGACAAACGCCTGGGCATGGTTATGGACGCCAGAGATGCGCGGCTTTCGACAGGACACGCGCTTCCAGGCATTCACGACGCGGCTTGGCTTGATGGATTTCTGGCTCAAGTACAGCCCACCAGACGAATGCGAACTGAAGAGTGGCAAGCTGACCTGCCATTGAGTCTGGGCGGATGAGCGTTACTCGCCGTTTTTCCCGCCCGCGTTTTCTATCAGCTCCTGCAGGTACGCAACATGCTGCAGAAAGGCCCGGCGTCCAGCCGGACTCATCGCAACTCGCGTGCGGGGCTTCTTGCCTACGAAATCTTTTTCGATCTTCACGTATCCCGCTTTTTCAAGCGCCGCGAGGTGCGTGCCCAGGTTGCCGTCCGTGGCATCTGTAATCGCACGCAGACGCGTGAACTCGATGGGTTCGCGAAGCGGCAGAGCAGCCAAGGTTGCCATAATCTGCAATCGCAGCGGCTGATGGATCAGTTCGTTGAGCTCGGCCGGCATGTCAGACCCGTCGCATCCATACACCGGTCAACAGCAATGCACCGCCGCCGACAAATGCCATCCACAGCATGAAGTGCTCGCGCATAAGCGCGTATCCCAGGACGGTGAGCACTCCAAGGGCTACGCCAATGACCATCCAGCGCGCGCCGGCACGAGTGCCGATGACCGTGTACATCAGCGCCATGACCAGTGCCGGATAGGCACCGAATTGCGCGCTAGTGTCCGGTCGCATGATGTAGTACGTCGCGCCGATGAACCCTGCGAACGCCAGCGCGATGACAAAGAAATTTATCGACTGCGCCGAGCGCGAACCGGCGGCCGATCGCGCGCCTGGCGCTGCGTTGGCGCGCACCAGCAGGAAGCTGCCGATGAGTCCAATGGCGTCGATCGCCAGCCAGAGAAGTCCGGCGTGGGCGGGCAACAACTCCGTGCCTGCGTAACCTGCGGCCCAGAGCACACCCCAGAGAAGGAAATGCGGCGCCCCTTTTGCGTATCCCTGCAGCACCGAAATCTTGCGCTGTGCGGCAGCCACCTCGTCGAGGGTGTCACTGGCCTGCTGGGTTGTTATTGCCATTTCGATGTCTCCTGTCCTGTCGGCCAAAACGATTACGCGGAGAGCACTCTGCCATACAGAGCACTCCGTGTAAACTGCCTCGGGGGAAAAACTGGCGCCAGCTGGCAGGCCGCGGCTATGCTCGCGCGATGGAAACACTCCTCAAGAAGCTGGTTAATTTCAAGGCGGGGGAAGGCAAGGCGCTGTTCTGGTCCTTCGCATATTTCTTCCTGCTGATCTCCACGTATTACATGCTGCTGCCCATCCGCGATGCCGCAGGCATCCGGGGGGGCGCGCAGGATCTACCGTGGCTGTTCTTCGGCACATTCATCGTGGCGCTGATCACCGCGCCGCTGCAGGCGAGCATCGCGGCCAAGCTGCCGCGCCAGCGCTTCGTGCCCGTGGCCTATTTGTTCCTGGTCGCCAACATGCTGATCTTCTGGTTCCTGCTGAAATCCGAAGTGGCGCCCAACGTGGTGTACAAGTGCTTCTTCGTATGGATCACGGTGTTCTCGGTATTCACCGTGTCCATTTTCTGGACGTTCATGTCCGACCTGTATGCCACTGAACAGGGCAAGCGCCTGTTTGGCTTCATAGCGGCGGGGGGCTCACTGGGCAACATCCTGGGCCCCATTCTCAACAGGCAGTTGGTTGGCCCCATCGGCGTCGCCAACCTGCTGCTGGTGGCCGGCGCGCTGTTGATCGGCGCGGTGTTCTGCGCCAACCGCCTGGAGTCGGCGGCCGCGCAACTTGCGGCGGCGGATCCCAACTTTGTGGCGGCCAGCGCAGGGCGCGAAAAGAAACCCGTAGGCGGTGGCGTGTTCGACGGCTTCGGGCTGCTGTTCAAGTCGTCGTATCTGGGCAGCATAGGTACGTGGGTATTCCTGTTGTCGCTGCTGGGCACGTTTCTCTACCTGACGCAGGCCCATATCGTGGCGTCGTACACGCCCGACATGAAGGCGCGCACCGGCATCTTCGCCACCATCTACATGTGGGTGGGCATTCTCTCATTGGTGGTGCAGGTGCTGGGCACGGGACGCATCATCAAGGGCATCGGCGTCGGGCCAGCGCTCGCAATTCTGCCACTGGTGTTCGTGGCCGGATTCACCGGGCTCATGTTCACCTCGGCGCTGTTTGCCATCGCAGCGTTCCAGGCGTGCCAGCGCGCGACCAACTTCGGTATCGCCAATGTGGCGCGCGAAGCCCTGTGGCCGGTAGTCAGCCGCGAAGAAAAATTCAAGGCGAAAAACATCGTGGATGGCGCAGTGTTTCGTGGTGCTGATTTCGTCAACGCCTTCATCTACACCGGACTTGCCAAGGTGTTTTCCGTGCAGCCTGTGATTGCAGGTATTGCCGTGGTGCTGGCGGCCGGCTGGGCGGTGCTGTCCCTTGGTCTGGGCAAGGCGCAGGAAAAGCGCGCCCGCATCAAAGCTGGCAATTAGAAAAACCTGCAGGCTGCATGGGTGGCCACCGCATTGAACACACCTACCGACAATGAGCTGTCGCTATTGGCGGTACGTGTCGGTGCCTTCTTGCAGCAACGCGGTCTCAGGGTGGTCACCGCCGAGTCCTGCACGGGCGGCCTGGTCTCCAAGTTGCTCACCGATGTGCCCGGCAGTTCACAGTGGTTCGATTGCGGCTACATCACCTATTCCAACGAAGCCAAACAGCGTGATCTCGGGGTTGCTGCCGAGACGCTGCGTTTGTTTGGCGCGGTCAGTGAAGAGACAGTGGAGCAGATGGCAGCAGGAGCGCTGGTGCGCACCGCTGCTGACCTTGCAGTGGCGGTCAGCGGTGTGGCGGGGCCAGATGGGGGAACCATCGCGAACCCCGCAGGAAGCGTCTGGTTTGCGCTGGCCGCAGGGGGCGCGGCCGGTGGCACCGAGGGCGCCGCCCCGGGAGTCGAAATTTCTGCCGTCCACCACCAGTTGACCGGCGACCGTGATGCAGTGCGGCGCCAATCGGCGGCCATCGCACTGGAGTTGCTGATGGAGCCCTAGTGAAGGCCTGGGCAGCCTTGCGCAGGCCATTTCTGCATGAACACCATAGAAAGACTGTATACATATACAGTGCCCTGTGGCAGTATCCACCTCATTGCAGTCCCTGGAATCAAGAGGTCACGCCAGCATGGAAGAGAACCGGAAAAAGGCCCTGTCAGCAGCTCTCGGCCAGATCGAAAAGCAGTTCGGCAAAGGTTCGGTCATGCGATTGGGCGATGCCACCGCGGCTTACGACGTGGAGGCTATTTCCACCGGCTCCCTGGGGCTCGATATCGCGCTCGGCATCGGCGGCCTGCCACGCGGGCGCGTCGTCGAAATCTACGGTCCAGAGTCCTCCGGCAAGACCACGCTGACGTTACAGGTTATAGCGGAAGTCCAACGCGCCGGCGGCACTGCAGCGTTCGTCGATGCTGAGCACGCCCTCGATCCTGCCTACGCGCAGAAGCTGGGCGTCAACATTGACGACCTGCTGGTCTCGCAGCCCGACAACGGTGAGCAGGCCCTCGAGATCACCGACATGCTGGTACGTTCCAGTGCCGTCGACGTCATTGTCATCGACTCAGTGGCCGCATTGACCCCCAAGGCAGAGATTGAAGGCGAGATGGGTGAGATGCAGCTGGGCTTGCATGCACGCCTGATGTCGCAGGCGCTGCGCAAGCTTACGGGCAACATCAAGCGCTCCAACACCATGGTCATCTTCATCAACCAGATCCGCATGAAGATCGGCGTGATGTTCGGCAATCCCGAAACCACCACCGGCGGCAACGCGCTCAAGTTCTACGCCTCGGTGCGCCTGGATATCCGCCGCATCGGCGCCATCAAGAATGGCGAGGAAGTCGTGGGCAACCAGACGCGCGTCAAGGTGGTCAAGAACAAGGTTGCGCCGCCATTCCGCGAGGCAGAGTTCGAGATCATGTACGGTGCTGGCATTTCCCGCGAAGGTGAGATCATCGACCTGGGCAGCGAGCACGGCATCATCGAGAAGTCTGGCGCTTGGTATAGCTACAAAGGCGAGCGCATTGGCCAGGGCAAGGACAACACCCGCAATTTCCTCAAGGAACATCCCGAGATGGCGCGCGACATCGAAGGACAGGTTCGCGCCAAGCTCCTGCCGGCTCGCAAGCCCGCCGATCAGGAGAAAGAGAAGCTCAACTGAGCGGGTTCGGTCACCGCGTTGCAAAGCTCGATGAGCACCGTGCGGTCGATCCGGCCGCGGCGCGCAACGCGGCACTGGCGATGTTGGCTCGACGTGAGCACGCCAGTGCTGAAGTCACCGCCTCCCTGGTCCGCAAGGGTTACGACGCCGGGATCGCGGTGGCTGTGGTGGCAGAGTTGCTCGACGAGCGGCTGCTCGACGACACCCGCTATGCCGATGCGCTGGTCCGCATGCTTGCGGGGCGGGGTCAGGGTCCGCGCCGCGTACGCCAGGCCCTGGTTGAGGCCGGCGTTCCAGAGTCCCTGATCAGTGCAGCCATGGACGCCGGACCCGACTGGCGGGCACTGGCGGCCGAGGTGCGCCAGCGAAAGTTCGGGTCGGTTCTGCCAAAGACCTGGCCGCAACGCGCCCGTCAGATGCGGTTTTTGCAATACCGGGGCTTTTCCAACGATCATATCGGCAGTTCCCTGACCGATATGGATTCATGACCAGCCCGAAAAAGCCGTTTACCGCCGCCGAAATCCGCAGCGCTTTCCTCGATTACTTTGCCCGTCAGGGTCACAGCATCATCGCGTCCAGCTCTCTGGTACCGGGCAATGACCCGACATTGCTGTTTACCAACGCAGGCATGGTGCAGTTCAAGGACGTGTTCCTGGGCAAGGATCCGCGCCCCTATGTGCGCGCCACCTCCAGCCAGCGCTGTGTGCGGGCCGGCGGCAAGCACAACGATCTGGAAAACGTCGGCTATACGGCCAGGCATCACACCTTCTTCGAGATGCTGGGCAATTTCAGCTTCGGTGACTATTTCAAGCGTGACGCCATCCGCTTCGCCTGGGATTTCCTGACCAATACCTTGGGCATCGACCCCACGCGTCTTTGGGTCACGGTCTATGCAGAAGACGACGAGGCCGCGCAACTGTGGACAAATGAGATCGGTGTGCCCGCCAACCGCGTGACGCGCCTGGGCGAGAAATCCAACTTCTGGTCCATGGGCGACACCGGTCCGTGTGGCCCGTGCACGGAGATTTTCTACGACCACGACGCCGCTATTGCCGGCGGTCCGCCGGGCTCACCGGATGAAGACGGCGATCGGTACGTCGAGATCTGGAACCTGGTGTTCATGCAGTTTGATCGGGCGGCCGACGGCACCACCACGCCACTGCCAAAACCATCGGTGGACACGGGCATGGGACTGGAACGCATCTGCGCAGTGATGCAGGGCGTGCAGTCCAATTACGACATCGACCTGTTCAAAGTGCTGGTGGGCGAAGCGGCGCGGCTGCTGGGGGTCAAGGATCTCTCCAGCCCCTCGCTGCGCGTCATAGCTGATCACATCCGTGCCTGCGCATTCCTCGTGGCCGATGGCGTGATGCCGGCCAACGAAGGACGTGGCTATGTGCTGCGCCGGATCATGCGGCGCGCCATGCGCCATGGGCACAAGTTCGGCGCGGCGCCCACTTTCTTTGCCGAATTGCTGCCTGCTCTGGTGGGCGTGATGGGCGAGGCCTATCCGGTGCTGCGCGAAAAGCAGGTGTTTATCCGCGATGTGCTGCTGCGCGAAGGCGAACAATTTGCGCGCACGCTAGCCAACGGCATGGCGTTGCTCGAAGAAGCCATCGCAAAACTCAAGGGCAGCCGCAAGCTGGATGGCGAGGTCGCTTTCCGTTTGTATGACACCTACGGCTTCCCCGTCGACCTGACCGCGGACATTGCGCGCGAGCGCAGTCTCGAACTGGACCAGACCGGGTTCGAAGTTGCCATGGACGCGCAGCGCGAACGCGCGCGCGCGGCCAGCCGCTTCGGCGTCGACCTGCGCGGTGGCGCCCAACTGGACTGGACGACTGATTTTTCCGGCTACGAACTCGACGCAGGCGAAGCTCGTATCGTGGCCCTGCTCAAGGGCGGCGCTGCAGTGGATGCATTGGCGCCGGGAGAAGAGGGCGAGGTAGTGCTGGAGCGCACGCCCTTTTATGCTGAATCCGGCGGGCAAGTGGGCGACACCGGCGAGCTGGTGTCCGGCGTGGCCCGATTTGCCGTCAGCGATACGCGCAAGCGTGGTGCCGCATTCGCGCACCAGGGTCGTCTCGAAGGCGGCGCACTGAAGGTCGGAGACAGTGTCACCGCGCAGATCGACATTGCCCGTCGCCAACACGTGCGCCGCAATCACACCGCCACGCATCTGCTGCATGCGGCGCTGCGCGAAGTGCTGGGAACACATGTGCAGCAGAAGGGCTCGCTGGTGGCGCCGGACCGGCTGCGCTTCGACTTCGCGCATTTCCAGCCAGTGACCCCGGCTGAGCTGCGCGCCATAGAACAACGCGTCAACGAGCAGATCCGCCTCAATGCACCCGCCGAAACCAGTCAGATGACCTACGACGCGGCGGTGGCCTCCGGTGCCATGGCGCTGTTCGGTGAAAAATATGGCAACGAGGTTCGCGTGTTGCGCCTCGGGGATTTCTCCACCGAACTGTGCGGCGGCACGCACGTCAGTCGCGCTGGCGACATCGGCCTGTTCAAGCTGGTGTCCGAAGGTGGCGTCGCCGCCGGCGTGCGTCGCATCGAGGCGGTCACGGGCCAGGGCGCCGTGGACTACGTGGAACAGACCGATGATCTGCTGCGCGCAGTGACGACCCAGGTGCGCGCCACGCGCGAGGATGTCGCGCAGCGCGTGCAGGAAAACCTGGACCAGATCCGTGCGCTGGAACGCCAGGTGCGTTCACTGCAGGACCGCCTTGCTTCTGGCCAGGGCACCGACCTTGCGGGCAGTGCCGTCGACGTGGGCGGCATCAAGGTGGTGGCCACGCAAATCGAAGGTGCAGATGCGACCGCTTTACGTAACGCCGTCGACCAGCTAAAGGAAAAGCTGCAGTCGGCAGTTATCGTGCTAGCCTCCGTTGGAGAGGGCAGTCGCATCACGCTGGTGGCTGGCGTTACCCCGGACCTGACCTCGCGCCTCAAGGCCGGAGAAATAATCGCATCCGTTGCCACCCAGGTGGGGGGCAAGGGCGGCGGTCGACCGGACTTCGCGCAGGCAGGCGGCACCGACGCAAATGCGCTGGCAGGGGCACTTGCCAGCGTTGTGCCGTGGGTTAGGTCGCGACTTTCCTGATTTCTATCCGAGGTGCGCGTCTCAGTCGCCGCCCCGGATAAGGGTTTCTCCGATTTCTGGTGAGATTGCCTGGTTGCATGATGCTCAGGCATTTAAACGAAGGAGCGTTGACCATCATGTTGATTCTTACGAGACGAGTCGGGGAAGCGGTCATGATCGGTGAAGAAGTGACAGTCACCGTGCTGGGCGTGAAAGGAAACCAGGTGCGAATTGGCGTGAATGCCCCCAAGAGCATTTCCGTGCACCGCGAAGAGATCTTCGAGCGAATCAAGAATGAGCAGCACGAAGTGGCCGCTACGGCCTGAGACTGCTCAAGGGCGCCTGGCCTGCCTCGCGGGCCCGCCTTTACCCACTGCCACCCGGTCAGTATCATCCCGCGTCTGTCATAAAGGCAGGCGCCGGGTTTTCCCTGCGCGTTCCTGCGTTGGAGAGTTGGCCGAGTGGTCGAAGGCGCACCCCTGCTAAGGGTGTAAGGGTCAAAAGCCCTTCGAGGGTTCGAATCCCTCACTCTCCGCCAATAATCCTTTTCCCGAGACCTCACTCAGTCTCGGGACGTGGGGCAGGATCTTGTGGACGACTGGGACCTTGATTTGGACGAGCATCGCCGACAGTCAGATCTGGCTGCCTCGAAGCGCAGACTGCCGCCAAGGCTTGTCCACAAAGCGATGTTTTCCATGCCCTCCGCATACGCCAAGCCACATTGCGTGAAGGGCGGTCGGAATTCGCGCGCCACCTGCGAGCGGTAGGCGTGCCTGCAAATGCGACGCCGCGCTATGTCCGCGGTGAGACAACACCGAGAAAATCTGACGGCATATACCGTGCCGCTCTAAGAGGGCATTCCACGCACATGCGTGCGCGTGCTGAAGCAGTAACCAGGGAGGTCCTGAAGGGTGAGCTGAGGAGCGAGCCCGGGAAGACGAAGCTAATCGAAACTCGCAAGCCCGAACCGCGCATCAGAAAAGGATTTACTCGGTAGCGAACGATGCGGTTCTTACGGTTCGGGCTGTTGGCAGGGCCGAAGCAAGCCGGTAGTGGGCGGGATTGAAGAATGCCAGGCTGGCCCGCTTCGGCAGAGGCGGCCGTTTGAAAGTAATATCCGCGGCGTGTCAGTTCTCAAGAAGGAACGCCCATGACGTCTTCGAAACTCATGCAAGTCGGAGTGCTCGTCGGCAGCCTTCGACGAGCGTCTCTCAGTCGAAAACTTGCCAAGGCGCTCATCGCGCGGGCGCCCGCAGGCATGGATTGCAAGATCATCGAGATCGCCGGCCTGCCGCTCTACAACCAGGACCTGGACTCTTCACCGCCCACGGCGTGGGTGGCATTCCGCAAAGCCGTCAGATCCTGCGGTGCGCTGCTGTTCGTCACCCCGGAATACAACCGCTCGATTCCCGGTTGCCTGAAAAACGCCACCGACGTCGGCTCGCGCCCCGAAGGTAAAAGCGTGTTCGCCGGTCTGCCCGCCGCAGTGGTGAGCGTGAGCCCGTATTCGTTGGCCGGCTTTGGTGCGAACCACGCGATGCGCCAAAGCTTTGTGTACCTCGATCTGCTGGTCATGCAGCAGCCCGAGGCATATATCGGCAACGTCGGTGAATTGATGGACGCCCGCGGAGCGATCACCAGCAAGGATACTGATGCGTTCCTGAAGCGCTTCATGCTGGCGTTCGGGCACTGGGCTGATTCAGCCATCAAACCGAACGAAGGTTTTGATGCATTCCTGAAGCGACGTGAGCGGATTTCTGCGGAATACATCAACGGCAACCCGGCGGGGCTGCTGGAGATTTCAGCTGCGAACGACCCAGTGACCTTCTTTCCGCCCAGCGGAAACCGCGTGCAAGGTGCCACCAAAGTGAACTTGGCCAACAGGAAGGGAGCGAAAGCGTTTGGCACAGGCAGCACGGGACAATTCGAAGTGATGCAGTCCGGGGCGAGTGGCGGGCTCGGGTTCTGGACCGGGGTTCACCACGCCAAAGTGGTGATGCACGGCAAAGACAAGCCAGTGCTGATGCAGTTGCGAACGACCGAGGTCTTTCGAGTCGAAGGGGGAGCCTGGAAACTCGTGCATCGGCATGCGGACATGGTGGAGGGCGAAAAATGATGAAGCGCACTTCCTTCAAGCA
>JBDTPN010000034.1:0-35472 GCA_039932715.1 Pseudomonadota bacterium | reverse complement strand
CGCCAATGCCACATTCGGTGCCCGCACGCACTTCGGCGGCTTCATCCTTGAAGCGCCGCAGTGATTCCAGTGCACCTTCGAAGATCACCACGTTGTCGCGCAGCACGCGAATCGGGTTATTGCGCTTAACCGTGCCCTCGGTCACCAGGCAACCGGCGACCACGCCGAACTTGCTGGAACGGAACACCTCGCGCACCTGGGCGATGCCCACGATCTGTTCCTTGATCTCCGGAGCCAGCAGGCCGCTCATCAAGGCCCTGACGTCGTCGATGGCTTCGTAGATGATGCTGTAGTAACGGACTTCGGCGCCGGTTTCCTTGACCGCTTCGCGCGCGCCTGCATCAGCGCGCACATTGAAGCCGATGATGCGCGCGCCGGATGCCGCCGCCAGCTGCACGTCGGATTCTGTGATGCCGCCAACATTGGCAGCCAGCACCTTGACCTGCACTTCATCCGTAGACAGCTTGTTGAGTGCGTCGCGCAGCGCCTCGGCGCTGCCCTGCACGTCCGTCTTGATGACCACGGCAATGATGCCGGCCTTGGCGTCCTCGATCTGCGAGAACACATCTTCGGCAGTGGTTCCCTGCCGCGAAATGACCTTGGTCTCGCGATGCCGGCTCTGCCGGTGCAGCGCCACTTCGCGTGCCTTGCGATCACTTTCCAGCACCAGCAGGTCATCGCCGGCGTTGGGCGCGGCCGTCAGGCCCAGCACCACCACCGGAATCGACGGCGCTGCTGAATCCACTGACTTGCCATGCTCATCGAACATGGCGCGTACGCGACCGGCCTGGGTGCCGGCCAGTATGGGATCACCGACTTTGAGCGTGCCGCGCTTTACCAGCACGGTGGCCACGGCGCCGCGGCCCTTTTCGATGCTGGACTCCACGACGATGCCCGAAGCCAGTCCGCCCCGCGGGGCCTTGAGCTCGAGCACTTCAGCCTGCAGCAATATGGCCTCGAGCAGTTTGTCGATGCCGGTACCAGCCTTGGCCGAGACGGGCACGAACATGGTCGAGCCGCCCCATTCCTCGGAAATCACTTCGTACTTCGACAGCTCGGTGCGCACGCGCTCAGCGTCGGCATCAGGCTTGTCCATCTTGTTGACGGCCACGACTATGGGTACGCCTGCAGCCTTGGCATGCTGCACGGCCTCGATGGTTTGCGGCATGACGCCATCGTCGGCCGCCACCACCAGCACCACCACGTCGGTAGCCTTGGCACCGCGTGCGCGCATGGCAGTGAATGCCGCGTGACCCGGTGTATCCAGGAACGTGATCATGCCGCGCGGCGTTTCGACGTGATAGGCGCCGATGTGCTGCGTGATGCCCCCGGCCTCGCCAGCGGCAACCTTGGTGGTGCGTATGTAGTCCAGCAGTGAGGTCTTGCCATGGTCGACATGGCCCATCACCGTCACAACTGGCGGACGCGGCAGCTCTACTTCGGCATCCCCGGCGACGCCCTGCAGGTCTTCCTCGATCTCGTTTTCCTTGACCAGTCGCGCGTCGTGGCCCATCTCCTCGATTACCAAAACCGCAGTGTCCTGGTCGATGGTCTGGTTGATGGTGGCCATCACGCCCAGTCCCATCAGCGTCTTGATGACTTCATTGGCCTTGATGGCCATGCGGTTGGCCAACTCGGCAACCGTGATGGTCTCGCCCACCGGCACTTCGCGCTTCTGCGGCGCCGTGGGCATTTCGAATCCGTGCTTCTGTTCGCCGTCAGCGGCCGGCCGACCGCGCATGCGAACCTTCTTCTTCTTGAGTCGCGCGCTGACATCACCGGCCACGTGCAACTCGGTGCGTCCGTAGCGGGTGGTCGCAGGCGCACCGCGTGCCGGCGGTTGCTCAGCCGCACGCGGCGCACTGTGCGGACGCTCGACGCGCGCCGGGGTTTCAACTCGCGGCGCCTCCGGCGCTGCACGACGTGGCGCTTCGCGACCCGGTTCACGGCTGGCATTCTCGCGCTCGCGCTGCTCCTGTGCCCGCCGCGCTTCTTCCAGCGCCTTGTTGCGGTTCTGCTCTTCTTCCAGCCGCCGGCGGTTTTCCTGATCGAGCCGCTCCGCCTCGCGCCGTTCGGTCTCGGCTTTTTCGGCCTCAACCTGCTGGGCCGCTTCGGCCTCGCGCTTCTTCTGGTCAACTATGTCCTGCTGCGCGCGATTCTGCTCTTCAAGCACATCGCGTTTGACGTAGGTGCGCTTGACGCGCACTTCGACGTTGACGGTACGCGCGCGCCCCATGGTGCTGGCCATCTTGAGCTCGGACTGCGTCTTGCGCTGCAAGGTGATCTTGCGCGGCGACGCGGTTTCATCACCGCCGTGGCTGCGGCGCAAGTGCGTCAGCAGTTCGAGCTTGGCCTCGTCGCTGATGACTGCGTCAGCACCTGACACGGTGATCCCGGCCTGTTCAAGCTGCACCAGCAGCTTGTCTATGGGGACTTTGAGTACTTCTGCAAATTGGGAGACGGTGACGTCAGCCATGGATTACCCCTGAAACCAATGCTCACGCGCTTTCATGATCAGGGCGCCGGCGCCCTGCTCGTCAAGACCATCGATATCCGACAGATCGTCTACCGCCTGCTCGGCAAGCTGCTCGCGGGTGCGCACTCCGCGGCGTGCCAGTTCCAGCGCCAGGTCCGGGTTCATCCCGGTCAGCGCCAGCAGGTCGTCGGCAGGCATGGTGCTCTCCATGCTCTCTTCGCTGGCAATGGCCTGCGTCAGCAGCACGTCGCGTGCGCGGTTGCGCAGCTCCTTGACCATTTCCTCGTCGAACTCGGCGATGGACGCCAATTCACTGACCGGCACATAGGCCAGCTCCTCGATGGTCGAGAAGCCTTCCTGCGCCAGGATGGTGGCCACGTCCTCGCCCACATCCAGGGACTTCATGAACATTTGCACCAGCCGCGAGGCTTCCGACTCGCTCTTGGCCTCGGCGTCCGACTCGGTCATCACATTGAGTTCCCAGCCCGTGAGCTGACTGGCCAGCCGGATGTTCTGGCCGCCGCGACCAATAGCCTGCGACAGTTTTTCCTCGGCTACTGCGATGTCCATGCTGTGTGAGTCCTCGTCCACCACGATGGACTGCACTTCGGCAGGCGACATGGCATTGATGACGAACTGCGCGGGGTTGGCATCGAAGGGGATGATGTCCACGCGCTCGCCGGCGATTTCATTCGACACGGCCTGCACCCGCGATCCACGCATGCCCACGCAGGCGCCCACCGGATCAATGCGCGGCTCGTTGCTGCGCACCGCGATCTTGGCGCGCACGCCCGGATCACGCGCTGCGCCCAATATCTCGATGGTGCCCTGTCCGACTTCAGGCACTTCCAGCTTGAATAGCTCCACCAGGAATTCCGGCGCGGTGCGCGACAGGAACAACTGCGGTCCGCGCGGCTCGGGGCGCACATCCTTGAGGAAGGCCTTGACGCGATCCTGGGGCTTGAGCGCCTCGCGCAGGATCAGGTCGCTGCGCGATATGAATCCTTCGGCATTGCCGCCGAGGTCAACGAATACGCCATTGCGATCCACGCGCTTGACCACGCCACTGACCAGCGTGTTGACCCGATCCTTGAACTGGTCGATGACCTGCGCACGTTCGGCCTCGCGTACCTTCTGCACCATGACCTGCTTGGCCTGCTGTGCGGCGATGCGACCGAACATCACCGACTCGATGGGCTGCTCGACGAACCCGCCCGGCTCGGAGTCCTTGTCGATATCAAGGGCGTCTTCGAGGCGCAGCTCGCGATCCGGTGTCTCCATTTCCCTGGAGTCGTCGGCAAACACCTTCCAGCGACGGAAGGTGTCGTAGTCGCCGGTCTTGCGGTTGATGGCGACGCGCACGTCCCATTCCTCGCCGTGTTTCTTGCGTGTGGCCGCGGCCAGCGCAGCCTCCAGCGCTTCGAAGATGATTTCCTTGTCCACGCCCTTTTCGTTCGAAACGGCGTCGACAACCATCAGGATTTCTTTGTTCATCACAGCTTTCTACCTTCGCCCCTCGAGGCGAGACCAGTCGGGCGCGAGTCGGGTCTTGCCGATTTCGCTGTATCCCGCCTGCACTGCCTCACCATCCACCATCAGTTCAATACCTTCTGCATCCGCCCGCACCAGCTCGCCCGTATAGCGACGCCGGTTATTGCGCGATGCCACCAGTTCCACATGCACCCGCTGCCCCACATGACGCAGATAGTGCGCCGTGGTACGCAGTATCCGGTCCGCTCCAGGTGACGACACCTCCAGCGTGTACGCAACCGCGATCGGGTCCTCCACATCCAGCAGCGCCGACAGCTCGCGGCTGACGCGCTCACAATCCTCGACACCGATGCCATCAAATGCCCGCGTGTCATCACCGCCATCGGCCGCAGCCTGCGCCTCCGCTGCCACCTTTGCCGCGGTGGCCGGGCTCATGCGGCCTTCAGGCCAGTCGATGTAAACCCGCACCGTTGCCTGGGAGCGGGTGGCCGCATATTCGATATCGACCAGCTCGTATCCCAACCTGGTCAGCAAAGGCTCAGCCAGCAGTATCAGTCGCTCGCGCAACACGGCTCCCCGGCAATCCCGCGCCAAAAACCAGTCAATCCAAACAAAAAAGGGCCCCAAAAGGCCCGTAATCCCAAGCAAAAGGCCCCCACTGGGGGCCCATGCATACGCGTTCGTACCCGCCTGACCCTCCAAGCGGGGGACGGGATTCTAGGACTTTGCCGGCCGCGCGTAAACCCCTGTTGGGGTTGAAATTCCGGCCTTCCGAAGGTTATCGGGGATTGGTGTGGTGAGAGTCATCCAGCATCAGGTGCAGGTCCTGGTCGACGCAGGGAGCCGGCTCAGCCATCTCCTTGTCCATGAGCGTCATGCGTCGGGGTCGCATCTGCCAGGGTTCGGCCAGCACTCCCGGATCCTGCACTACGGCCCGGTATTCCATTTCGTTGCCGCGCCGTGTCAAACGCTCGGTCACTCGCAGCGCTTCGGTATGGAATGCGCCGTTGTCGGCCAGCCACGTCAGGTCATTGAAGTTAGCGGTCTCCACTACCAATGTATCGCCATCCCAATGGCCGCTGGCATCGCCCAGGTAGCTGGGACTGTCATCCTGGCGCACCGCACCGGTCACCAACGGCACGATGCGGAAAAAAGGTCCCGACACGTCTTCGTAGAGGAACACCATTTCACGTGCCGTCTGCACGATCTTGTCAGGCGGCCCGATACGCGGAACACCGGGAGGCTGGCAACGCAGCACCGGATCGAACTTCACCTGTTTGGCTTCCAGGTCACTGACCTTGGCCGCAAATTCCGGCTTGTAACGCGGACGATCCGGTGGCGGACGTGGGCTCGGAGGACCGGCAGCAGCATTTGCGGCAGGCGGCGCACAACCAGTGACGCAGACCGAGCCATCGGCCAGTTTTTGCGGACTCAGGAAATCGATGCCGCCGCCGTTGTCCCAAACACCGTTGAAATCCGGATGACCATCAGCAGCGCGCGGGGTCGGCGCGGCAGCGGATGTGTCGGCAGCTGCGGCCACGCCTGCACCACAGGCACTGATCAGAACCAGCACAGCGCAGGCACTTTTATGGATTTTCATTTTGGCGTCACCGATTCCGCACCGGGAATCTTCGAGAACTGGATTTCACGACCGTCCGCAAACTGGATGGTCAGCATGTAGCCCAGGTCAGGCGTATCCGCACGCGCGGGATATGCATGGACTTTCACCGGCTTCCCATCACCTAGCAGCGATGTCTTTGAAAGACCGGCCTTGCGCATCATCGCTACGGGAAGGGACTCGAACCGATAGGTCATTGGCTTGCCATCTTTGCCCTTGGCATCGACGTAGACATAGACATGTGGATTCATCCAATCCACGCGCGATACCAGGCCGTCGATCTCGAAGCTCTTGGTGATATCAAACACGCCGGACAGCGAATGATGCGCCGACACGCCTGCTGCATATGCGCACAGCATCGCCAGCATTGCCTGCCAAAGTCGGGCCCCAATCAATCGCTTGTTCATGTCTGGCCTCTATTGAAAAGTCGTATGCCCGTCCTTGTCGACGGGATTGCGGTCATTTTCGGCGCAGACGAATTCCATCAGGTTCCAGTCGCGCTGGCGTGCATAGGTGAACACCCGGTGATAGGGCTTTTCCAATGCCTCGGGATCCTCCAGGGTCATTTCATCCGTCATCACATTAGGATCAGTGGCCGACTGCGCAATGCGCTCGGTGATCTTGAGTTTGTCGCTGTGCTTGATGCCGGGCCCAAGATCAGTAATGGGCTTGATGCCGATGGTTTCCACCACCAGCGTCTGCCCTTCCCAATGTCCGATCGAGTGGCCGAATATTCCCAGCTCCCAGTCGTCGGGATGACCCCGCCCATCAGTGTAAATGGATCGCCACTGCATCCACGCTTCGTGATGCATGGTCACGCGGCCGGGCGTGAATAGAAACTCGATGGGATATTGTCCAGTGCCCATCATGTTGGGCATTCCAGGCGGCATGCAGTTGGATGCGTCCTTGTGCACCACGCCGTTGTTATCCCGTACATCCTTCTGCCAGGCCTGGTAGCGGGCCAAATAGGTGCCCTTGAGCGCCGGCTGCTCGGCAGGCGGCTCGCCCGGCGCCGGGCGCCGGAACTTGAGCACCCACACGCCGCCCCAGTCAGGCAGCTTGTTGAGTGCCGAGTACGAACCCTTGGGAAAGGCCGCCCCGGTGGTCGTGGCAGCGGCAGCGGGCGCCTGCGCACCGTAGGCCGGGACCAGCCAGCAAAGAGCCGTGATGGCGGCAGCAGACTGAAATTTCATGTGTCCCCCCGGACTATCAAACCGATATTGAGGATATAATCTGCCTGATGAGGGGTCTATTCAAATCGGCGCATTGCGCCACCATACTTGTCGCGTTGCTTGCCGGGTCGGCCGCCTTGGCGCACCACTCGTTCGCTATGTTCGACCAGACCAAGCAAGTCACGCTCAACGGCACGGTCACCGAATTCCAGTGGACCAACCCCCACGCCTTCATTCACATCCAGGTTCCCGGCGCCGATGGCAAGCCCGAGGTGTGGGAAATCGAGCTCAACAGCCCCAACAACCTCAAGCGCCAGGGATGGAGCTCCACCAGCGTCAAGACCGGCGACAAGGTCACGTTGATGACCAACCCGCTGCGCGACATGTCCGCGCACAAGGGCGGTCTTTTCATTACCGTGACGCTTGAAGACGGCACTGTGCTGGGTGAAGCCACCCGAGCCGGCGGCGGCCCCATCAATGTTCCGGTATTACCTCCCCAGCAGCCGGGTTCGGCAGGAGCGTCGAAATGAAATTTGCGCCACTACACGTGGTATCTGCTGCAGTGCTGACGTGTTTTTCCGCACCAGCCTGGGTACATCACTCCGGCGCTATGTTCGATGCCACCAAGGAAGCGACGGTCACGGGGACCATCACCGAGTTCAACTGGACCAACCCGCACTCATCATTCAAGGTATCGGTGCCAAACAGTGATGGCAAGGAAGACATCTGGGCCATCGAAATGAACAGCCCCCAGAACCTGGTGCCCCAGGGCTGGAAGCGCACTACGCTCAAGGCGGGTGACAAGGTGACCGTGACCGTGCGCCCCTTGCGCGACGGCAAGCCAGGCGGTTCCTACATGGCAATCGTATTGGCCGACGGCACAAAACTCAGCGGCAACGGCCCGAGTCAATACAACGCGGGTGCTGGCGCGCCGCCCGCCACCGCCGCGCCAGCCAAGCCCTAGAGCGCCTTACTTGGCGCGGTCATCGACCGCTTTCTGGCCTTCTGACGTACTGGGCAGGTTCTTGTTGAGATTGGGCAGGCATTCCACTTCCGGAATGTCGCTCTCATCCATGCGCAGAAAGCGCTTGGTGTTCTTCCATTCGCCCTTCCACATCTTCGGATCGATCATGGTGTAGTCGATCTGCAGTGTCTTGCCGCCGTCCAGCATCGTCATCCGCTCGGTCATCTCGAACTGGTCGCTGATGGGTATTCCACCATCGATATAGTGCTCATTGGGTTCGAAATATTTGGTCTTCACTACCAGCGCCTTGCCTTCCCACTTGCCGATGGATTCACCGTTGTAGGTATAGACCACAGTGTCCGGATCGGTGAAACCACGACCATCGGTGTAGATGAACCGCATGCTGTTGGTGAACGCGAAATTCATGAACACGGCCGTGGGCAACTGGATCATGTTGATGGGCCACACCCGCGTCATGATCATGGGCATCCCGGCCGGGTAACACTGGCCGATGCTGTCGCGATACGGAACGCCTTTCTTGCGCGCTTCCTCGGACTCGCGCATGGCAGTCTGCCCCGGCTCGTAGAACTCCGGATAGGGTGGACCAAAGCGGAAATCCGCGAATGATCGGCGCAAGTCCACGAACCAGGTACCAGTCACGTCGAATGGCGCCTTCGGTCGTGGCTTTGCAAGGTTGGCCGGCGCCAGTGCACCCAATTGGCCGGCATGCCGATGTGCCAACTGGTCCAGCCTGTCGCCCGTCAGTCCACCGCCCGGTGTGCGTCCAGGGGGCGGCGCTTCTGCTGCAAGCACACACAGGGGCAAAGCAAGACAGGCCACAACTATGATCAAACGCATGTACTACTCCGCCTTCATGGGTAACTGTGCCATCTGTTCATCGATGGAAGGAATCTTTGGTAACTGCGTCCGACCACTGACCGGATTAGCGTAATGAAAAGGGATGTCATACACCACTGGAAACATGACCACCTTCATCGAAGGCGGAGCATCCGCAGGCAGTTGCGCACTGGGCCCGGGCATGAACCGGCTGGCACCCTTGGCCCAGCCGCCTGCATAGGCCGCTGAAAGGGTGTTCATCGTATGATCGACACTGAACTTCCACACGCCGTCTTCCTTGACCGCTTCGTTCTCGTAGATCGAGGCGCCAATCGAAGCGCGCCCGCCCATGGCCATTTGCTGCAGCATGCGCACGCGAATCTTCGCCGACTGTCCGTCCGGCGCCACGGTGATGACCGGTTGCAGTTGCAGGTGGTTGCCCAGACGCCCGGCCACCGGGCCGGCGCCGCCACGACCGAACACCATCCACAGCATGTTGCGCACACTGTCGGCGCCCTTGTAGACGCCACGTTGCGCCAGCTCAATGGAGCCATTGCGCGCGAACAGATCCGCCAGCGGATCCCACAGGCTCTTGTCCAGGTAATACCCATAGGCGCTCTGCAGGTTCTCGATAGAGTGATAGTCCTTGAAGCGCGCCACATCGTTTTCGGCACGGCTCAGAGCCGCGCCCACGTCACCAGGGAGTCGCGCCGCCGGCGCTGCTTCTGTTGGCTGCAGATCCGCTGCCGCAAGTTGCGGCGTAGGACCACCACGATCCACTCCCGGATAGGTGGGCGGCTTGCCGGTCACCGGATTGCGGTAGTGATACGGCGGCACATGCGGCTTGGGGTAGATCTCATACACTTCAGTCGGCGGCCGATCCGGCGGCAACGTGGCATTCACGCCCTGTGCGGGTCGCGCGCTCTTGCCCCATCCCGCGTCGTAGTCGCTCTGGAAGGTGGGATAGAAATGCACGCTGGCGAACTGCCACTTGCCGTCTTCCTTCACGAAGCGGTTCTCGTAGATACCTTCACTCCACTCGCCACTGACTCCGGCATGGCCGGTCATGGCAAGTTCACGACTGCGTGACCATGCAGTTCGGCCATCCGGGCTGACGTCGACCACGATCTGCAACTGCATGTGATCGTTGAGCCAGCCCGGCGTCAGTCCATCATGACCCAGCGTGCCCAGGAACTGTCGTACGCGTTTGCGACCGACGTACACACCCTGTTGCGCGAATTCGATGGTGCCCTTGCTCGAGAACAGGTCGACCATCTGGTCCCAGCTGGCGCGGTCGTAATAAAAACCGTAGATGCGCTGCAGGTTTTCAATTTCCTGCTGATCCTTCAATCGCTCTGCGCGACGCAGCAGGTCTGCCACTTCTGTGCGTGCATCTGCCGTACTCGATTCAGCGCCAGCAGCAGGCACTGCAACCGCAGTCCAGATGGTGCCGCCTTCCTTTGTAGCCGGATTGGCGTAGTCGAAGGGCGGCAGGCAGGCAGCAGGGAATCCTTCGCAGGACGAATCGCGCTCACGATCGGCCGGGTGCGCCAGTTGGCGTCGCGCACGATTCGCAGGCGCTGCCGCCGCGGAATCGGTGACTGCGGCTGGCGCACGCGTCGGCGCACCCCACCCTGTTGCATAGGGCGCACCGAAGCCAGCGTGATAGTCGAGCTTTGAAATCTTCCAGACACCGCTTTCCTTGCGGTACTGCATTTCGTACAAACCTTCAGCCCAGGTGGCACCGCCATTGAGGCTGCCGAACATGGCCAGCGCACGCCACCTGCCCCGGGCAGTATTGCCCGCGGGATCGATGTGCACTACCGGCTGGATGTTCATGTGGTTGTAGAGCCGGTTGTTGCCCAGCCCCACCTCACCGATCTGCACAATGCCCACGTTTCGATAGAGGTGCTCGCGAATGCTGGGCTTGCCGACGAAGACTCCAGCCGGATAATTGGCCACGGCGTCGTCAGTGAAATATTCGGCGAGGTCAGTCCACATTCCCTTGTCGACGTAATAGCCATAGGTTCGCTGCAAGCGCTTGATGGCAGCGAAGTCCTCGGCCGCCGTGACTTCGGCGCGCAACTGCGCCACGCGCGCGGCGCCCGCAGCAGTACCTGGGTCCTGCGCGCCCAGCACAAGCTGTACCGGCAACAGAAGTGCCAGGGCAAATATCAGGCGCATTCAGGATATCCAGTGGTGATCGGCACCCGCGCCGTACAGGGGCACGGTGTGCGGTTGCGATGCGCCTGTGTTGAAAGCATACGGCGGATAGGCTCCACACATGTCGTCCACCGTCCAGTCACCGCAGGCATCCGCGTATGCGCTGGCGCTGGCCGGGCATGCCGGCTCGATTCCAAGCAGTGATGCTGGCGCAATTTCCGCCAGCGATGGCCCCGACAAAGCCACTCCACTCACCGACAGCGCAACCTGCCCCAGGAATCGTCGCCGGTCCAAAGACATTCGCGCGCTCATGCGTTGAACACCGGAAGTTCGCTGGCGCCAAACCAGTTGGTATGCGTGCCGCCGCGCAAACGGAAGGGCAGTTTCACCGTGGCAATCGCGCCCTCTTCCATGCGCATGGCATCGACGATCACCAGGTCGCTGGACATGGTTTCGTAATTGCTGGCCACACCCATGAGATAACCGTCGCCTTCCGCCGTGCTGCCCTTGCGCGGCACAAAGCAACTCTCCTGCAGCCCCTGCACCGGGCCCACATAGAATGCGCCGGGCTTGGCCGTGGGATTGGTGACGTCGACACGCAGGTATTGATTGGTAACGAATCCGCCCATGCCGCCGGCGCGCGCCTTGTCGAACGCCAGGCTGGGATCGCGGTTGCCCACGAAACAATACTTGTAGGGCTGCGACAGGTAACGATCATCCATGCGCGCCAGCACACCATTGGCGGTGGAGATCACTTCCTCCTCAAAAGTATCCTTCTTGCGCGACTTCATGTCGAAGGTCCAGCGCCGCATCTGCGACGGGTCACGTTCGCCGCTGGAAGTGGGCAGGTCCATGGTGATCTTGCCGTCCTTGTGCTCGACGGCATTGAGGAAGTGCAGCGTGTTGCGTGCCGGCCCCTTGAACCAGCGCACGTCCTTGCCTTCGCCGGTTTTCGGCAGGATGCCGATGTACGTGGGCTTGCTGCCATCCCACTCCCACATGGGTTCGCCAGATCGCAGGCGTGCGTCACTGGTGACGCGAGGTATGACGGGAAAAAGTATGTAGTTCTGCGTCATCGCGATGTCGTGCTGTATGCCCACGTAAGGCGCCTTGAACCACACCTCGTGCTTGATATGCCCGTCCTTGCCGATGATGTAGGACGCAATGTCATCGGTGAGATCACCCTTTGCCTGGTAGCCATAGGCGATCATTTCGCCGGTCGCCGGGTCGATCTTGGGGTGCGCCGACATTGTCTTGGCGGTGTACTTGCCATAAAAATTCCACTCGCCCTCGGTTTCGAGCGTATGCGGATGGATGGCCCAGGGAAGCGAGTCTTCCTTGAGCGTCAGCAGCTTGCCACCATGCCAGTACATGTGGGTGTTGGCTGCGGAACGGGGAATATCCTTGACGCTGGGATCGTCGGTGTAGTGATTGCGGTAGACGCCGTACAGGCGCCGGTGCGCTGCGCGCTCGGCCAACAGCCGTGCAGTCTTTACATAGCGGCTGCGGAAGTTGACATTGCCGTCCTTGAAATGGAACCGACTGATATGCCCATCGCCATTGAATCCGGTGGGCCATTCATTCTGTGGCGGGCGATACTGGAAATCACATTGCATGCGATAGAAGTTGCCCTCGATGTCAGTTGGGATCTTGCCCCACACCTCGCAATCGTAGAGATCGGCCTCGAAGCGCGTCGGAGTATTGAACCCCGTCGACGGAAACATCGGGTGACCCCGAAAGTCCACTGCCATGACACTCGCCCCCAACGGCTATGGCGCCGTTTGTAGTACCTTCCACCTGATCATAAACCCAAAAGGGGTCGCATATGGGTGGTCAGATTGGTGCAGCCCTGGCGCAGCCCCTGGTCTTGCAGCCGGCTAAGTAGTCGCGAATCAGCCAATGATACAACCACAGCTAATCGTCGCCCTTGGGCTGGTGCTTCTGGTCGCCGCCTTCAGTGTGGCCGCAAGGCGCCTGCGAATCGCCACTCCCATCCTGATGCTGGTGGGTGGAATCCTGCTGGCGTTCATCCCGAATCTTCCTCAAGTCCATGTTGATCCGGACCTGGTCTTGCTGGTGCTGTTACCGCCGCTGCTTTATTCCGCGGGCGTAGGCATGAGCTGGCGCGGATTTCGCTCCAGTCTGCGGCCCATATTGCTGCTGGCCGTAGGCTGTGTGCTGGCCACAGCTGGGGTTGTTGCAACGGCCATGCACTACCTGCTGGGCGTGAGCTGGTCCGTGGGCTTTGTGCTGGGCGCAATTGTCTCGCCGCCGGACGCAGTGGCCCCCATGGCGATATTGCGGCGCCTGCCCCTGCCCCGACGGCTGCACACCATCCTGGAAGGCGAGAGCCTGGTCAATGACGCCACGGCGCTGGTGACTTTGAGTTTCGCCCTGGCAGCAGTAGGCAGCGCAACGTTTTCATTTTCCGCCGCGGCGCTGCAGTTCCTGATCATTGTAGGCGCCGAACTTACATACGGCATCCTGATTGGCTACGCGGTGCTGCGCCTCAGGCATGCCGTCAATGATGCGCGTGCCGAAGTCCTCATCGCATTGGCAACACCCTTCCTGGCGTTCTGGCCACCGCATGCATTGGGCGGCTCGGGCGTCATCGCCTGCGTCGTCACCGGTCTGTACGTTTCGTGGAATGGCCGGAAGATGATCCGACCCGCAACCCGGCTGCAGGGTTTTTTCATCTGGGACCTGATCGTATGGGCTGTCGAAGCGCTGCTGTTTCTTCTTGCTGGTTTGCAGGCCCGCTCAGTGGTCGGTTCAATTGCATCCGAGGCATGGCCGCGAATCCTGGCCGCAGCTGCACTCACCTGCGTCATGGTCATCGTGGTTCGTTTCGTATGGATCTTCTTTGGCACATATCTGCACGGCCTTCTGCCTCGCACAACACGTCTTGCACAACGGCAAGCCGAACCGCCGCCCGACTGGCGTCAACTGTTCCTGATTGCCTACACAGGGCTGCGCGGAGCAGTAAGTCTCGCTGCCGCCCTGCTGATTCCCGCTGTCGTTAATGGCCAGCCCTTTCCGGATCGCGAACTGATTCTGTTCGCGACTTACAGCGTTATCGTCGTGACGCTAGTGGGTCTGGGCGGTACGCTACCTGCAATTGTGCGGGCCTTGGGAATTGACCGCCAAGGTGCCACCGAAGCAATCCGCGACAAGCATGATGAGCAGAGCGCACGGCTAATAGCGTTGGATAAAGCGCTCGAAGCCATTCCCGAGGATCACCCGTCCGGACGTTCACACACGCTTCGGGATCGACTGCGTGCGCGGCATGAATACTTCGAGCGCGGCGCGTTGCGCGCGGGACCCGTTGCGCCCTCCAGCGAAGACACGATTGACCTGGAACTGCTTGAGGTTGAACGGCAGGCGGTTGACATTTCCTACGCTGAGAATCGCCTTACAGATGAGGCCCGGCGACGCATCGAACGGGAGCTTGATCTCGAGGAAGCTCGCCTACGCCACGCAATGGAGAGCTCGGGCCTGCGCGGCGACGATGCCTAGGCGCGCCCTTTAGCCAATGGGCAAGGCGATCAGCACTGCTTCGCCGGCGCAACCAGCAACGCCAATCTCATTGCACCTTGCCCAGCTTCCGCACGATGAACTCCGATACGTCCTGGATCTGGTTGGCGTCATAGATTTCGCGGAAGGTCGGCATGTTGTTACGTCCCGTGGTGGTCACCACGCGGATCTGCGTTGCGTCGAGCTTGCCAAGCAGGGTCGGTCCACCCCCGTGCCCGCCCGTGCCCTTCTCACCATGACAAGCCAGGCACGCTGCCTTGTAGATGGTCTCGCCTGCAACGACGTCCGCCGCGCGCGTGGGAACTGCTGCGGCTGCGCCCGGGCGTCCACCGGGCCCAGCGCCGCCGTCAAGAGTCGGCACGATCGGTCCGATCTTGCCGTCGAGCGAAAACATCCATATTCCGTCGCCGCGCTTGCCGTTGGAAAAGGCACCGCCACCGGCATGCACCACAACCATCTGTTTGCCCTTGTGCTCAAACGTGGTCACGGTGGTGTTGACGCCGGCGTCGGTCATGAACTCCCACAGTTTGGCGCCATTGCGCTTGTCCAGCGCCGTCAACCGGCCATCGGCGCGGCCGACAAACACCAGCCCGCCGCCGGTGACCACCGAGCCGCTGTAGCAGATCTCGCGCCACTGCTGCCGCCATGCCAGGCGATTGGTGCGTACATCCAGCGCGGCGAATACACCGGCGTCATCCACCTGCGCCTGCGTGAACGAACCGCCCATATACACCTTGTTGGGACCAGGTGTTTCCAGCGGCAACCGCACCGAGAAATCACTGATGCGATCCGACGCGCATACATACATCAGGCTGGTTTCCGGGTCATAGGAACTGGGCGGCCAGTTGGCGCCACCCATGGTTCCCGGCTTGGTCGACACCGGTACGGTCCAGAACGGCGTGAAGATGCGGCCCTTGTTGGGAATGTCGCCGGTGCCGGCCACCAGTTGCGCACCTTCGGGCGCGATGTCGATTTCCTGGGGCACAATAGAATCGCCGACCGGATAGGGCTGCGTGGCAGCCGTTTTCTGGCGCGGCTCCTGCGGCACCGGTCGCTCTTCAATGGGCAGCAATGGCTTTCCCGTCTCGCGATCGAGAATGTAGGCCCACCCCGTCTTGCTGACTTCGACCAGCGCCTTGCGTGGTCGGCCGTTGAACGTCGCATCGAACAGGATCACGGGATTCGGCGAATCGTAATCCCAGATATCGTGATGCACCTGCTGGAAGTGCCAGCGGTATTTTCCAGTCTTCGCATCAATGGCCACGATGGAATTGGCGAACAGGTTGTCACCGGGCCGCACGCTGCCGTTGAGATCGGGCCCCGGGTTGGCCGTCGAAAAATATATGAGTCCCAGCGCCGGATCCACCGCAGGCGTCTGCCATATCGAAGCACCACCCCTGAGCCACGCATCCGAATCTGCAGGCCAGGTGTCATGACCGAACTCGCCGGGCCCCGGCACCGTATAAAACGTCCACAACAATTTGCCGTTCTTTGCATCAAAGGCCTTGATGCGTCCACGCGTGCCCATCTCGCCGCCGTTGAACCCGGTGATCACCATGCCATCGTAGTAAAGCGGCGCGGTGGTGATGGCGAAGCCCTCCTGCCAGTTCTCGCCCTGCACCCCCCAAACCTGGGCGCCTGTCTTCTGATCCAATGCGATAATCCGGCCGTCAGCAATATTGACGAACACCTTGCCATCACCCAGCGCAACGCCGCGGCTGGCGCGACCAATGGGACTGCCGGCACGTGGATCCGGATTGCCCTTGAAACTCCACAGGATGGCGCCGGACTCGACGTCCAGGGCGAACACGTCATTGGCGCCATTGCTGACATACAGCGCATCGCCAAAGGCCAGTATCTGTGCCTGTCCTGCGTGACCTGGTGATGTGCCGGATCCCATCGCCGTGCGCCATAACGCGCGCAGCTCTTTCACGTTGTCGCGATTGATCAGCGACAGCGGTGAATAGCGCTGGTTGAATAATGTGCCGCCGTTGGTTACCCAGCCGTTGGTTGGGGCAGCCAGCAGCTGCGCAGAAGTGAAGGCCGGCGCCTTCTGCGCTGCTTCACGCGGTGCCGCGTCAAGTGACAAGGCCGCCAGTGATGCCAGGCACATGGCCGGAAATAGTGCACGCTTCATCTCATCCCCCGTCGCAAATCCCGCGCTATTATGGCTTCATGCCCCTGACCCGGATGGAACACTTTCTCGTCATGACCCATGACGTGGACGCCACCCGCGATTTCTATCGCGATGTGCTGGGCTTCCAGGATGGATTGCGGCCCGAGCTAGGTTTTCTTGGCCATTGGCTGTACCTGGGTGACACGCCCTGCATCCATATCGCCGATTGGAGCACCTACACTGCGCACAGCAACCGACTGGGGATTCCGGTGACCAAGCCTGCCCCCGGCACTGGTGCGCTGGACCATGTGGCCTTCAATGGCAGCGACTACGATGACCTGATCGCGCGCTTGCGCCACCATGGCGTTGCGCACCATCCGCACGACTCTCCCGGCATTGGCCTGCGCCAGATCTTTCTCGAAGACCCCAATGGACTGAAGCTGGAACTCAATTACTGGGCAGGTCGCTGACCGCCTACTTCGCGGCCGCAAGTGCGCGTAGCGCCGCTGCAGTTTCAGGATGCGTTTCTGCTCCGGCCACTCCCGCGCGCCCTGTTCCGCCGGCGCGACCCATGGCGATATCCAGGGGCGTCGCGCCTTTGGCATCCTGCACGTCCAGCCGCGCGCCTGCACTGGTCAGGTATTTGGCGAAGTCCGTCCAACCCCACTGCGCAGCGCCATGCAATGCGGTCTGGCCATTGTCGCGAACCGCGTTGACATCGGCACCTGCCGCGACCAGCAGCTTGCCGGCTTCGAGACACGGCTGTTCATTGCGAAACCTGGCGCGGATATCCAGCGTGGTGGAGCCAACGCCCGCTGCCGCCATCAACGGCGTGATACCAAGATTGTTGGGCAGGTCCGGCATGGCACCGCGCGCAAGCAACAGCTTTACCGAATCCGTGTCGCCCGCCTTGGCCGCGCGAATCAACGGCGTCGTGCCCACCGTCAGCATGGAATCCCCACCGCGATCCTGTCCCAGCGAGCGATAGGGCGGGAACAATTTCAACTGCATGTTGGGATAAGCGCCGCGGTCCAGCAGCATGGCGGCGATTTCCAGTGGCAGCGCAACGTCTGACGAGGGACGATCAGGTCGCCCACCGCGCGGCGTGGTGTTGTAGTCGATGGTCGAATACAGCGGCGCGCGGCCCCAGGAATCCCAGCGATTCACATCTGCACCCGATTCGATCAGCACCTTGGCCGTATCAAACCTGGCATTCAAAATGGCCATCAGCAGTGGCGTGATATTTTCAGGATCGGGAAGGTTGACGTCAGCCTTGCCTTGCACCAGCGCCCGGGCGCATTCGGCACACCCCTCGCGTGCGGCCAGCAACAAGGCGGTAAACCCGCCCGGCGGACGATTCTGCGGCCGCGGCTCGGCCGTCACGCGCCGATCCCATTCACGCACCGTCGACCGCGCGTTGACCTTAGCGCCCGCCTTGATCAACAGCCGCACCACGTCGGGATTGCCCTGCGCCGATGCCCACATCAATGCCGTCTGGCCACGCCATTTCTCCACGGCGTTGACGTCGGCTCCTGCCTTGAGCAGTACCTTGACGGCATCCACCGAGCCGACGCGCGCGACGGTCATCAACGCCGTCTGTCCCTCGTCGTTGGCAGATTCCACATCCGCATGCGCCTTCAACAATGTGTGGATCATGGCGGCGTCGCCGCGCTCGGCGGCTTCCTGCAACGGTGTGGCGCCGTAGTCATTGCGGGCATTGACGTCGGCTCCCGCCTTGATCAGGCGTTGCAGCAGGGCTTCATCGTCCCAGTGCGCAGCCCAATGCAACGCCGTGGTGCCGTCTGTGGCGCGCTCCTTGGCATTGGCCCCCTGATCCAGCAGGCTTATGGCCTGCGCGCCCTCGTTGGCCTCGGCCGCCTCGATGAGCGGTGTCGCAGCCCACACTTGCAGCGGCAGCGCTGCCAGCAGCCAAAGCAAACCGCGCCGCATCAGATCTCCACGAACTTCTGCGTGCTGTCGCCGAATTTCTCCATGGGCACACCCATGCGGTCCAGCAACGTGAGATGCACATTGGCAATGGGCGTGCGATCGGCAAACTTCAGATGCTGGTTGCCCTTGAGCTTGCCCATGCCGCCACCGACTATGGCCGTGGGCAGTGGATAGTGGTTGTGCAGATTGCTATCGCTCATGTTGCTGCCGAAAAGCACAAAGGAGTTGTCGAGCATGTTGCCCTCGCCATCGGGCAGGTCCTGCAGCTTCTTGAGGAACTTGGCGAATTCGCCGGTGTTCCAGGCCTGCACCTGCGCCAGTTTTTCCATCTTCTGCGGATTATTGGCATGGTGTGACAACGGATGGAAAGCATCCGAGATACCGATGAAGTTATAGGGCTGGTTGCTGACCTCGGCGGCAATCATGTACGTGGCCACGCGAGTAAGGTTGGCCTGAAACGCCAGCGCGATCATGTCGTACATCAACCGCATATGTTCGTCGAAGTGGCTGGGTATGCCCGAGGGCGCGTCCGGCAGTTGCACCGATGACAGGTCGCGTGAGGCGATCTGGTCAACGCGCCGCTCAATCTCGCGGACTGTGGTCAGGTAATCATCGAGCAGGGCCTGGTCGCGCGCTCCCAATGAGCGCTTGATATCCGCGGCGTCGCGTGACACCAGGTCGAGCAGGCTCTGGTTCTCTTTGAGCATGGCAACGCGTTCGTTTGCGGTGTCTCCCTGCCCGAACAGCTGCTGGAACAGCTTGCGCGGATTGTGCTCCATGGGCAGCGGTGTTGAAGGGTCGCGGAACGAAATCGTCTTGCCATAGCTGCAACCATAATTGCGGTCGCAGGAGCCTTCTCCGCCACGCTCCTCGGTGCCCACTTCAATGGACGGTAGCGAAGTGCCCTGGCCAAAGTGCTGCGCAGCAATCTGGTCCAACGTGGTCCCACCCAGGGGATCGTGACTGATGCGTGGCGCCACGCACGATAACCACGTGCCCGGCGTCACCGCATGCACCGGAGCGGCAATGGCCGGATGGTTCTCGAGGCCACTGACAACGGTCAGCTGTTTTTGGAATGGCGCCAGGGAAGCAATGATGGGTGGCAGGTCGAAGTCGGCGCCCTGCTTCTTGGGTGTCCACTTGTCCATTACGGCGCCGTGAGGAAAGTAAACGCAGACCAGTCGCGGCTTGGGAGCCGCCGCGGTTTTTTCCAGCGCGGTGGCGGCCGGAATCATCGCGTCGAGCAGGGGCAATGCGACGGCCGCACCTACGCCTTGCAACACCGTGCGCCGGGAAAGATGCTTGCGCGTAATGAACGTCGTCACTTTTTCTGCTCCTGGCCAGGCGGCTGAGTATTCGCGGACATCACCGCACCCTTGATCGCCGGGGGCAATGGCGCCCGATCGGTAAGGAACGCCGGACTGGATACAATGCCAGTCACCAGAGTCGAGAATCGAAAGTCATTCGCGGCCGCATCGCGCACCAGTTTGCGTACCAACGGCATATCGTAATATTGCGCCGGCCGTCCCAGCGCGTACGTGAGCAGGTTCTCGGTCAAGGTCTGCACGAACAGGTCGGGTCGTCCGACGAGGTAATCGCGCAGCGCGTTCACCCCATTGACCGGCGTGCCGTCAGCCAGCTTGCCACCCGCATCGATGGCCGATCCGGCGTCAATATCCTTGGCACGCCACTGCCCCAGCGCATTGTAGTTCTCAAGCGAGAGGCCCACCGGATCGATCACCCCATGACAGGCACCACAGGACTTCACGGCACGATGCGCTTCCAGGCGCGCGCGCACAGTCAGCTGCTCTCCACCCTCCTGGCTTTCGATAAAAGTTGCCACGCCAGGTGGCGGCGAAGCCGGTGGCGTGCCCATTATGTGCTCGAGCACATAGGCACCGCGCACCACCGGCGAGGTGCGATTGGCGTAGGACGTGGCCATCAGCACCGCGCCCTTGCCCAGCAATCCGCGTCGTTCAGGCTGCTCCATTCGCACCTTGCGGAACTCGCCGCCGCGCACACCTTTGACGCCGTAGTGCAGCGCCAATCGTTCATTGAGAAATGAATAGTCTGACGTCAACAATTCCTGAACGCTGCGATCGTTGCCAAAGATGTCCCAAACGAAATCGTAGAGTTCTTCGCGAAACGCCGGAATCAGGTCATCCGTAAAGTCCGGAAAGAGATTGGTGTCCGGATTGACCAGCTCGAGGCCACGCACGTTGAGCCACTGCCCGGCAAAATTGGTGGCCAGGGAACGGGCGCGCGGGTCCGCCAGCATCCGGTGCACCTGCTGATCCAGCACCCTTGGCTCCCGGAGGCGTCCGGCTGCAGCAAGGTCGATCAGCGCATCGTCAGGGGGCGCACTCCAGAGGAAAAACGACAGGCGGGTCGCGAGATCCAGATCGCTGAGCGCGAAGGTCTGGCCAGGCAACGTGCCCGGGGGCGGGGTATGAAACCGGTACAAAAACTTGGGGCTGGCCAGTATGGCCATCACACCCTTCTGTATGCCGTCGTCAAACGTCCCCTGCTTGCGCCCCTGTTCGTAAAAGGATATTGGGCCGGCAAGATCGGCATCGGTCACCGGGCGCCGGTAGGCACGTTTGGCCAGCACACCTAGTATCTGCTTCGCACACGGGGCCTCCTGTGCCGCATTGGCCGGCTTGCATACCAGCAGTTTTCTGCGACTTGGCGTGTCGCTGATGCCCGCACGACTGAGCGGCCCCTTGATCTCAAGATTGCTGATGCGCGGACCACCAGAATTGCCATTGACCATCTGGCCCATACCCGCCACTGAGACGAATCCATTGAGTACTTCGTTGTGCTCAGCGGCAGTCTTCTGCTTGTAGGTAACACCGATGCTATGTCGACCGGTGGGTACCTTGATGCGAATGTTGCGGAAGCGCTGATCGATTTCGCCAACGCCAACCGCTTGCTGCACATCAATGGCTTTGAGATCTGCTTCGCCACCCACCTGGCCCTGGAATACACGTTCACCGTCCACAGTGATGATCAGGGTGAACGGGTCCATAACGCCCCACACGTAGCCGCCCCCCACCAGACCACTGACTGTGACTTCATAGTCGCCATCCACTGGAAAGGTGTGCTCCACAAGCATGCCGCCGCGCGTGCCCAATGGCATTCCGGGCATGTACATGTATTGCTGAGCGGCCTGGGTGCCCGCATAGACAGTGCTCTGCGTCCGCGCGGCAGGATTGCCCATGGCCTCGACACTGACCTGTCTTGCCGCGGCCAGGTACTGCTCAAGGAACGCAGGCGTGATCTTGAGCACGTCGGCAACATTGTCGAAGCCAGCGCTCGAATCATCGCGCGGCAGCAACGCGTCGGCGTCGATATCCAGGTCGAGCAGCTCATGGATTGCTATCGCGTATTCAGGACGATTGAGCCGATGCAACACCACAGTGCCAGGATTTACATCCGCGGCTGACGAATGATCGAGCGTGGTTTCTAGAGAGTTCATGAAAGCCTTGCGGCTGGCTGGATCGGGTTGCTTCTCGCCCGGCGGCGGCATCAGGTTGCCACGCAGTTTGCGCACGGCTTCTTCCCACAGCTTGGCATCCGGGGCGACATCGTCGCGATCCAGAGTCTCGAACGCCGCGCCACCGGCCCAATCGGTGGCGTTGTGGCAGCCACTGCAGTAGGCTTCGAGGAAATGCCAGTTCTGTTCTGGCATGGCAACCTTGGTGTCCGCCGCGAGGACAACCCCTGCCAAAGTGGAACCGACCACAAGGAACAAACTGGCAATGCGCGTCTTCATCTAGCGTGCCACCCTGCGGATCTCACCCACGTGATACCAGGCCGTGTCGTAAGACTGCTTGAGGAACAAAGTAGGATCGCCATACATGCCATCGAATTCCTTGGTGGGATTGGATGCGAGCAGCTCTTCCCAGGTCTGGCCCTTGTAGTAGCTGTCGCCGATGCGGCTGATCACCGTAAAGCACATTTCTTCCTGCTGCTTGAGCACATCCACATTGACCACCGGGCCGACGCCGGGCACGACTTTGGTGTTGGCGTCGCAACGCATGCTGACAGTCTTGAGGGCAGACTTGATGCCGCCCAGCCAGCCGTTGCTGGCCGAATCCACGATGGGATAGTGACCCGGTGCAACCACGTCGCCCGCGACGATCACGTTCTCTTCGGGGAACCGCACGTATATGTCGCCATCGGTGTGCGCTTGGCCCAGGTGCACGTATTCCACCTTGCTGCCGCCGAAGTCCAGGGACTGCGGGCCATAGAAAAACGTGCGGTTGGGCAGTGCCGCCGCAGGCTGCGCGAAGTAGCGTTTACCTTCCCAGCGCGAATCCACTTCGGTGCTCAGCCACAGCCTAGTGTTTTCGTGGGCGATGACATCAGCCCCGGACTTGCGCGCCATTGCGTTAAAACCGGAGTTGGCCCAATGCCAATGCGTGTTGATAACGCCGACAAGCTTCTGGCCGGGATAGTGACTGGACAACAGCTTCTGCAGCGCCTTTGCATCCGCAGCGGCCCCGCCGTCGACCAGAAGCAATTCCTGGCCAGTGCTTGCCACGACCATATTGGCGGCCCCGCCCTGCACCAACGAGAGGCGCCCCGACAACGGCACCAGCGACAGCCCAACCGAGGCGCTGGCCCGGGGCGAAAACAGTCCCGCAACAGGCATTGCGCCCGCTAGAGCGAGTCCGACGCCCAGGAATTGTCGACGATCCTGATTCATTCCCACCCCAGAAAGGCCAGTTCCAAAACCGCTGTGCGGTGCAGCAAACCATACTTGGCCGCTATGGTTATAGACAGTCGATTCTAGGGAAAGTTGTGCCTTGGCGCGACCGCCTGTGGCGGCGCACCCTGCGCAGGCTACAGCTGCAACTGCAGGCGCGTCTGGAAGAACTGCGTGGCCCCCTGCGTATTGAAACGGTGTAATACGCCGTAGCCGTAAGCGAACTCAAGGCGCATGTTGTCCGACAAGTGCCAATTGACCATGGGCGTGATACGCCAGAACTTGCCGCCCTTTATGGCCTTCGAGTCCAGGTCCGAATAGGAATAGTTGAGCACCAGCTCCCAGGCACCAGGCCCGCCCTCAAACACTGTGCGCTTGGGCGAAATCCGGTCGAAGACGGCGCCGGCCTTGTTGTAAGGCCTGATTTCGCCCGTGGCAGTCCAGGCCGCGAAGACATTGCCGCCGTGAAAACTCGGGTTGTCTTCGGTACGGGACGACACCTTGTTAAAGTAGTACTCGCCGCCGACCATGAACGGGCCGGGCCTGTAATACGTCTCAAGGGTGACCAGGTCCGAATGTTGCGCCTCCATCTTGCCCGTATCGATGGCATTGCTCTGCGCGGGAAACGACTCAGGCTTGGACTTGAACTGCAGGAAACCCTCGTCTGAGTCTCCACGCCGGTACGCCAAACCCAGGTGCAGGAGTCGTCCCGGATTCGAATTGATGAATGGCAACCACGTCACATGCCCAACGACCTGGCCGTCGCTTTTGTTGAAGCTTTCCTTTTCGGACAGCGAGTCGCCGAACCAGCCGAGTGTGTAAACGATCTGTCCGTCAGGCGTATGTCCTGACCACTTGACGCCGTCAGCAAGGATGGGGAGGAACGCGTCATTGGAAGTAGAGCGCTCCATGGTCCAGCCCTGGTAACCCACCATGTTCTTGCTGGTGGATGACCCTTCCTTGGTCCGGCCGACGAACAGCGCTCCGTAGAGCTTGGGAATTTCATACTGCAGGCCTGTCATGCGAAATCGCCATGATTCGGCACCGGCATCGTACATGTAGCCCAGGGTATAAGTCAGACCTGGGATTTTCGGGAATTCACCCTTGAGCAGGATGCGGAAGTCGCGCAACTTTCCGGTCGGTTGAAGCGACATCTGGCTCTTGCTGTCTTCATCCTGGCTGTAGGCGACGTAGTCGTAGAGAAAGCCGCCGCCAACGCGCATGGTGGCGTAGGGCCCCGCGTAATGGTTCCAACTGACCAGTCGACGAGCAGGTTCATCGCCGTCAGTCCCGGCCGCGTCGGAACGGTCCGTGTCGCCCCTTCGCCAGCGATCGCTTCCTGATCCGGCGACTGCGCGTGGACTGCCCCGGAAAGCAGACAGGCAGCGGCGACCGCTGCCTGCGCCAATGCGAACTTCAAGTTCAATAGGTCCTGTACAGCGCCTGCAGGTTCTGCGGCATGCGCTTGGTCAACAGCGCCAGGGCAAGCAGGATGCGCGCCTTCTGCGGATTGACTTCATCGGAGGCGATGAAGCCCAGCTTGTCGTCCTCCAGCTCGACGTTGCGCCCCACGAGTCCAGTTGGAACACGGCTGGCACGTACGACTGCCACGCCCTTCTTCACGGCAGCGGAAGCCGCGTCAACCATTTCCTTGGTCATGTTGCCGTTACCTACGCCGGAAATCACGATGCCCTTGGCACCCTTGGCGACAGCCGCATCAATCATGGCTCCGTCAGCGCTGACACCGGCGAAGACCACGTCAACGCGCGGCAGCGCAGTGACCTTGGAGATGTCGAACTCGCTTTGCGTGGTGTGCTTCCAGCTGGGTGTCTGGTAGAAGTCGCTCTTTCCGTAACTGACCACGCCAAGCACGCCGCGCAGCGGGGACTGGAAGGTCTCAACCGAGGTGGTGCTGGTCTTGGTCAGCGAGTGCGCGCCCTGGATGGTGTCATTCATGACTACCAGAACGCCTGAGCCTCGGCGCGCACCGTCGGACCATCCTGTGCCGTGATGTAGATGATGGGCGTAGTGCTGCCTTCGCTGGCCAGTTGCCGTTCCAGTTCGATTCCGGACATGCCTCCCAGTTGCACATCCAGCAACAGGCAGTGGAATCGGGAGCGTTGTTCGTCGGCCAGGAATATCTCGCCCGAAGAATATGCCACCGAATGTATGCCTGCTGCGCGTAACAGTCTGCCCAGTGATCTGCAGAGGTTCACGTCGTCATCGACGATGCCGACGTTCAGTACTGCCTCTCTCCCCACTTCCTTGCCCCCAGCAACCCGAGGCAGACTATAAAAGAGCGACGGGGCTGATCGCTATTGCCTTTTGGGGCAAGTCGCTGATTCTCAGCGCGGCAGTCCCATATCCCGCCAGAGCAGCATGCCGCCGCGTATGTTGGCCACCTTGGTAAATCCGGCTTTGCCCAGCATCAGGGCTCCCTGCGCTGAGCGCATTCCGGCGTGACAAACGGTGACCACGGGCTTGTCGCGCGGCACCTCTTCGAGTCGATCCTTGAGCTGATGCAATGGAATCCACTGCGCGGTGCGGATTCGCCCCAGTGCCTCGTGCAGCTCCTCGTCGTGGCGAACGTCGAGTATGTGTACCTCATCCAGGTGCTCGGCAACCCAATGCGGATCGATTTCCAGCAATCCAGAATAGCCTTGGCGCACCGGACCCCAATCTGCGGGACGCGGTATCTGGCCGGATTCCGGCTTGCCGCTGCGAAGATTCGCAGGCACCGCAATGTCCATCAACTTGGGGTGCGGTAGATTGAGGTTTTCCATGAACCCAACGAAGTCGCGCTCGTCGGCTTGGCCGCCGATGCGCGGGTTATGCGCACGCTCCTCGCCAACCGATGAAGCCGTACGCCCTGCATAGTCATGTGCCGGATAGATCAGGCAGGCATCCGGCAATGTGAAGATCTGCCCGATGATGGATCGATACATGATGTGCGCATCCCCTGACTGGAAGTCGCAGCGACCCGCGCCGCGAATCAGCAGGCAATCGCCAGTGAAAGCCATGGACTTGTCGTCAGTGACATAGGTCAGGCAGCCTGCGGTGTGGCCGGGGGTTTCGCGCACTTCCAGCCAATGAATGCCGTAGGCCACGCGATCTGACTGTTGCAGCCACAGGTCAGGACCGGTGATCTGGCCGGCACTGGACTTCGATACGCCGATGCTGCAGCTGGTGGCATCGCGCATCAGCCAGCTGCCGGTCACATGATCTGCGTGGCAATGCGTGTCCAGCGAGGCGACCAGCTTGAGGCCCAGCTCCTCGATCAATGCCAGGTCGCGGAAATGTTGTTCGAATACCGGATCAATAATCACCGCCTCACGGCTGTGCGGATCGCCCAGCACATAGGTGTAGGTCGACGAGGCTGCGTCGAACAACTGGCGAAAGATGAGACTGCTGGACACGTTGTTTTCCTATTCCCGCAGGGGGTCGCCATCGGGCAGCTTGTGCGCATGCCAGGTAGCCAGCCGATGACGCACCGTCTTCTCGGAGACCTGGTCTTCGGGCATGGGCGCAATGATCTTGTCGTGCACCAGCAGCCGATAGACATACAGCGCCTTGTCGCGCGCCGAGTCGGTGGCCTCGAACTGCACTACCTTGCGGCCTTCGGCATACTGGATGCCGGCTTGCAGGGCAGCCTTGAACAATTCAGCCTCGTGCTTTAGCTTTTTCACAGCGTGGCCCCTGTTCCAATCGCGTGACTCTCACATTCTACTCATGTATCGCAAGCTCATATGAGCGCAGTCGCGCGGCATGATCAAACATCGCGCCGGAGATGATCAGCTCGTCGGCCCCGGTCCTGGCTACAAACGCCTTTATCGCTTCCCGCACCATTACGGCATCGCCCACGGCCGAGCAGGACAGCACCTGGTCGAGCAACGCGCGCTCCTGTGGCCCCAATCCCTCCAGATATCCCTCCACCGGCGGGGGCAAAGCCGACGGCCTGCCACTTCGCAGGTTGACGAAGGCCTGCTGCATGGAAGTGGCGCGAAACCTGGCTTCTTCGGCCGTGTCCGCCGCGAACACATTGAAGCCCAGCATCACATACGAATTCGCCAGCTGCGCAGAGGGCTGGAACCTGGCGCGGTACACGGCGATGGCTTCCATCATCTGGGTTGGGGCGAAGTGCGAAGCGAAAGCGTAGGGCAGCCCCAGCGCCGCCGCCACCTGTGCGCCATACAGGCTTGAGCCCAGAATCCATAGCGGAACCTTGGTGCCCATGCCTGGCACAGCACGAACGGGCTGCCGTGGTGCATCGGACAGGTAGTCCGCCAGCTCCTGCACATCCAGCGGAAATTCATCCGCATCGGATGCAAGATTACGGCGCAAAGCGCGTGCAGTGAGTTGATCCGAACCGGGCGCGCGGCCCAGGCCCAGATCAATGCGCCCCGGATACAAAGATTCGAGAGTGCCGAACTGCTCGGCGATCACCAGCGGCGAGTGATTTGGCAACATGATGCCGCCCGCCCCCACGCGAATGGTGGATGTGCCACCGGCCACATGGCCGATCACCACCGAGGTTGCGGCACTGGCGATGCCGGGCATGCCGTGATGTTCAGCCAGCCAGAAGCGCCGGTATCCCCACCGCTCGCAATGCCGGGCCAGATCCAGCGTGTTGCGCAATGACTGGGCCACGTCACTTCCCTGGACGATGGGCGACAGGTCGAGAACGGAAAGCGGGGTCATCCAGGTAGTGTAACGTCCTGCCAAAGGGAGTTACTCTCGGTCCACTATGGAATTACCCGCGGGAAACCTCTGGTCCCGGCGCAACCTTCTTGGTACAGCCGCCGCATATGGTGCGGGATGCCTGGGTCCAGGCGGTTCGACGAAGGCTGGACAACCTGCAGACCTGACGCGCCTCAACCTTGCAGAGGCCATGGCGCTGCTGCGCCGCAAGGCGGTCTCCCCAGTCGAGCTCGCGCAGGCATGTATCACGCGCATCGAGAAGCTCAATCCGACACTCAATGCGTTCATCACCATCACAGCTGAACAGGCCATGCAGCAGGCACGCGAAGCCGAGGCCCAGATCCAGCGAGGACATTGGCGTGGCCCCTTGCACGGCATGCCACTGGCGCTCAAGGACCTGATCGATACGGCCGGTATTCGCACCACTGCGGCCAGCGCCGTGTTCAAGGACCGCATTCCCGCCGCAGACGCTGAAGTGGTTCGCCGACTGAAAGAGGCCGGTGCCGTGCTGCTGGGCAAATTGAACATGCACGAGTTCGCGTTTGGAGGGAGCTCCGTACCCAGCCATTTCGGCCCGGTACACAATCCGTGGAGTCCGGACCGGATTGCCGGCGGATCTTCGGGAGGTTCGGCCGCAGCCGTGGCGGCCGGCCTTTGTTATGGCGCCTTAGGGTCGGACACCGCCGCGTCTATCCGTCAACCTTCAGCATACTGTGGTGTCACTGGACTGAAAGCGACGTATGGTCGAGTGAGCACCCGTGGGGTCATCCCATTGTCCTGGTCGCTGGATCACATCGGGCCACTTTGCCGTTCCGCGCTGGATGCGGCATTGGTTCTGGACGCGATTGCCGGATACGATTCCCTCGAATCAACCAGTGCGAACCATCCAGCGCAGCGCTTTTCCAGCGCCATGCTTATGCGCACGGCGCCACTGAGGATAGGCATTGTCCGCGAGCCCTACTTCACGGACCTCGACCCCGACATGGAAGCGGCAGTCAATACCGCAATCCAGGTAATTGCAGGCATCACTGCCAGCGTGCGTGATGTCGAACTGACTTACACAAATGTGCTGATGACCATCGCCTCGGCCGAGGCCTACGCCTATCACAAGCCCTGGTTCACCCGCACGCCACAGCTGTATCAAGAGATGACACGGCTGCGGCTCGAGCGGGCCGCCACCATACCCGCGGCAGACTACATAAACGCACGACGGGAGATGGAACAACTGCGCTCGCAGGCCGACCGGGCATTTTCAGATATCGATCTGCTGGTCACACCCACCACCGCGATCCCTCCGATAAGCATCGAAGCAGGAT
Organism: Pseudomonadota bacterium; assembly: GCA_039932715.1. Lineage (GTDB taxonomy): Bacteria > Pseudomonadota > Gammaproteobacteria > Steroidobacterales > Steroidobacteraceae > ZC4RG30. The sequence continues at coordinate 6,426 of JBDTPN010000034.1, read as the reverse complement.
ATGTGGACCCACCCCTGCCGCCGGATGGAACGCCAGTGGAGATTCGCAACACGCACATGTTCGATGTGCTGGGACTTCCGGCAATATCCGTACCTTGCGGATTCACGCGAGATGGAATGCCCATCGGACTCCAAATCGCCGGACCCAGATTCAGTGAATCGCGGGTGCTCGCGCTGGCGCATGCTTATCAGCAGGTCACCGACTGGCACACACGCGCTCCGCCTTTGGCGTAACGCGCGCAAAGGATTTAACTTCCTGGCCGCTGAGCATCCTCCACTGGCCCTTGGGAAGGTCGCCCAATTCCAGTGGCCCAATGGCCACACGTACCAGGCGCAGTACGGAAACGTCCAGCGATGACAGGATGCGACGAATCTGCCGGTTGCGTCCTTCATTCAGGACGATTTCCAGCCACGCGTTACGGCCACCCTCACGCAGGCAGCGCGCAGACGTCACGGCCAGCTTTTCACCGTCCAGATCAACGCCCCGCAACAGTGATTCGAGCAATGCTGCGTCCGGCAACCTGTCGATCTGTACGTGATAGGTCTTTGATGGCCCGGTTCCTGGATCAGTGATACTGGCTGCCCATGCCGGGTCATTGCTGAACAACAGTAATCCCTCGCTGGCCTTGTCCAATCGTCCCACCGGCGCCAGCCACGGTAGCTCGGCCCCGCTGAAGCAACTGTAGACAGTATCCCGGCCCTTTTCATCCCGCGCAGTGGTCACCAGCCCGCGTGGCTTATTGAGCATCAACACCTGGCGCTGCGCTGAGGTCGACACCTGGCCATCAATCTCGACGCGATCCAGACCCTGGCGAACCGGAAACTCCGCGTCATGAATCTTCTGACCATTGACACGTACGCGCCCCTCGCCAACCCACCTGGCTGCTTGCGTGCGCGAACCCAGGCCCAATTTGGAAATTGCCCGGGCTACGCCGTGTCGAGGTGGTTTCATTGATTTGACAGTACACTGCACGGGCAAATGGGGGAAATCGCATGAACGCACATCGATGCTGCTTGCGGATATCGGCCTGCATGCTGCTGGCCCTGCTGTTACCAGGCACTCTCATTGCCGCTGAAAGCGCGCCGCCGCGAATGGCAAACGGCAGGCCCGATCTCAGCGGCCACTGGGCAAATCCCTACACGCCGGACATGGCGGCTAAAGGGTCGGTGCTCGACCCGCAGACGCTCAAGCCGCTGCAGATGCCGCGCACCGAACTAAAGGACGCCAAATCCGCGGCCAGCGGTCCTGGGGCGCGGACGCTGGATCTTCCGTACACCGACTGGGGACTCAAGCGCTGGAAATCCTACGATCCTGTGCATGATGGCGATTACGCGGGCAGCTGCCTGCCCTTCGGTCTGTCCCGAAACATGAATTCACCGCATGGACTGCAAATCGTCCAGGGTGCCGATGCAGTGGCATTTCTCTTCGAGCAGAACACCTGGTTCCATTGGGTACCCACCAGCGGCCAGAAATGGCCGACCGACCTGCCACCATCGTGGAACGGACAATCCATCGGACACTGGGAAGGCGACACGCTGGTGATCGAAACCAGCGGTTTCAATGGCTATACGCGACTCGACACTGCCGGGCACCCGCACAGCAGGCAACTGAAACTCACCAATCGTTTCACGCGCCTCGATGCCAGCACGCTGCAACACAGCGTCACCGTGCACGACCCCAGGGCCTACACGCGCGACTGGACAAACCTCAGAACCTGGCGCATCAAGCCTCCTGCCGACATGATCATGGAGTACTCCTGCGAAGAGAGTAGTCTTGAGAATCTCTTCAACGGAACGATCAAGCCGTGGAAACCGCCGGAGAACGACGATGAGGATTGATGTCGGTATTTCGGTCCGGGCAATGTCATTGCTGTCTCTGTGGATTGCCGGCGCCGCGCAGGCGCATCATTCCGTGGCTGCCGAGTTCGATCCCAACAAGCCAACCAGCTTCACGGGCACCGTCCAGAAGGTGATGTGGATGAATCCCCATATCTACACCTACGTCGAGGTGAAGTCGGCGGAGGGTGCAAGCGTCGTGTACCGCATCGAGGGCGGATCGCCCAACGCGCTGTATCGCCAGGGTTGGCGCAAGGACACATTGAAAGCGGGCGACGTGGTCATGGTTACCGGCAATCGCGCAAAGAATCCGGAATCACTCAACATCGGCCAGGCCACCATCGCAGCTGATGGCAAAAAGATTTTCACCGGCGTCGGCCCCGCTGGCGTGGCGGCTGCAGAACCCTAGCAACATCAAGAGAGAGTGGGTCCGTGACTCCAGCTAACGACTCAGAGAAGAAAGTCAGACCAGCGGCTGAGTGGACGTTGGGCGCCCTCGTCGCACTCTTACCAGCACTGGCCCTTGCGGCGGCAGACGCAACGGTGAGTGGGGGAAGCAATCTGCCCGCCACAGGATATCCGTCCTACAAGTGCAGCGCTCCCCCGTCAAAGCCGGAAAAGCCATTCAGGAACGACGACTATTCAACCCGCAGCTACAACGACGAAGTCGCGAGGTACAACCGGACGCTGACAGACTATCGCGACTGCATGTCGGCGTACGTCGACAATGCCAACAACGATATTCGGCGTATTCAGGACGCTGCGAAGAAAGCTCTCGACGATTTTCGCAGTCTCCCGCAATAGAGGGAGGGGGCATGGCATTCGTTGCGCTGACCACACCCGCTTCAGACAGCGAACGGTTGACCACCGTTTCCCTGCTGGAGGCCTATGGTATCTCGTGCTTTATAAGGGGCGGCGCGTTCAGCGCGCTCTATCCCGGGGCACAGCTTGGCAGCCGCAATGCCCTGACCATCCTGGTACCGGAAGAACAGCTCCGACAGGCACAGCTGATACTGGCGGCCACGCCGGAAGAACTGGAAAATGGAGAAAGCGATACGCCGTAGGAGAAATCCGTCATGGGGACAAGCTTCCCTTCCTTGATAGATAGGTATTAGCTGAACGCACGGATACAACATCAACAGGAGGTTCCCATGATCACTAAACCGTCTAGACGCAGCTGGATCCACATCGGCGCTGCCCTGGCACTGGTCGTTGCAGCAGGCAGTTCTTACTCGAACGTTGCGCTGGCAGGAGACGTCAAGGTTGCATTGACGGGCAGCCAGGAAGTGCCAGCGAACACCAGCGCCGCCACCGGCACGGGCACCATCACAGTCAGCGACGATATGTCCGTTCACGGCAGCGTAACAACCAAGGGCATTACCGGGACAATGGCGCACATCCACGTGGCGGCCGCCGGCGCCAATGGCCCGGTTGCCATCGCGCTCGAAAAGAATGGCGACACTTACTCGGTTCCGGCCAACGCCAAGCTGACGCACGAGCAGTTCGAGAGTTTCAAGGCGGGAAACCTGTACGTCAACGTGCACAGTGCCGAACATCCGGGCGGAGAGCTTCGCGCGCAGCTCAAGCCCTGAGCGTTTTCCATAGCGCCAGTGCTTGCAGGGCTGGCGCTGTGGCCTACTTGCTGTCGTCCGGCCACACCGCGTGGTCACCCTGCAGGCGACCGCCAAACACGGCATTGATCAAATAGACCTCGCCCTTCTCATTGAACTTGAAGATATGGACATCCGGCAGCGCACCGCCGAAGTTCATGAACCCCGCCGTAATGCCCAGCTCGGTATCCGTCACCGGAAAGCGGCGATGCGTGTGATTGATGAACAGGCCCGTGCCCTGCGGTGAGCATTTGCCGTTTTTCGCCGTGGTCTGCAGCCCACCTTCCCAGCGATGGCACACTTCGGCATAGGGCCCGTCTTCCACCTTGTCTTTCGTGAACGCGCTGAAATATTTGTTGGCCACGTCATTCATGTACGCACGGGATTTGCGCGCCGCGGCAGGCAAAGGCGTCCTCCAGTCCTGATCCGCTGTTGCCAGCAACGCCTTGGGATTATAGAAAGTCTTCTGTTCTTTCTCGCGCGTGACCAGGGTCTCGATCTCGCTGACTTTCTTGCCATCCAACTGCAGCCGCACCGCCATCACTGCCTGGGTCAGCGTGCCGTCAATGGTTTCTTGCGTCACCGCCTCACTCACTGTCGCACAGCGTTCGGTATCGATCACATCCCGCCGTAACAACGTCTTGCCGCCGCTCTTGAGCAGCCCTTCCCCCGACTGCAGGTCCTGTCCGTTCTCGGTGATGCGCAGATTCTTGGTGGTCTTGAGATTGGACATCTTGTGCGTCTCAACCACCTTGAAGTAGTTGTCAACCACATGTGTCAACTGGGCGCGCGAGCAAGTTGCACCTTGCGCGGTGGAAGCCAGCCCCGCGAAGGCAGCGACGAGAACGAAATGTTTCATGAGCCCCATCCCCCTGATTGTGCGGGGGATGGTACTACTCGGTTTGCACAATGGGTATCGCGCCCTGCTACTTCACTACTTTCAATGTCGCTCCGCCCGGAACGCATATAACGGCATTACCGACTCCCGCAACGCGCGCCTGGAGTGGCTGAAATCCCGGTGCGCTGGATGCTTCTTTTAATGCATCCGGGAGTGGTCGAATCGTGCGCATGAAGTAGCAAGGTTGAGGAGAAGGCAATATGGACAATATCTGCACGCCAGTGGGTTTGACTGCGGCATCAGCCGACGCAATGGAGGACCCGCCAAGCAATGCGGCACAGATTGCGAGCTTCATGGAGAAAACCCCTCGACTTGCTGGTAGCCCGAGTGTACGCCGGATTTTATCGCTTCGATCCATCCTCATTGAAAACCCCGGAACCCCACACTGATCGCTCGCAGTAGGTCAAACGAAGGTCATCGTCTGACAGCAGGGAGAGCGCTTCGATGTCCGGGGCACCGCTCAGGAATTCCATTACACGGGAGCGCGGCGTGTTCCGATAACCCATGTAAAAGAACTCAAACATGTCCATGGGCGTCGAGATAGCGCCACGGGCAGTTGATTCGGTGCCAAAGAATGTCGCAGGGTTCAGCTTGTATGCTGCGGCTTCGGCGTCCGTGAACGTATTGGTATAGACATTTCGATGCTCACTGGCCATCTTCATGACCAGGTGCACAGTGCGTCCGTCAGTCGCCACAACAGCCTGCTCAAGTTCAGCAGTCATGCCGGGCGCGACTTCAGAGAGATCAAACTTTTCACCGATAACAAATCGAGGGGAATCAACGCTGCGAGCAAACTCGCGCCATTCCCCATCAAAAGTCACTGGAAGTTGATAACCGCGAATGGCTTCAAACACTGACAAGACGTCGCGATGCTTTCTCAGTGTCTTGAACGCCTCCAAGAGGCTCGCGGACTTAGCCTCGAATCCGAAATCCGGGATCTTGAACCCATCAACCAGCGCCCAACGCGCGGGGTGGATGGGGTCCAGCGCATAGCTATAGGGAGAATTGGTCACCAGGACATAAGCGGACGGAGCCGGAGCGTCATGGACTGTCAGTGTCGCTTCTCGGCCGCGCAGACCTTCAATGACTTCATGGCGCCAGGCTTCAAGCTGGTGGTTCGGGCCTGTGGGCAGGTTTGTATCAATCATTACGAGCCGCTGGAAATTCGCCTTCTTGGCCAGCGCTTCGGAAAGCTGCTCCCCTACATCTGCGGTTGGCGCGTTGGGCGCGCGAGTCTTCGCCTCTACCGAGTACTTATTGCCGGATATCTTATGGATTGCAGTGAAGTCGCAGTGGGTCGCGTCTTCCTGTTCATTCTCGAGTTCCAGAGTAAATCCGGCAAGGACGAACGCTGCGCCTGACAATGCCTCGTAGCATGCATCCCTGAACTGGCCCGGATTCTTGAGCCGGATGATCAGGCGCTTCTGGAGTTCGGCGTTGTGATCGAGCAGATAGAGATTGTATGCGAGTTCAAAGTACGCAGCTATCGCGCCGGTAGTCGGACCATCACGAGTCGGCTTTTCCACTTCTTGTACTTCGAGCTGATGACGGCATATGGCGTCATACCACTGCATGACGGGATGCCGATCAGCAAGTGGCTTGGCAATTTCCGCATTACCCCACTCTGCACCGAGCACCTTCTTGATGTAGTCAGATAGAAAGTCGATTACCGTATTCCACTTTCCCCAGTGGACGACATTGCCAACGGCTATGAACTGATGGTCCTTGAACGTACCGGAAATGATTGGGTTCCCTGAAACTTGCTGCTGTTTACGCTGAACCTCAAGCGCCATCTCGCGTTTCAGATCAGTCGGCATGCCCGTATCCGGCGCTTCGGCGGGAGCATGGTCAGAGAGGGTGCCGTGACACTGCTTGAACCTCTTGCCGCTGCCACAGGGACAAGGTTGGTTGCGTCCGGTATTGATGCCGCGTTGTATTGCCATGACCGGGATTTTAACCGGACGCGGGATGCCCGATTCGCGAGCTGGCAATTTATCGATTTGGTAGCGGGGGTAGGATTTGAACCTACGACCTTCGGGTTATGAGCCCGACGAGCTGCCAGACTGCTCCACCCCGCACCAGT
>JBDTPN010000033.1:0-37290 GCA_039932715.1 Pseudomonadota bacterium | reverse complement strand
GACATCATGATGCCGCGCCTGGATGGCTACCAGACCTGTGCGCTGATCAAGCACAACAAGGTGTTCCGGACCATCCCGGTGATCATGTTGTCTTCCAAGGATGGCCTGTTCGACCGCGCCAGGGGGCGGATCGTGGGCTCCGAGCATTACCTGACCAAGCCCTTCACCAAGGAAGAGCTGCTGGGTGCGATCGAAACGCACATCGGGAGATAGGAAAGTGGCCCTCATACTCATCGTTGATGACTCGCCCACTGAAGTGCATGTCATGAAGAAGGCCCTCGAAAAGGGTGGCTTCACGACGGCCACGGCCGGCGACGGACAGGAAGGCGTGCGCCTGGCCCGCGAAATGCATCCCGACCTCATATTCATGGACATAGTCATGCCGGGCATGAACGGCTACCAGGCCACCCGCGCCATCGTCAACGATCCCGATACCAAGTTGATCCCCATCGTAATGGTCACTTCCAAGGGGCATGAGACGGATCGTGTCTGGGGCCTGCGGCAGGGCGCGGTGGACTACCTCGTGAAGCCGGTGTCACCAGACGTGCTCGTCGAAAAAGCCCAGTCCACACTCGCCGCCTGAGTTCGCGGGTGGACGCCACTACATCAATACGCGACCTGCGCGACCGGCCATTTGATCTGCTGGTTGCGCTGGATCGTCGCGGCCGTGCCGCCGCCGCTGCTCCCACTGAAGAAACTGCCACCGATCGCGAATGGGTGGGCGTTGCCTGGCGCATGGCCGGCGAAACCTACCTGGTGGCCCGCGAGGAAACGCGCGAAGTGCTGACCATACCCGGTGACCTCACTCGCGTGCCGGGGGCCAAAAGCTGGATCAAGGGGCTGGCCAACCTGCGCGGCGCGCTGTTGCCGGTGATCGACCTGAGGCAATTCCTGGGCAGCGGTGCCACGCCCATCACCCGCAATACCCGCCTGCTGGTGGTCAATCATCGCGATGTGCCCGCCGGCCTGCTGGTCGACGAGGTGCTGGGCTTCCGGCGCTTCACCGACGGCGAATTCAGCGGCAATGCGCCGCCCACCATCGTGCGCTGCGAGCGCTTCATCGCCGGTGCATTCCGGCGCGGACCGGACGCATGGCCTGTGCTGAGCCTGCGTTTGCTGGTCGAAAACCCGGGGTTCCTGGATGCCGCAGCCTGATCGTTACGCCAATTCCCGCAATTCGCTGTTCATGGCTGCCGCGGCGGCACTCATTGTGCTGGCCGCGGTGCTGGCCGTGTTTGGCCGCAGCGGCAGCGGACTGGGCCTGGCTGCGGCCATCGTGGCGCTGCTGGCGCTGGTGCCGCTGGGACTGTTGCATGCTTCCATTCGCGCGGGTTTCGACAATGCCGCGGTCCAGCGCATGGCCGTGGAAGCACAGCGGCAGGAAAATTCGCGCAATCAGGAAGCCATTTTGCGCCTGCTGGATGAAATCGCAGGCCTGGGCCAGGGCGATCTGACGGCAACCGCAACGGTCACCGAAGACATCACCGGCGCCATCGCCGACTCGGTCAACATGGCGGTGGATTCACTGCGCGGACTGGTCACCACCATCAACCAGTCGGCAGTGCAGCTGGACGGCGCCACGCGCCAGACGCAGGCCCTGTCGCAACACCTGGCCAAGTCCAGCAGTGCGCAGGCGCGGCAGATCGCGTCGGCCACTGAATCCATTGCGGCCATGGCCGGTTCGATCGAAGAGGTCTCCGGCAATGCAGAACGTGCCGCTGACGTTGCCCGCCACTCCGTAGACATCGCGCACAAGGGTGGCGAGGCCGTGCGTCGCACCATCGATGGCATGAACACCATCCGCGAGACCATCCAGGAAACGTCCAAGCGCATCAAGCGGCTGGGCGAGAGCTCGCAGGAAATCGGCAACATCGTCGAGCTGATCAGCGACCTGGCCGAACAGACCAATATCCTTGCGCTCAATGCATCCATCCAGGCTTCCATGGCCGGCGACGCGGGTCGCGGCTTTGCCGTGGTGGCCGATGAGGTGCAGCGCCTGGCAGAGCGCGCCGCCAACGCCACCAAGCAGATTGATGCGCTGGTGCGCACCATCCAGGCTGACACCAATGGCGCGGTGGTTTCCATGGAGCGCAGCACCGCTGATGTGGTGGGTGGTGCGCAGCTGGCTGAAAACGCGGGTGGCGCGCTCGAAAAAATCGAGCAGGTGTCCAACCAGATCGCCAGCCTGGTGCACAACATTTCCGCCAGCGCGCGCAGTCATTCCACCTCCGGGCAGAGCGTGGCGCGCAACATGCAGGTGCTGCGCGAAATCAGCACCCAGACCACTGATGCCACCAGCAACACTTCCGAGGCCATTGCGAAACTGGCGCAGCTTTCGGCCGCGCTGCGCAAGTCGGTGGCAGGGTTCCGGTTGCCCGGCGCGCCTGATGCCACCGGAATGCATCGCACCCAGACCCTGCCCAATCCTGAAGTCGAAAAGAACAACCTGCGGCGTGCCTCGGGTGGATTGAATGGCTGAACTGGCCGAGGACAATCGCCACCAGGTTGCCAGCCAGACGCTGGACGCAGTTGCACGTGAGGTCACCGCCTCGCTGAATGAAGCCCGTGCCGCGCTGGAAGCCTATGTAGACCAGCCGGGCAACGTCGATCAGCTGCAGCGCTGCAGCAACGAGCTGGCGCAGGTGCAGGGCGTGCTGCGCGTCATGGAAATCCACGGCGCTGCATTGCTGGCCGAGGAAATGCACCAGGTCACGCGTTACCTGCAAGCCACCGCCGGTGAACAGAAGAACCAGGCCGAGGCACTCGATGCGTTGATGCGTGCCATGGTGCAGTTGCCCAGTTATCTTGATCGTGTGCTGGCCGGCGGACGCGATCTGGCGCTGGTGCTGCTGCCGCTGCTCAACGACATGCGCGCGGTGCGCGGCAGCCCGTTGCTGTCCGAAGGCACATTGCTGCTGCTCAACCTCAAGTCCGAGAAGCAGCCCTCGCCCGAGGCGCCCGCTGTCGGTGAAGAAGGCATATCCGTCGCACAGTGGGCGCGTCGCATGCGCTCGCGTTTCCAGCTGGGCATGATCGGCTGGATCCGCGGCGAACGCGTCGAGCAGCATCTTGAAACGCTGGCCGGCGTGTCGCGGCGCTTCGAACAGGTTGCGACCACCCAGCCGCTGTTCCAGTTGTGGTGGGTGGTGGGCGCAGTGGTTGAGGCCCTGCGCGAACGCGGGCTCGAAGGCAGCGTGTCCATCAAGCGCCTGCTGGGCCTGGCCGATCGCGAACTCAAGCGGCTGTATGAAATGGGCGAGGTGCGCTATGCGCAGCATCCGCCCGTCGAGCTGCTCAATAATCTTCTCTACTACGTGGCGCGCGCCACGTCGAACGGGCCGCGCATCGCGGCGGTGCGTGGCTCATTCCGTCTCGGCGACCTGCTGCCTGTGGACGAGAGCATCGAGCAGGAACGCGAGAACCTTTCAGCTCCTTCCATCAAGTTGATGCAGACGGTGGCCGCGGCCATTCGCGAAGATCTTTCCAAGATCAAGGATGTGCTCGACATCTATGTGCGCCGTGGCGGCGCGGCACCTGAAGAGCTGGCGCCGCAGATAGAGTTGCTGCGCAAGATCGGTGACACGCTGGGCGTGCTGGGCCTGGGCGAGCAGCGCGCGCGCGTGCAGGCCGAGATAGGTCGCCTCGAGGCCCTGGTGGCCGCAAAGACGCGGCCTGCCGATTCGGCGCTGGTCGACATTGCCGCTGCGCTGATCCAGATCGAAGACCATCTCGACGAAGCGTTGGTGGGCATGATCCTGCCGCGCAACAATGCCAACAACCGCCAGGCAGGAGATGCGGATTTCCAGCAGGTGCAGGCGGCCGTGCTGCGCGAATGCGTGGTCAACCTTGCGCGCGTCAAGGAATACGTTTCGCAGAATGTGGGCGGCACGCTCGACGCCGCTGGCTTTGACAACTGGCAAGACCTGATGCGCGGCATCCAGGCTGGCCTGCTGATGCTGGGCAAGTCGCGCGCCGTGCAGTGCATCGAGCGGGTCTCGGCTTATCTCAAGAACGTGATGCAGCCGGGTGGTTCGCGCATGGCGTCGCAGGCGCTGGATCGCCTTGCCGATGCCATCGTGAGTATCGAATATTACATGGAGACCCTGCAGGCCGGACGCGCTGACGCCTGGTACATGCTCGACAACGCGGAAAGCGCGCTGGATGCCATCGAAGCTGCGCCAGCTCCTGCCGTGCCGGTGGTCAACCCCGTCAGTTACGCTCCCTACGTTCGCACCCTGGTCATCGATCCGCCGGTGGCCGCGACCCTGGACGAGCAGTCCACGGCGTCACTGCTGGGCACACCGCCGGTATTGGCGCCCACGCTGCACGCGCGACCGGTGCTGGCGGCTGCAGCCGATCCGGAACTCATTGCGCTGTTCATGGAAGAGGCACGCGAGGAGCAGGTCAAGATCGCGCGCTTTCTGCCCGACTGGGACCAGGATCCGGCAAACGAGGATGCGCTGGTCAATGCGCGGCGCGCCTTGCATACACTCAAGGGCAGTGGTCGCGTGGTGGGTGCCAATGACCTGGCCGAGTTCTCCTGGTCCATCGAGAACCTGCTCAATCGCCTGCTCGACAAGACCCTGACCCGATCGCCGGCGATTCTCGTGACATTGCGCGAAGCGGTGCTGGCGCTGCCGCAGCTGATCGAGCACCTGGACAATGGTCCCGCGCCGCAGATGGACATCACCGGACTATCTGCCCGCGCCCACGCGCTTGCCGCGGGCCGTGCTGTTGACATTGTTTTCGAGACCCATGCGGCCGCCGAGCCTCAACCTGCGCCGGCACCGGATTCGGCAGTGGAGTCTTTCACGGCCGACAGCGACCCCACGCTGCGCGACATCTATGCGCGTGAGACCGACAGCCATGTGGCCACGGTGCGTGCGTGGATATCCAAGGCTGCCGCGTATCCGCCGCCGCATGACATTCCTGAACCGGTTTATCGCGCCTGCCACACGCTGGCCGGCAGCTCCAAGATGGCCGAGGCGCGGCACGGCATCCGCCTGGCTGAGCCGCTCAACCATTGGCTGCGCAAGTCCTTTGACAACAGCGTTGGCCTGACAGCCGGGGACCTGTCGCTGCTGGGCGATTGCATGGGCGCCATCGAAACGGTGAGCCGCAATCTCGACGAGCAGACCGGCTTCTTTGTCGTACACGGCACGCTGCTGCAGCGTATTGCGCAGGCCGATGCACAACTGGACCAGCGCATTTCCGCCGCGCAACTGGAGCGCAGGACGCCAGAGCCCACCTTGCTGGTGCCGGCAATGGAAGCGCCGCCGGCAGAGACACCCGCTGCCGCCGAAGTAATACCACCTGCGGTGACACAGCCGCCCGCTGCTGAGCCGGTAGCCGCAGTTGTCGAGCCGCCCGCACCCGACTACGACACTGAGATCGCCGCGATCTTCAGTGAAGAGGCCACGGAACTGCTGGAGTCCGCGCAGTCCAGCTTCCAGGGCATAGGACTCAGCGAGCCACGACAGGAAGAGTTCGCGGCGCTCAAGCGGCCCTTGCACACATTGAAGGGCGGGGCGCGCATGGCCGGCGTGGTGGCCATGGGTGACCTGGCACATGAACTGGAATCACTGATCACGGTGATTGAACTGGGCGTCGTGCCTCCCAGCAGCGAAGCGCGCACGGTGGTGCAGCAGTCACTGGATGAACTCAGTCGCATGCGTGACCTGCTGGCCGCCAGCGCCCCGATTCCGCATTCCCGCGCACTGGTGGCGCAGGTGCGCGCGCTGTCCGGTGGCGCGCCGCTGGAAGACGAACCCGAGCTCGAAATTTCCGATGTCGCTGCGCCTGCATTTGCGCCCACGCCCGCCGTGCTCGAACCGGAACCACAAGTCGCAGCGCTGGCCACTTCGGGCCTGCCCACGCCCATGGGCATGCCGCCCGAACGTCCTGCTGCGTTTGACCGGATGATGGCCGCGGTTGCCGTTCCCCCTGGTCGCGAGCCAACAGTTGCGCCTGAACGCGCCGAGATGGCGCGCGTGGACGCCGAACTGCTCAACCAGCTGCTCAACCAGGCCGGTGAAGTCAGCATCGCGCGCGCGCGCGTCGAACAGCACCTGGGGTCGGTGGAGTTCAACCTGGCCGAGCTGTCCCGCACAGTGACCCGTCTCAAGGAGCAGCTGCATAAGCTGGAGATCGAGACCGAGACACAGATTCTGCATCGGCACGAGGCCGAGTCCGGACCGCGCACCGAGTTTGATCCCCTGGAGCTGGATCGCTATTCGTCCATCCAGCAGTTCTCGCGCGCGCTGGCAGAAACCGCCAGCGACGTGGCCAGCATCCAGGCGCTGCTTGAATCCCTGACCCAGGACACGCAGACCCAGCTGCAATTGCAGGGTCGCACCATCACCGAGTTGCAGAACGGACTCATGCGCACGCGCATGGTCTCGTTCCAGCGCCATGTGCAGCGTCTGTCGCGCATCGTGCGCCAGGCGGCTACCGACACTGGCAAGCAGGCCGAACTGGTGGTCGAGGGCGCTTCCGGCGAACTGGACCGCCAGGTGCTGGAGCGCATGCTGCCGCCGTTCGAACACCTGCTGCGCAATGCCGTGGTCCACGGCATCGAGACCACCGAACAACGCCTGGCTGCGGGCAAGCCCGAGGCCGGACAGATCCGCCTGGCACTGCGCCGCGAAGGCGCCGAAGTCATCGTCGATGTCTCTGATGATGGCGCCGGCATGAATATTCCCGGCATCCGCGCCAAGGCCGTGGCGCTGGGCCTGGTGGGTGCCGACCAGCACCTGTCAGATGAAGAAGCCATGCAGCTGATACTGGAGCCGGGTTTTTCCACCGCGGAAAACCTGACCCAGGCCGCCGGGCGCGGCGTCGGCATGGATGTGGTGGCCACCGAGGTCAAGAAACTCGGCGGCGCGCTGCACATGGAAACCACTGCCGGCCAGGGTTCGCGCTTCATCATCCGCCTGCCGTTCACGCTGGCAGTCAGCTATGCGCTGATCGTGCGCATCGGCGAAGAGATGTACGCATTGCCTCTGCCCACAGTCGAAGGGGTGGTGCGCGTGCCGCGTGACGAAATCACGCAGCACCTGGCCAGTGACAGTGCCTCCTATGTCTACGGCGGTCATCGCTACCGCTTCCAGCACCTGGGCAATTTCGTCGGCATGGAAACCGGCTCGCTGTCGGATCTTGAACCCACGCTGCCTGTGGTGCTGGTACGTGCCGGCGAGCTGTCCACAGGCCTGGTGGCCGAAGAACTGGTGGGTAGCCGCGAGATCGTGGTCAAGCCGGTGGGTCCGCAGATTGCCAATATCCGCGGCATTTCCGGCGCCACCATACTGGGCGACGGACGCATCGTGGTGATACTGGACATCGGCGCGCTGGTGCGTGCCGGCTGGCGCGGCCGTTCGCATGGCACCACGGTGCCGCGCGAAAAGCAGGACCGTCGCACCGTCGCGCTGGTGGTCGACGATTCCATCACCGTGCGCCGCGTGACGCAGCGCCTGCTGGAACGCAACGGCATGCGCGTGCTGACGGCGCGCGACGGCGAGGACGCGCTCATCATCATGCAGGAAACCGTGCCTGACATCGTATTGCTCGACATCGAGATGCCGCGCATGGACGGCTACGAAGTGGCCACGCGCATGCGCGCGGATGAGCGGCTGCGGGGCGTGCCCATCATCATGATCACATCGCGCGTGGGCGAGAAACATCGCGCGCGCGCCATTGAAATCGGCGTCGACGACTACCTGGGCAAACCCTACCAGGAGAGCCAGCTGCTGGAAGCCATCGCGCCCTTGGTCGAGAAGGGCGCGGCGGCGCGCGTAATCCATGGCTGAACGTCCCTCGGAAATCTATGGCCTGATGGTTCCGCTCGATAAGGAGCAGCTGCTGGTTCCGCGCGGCTGCGTGGCGGAAGTGGTGGGCTACCAGACGCCGCAGGAAATGACCGGGGCACCGCCCTGGCATCTGGGGGTAATTAACTGGAACGGTCGCAAGGTGCCGCTGGTTTCCTTCGAGGGATGTTGTGGCCAGGAAGTGGCGCCGCCCACGCAGCGCTCGCGCGTGGTGGTGCTCAATGCCCTCAGCGGCGAGGTTGATGCGGGCTATCTGGCGCTGCTGTCGCAGGGATTCCCGCAGCTGGTGCGCGTCAGCCCCGAATTTGTGAAGCTGGATGCCGGGCGTCAGTTCGCGCCAGACAGCCCGGTGGCCTGTCAGGTGCACCTGCTAGATGAATCGCCGCTGGTACCCGACCTCGATCGCCTTGAGGCCATGGTTGCAAAAGAGACCACCGGTTTTACCGAATAGGGTCAGGACTTCGCTGGCGGACGCTCCAGCCGCGCTTCCATGGGCATCAACGAGTTCCAGTACCAATCGACCAACGCCTAGGCCAGGTCTCCCGCCAGCGCCTGTAGCGCTGCAAGCGCTGCCAGTGCAGCAGTCTCGGTGCGCAACACGCGCGGGCCCATCCTGCATGACCTGAAGCCGGCCGCATGCGCCGCTTCAATCTCGGTTGCGTCGAACCCGCCTTCCGGTCCAACCATCAACACGATGCCGCCTGGCGCAGTGCTTGCAACAGGCATTGCCAGTTCCCGCAGTCCAGTGGCGCTGGCGTCGGGTTCCAACAGCAGACGCAGGGGCTGATCCAGCGAGACAATAGCGTCCGCAACGCGCAGCGCCGGCAGCAATTGCGGCAGGCGGTTGCGACCGCTTTGCTCGCAGGCGCTGCGGATCACGCCCAGCCAATGCTCGTGCTTGCTTTCTTCGTTGTCGCCCTTGATGCGCACGTTGCTGCGCAGTGACATCAGCGGGCGGATGGCAGTCACGCCCAGCTCGGTGGACTTCTGCAATATCAGGTCCATTTTCTCGCCACGCGCGATGCCTTGCAGCAGCGTGATCTGCAGCGGCGATTCGCGATCAATGGCGTGTCGTGCGCCCACCAGCACGCTCACCCCGTCACGCGCAATCAGTCCCACGCGCGCCGCGTATTCCCCGCCATGGCCATTGAACAGCCGCAGTTCATCACCGGGTTGCAGGCGCAACACCCGGGCGATGTGCTGCGCGGCACCACGCGGCAGGGGCAGGGTGGCGCCGGCAATCAACTCGCCGTCGATGAACAGCCGCGTCAGTCGCATGTGGCGGCGTCGATGCCGGTGCGCGCGATATCCGCCAGCAGGTCGATTTCCTGCGGCGTGATCACATAAGGCGGCATGAAATAGATCACGTCGCCAATGGGGCGCAGCAGCGCCCCGCGTTGCAGTGCATGTCGATACACGCGCAATCCGCGTCGCTCCTGGAACGCATACGCCTCGCGGGTTTTCCGGTCTTTGACCATCTCGATGGCCACGATCATTCCCTGTTGGCGCACTTCGGCCACATGGGGATGATCGGCAAGCTCCCCGACCGCCTGACGCATATGCGCTGCCAGCGCGCGATTGCGCTCAAGCACCGGCTCCTGGGCAAAGATGGAAAGTGTCGCGCGCGCGGCGGCACAGGCCAACGGATTGCCGGTGTAACTGTGCGAATGCAGGAACGCATTGAGTTTGGCGTATTCATCGTAAAACGCCTGGTACACCCGATCGCCGGTCAGTACTGCGGACAATGGCAGATAGCCACCCGTAAGCCCCTTCGACAGGCACAGGAAATCCGGCGAGATTCCTGCCTGCTCACAGGCAAACATCGTGCCGGTGCGCCCGAAGCCCACGGCGATTTCATCGGCGATGAGGTGTACGCCAAATTCGTCGCAGGCCTGACGCAGCAGCTTGAGGTACGCCGGGTGGTACATGCGCATGCCGCCGGCGCATTGCACCAGCGGCTCGACGATCACGGCCGCGGCCTCATGGGCATGGCGCTCCAGCAATTCGCGCATGGACTCGAACTGGCGGCAGGAATAATCCTCCCAGCTTTCCCCGGCCTCGCGGTTATAACAGTCAGGTGACGGTGCGGTGATCACGTCCATCAGCAATGGCGCGTAGATATCCTTGTAGAGAGCCACATTCCCCACGGCCAGCGCACCCAGTGTTTCTCCGTGGTAGCTGTTGGCCAGCGTGATGAATTTGTGCTTGCCGGCGCGCCCGGAATTGCGCCAGTAGTGAAAGCTCATCTTGATGGCCACTTCCACCGCGGCAGAACCATTGTCTGCAAGGAAACAGCGCGTCAGCCCCGGCGGCGCCAGTCGGGTCAGCGCCTCGGCCACCTCAATTGCAGGCTCGTGCGTGAAGCCGGCGAAAATGACGTGCTCAAGCTGGTCGAGCTGTGCGGCCACGGCGGCGCTGATGCGCGGGTTTGCGTGGCCGAACAGGTTTACCCACCAGGAGCTGATGGCGTCCAGGTATTGCCGGTCGTCGTGACCGGTGAGCCAGACGCCGCGACCACTGCGGATGGGGATCAGCGGCAGATCCTGCTCGTGATCCTTCATCTGCGTGCATGGGTGCCACAGGTGCGCCAGGTCGCGGGCGCGCAGTGTTGAAACCTTGTCGGTGGGGTCTGTCATGCGGGCATAATCATGCAATACATTGCAGGTGTCTTCCGGGGGTTCTCATGTTTCGATCCACTACGACTGCGGCCGTTACGCTGGCTGCTTCGATTTTCCTCGTAACCGCCTGCAACCAGGCGCCTGAGGCGCCTCCTGCCCCCGCGGCGGCAAAGCCCACGGGCAAGGTTGACCTGGCGCGACTGCAGGCCGTGGCCACTGAGCCCGGCGCGTGGCTGACCACGGGGCGCGATGCCGGAAATACCCACTATTCGCCTCTGGACCTGATCAATCAGGAAAACGTTGCGCGTCTCGGGTTCGCCTGGCAGCTGGAAACCGGCACGGTGCGCGGCATGGAGGCCACTCCCATCGTCGTTGACGGGGTGATGTACACCTCCGGTGTGGCGGGTCGCGTTTATGCATTGGACGCGCGCGACGGCAAGGTGCTGTGGCGTTTCGAACCACAGGTGGATCTCAGAAATGCACGCAGCGCTTGTTGTGACCTGGTCAATCGCGGCGTTGCCGTGTGGCAGGGCAAGGTCTACGTGGGCACTTTCGACGGCATGCTCTATGCGCTGGACGCCACCAACGGCAATGTGCTGTGGAAGGTCGACACCATTGAAGACCACAAGCGAGCTTACTCGGTGACCGGTGCGCCCCAAGTCGCGGGCAAGGTGGTGGTGATCGGCAATGGAGGCGCGGAATTCGATTCGCGCGGCTACGTCACGGCTTATGACCTTGAGACGGGCAAGCAGACATGGCGCTTCCATACAGTTCCGGGTGGTACGGCGTCGCCCAACGAGACCAAGGCCATGGAATTGGCAGCACCCACCTGGAAAGGCAGCCAGTTTGAGCGCCTCGGCGGCGGAGGCAATGCCTGGGACGCAATGAACTACGACCCGGAACTGAACCTCGTCTATTTCGGCACGGCCAATGGCGCGCCATGGAGCCGTACCCAACGCAGCGCCGGTAGTGGCGACAATCTCTTCCTGTCGTCCATCGTCGCGCTGCACGCTGATACCGGCGAATACGCATGGCACTACCAACTCACGCCGGGTGAACGCTGGGATTACGATGCGACTCCGCAGTTCATGCTGACCACGCTCAAAGTTGATGGCACGGATCGCAAGGTGCTGATGCAGGCTTCCAAGAACGGGTTCTTCTACGTCATCGATCGCGCCAACGGCAAGCTGCTGTCTGCAGACAAGTTTGTCGATGTCACATGGGCTGATGGCGTCGACTTGAAGACGGGTCGTGCAATCGAGAACTTGAAGCTGGCCGACTACAGTGATGGCAAGCCCAAGCTGGTTTTCCCATCAGCCATTGGTGCCCACAATTTCAATCCCATGTCGCTGAGCCAGCACACCGGCTTTGTCTACCTGGCCACGGTTCATGCCGGCATGCTGATTGCCGAAGGGCCCAAAGGTGGCGAATACCTTCCCGGTCGCATGAACACGCGTGTGCAGGTGGGGTTCTCCGGTCAGTTGGCTGCACCGCAGTCGCTGCCGCCGGCGTTGCGGCCGCTGGCAGATCCCGCCTTCCTCAAGACACAGCCGCCCATTGAAATGTCGGCGGCCATCAAGGCCTGGGATCCGGTCAACCGCAAAGTGGTGTGGACCATGCCCGCAACATCCTTCAATGATCACGGCGGCGTGCTCAGCACCGCGGGTGGATTGGTGGTGCAGGGCGGTCTCGATGGCAAGTTGCGCATCCGCTCGGATGTGGACGGAAAACTGTTGAAGGAAATA
This sequence comes from Pseudomonadota bacterium, assembly GCA_039932715.1. Classification (GTDB taxonomy): domain Bacteria; phylum Pseudomonadota; class Gammaproteobacteria; order Steroidobacterales; family Steroidobacteraceae; genus ZC4RG30. The sequence goes on along the minus strand of JBDTPN010000033.1, from coordinate 25,104 downwards.
GAAGTGGGCACGCCGATGATCGCGGGCGCCAGCTCATATACCGTCGATGGCGTGCAGTACATCGCCATCCTGGCCGGCGCGGGCGGTGGCGGCTGGAATGTGTGGACGCCCGAGAATGCAGCCTTCCACAAGGGCAACGCCAATCGCATCCTCGCATTCAAACTGGATGGCGCTGCAACGCCGGTGCCGCCGGATCTGGCCACACCGGGGCCTATGCCCCAGCCGCCGGCGCAGATCGGCACTGCGGCAGACATTGCTGCAGGCGCGAAACTCTTCGGCGCCAACTGTGCCAACTGCCACAGCAATGCCTGGCCGGCGCCCATCCCCGACCTGCGCCGCTCAACCGCGGCTACGCACACAGCCTTCCGTGACATCGTGCTGCATGGCGCCCTGCAGCCTCTGGGCATGCCCAGCTGGGGCGACGTACTGGATGAAAAGCAGGCGGACCAGATCCACGCCTACATCATTTCTGTGGCACGGGCAGCGTATGCAGGCGAACAGAAGGCCGCGCCTTCACTCAAGGAAGGGCACCTGTGACCTATTGCGTTGGATTCCTGCTGGATGCAGGGCTGGTTTTCCTGGCGGATTCGCGCACCAGTGCAGGGGTCGACCAGGTCAGCACTTTTCGCAAGGTCACCGTGTTCCAGAAACGCAAGGACCGCGTGATCGTGCTGATGTCCTCGGGCAACCTTGCCATCTCGCAGTCGGTGGTCAGCCTGATGCACGAGCATCGCGAGTCGGGCGCCGAGGTCAACATCAACTCGGTGCCCAACATGTTCGAGGCGGCGCGCTATGTCGGCGACGTGCTGCGCGAGGTGCATCGTCGCGATGCGGAAGCCCTGAAAGAGCACGGAGTGGAGTTCAATGCCACGTTCATCCTTGGCGGCCAGATCGGCACCGAACCGCCGCGCCTGTTCAGTCTCTATCCTGCCGGCAACTTCATCGAGGCTACGTCCGACACGCCGTACCTGCAGATTGGGGAGTCGAAGTATGGCAAGCCCATTATCGACCGCGTGATATCGCGCAGCACCAGCCTGGCGCAGGCTGCCAAGTGCGCACTGATCTCCATGGACTCCACCATCAAGTCCAATATTTCAGTGGGCCTGCCGCTGGACCTCATATGCGTCAAGCGTGACGCGCTGCAGGTGCTCAGCCACGTCAACATCGACACCGAGCACGAATACTTCAAGCTGATCCGCAGCCGCTGGGGCGAGAGCCTGCGGCATGCGTTTCACGCCATGCCGGACCCGGAGTGGTTGCGGCAGAGTTGATGCAGTCCGGGCTAACCGGTCATGCTGAGGCCGGCTTTTCTTCTCCCAGCCAGCGATAAACCAGCCCGGCGACAATGGCGCCGGCAATAGGCGCTACCCAGAACAGCCACAACTGCTGCAGCACCGCGCCGCCAACAATCACAGCCGGACCGGTGCTGCGCGCAGGATTCACCGAAGTGCCAGTAACGGGAATGCTGATCAGGTGGATCAACGTCAGCCCCAGGCCGATGGCAATGGGCGCGAATCCGGCAGGTGCGCGCCGGTCAGTGGCGCCAAGAATGATGATCAGGAACATGAAGGTCATGACCAGTTCGGTCACGAGTCCCGATGCCAGCGTGAATCCGCCGGGCGAACCACTGCCGTAGCCATTGGCGCCCAAACGGGTGGCCGGATCGAAATCAGGCGCCCCACTGGCAATGAAATAGAGAACCGCGGCGGCCGCAATCGCTCCAATGACCTGCACGATGATGTAGGGCAGAACCTCGCTGGCCTTGAAGCGGCCGCCCACAGTCAGACCGATAGTCACTGCCGGATTGAGATGGCAGCCTGAAATATGGCCGATGGCATAAGCCATGGTCAGTACCGTCAAGCCAAAGGCGAACGAGATACCAACCAGGCCAATGCCGATCTCGGGAAATTTGGCAGCCAGCACTGCACTGCCACAGCCACCCAGCACCAGCCAGAATGTGCCCAGGAATTCCGCGCCCAGTCGCTTGCTCATTGGCATGTCACCGACTCCCTTGTTTTTAGTGCAGCGATTCTACAAGAAGCCGCCATCGCGCAGGTAGACTCGCACCCATGAAGCTCATCCTCCCTCCCGGGGTCAGCGCGGCACGGTTTGCAGAAGCCTTGACCGCATTCGCCGGCGTGGTGGGCAAGCAATGGGTGCTGGCCACCGATGAAGACCGCGATACTTATATCGATGCCTATGCGCCGGGCGAAGAGGCCAGTCATGCGCCGTCGGCGGCTGTTGCCCCGGCAGATGTGGCGCAGATTCAGGGCATACTCAAGGTCGCCAACCAGTTCAATATTCCGCTGTGGCCGATTTCGCGCGGCAAGAACTTCGGTTATGGCGGAGCGTCGCCGCGCCTGCCCGGCACCGTGATACTCGACCTGGGCCGGATGGATCGCATCATCGAGGTCAATGAAGCGCAGGGCTATTGCATTGTTGAACCCGGTGTCGGGTTCTTCGACATGTACGACCATCTGCAGAAAAACAAGATCGCGTTGCAGCTGGGCACGCCCGGCAATGGCTGGGGCAGTGTCATGGGCAATGCACTTGAGCGTGGCTTCAGCCCGGCTGGTGATCACAGCAACAACATCTGTGGACTGGAAATAGTGCTGGCCAACGGTGAGATCGTGCGCACCGGCATGGGTGCAATGGGTAACGGCAAGGCCTGGCCACTGTTCAAGCATGGCTTCGGACCTTCGTGGGACCAGATGATCGTGCAGTCCAACTTCGCCATCGTCACGAAGATGTGCCTGTGGATGAAGCCCGAGGACGAGGCGGCCATCACCATCGACATCAAGCTCGACAAGCCCGGGGAGCTTGAATGGTTCACGCAGGCCGCGACGCCGTTGCGGCTCAAGGGCGTGCTCGATGGATTAGTACGCCTCACCAGTTACCAGTCTTCCGCCACCGTGCCGACACTGCGCAGCGAGTGGTACACCGGTCCGGGTTCCATTCCCGACGACGTCATCGAAAAGATGAAGACGCGACTCAATGTCGGCTGGTGGAATGGCACTGTGCGGCTTGCCGGCTACAGCGAGGTTTGCGAGGCCAACCTGAAAATTGTGCAGGCGCAGTTCGCGAAATTCACCCGGCAGGAATTCCCGGTGAAGCGCACGCCCGGTTCATTGCGTGCCGGCCCAAGCACCTATCCCTTGCAGATGACCAATTGGTACGGCGGTCGCGGCGGGCATATCGGGTTTTCCCCTGCCATGCCCGCCGACGCGCGACTGGTGCAGCAACAATTCGAGCGCACGCGCAGGCGCTACCAGGAATTCGGCCTCGACTATTCCGGCACGTTCTACAACGACGGGCGCAGCGTCACCAACGTGAACCTGATCCTCTATGGCAGGGACGACCCGGACATGAAGCGCCGCGTGCGCCAGCTGTTCATGGCGCTGGTCGCCGACGCCAAGCAGCTGGGGTATGGTGAATACCGAACGCATCTTTCATACATGGACGATGTGGCCGCCAGTTTTGACTTCAACAATCACGCCCTGCGTACGCTCAATGAGCGGGTGAAAGATGCGCTGGATCCCAACGGCGTGCTGGCGCCCGGGCGCAATGGTATATGGCCAGTGGCGTATCGCGACCGGCGAGGAAAGTTGTGACGGGTTCCCGCAACTGGAAACTGCAGTGGATTTGCGCGGCGCTGGGCCTTGTGGGCTACGCTGCGCAGGCAGCAGGAGATTCGCAGGATGTCCTCATTTCGCGGGGCAAGGCAGCGTTCACGCATCGCTGTGCCATGTGTCATCGCGAGGGGCAGACGGGCACATTCATACTGGCGCGACGCCTGGGCAAGGAAAAGTCCCTGCTCGAGCAACGCCCCGATCTGCAGCCGGCCTATGTCCGCCAGGTGGTGCGTGCAGGGCTGGTCAACATGCCGCGCCTCTCGCGCGTGGAAATGCCCGACACCGACCTGGATGCGGTCATCGCCTACCTGGTGTCTCCAAAGGGGTCTCCATGACCCTGGCTGTGCATGCGTCCACCGGCCTGCTGGTCGGCGTGCGCCAGGTACTAAGCCCGCATCGCGACCCGCGGCCAGCCGGTGTCCAGCCGGACCTGATGGTGATGCACAACATCAGCCTGCCCCCGGATGAGTTCGGTGGCCCATGGATAGAGCGCTTGTTCACCGGGAACCTGCCGCCGGATCTGCATCCGTACTTCGCCGAAATCCATGGCATGCGCGTGTCTTCGCACGTGCTGGTGCGTCGTGACGGCGAGATCCTGCAGTTTGTGCCCTTCCATGAGCGTGCCTGGCACGCGGGCGTTTCGACATTCGAAGGTCGCAGCGCCTGCAATGATTTTTCCATCGGTATCGAACTGGAAGGCGCTGACGAGCTGCCTTATGAAGTCGTGCAATACTCGCAGGCTGGGGCAGTCATTCGTGCATTGCTGGGCGCGTACCCCACATTGGACGCGCAACGGTTGGTGGGCCATAGCGACATCGCCCCGGGGCGCAAGACTGATCCTGGCTCCGCCTTCGACTGGACCAGGTTGCGGGCCGCGCTCTGCATTAAAAAAGTGTAACTCCGGCGCAAGCGGCGCGTGTGTCGCTGGAGATCATCCTTGCTGCGGGACACCAGTGATCCCGAGTATCAAGGAGACGCAAATGTCGAATTCAAAGTCTGTAACGCTGGCAGGTATCGTGGCAGTGGCCGCCATGCTTGTCGGACCGGCCGCTTTCGCCGCCAGCGCGACGCCCACCACCCCCAAGGAAATCGAGACCCAGTGCCTTAAGGACGTCAAGGCCAAGGGGCTGACGGGCGCTGCACACAAGTCGGCAGAGCAGGCGTGCAAGGACGCATACCACAAGGCCAAGAAGTAGTTGCTTTGCGGTGAACTCGTCCGGCGGTCGCGTCTTACCCCACGCGGCCGTCGGACGAGGGAAACCGGCAGACCACCCGCAATCCGGGATGATTGTCTTCCAGCGTCAGGGTTGCCCCGTGCAACCGCGCGATTGCAGCTACCAGGCTCAATCCCAATCCGCTGCCAGTCGAGTCGCTCCTCGTATCGTGCAGCCTGACGAAGGGTTGCAATGCGCGCTCGCGATCCGCCGCCGCAATACCCGGTCCGGTGTCTGCGACCATCAACACGATACTTGAGTGTTCAACGTGCACGTCCATGAGGACACTGCAGCCCGCAGGCACGTACTTCAACGCGTTTTCGAGCAGGTTTGCCAGTAGCTGCGCCAGCAACTGCCGTTGCCCGTTGACCATCGCGCTGTCGGTGACTTCCAGGCGCGTATGGATGTCCCGCTCCTGCAGCCCAGGCGCATAGAGCTCGTACATTTCGCGCGCCACGTGCGCGAGATCCACCTGCTGTTGCATTGCGGATCCGGCGCCGGATTCCGCGCGCGCGATTTCCAGCAATGTGCTCAGGGTGCGCTGCACGCGATCCAGTTCTGCCATGGCTGGCGCGACGAGTTCCTGCGTCTCCGGACCTTTGGGATCCAGCAGCGATTCCTCAAGGCGCATGCGCAGTCGGTACAGCGGCGTGCGCAGATCGTGCGCGATGCTGCCCAACGTGGTTCGCAGCGTATCGGTCTGGCGCTCGAGCCGATCAAGCATGGCATTGACGGTTGTGCTCAGGGCGTCAAATTCGTCCTGGGCGCTGCTGACGGTCAGGCGTCGCGTGAGATCGCCCCGGACAATGGAATCACAGGTGGCTGCGAACGCACGCACGCGTCGGGAGGTGCGCCGCGAATACCTCCATCCCAGTGCCAGCACCAGCAGGGATGTCAGCCCCACGCCCCAGGCCGTAGCCACCGCAAAGCGATGCAGTGTCCGTTCGCGATCATTGGTGTCGGTGCCCACTAGCAGCCAGTACTGGCCCGCGAGATGTTCGCAGCGCGCCTCCACCGGGTGACTGACAGTCTCATCGTTCACAATGGCGACAATGCGAAAGTCCACCCGGCCATTGGGTACGCAGCGCACATCCTTGGGCCAGGCCGTCAGGTTGCCCGCCAGCGGATTCAGTGACGAATCCGCCAGCAGGTAGACAGCGCCGAGTCGTCCCCAGCTGTCGGTGCGCTTGTCGAGCGTGTCGGTGACGCCCTGGATGCCATCGGACTCGAACACGTCCGTGAAGCTTTCGACCTCGGCAGAAACTCTGGAGTCGATTTCCCGCTGCAGCACGCCCCGGGTCAGGAGGAACACGGCGCCAAGCAGCGCGCTGATTAGCAGGGCGGAAAGGGCCCCGTACGCCAGTGCAAGGCGTGTGGTCGAAGAGCGCAGTCCCGGGTTAGGATTCATCCCGCAGTATGTAGCCTGCTCCGCGAACCGTGTGAATCAGCGGTGTATTGAAACCCCTGTCGACAACCGAACGCAGGCGACTCATGTGCACGTCGATCACATTGGTTTGCGGGTCGAAGTGCAGGTCCCAGACGTTTTCCAGCAGCATAGTGCGCGTCACGACCTGGCCGGTACGGCGCATCAGGAACTCAAGCAGCTGGTATTCCTTCTGCGTAAGGTCGAGACGCCGGCCTTCACGAGTGACGGTGCGACCCAGCAGATCCATCTCCAGGTCCGCCACCCGCAGGCGGGTGCTGACTTCGGTGGCCTGGCCGCGCCGCAGTAATGCCTCAATGCGGGCAATCAATTCGCCGAACGCAAACGGCTTGGTCAGGTAGTCATCGCCGCCGGCGCGCAGTCCCTCGATCCGTTCATCCACGGACCCCAGTGCCGACAACACCAGCACCGGCGTGTGATTGCCGTTGTTGCGCAACAGCTGCACGATGGACAGGCCATCCAGGTGTGGCAGCTGTCGGTCGACGATCAGCAGGTCGTACTTTTCCTCGGTGGCCTGGAACAACCCGTCGCGGCCATCAGTGGCAAGGTCCACGGTGTAGCCACTCTCGCGCAGCCCCTTGGCAAGAAAGGCCGCGGCCTCGGCGTCGTCTTCGATTGCCAGCAGGTGCATGGGTGCAATTCTACGGGGTGCAGCCGACCATGGCGCGGGGTGACGGAAAATTAACTCAGGAGGCATAATCGACGGATGAGTACCCGGGAAATTTCCGTGCGAAATCCTCGCACTGGCACCATCGATTTCGCGTTCAAACCCACCTCCGCAGAAGAAATCGCCCGCAAGGCCGCGCGCCTGCGGATCAATCAGAAAGTGTGGGCCGCGCGCCCCATCAAGGAACGCGTGGGCATCATGCGTCAGTGGATTGCGCAACTGGCCGCGCACGCCAAGGCCATTGGTGCGGCCGATGGCGCAGACACCGGTGGCTGCCATACCTCGCAGTTCACGGCCTTCATCGCCATTGCCAATATCAGCGGCTGGTGTGAAGACGCCGAGGGAGTGCTGGAGCGGGCACACGTCAGCGGGCAGGCCATTACGATGCCCAGTGTGCAGATCCGCTCGCAGCTGGTGCCCTATCCATTGGTGGGGGTGATCAGCCCATGGAATGCCCCGATGATGTTGTCACTGCTGGATGCAGTGCCGGCGCTGTTCGCCGGGTCCGCGGTGCTGCTCAAACCCAGCGAAGTGACGCCACGGTTCGTCGAGCCCTTGATGCAAACCGTGCAGCGCGTGCCAGAACTGGCCGAGGTGTTCGACGTGGTCTTTGGTGACGGCGCCACCGGTCAGGATGTCATTGCCCAGGCTGATCTCATCTGTTTCACCGGCAGCGTGCTCACGGGGCGCAAGGTTGCAGTGGCCTGTGCCCAGCGACTGATCCCATGCTTCCTGGAAATGGGCGGCAAGGATCCGGCCATCGTCACCGCCAGCGCCGACATTGAGCGCGCGACCACGGCGGTGCTGCGTGGTGGGGTCTATGCCACCGGCCAGGTCTGCTATTCCGTGGAGCGCGTGTACGTGCATGAGTCCATACATGATCGATTTGTCGAAGAGCTGGTGCGCAAGGCCAATCAGGTCACCCTCAATGATCGCGATCCGCTGCAGGGCCACATCGGTCCGTTCATCTTCGTGCGCCAGTCCGACATCGTGCAGTCGCACCTGGCTGACGCTGTGGCAAAAGGCGCACGTGTGTTGACCGGAGGCGTGACCGAAACCCTGGGCGGCGGGCTCTACATGCGACCCACAGTGGTGACCGACGTCAACCACGACATGCAGTTGATGCGCGAGGAAACCTTCGGACCGATACTTCCCGTGATGCGCTATTCCACAGTCGATGAAGCCGTGGCGCTGGCCAACGACACCGAGTTCGGATTGACCGCGTCGGTGATTGCCGGCAGCGAGGAAGAAGGCGTGGCCATTGCCCAGCAGGTCAATGCCGGCAGCGTATTCGTGCAGGACACCTTTCTGACTTTTGCCAAGCTGCGCAAGATCGGCACCAACAGTTTTGGTGTTTCGGGGCTCGGCGGCTCAAGAACGGGACCGGATTCCATCATGCGATTCCTGCGTCGCAAGGGAATTCTGATCAACCAGGGTGCGCCGGCCAGCATTCTTGAAGACCAGCCTTCCGATGTAGCAGGTCCGCGTCGCTAGCGCTCGAAGCGTTTTCGATCCCAAAGGATTTCCGTGCCGTTGTCCTGCCTTGCCAGCACGCGCGCCAGCACGAACAGCAGGTCCGACAGCCTGTTGAGATAAACCAGGGCCACGCTGCTTACGGTCTCGTCTTTTGCCAGCGTCCAGCAGCGGCGTTCGGCGCGTCGCGCGATGGCGCGCGCCAGGTGGCAGCGGGCTGCGGCCTCGCCGCCTCCTGGAAGCACGAATTCTTTCAAGGGCGGCAGCAACTCATTGAATGACTCGACCTGCGCTTCCAGCGCGGTGATGTGCACGTCGGCGACGGCGGTATAGCCGGGCACCGCCAGTTCACCGCCGAGATCGAACAGGTCGTGCTGTATGCGCAGCAGGCATTGCGAGATCGCGTCCGACAACGCTGGAGCTGCGCGCAGCAAACCAATGGCCGTGTTGAGTTCGTCTACGGTGCCGATGGCCTCGATGCGCGCACTGTCCTTGGCCACGCGACTGCCGTCACCCAGCCCGGTGGTGCCGCTGTCGCCGGTGCGCGTGATGATCTTGCTGAGTCGATTTCCCATGATCCAACGACTCTACCAGACCGAAAACCGGCAGCGCGCAAAAGGGTGCTGTAGCGATGGCGGCGTAGCTATGTCAAGTTACACGCATGTCCATCCCCGTTGCACCCTCTCTTGAACTGGCCGCGGCGCTTGAAGCCGCACGTGCGGCCGATGCAGTTATTGGCCCGCTTTTTCGCAGCAACCTGGCAGTGCAGGTCAAGGCAGACCGCTCACCGGTGACCCAAGCCGACATCCGGGCTGAAGCCGCGATCCGCGCTGTGCTGTCACGTCACTTTCCGAATTACGGATTCTATGGCGAGGAATCGGGCCAGCATTCGATGCAGTCCGACAACGTCTGGTTGGTGGATCCGCTGGATGGCACCAAGTCCTTCATCCGTGACACGCCCTATTTTTCCACGCAGATCGCATTGCTGCGACAGGGCCGGCTGGTGCTGGGCGTGTCGTCGGCTTGTGCCGCCGGCGAACTGGCCTGGGCAGAAGAGGGCGGCGGTGCCTGGCTCAATGGGCAGCGCATCCACGTCAGTGACAAGTCCACAATGGGTGATGCCATTCTGTCGACGGGCAACCTCAAGACCCTGGCAGGTTCAGCCCAGTGGGACAACTTCGGAAAGCTGGTGCTGCGGGTCAACCGCCTGCGCGGCTACGGGGATTTCGTGCACTACCACCTGCTGGCGCGCGGCGCGCTGGATGTAGTGATCGAATCGGACGTGAATATCCTGGATGTGGCTGCGCTGGCGGTCATCGTTCGCGAAGCCGGCGGCAGGTGCACGGACCTGGCCGGTGGCGAGCTGACCCTGGGCTCGACGACGGTGCTGGCCAGCAATGGACGCCTGCATGCCGATGCGCTGGCTGCAATAGCGTACTAGCGATTGAGGAGATTGGCCGGCGAATACTGATCAGTCAGCACGCGCGCCGTGGTGTCCCAATCGGGCTTGGCGCTGAACAGCGCCGGCATTGACTGCGCATCCACGCCAAAGCTGCGCAGTGCCAGTTCATATTCCAGCGACCGGGCGCGAATGGCATCGGCAGTTGGCAATCCCGCAGGCCTGGCCACGATGACGCGGTTCTCGCGCTTGAGATTGAAGAAACTGCCGAACACCGCGGCGTAAGTGGTCGACTCGTGGTCATACAGCTTGCTGGATGAAAACGTGTTGCCGATCAGCACGCCCTGCGCAGTTAGCAGTGACTTGGCCTCGGTGAGGAATTCCCTGGTCAGCAAATGTTCGGGAATATATTCGTGGTCGAAGGCATCGAGCATGATGGTGTCGTACTTGATGCCCTCGCGCATCGCACGTTTGATGTAGACGCGACCATCCTGCTCGATGACGCGCATTTTCGGCCCTTCCTTGAAGCCGAAGAACTTCTTCGCCACGCGGGTCACGGCCGGGTCGATTTCCACCACGTCTATCTGCGCCTCGGGCAGTATCTCCGCCAGTGCAGTGGGAAGCGTGCCGCCCCCCAACCCCACGATCAGTACGCGCCGGGGCGCCGTGCCCACGAACAGCGTGCCGGCCAGCATCATCCGCGTGTAATTAAGTGCGAAGCGATGCGGATCCTTGAGGTCGATGCACGATTGGCGCCCGATTCGGCACATGCGCGTGAAGCACATGCAGCGCTCCCCATTCTCTTCGTATACCAGCACCTCGCGGTACAGCGATTTCTCGGAATGGATCAGTGTCTGTGCCGACAACGGCGCCGCGGCTGCAGCCAGGCACAGGACCAGCAAAATCTGGGATAGCTTCATGATTTGGGTTTCACCGTGAGAAAACCGGCCAGTGCCGCCAGCACCGTGGATATGGCGACCAGGGAAAGCAGGATGACGTTCACTTCCAGCCACAGCACCAGGTAGAAAGAAGTCAGGATGGTGCCGGCCGCGCTGCCGAAAGTGGAGACGAAATAAAGTTGTCCGGCCCTTCTCCCCGAGGAGCGTTCATCCTCCACCAGCAGGCGCACGCAGTAGGGCGACACCATGCCCGAGAAAAACGTCGGCACGAAGAACAGCAGTGCCGCGGCCGCCAGCGAGCCGAAGCGCGGATCAGGAATCGCGATGGCAAGATTTTCCAGCGTGATGCCAGACAGTGGCAGCACAGGCAGAGTGGTGACCGCTGCGGCCGCCAGCAATATCGCCAGCTTTGCGAGACTAGGCTGGTGCAGCGAGAAACGTCCTCCGGCCAGATAACCTAAAGACAGGGCCAGCATGAATATGGCGATTAATGCGCCCCAGACATAGATGCTGCTGCCAAAGTTGGGTGCCAGAAGCCGGCCGCCCAGCAGTTCCACCCCCATCACGAAGAAGCCGGACCAGAAGGCCACCCCGTAGCACACCGCAACGGCAATGCCGGTGGGCAGTTTCGCTTGCGTCATGGCTGCAATCGCGTGGCAGACCAGGCGCCGCAGTGGGGCGTGCCGTCATCGGTCACGCGTACAGCGCGCGTCCAGCGCGCGCGGTCATGCAGCCGCGCAGCGCCTTCCACCCACAGTTCCACGGTGTGGGCCCACAGTACAAAGCCGCCCCACCGATCAGGTCGCGGCACCGGATCGTCGCCCGGAAATTGCTGGATTACCGCATCCAGTTGCGCGCGCAGGGCTGCCCGCGATGCCACCGGTTGGCTCTGCGCGCTGGCACGGGCACCCAGCTGGCTGTCACGTGACCGGGTGGCGAAATAGCGGTCACTCTCTGCGGCACTGACCTTCTGCACAATCCCCTCGACTCGAACCTGCCGGTGCAAATGATCCCAGTGCATCACCAGCGCGGCATTGGGATTGGCCAGCAGCTCGCGTCCCTTTCGGGACTCATAGTTGGTGAAGAACCGCAGCGTGCCAGCGCCTGCATCAATGTCCTTGCACAGCACGATGCGCGCCGATGGGTGCCCCTGGCTATCGCAGGACGCCAGCACCATGGCATTGGGGTTGGGCTGGTCTGCGCGCCGGATTGCCTCGGCAAGCCAGCCCTTGACTGTGTCCAGTGGCTCGGCCGGCAGGGCGTCTGGCAGTGACTGATCGGGTACCATGGGGATCAAGTTTAGCCGCATTGAGGCACGCATGACTCTCGACGAACTGCGCCAGCAGCTGGATCAGCTGGATGGCGACCTGCTGGCCCTGATTGCCCGGCGCCAGGCCATCAGCCGCGAAGTGGCCGCTGCCAAGCGCGCAACCGGTCGCGCCACGCGCGACTACAAGCGCGAACGCGAAGTCATTCTTGGGGTGCGCAGTCGCGCGGAAACGCTGGGCGTGTCCGGCGACCTGGCGGAAGACGTGATGCGCCTGTTGATCCGCTCCTCCCTGACTACGCAGGAACGGGCCAGTGTTGCCACCCACGGGGCGGGCAGTGGTAAGCGCGCGCTGGTGATCGGCGGCGCCGGCAAGATGGGCGGCTGGTTCGTGCAGTTCCTGGCGTCGCAGGGGTTTGATGTGCTGGTTTCAGATCTGCCCGATGACTGGCGCGAGATCGACGACCTTGATGTGTTTGACTTCATTGTCGTGGCCACGCCTTTGGGGGCCAGCGGTGTGATCCTCAATGAACTGGCGCTGCGTCGGCCCTCCGGCGTGGTGTTCGACCTGGGCTCGCTCAAGTCGCCGCTGCGCGGTGGACTCAACGCGCTCAAGGCCGCAGGCGTGAAGGTTACTTCGCTGCATCCCATGTTCGGGCCGGGCACCGAGCTGCTGTCCAATCGCCACGTGATCTTCATCGATATGGGCAACGCCGCTGCACTGGCCGGCGCGCGCGCGCTGTTCCAGCCCACCATGGCAGAGCAGGTGGTGATGAGCCTCGACGAACATGATCGCCTGATTGCCTATGTGCTGGGCCTCTCGCACGCGCTCAATATCGCGTTCTTCACCGCCCTTGCCGAAAGCGGCGAAGCGGCACCGCGACTGTCGCGACTGTCCAGCACCACCTTTGATGCACAGCTGGATGTGGCCAGCGATGTGGCCGAGGAAAGCCCGGAGCTGTACTACGAAATCCAGGCGCTCAACGATTACGGCGCGGAGTCGCTGCAGGCGCTTTCCCAGGCCGTGGAGCGGCTGCGCGGGGCGGTCCTGAAGCGGGATTTTGCGACCTTCCGCACCCTCATGGTCCAGGGACAGGAGTACCTTCGGGATCGACGTCAGGAGGTCGCGCAGCGCGCCTGATCTTGAGGAAACAGACATGAGCGACGTGATCGACCGGGACGGCTTCCGCGCCAATGTCGGCATCGTGCTGATGGATGGTGCCGGCCAGCTGTTTCTCGGGCGTCGCGCCGGTGGCAAGGGTTGGCAGTTCCCGCAAGGCGGCATGCGCCATGGCGAATCGGCCGAAGAATCCCTGTATCGCGAACTGCATGAGGAGACTGGGCTGGCATCCGCGGATGTGCAGATGCTGGGAAGCACTGCGACCTGGCTACGTTACCGGTTGCCGGCGCGCTATGTACGGCGCGAGCAGCGGCCGTTGTGCATAGGCCAGAAACAGCGCTGGTTCCTGTTGCGCCTGCTGGCCCAGGAGTCCGCCGTGCGCTTTGACCTCAACGACCAACCCGAGTTTGACCGCTGGCGCTGGGTGGATTATTGGCAGCCGGTCAAGGAAGTCATCTACTTCAAGCGGCCTGTGTACGTGCGGGCCCTGCATGAGCTGGCGCCACTGGCGCGGCCGGATGGACTGCCGGCCTATCCTGGCTGGTGGTCGCGTTATGCGCGACGCAGTCAGCGTAATGCCGCAGATCGCGGCACGCCCCGAACGCTGGCACAGGTTGCTGGCGACTGAGATGTCAGGCACCTCACGTCTGGTAGTACGCACTTACGCACCGCTGCACCGCTGGTTGTTTGCCGGTGGCGCGGTGGTACTGGGCCTGCTGGCGCTGTACGTGGCCTTTGAATGGGGTCGCTACAACGCGGGATTTGATGGGCGCAGCGCGCGCGCTCAACGCAGCAAGCTGCTGGAACAGATACACGATCTCGAGAACGCCAGCCGTCGCCAGAGGCTGGAACTGGCGTCACAGGAAACAGCACGCGTGGGCCAGACACGCGAGCGCGCGGAGGTGGCCAAATCCATTGGCGACCTGCAGGCGCAAGTGGCACGACAGGCCCAGGACCTGGTGTTCTATCGCGGGATTGTGGGCGACAACCTGTCCGCCGCGGTGATGCGTATCCAGGAGTTTCGGGTGACGCGTGGTGCCAGGGCCGATGAATACCTGCTGCACCTGGTGCTGGGCCGTCCACTGCGGCCTGAAGATGCGATCAACGGCACAGTACGCATGACTTTCGAAGGCACCACTGCAGCGACGCCGGTCAACCTCGACCTGGGTGCGGTCTCCAGTGTTCCCGGGGGCGAACTGCGGTTCAGCTATCGCTATGTCCAGACCATGGACCAGGCCATCAAGCTGCCAAGCGGATTCATGCCGGCACGCACGACCATCGAAATTGTTCCGTCGCGCAAGGGCGCAAACCCGGTGCGACAAAGCTTCATCTGGACAGTGGAAGGTAACTGAAACGCATGTTCAAGCGAGACAACAGGCCAGACGCGCCCATCGACAACCTGATCAGTGCCGGGACGCGCATCGATGGGGATGTGCAGTTCAGTGGTGGCATGCACCTCGACGGCACGGTATCCGGCAGCGTCAAGCCCACGGACGGCGCTGCCAACCGGCTGGTGATCGGCCCCACCGGCCTGGTCCAGGGTTCGGTGGAGGCGCGGATCGTGGAACTCAGCGGGACGGTGCTGGGGGATATCACCGCCGCTACCCGCGTTGTGCTGGGGTCCACGGCCCGTATCGAGGGCAACTTGCACTATGGGACCATTGAAATGGCGGCCGGCGCCCAGATCAAGGGTAAACTGGTCAAGCTTGAAGCAGAGAGCAAAACGCCATGAACACTGATCCGGTCATATTCACAGAAGCGGCGGCCACCAAGGTCGGCGAGCTTATCCGTGGCGAAAACAACCCGGCACTGATGCTGCGCGTCTACGTGCAGGGCGGCGGCTGTTCGGGTATGCAGTACGGCTTCGAATTTGACGAGAACCTGCAGGACGGCGACACGCTGGTCGAAAAGCTGGGGGTCAAGCTGCTGGTGGATCCCATGAGCTTTCAATATCTCAACGGCGCTGAAATCGACTATCGCGAGGGACTTGAGGGAGCACAGTTCGTGATCCGCAATCCCAACGCGACCACCACCTGCGGTTGCGGATCCTCGTTCGCCGCGTGAGACCCTAGCCCTTGAGCCGCCGCGCGCCGCGCGTGCCGGAAGTCCTGGCTGCGGTCGATCTTGGTTCCAACAGCTTTCACCTGGTAGTTGCCCGTTACACCGATGGCCAGCTCATCGTGCTGGATCGGCTGCGCGAAAGCGTGCGCCTGGCAGAGGGCGTGGACGAGCAGGGTCGACTCGACAAGGATGTTGCCGCTCGGGCGCTGGCCTGCCTGCGTCGCTTCGGCCAGCGACTGGAAGATGTGCACGCCAGCGGCGTGCGCGTGGTGGGCACCAGTGCCCTGCGCCAGACGCGCAACCGACAGCCCTTTCTCGACAAGGCTCGCGATGCCCTGGGACACCGCATCGAAATCATCTCCGGTCGCGAGGAAGCGCGCCTGATTTATTCCGGTGTTGCGCAGACCTTGCCCGACACCGCGGACAATCGCCTGGTGGTCGACATCGGGGGTGGTAGCACCGAAATGATCATCGGCCGCGGCGCCGAGCCGCTGGAACTGGAAAGTCTCAAACTGGGTTGCGTGCAAATGAGCACGCGTTACTTTGGCGACGGCAAGATGTCAGGCAAGCGTTTTGCGCGCGCGCGCCTGGCCGCACAGCAGGAACTTGAGCCAGTGCAGGAGGCCTATCTCAAGCGCGGCTGGAAACAGGTCGCCGGCAGCTCCGGCACCGTGCGCTCGATACTGGAGGTGCAGAAGGCATTGGATCCCAAGGCCAACGCCATTACGGCGGATGGCATCGAGGCCATTATCGGCGCATTGATTTCCGCAGGCAGCGTTCCGGCCATTGCGCTGGAAGGCATTACTGACGACCGCCGCGCTGTGTTCCCCGGTGGCGTGGCCATACTCGCAGAGATCTTTGCGCAGCTGGGCATCGAGCAGATGCGGTGGACCGATGGCGCCATGCGTGAGGGATTGCTCTACGACATGGTGGGCCGCTATATGCATGAGGACGCGCGCGAACGCACGGTGCATTCCATGCAACAGCGCTATCACGTCGATCTTGACCAGGCTGCGCGTGTGGAGCAGACCGCACTGATGTTGCTGGAGCAGGTGCAGGACAGCTGGCAGCTGCACGATCCCCTGGCCGAATTGGCTTTGACGTGGGCGTGCCGGTTGCATGAGATTGGCCTGGATGTGGCGCACAGTGGATACCACCGTCACGGCGCCTACCTGCTCGAGAATGCCGACATGCCGGGCTTTGCGCGTGAAGAACAACTTCTGGTGGCGCGACTGGTCGGCGCGCACCGGCGCAAGCTGACCCTTACGGCAATGTCAGACCTGGAGCCACCCTGGGATGGACGCGCGCAGTACCTCGCGCTGATCTTGCGCCTGGCCGTGCTGCTGCATCGCAATCACAGCGCCGAGCCGCTGCCCACGGTAACGCTGGCCGGCAAACCCAAGACCCTGGAATTGCGCTTCAAGGTGCGCTCGTTCCGTGATCATCCGCTGACTGCGGCTGACCTCACCGACGAGATCGAATTCCTGCGCGAGGCCGGTTTGCGCCTGCGCGTGTTTACCTCGTAGCGCCCGCAAATTTCTCGAGCAGCTGCAGCTGCGCCGAGGGGCCCCCGGGATGGCTGTCACGCAGCCGGATGTAGCTGCCGTCGGCACGCAGCTCCCAGGCATCGGCGGTGTCGTCGAGGTAGGTCTGCAGGTCGGCCCGGATCTCGTCGCGCAATGACGTATCGAGGATGGGAAACGCGATCTCCACGCGGCGGAAGAAATTGCGCTCCATCCAGTCGGCGCTGGAGCAGTACACCACGGCATCCTCGCCGCTGCCAAAGTTCCAGACGCGGGGATGCTCAAGGAATCGGCCGACAATCGAGCGCACGCGGATGTTGTCCGAAACGCCTGGCAGGCCCGGTCGCAGCGCACACACACCGCGCACCACCAGGTCGATCTTGACGCCCGCTGTCGACGCGGCATACAGCGCTTCTATCACCTGTGATTCCGTCAGGGCGTTCATGCGCGCGATGATGCGGCCGTCCTTGCCATTGGCGGCGCGCACCGCCTCGCCGCGAATCAGTTCCAGCAGGCGCTGGTGCAGCGTGAATGGTGATTGCAGCAGTACGCGCAGTTGTGGCGTGCGCGTGAGGCTGGTCAGGTGCAGGAAGATTTCGTGCACATCAAGGCCAATGGCCGGGTGGCAGGTCAGCAGTCCGTAATCGGTGTAGGCCCGCGCGGTCTGCTGATGGTAGTTGCCCGTGCCCAGGTGGCAGTAACGGCGCATGCCATCTGCCTCGCGCCGCACGACGAGGATCATCTTGGCGTGCGTCTTGTAGCTGACCACGCCGTACACCACATGCACGCCGGCTTCCTGCAGGCGATTGGCCAGGCCGATGTTGGCTTCCTCGTCAAAGCGCGCGCGCAGCTCGACAATGGCAGTGACATCCTTGCCGTTGTGCGAAGCGGTCACCAGTGCGTCGACGATGGGCGAATCCGAGCCGGTGCGATACAGGGTCTGCTTGATGGCCAGCACCTGCGGGTCGCCTGCAGCCAGGCGCAGGAAATCCAGTACCGGCGCGAATCCCTGGAACGGCTGGTGCAGCAGCATGTCGCCTTCGCGCAGCTGCTCGAACAGATTGGTAGCCAGCGTGGGATTGGCTGGCAGCGCCGGCGCAAAGGGCGCGTATTTAAGGTCGGGGCGCGGCGCGAGTTCATACACTGCCGACAGGCGATTGAGATTGACCGGTCCGTCGACGCGGTACAGATCCAGCGTCGTCAGTCCGAAGCGTTCCAGCAGGAAAGTGGCCACGACGCCCGGGCAATCCACCGAAGTCTCCAGCCGCACCGACGCGCCGTAGCGGCGTTGCGCCAGCTCGCCTTCCAGTGCGCGGCGCAGGTCATCCACTTCTTCATCATCGACGAACAGGTCACTGTTGCGCGTGACCCGGAACGGGAAACAGCCGGGCACCCGCATGCCAGGAAACAACAGCGCGATGAATTCGCCGACGATGTTGGATAGCAGCACGAAGGTCTTGCCGGCACCTTCCTGGGGCACCGGCACCACGCGTGGCAGCGAACGTGGCACCTGCAATATGGCCAGTTCTGTGTCACGACCGAATGCATCCTTGCCCTCAAGCTGGATGATGAAATTAAGGCTCTTGTTCTGGATGCGCGGAAAAGGGCGGGCCGGGTCCAGGCCCAATGGGCTCAATACCGGCTCGACCTCATTGTGGAAATAATTCTCGAGCCAGGCGCGCTGGGCCGGTGTCCATTGCTCGCGTGACGGCAGGCGCACGCCATGCGTTGCCAGCTCGGGCATGATCCGTTCATTGAGGCAGGTGTACTGGTCACGGATCAGGGTGTCAGCGCGGTCATGAATGGCAACCAGCTGGTCTGCAATCGGCATGGCGTCGGCACCGATGCGCGTGCCACCCAGCTCCACCAGCTGCTTTAGACCGGCAACACGGATCTCGAAGAACTCATCCAGGTTGTTGGATGAGATGCACAGGAAGCGCAGCCGCTCCAGCGGCGGCAACGAGGCGTCATCGGCCAGCTCCAGCACTCGCTGGTTGAATTCCAGCAGCGACAGCTCGCGGTTGATGAACAGTTGGGGGGTGGTGGGACTGGGCACAGGATCCATTCGTAACCGGCGATACTCCACGCAGCAAGTTACGGTTTTGTTACGCCCCCCGCGTAAAGTGCCCCCAGCACTCGCGGGCCGCGCGCCCCGGTGACTGCAGTCAGGTTACCGGGCTGGCCTTGCACATACTGATGTGCCAGCCAGGCGAATGCAGCCGCCTCAACATGTTGCGGGGCGATGCCGTATTGGGCTGTGGAATGCACGGGCCGGGCCAGCAGCGAGGCAAGCCGCCGCATCAGTTCGGCGTTGTACGCCCCGCCACCGCACACCAGAAGTTCAGCCGGCTGCGCGCGCGCGATGCGACTGATGGCATCGACAATGGTGACGGCGGTGTATTGGCACAGCGTCGATTGGACGGTGGCAACCGTGGCGTCCAGGCCCCGCAAGGCCGTGTCCAGCAGTTCGCGCCTGAACAGTTCGCGACCCGTGCTTTTGGGCGCGGCAAGTGCAAGGTACGGTTCGGTGAGCAGGCGTCGCAGCAGTTCCGGATGCACGGCAGCAGACGCCGCCAGCGCACCCTCCTTGTCGAATGGCGCACCCAGGTGCTGGCGCGACCACAGGTCCATCAGGCAATTGCCAGGTCCGGTATCAAAGCCCTTCACGCCGCCATCGGCTGCCAGCACGGTGATGTTGGCGATGCCGCCGATGTTGACCATCACGCGTGTGGCACCGGCAATGCCAAAGGCCGCGGCGTGAAAAGCCGGGACCAGCGGTGCACCTTCACCGCCGGCAGCCATGTCGCGACGCCGGAAGTCCGCCACTACGTCGACCCCGGTGCGCTCGGCAATGCGGTTGGCATCACCGATCTGCATGGTAAATGCCGGTGCGCCGCGCGGTCGGTGCAACAGCGTCTGCCCGTGGCTGCCGATGGCGCGCACCTGCTGCGCGGCAAAACCGGAGAAGTCGAATAGATGCATGGCGGCATCGGCGAACACCTCGCCCACCGCTGCATCCAGGTGACCCAGTTCATCCAGACGACAGGATTGTGGATCTGCAATCGCCGCCTGCAATCGCGCGGCAAGGGAGGCAGGATACTGCGTGTGCGTGGCCGCGCGAACCAGGAAGCGCTGACCTGCGGCACCTCTCGCGTCGCTGATCTCCAGCAGCACGGCATCCACGCCGTCGACGCTGGTGCCGGACATCAGGCCGGCATAGAGCACCACAGGCAGTCAGCGCGCGGCCAGCGCTGCGGTTGCGCTGGCGTTTCCGGAATCCAGCCTGGCCAGCAGCGGGGCGGTCTGCAGGTCGAAGTCGGCGCGTTGCGTGGCCGGAATCGGAGCGGCGGGTTCTGCCTTGCGCAGCACCATTTGCGGATCCATGTAGACGCCACGCGAGATGTATTCGAAGTGCAGATGCGGACCGGTGGCCAGTCCCGTCATGCCCACGTAGCCGATGATCTGGCCCTGTTCGACCTTGGTGCCGGAGCCTATGCCCTTGGCGAAGCGTGACAGGTGTCCGTAGCGGGTGACCACCTGGCCGGAGTGCTGCAATTCAACCACATTGCCAAAGCCACCCTTGACGCCACGAAACTGCACACGGCCAGCGCCAGCAGCGCGCACCGGAGTGCCGGTGGGCGCCGCGTAATCCACGCCGCGATGCGCACGGATACGATTGAGAATGGGATGCTTGCGGTTGGGATTGAAAATCGAACTGATACGCGAGAACTGCACCGGTGCCTTGAGAAAGGCCTTGCGCAGGCTCTTGCCGTCTGCCGTGTAGTAGTCGGCCTTGCCATCGGCATTCACATAGCGCACGGCCCGGTAAACCGCGCCGTCATTGGCGAATTCCGCGGCCAGGATCTCGCCATCGCCAATGGTCTTGCCGTCGCGCTGCAGCTGCTCGTAGATGACCTTGAAGGAATCCCCGGCACGAAGGTCGAGCACGAAATCGATGTCCCAGCGGAAAATCTCCGCCAGTTCCATGGTGGTCGCATCGCGCAGCCCCACCGCTGTGCCAGCAGCGAACAGGGAGGATTCAATCTCTGCATTGACTGTCACTGTTTCGCGCGTCAGGGGCACTTCTTCGACATTGGCGACGAAGCCATTGTCGGCATCACGGCTGACTTTGAGGGTCTGCGTTATCGACAGCGGCCTTTCGAGGCCCACCAGTTGGCCGCCGCGATGCACCAGCGTGAGCAGGTCGCCTGGTCGCAACCTGTCGAGGGCAGTGCGGGCTCCAGTGAGGGCACGCAGGTTTGCCAGGTCGGTCAGCGACAGCTCGAGGCGACGGAAGATCTGATCCAGCGTTTCATTGCGCTGAACCACCACGCTGATCTGTGACAGGCCTGCTTCAGCGGCCTGAACCGCGGCATTGACTCCAGCCTCGGCCGGATCGAGCGAATTGATATTGCGAGCCGCAAATTCAGCAATATCACCCGGGCGGGTGGTGGTCGCCGTGGTGTAGATGCCCGCCCACGCAACGCCGGCACAGCACAGCAGCTGCAACAGGCGAAGGGAAAGCGCGCGACGGTCGAGGGGAGAGGGGGGAGTCTGGTCAGCAGGGGGCATGGTCACGGCAAAACTGTACCTTAATCAGGCGCCTGCGCCTCAATCCTTGGGACCATACGAAACCATCCTCCCGTGGTCAATCAATAAGTGTAGCCGTCCAGGTGAATTGAGACTTCTGGCACGTCAATTGAGCGCGAGAGCAAGGTCGGTCGCACCACTCGCAAAGCAGCTCCCTTCAGACATTCTCCAGGGTGTTGCGTCACGCGCGGGCTGTCGAAGGCGCAGTGCGCACTGTCGGGGGCTGGGGTATCCTGCAGCTGAACCATGAGTCCAAGTCCTGACGCACCGGCACTTACCGGCGCGCTGGCCGAACAGCTTGCCGAGCTGCGGCGCGGCGCCAACGAAATCCTCACCGAAGCGGACCTGGTCCGAAAGCTGCGGCGCGGCAAGCCGATGATCGTGAAGGCCGGGTTCGACCCCACCGCGCCGGATCTGCACCTGGGCCACACGGTGCTGCTCAACAAGATGCGCCAGTTCCAGCAGTTCGGGCACGAGGTGGTGTTCCTGATCGGGGACTTCACCGGGCTGATCGGCGACCCCACCGGCCGCAACATCACCCGTCCACGGCTTACGCCGGAGGAAATCCAGGCCAACGCGCGCACCTACCAGCAGCAGGTGTTCAAGATCCTCGATGCCAAGAAGACCAAGGTGGATTTCAATTCGCGCTGGTTCGGCTCAATGAGCGCTGCCGGCTTGATCGAGATCGCCGCCCGGCACACCGTCGCGCGAATGCTCGAGCGCGATGACTTCAGCAAGCGTTACAAGGGCAACCAGCCCATTGCTTTGCACGAGTTTCTCTATCCTCTGGTGCAGGGCTACGACTCGGTTGCGCTCAAGGCCGACGTGGAACTGGGCGGCACGGACCAGACCTTCAACCTGCTGGTGGGGCGCGCGCTGCAGGAGCACTACGGCCAGGAGGCGCAGGTGGTGATCACCGTCCCCCTGCTCGAGGGCCTCGACGGCATCAACAAGATGTCCAAATCCATGGGCAATTACGTGGGCATTGCCGAAGACCCCGACACCATGTTCGGCAAGCTGATGTCCATTTCTGATGTGCTGATGTGGCGCTATTTCGAATTACTGAGTTTTCGCCCGCTGGCGGAGATCGAGAAACTCAAACAAGCCGTCGAGAACGGTCGCAATCCCCGCGATGTGAAATTTGAACTGGCCTCGGAAATCGTCACGCGATTCCACGACGGTGCAGCGGCCACTCGCGCCCAGGAAACTTTCGTTGCGCGCTTCTCGCAAAAAACCCTGCCCACGGACCTGCCGTTGCAGTTTCTGAGTAGCGCCGATGCCGGTGGCCTACGCCTGGCATCAGCACTCAAGGAAGCGGGCCTGGTGACTAGCAATGCCGAAGGCAATCGCAAGATTGCCGAGGGCGCGGTGCGGGTGGATGGCAACAAGACCACCGACAAGGAACTGCGCCTTGCGGTGGGTGCGGAGCATATCCTGCAGTTGGGCCCGCGGCGCTTCGCGCGCGTACAGGTCTCGCCGCCTTAGCTGGATCAGGGCTTGGTCGCCGCCCCCGGCGCTTTCTCTTCGGCCTTGCCGGTGCTGGGCGACAGCCCGCCAAACCCGATGGTCTGCCCACTGGCAGTAGTGAAGGCGCTGATGAAGCCACCGTCTTTACCGTCACGGCGGGGCGCAATCAGGATGGACACATGATCGCCAAACTTGACTGCATCTTTCGTGTATCCCGCGCGATAGAAATTGCTGGCGCTGTGTCCTTCGTATTCAACGTCGCGCGTTCCCTTGGCGTCAGTCACCTCGATAACCGCAGCGGTGTGCGGGTTGGTGACATGAAAAGACTTCACAGTTCCCTGGATGGTGATCTGGTGCGTGAAGTCGAATTGCGCGGCCGAGTGATGGGCGTAAGCGCCCGCACTCCCCAGGGCCAGCACCGCAAGGAAAATCCCGGATCGCATTAAGTTCTTCATATTCATCATTCCTTCGCTTCGTATGCTTTGTATACGTCGCTCATCTTCGCATCCGCCGGCTTGCCGGCCTTGAGCTGTGCGCGCCGCGCATCCAGTAGCGCCAGCCAGAATTCGTCGGGGCATCGGTAAGTGATGATGTAGCCGTTGACCAGCGGCATCCACTTCTTCTGCGTCTTGACAGGCTCTGTGTAAAACGCCGGGTCGGTCAGCGTCATCTCGTAGCTCAGGACCTTGGTTCCCTTTTCATCAGTGCCCAGGGAGAACCTCTCGACGATTTTCGCATCCTCCCCGTGCGGGTGCGAGCTCTGGTCAATGCCGTCTTCAAGGTCGGTGGTTTCCGCCACCAGAGTGCTTCCTTCCCAATGACCAACGGAGTAGCCCTGTCGGGTGGGAATGCGCTTCTCGGGAGGAATCTTGCGATCCCCCATGTAGACGCGTCGCATCTCGCCTTCGACCTCATAGATGATGGTCAGCTGGTCAGGCTTCTGGATGAACTCGATGGGATAGCCGCCGGCATTTTCCATCATGCTGGGCATGCCGTAGTCCACGCAGTAGGCCGCCGGGTTGGCGTTCTCCGGGCCCAGCAACTTGCGGTAATCCTCCAACCGACTCTTGCCTTCGGGCGTGTAGGGCAAGGTCGCGCCCGGGCCGCGGAATCCGCCGCCGGCGGTGCGAGGAGGTCGTGGGCCTGGCGGGACGTACGATGTCCAGATGCCAGTAAAATCCGGTCGCGCCGGCGGCTCAGCGGCCCAGGCAGCAGTGCAGACCAGCGCAGCCAGAGCCAGAGGAAATGCGTATTTGTGGGCCATAACTGAATTGTGCCTCTTTTACTTCGGAAACAGCAGTGTCACCACGCCCCGCAGACCCCAGTCCGGCCCCCCATCAGGCTTGTCCAGGTAGACGCGCACGCCGCCGGCAAGGCTGACCATCTGCGAACCCCATTTGGTCA
The DNA here is from genome assembly GCA_039932715.1 of Pseudomonadota bacterium. GTDB lineage: Bacteria > Pseudomonadota > Gammaproteobacteria > Steroidobacterales > Steroidobacteraceae > ZC4RG30. Next base: position 944 of record JBDTPN010000033.1, on the reverse strand, counting down.
CCTTAGAGTACGAAAAGTTCACCGGAATGGTCCACTGACCGCTGTTCCAGTCGTAGGTGGACTCCACGTTGACACTGAGGGTGCGACCCGCGCCCAGGCCCTTGGCCAGGAAGGGCTGCAGGAACATCGAACCTTGTGTAGAGGGTCTGGCAAACCTTGATGGTCTCAAGAATCCTTGCGTCGCGGATGACCATGCTGTACGGCCTGGCGGCCTCATCAGCTGCGGCGGCCGCACATGCTGTAGCGGCAACCCCCTTGGGGGCTCTGAAACGGGGTGGCGGGGTCCTCAGAAAGGCGTTGACACCCCCTTCTTGATAGCTATACTGCGCGCCCTCTCGAAGGGATCGCAGCGCACAAAAGCACGTGATTCCGGCGGGAAAAATAAAGTTTTCTTGAGGGTTGACGGAAGGCAGCAGGTCGCTATACTTCCGCCCCCCGCTGCACCCACCTCGACAACGAGGGGTGTGGCGAATCCCCTTGTCCATTGCGACTCGGGTGCTGTTTAAAAATTCGGCAGGTAATTTGTGTGGGGACTCGCGTCATGCACTTTGGTGTCATTGACCGAGTGACCAAAAAAGTCCAGCAATGGGTTTTGAGTTCACTCTTTTTAGTTGAAAGTTCAAAAGCTTCAAGTGAAGAGTTTGATCCTGGCTCAGATTGAACGCTGGCGGCGTGCTTAACACATGCAAGTCGAGCGGTAGCAGGCGTAGCAATACGTGCTGACGAGCGGCGAACGGGTGAGTAATGATTCGGAATCTTCCTCGTAGTGGGGAATAACCTGGGGAAACTCAGGCTAATACCGCATACGAACTACGGTTGAAAGCAGGGGATCGCAAGACCTTGCGCTATGAGATGAGCCGAATTCGGATTAGCTAGTTGGTGGGGTAAAGGCCTACCAAGGCGACGATCCGTAGCTGGTCTGAGAGGACGACCAGCCACACTGG
>JBDTPN010000032.1:0-37417 GCA_039932715.1 Pseudomonadota bacterium | reverse complement strand
CCCATTTCCGCCAGCGTCTCGCGGAATTTGTACATATCCATGCCCAGTTCGCCCGAAGCCAGGCGCAGGCGCTTTTCTTCTTCCATTGACGCCCGCTTGGCCGCAGCCGCAGCCACCTGCGCGGCATCGGCACTGCGAACCACGCAGATGCCGTCATCGTCGGCCACTATCACGTCACCGGGATTCACCAGCTGCGCCGCGCAGATCACCGGCACGTTGACCGATCCCAGGCTGGCCTTGATGGTGCCCTGCGCGTAGATGCACTTGCTCCACACCGGGAAATCCATTTCCTTGAGTGTGGCCACGTCACGCACGCCGGCATCGATGATCAAGGCCTGTACGCCACGCGCCTGCAGCGAGGTGGCCAGCAGGTCGCCGAAATAGCCGTCATTACAGGGCGAAGTGGGCGCCACGACCAGGATATCGCCGGGTTTGCACACTTCAACCGCCACATGAATCATCCAGTTGTCGCCCGGAGGCGCGGACACCGTCACAGCCGGGCCGGCAATGGATTTGCCTGCATAGATGGGACGCATGTAGGACGCCATCAGGCCGGTGCGGCCCTGCGACTCATGCGCAGTGGCAACGCCGTAGGTGGCCAGCGCCTTGCTGACGGAGCTCTCGGGGCGCGGAATTTCGCGCACGCAAACGTGCTTGCTGATGATGGCTCTCCTTAAAGCTTGAACACGCGCTCGGCGTTGGTCTGGAAGAAGGCCTTCTTGTCGGCCGCCGATATGGTCATGGCGTCGCAGAAGCCAACTTCTTCGGGAACAAATTGATAGGGATAATCCATTGCGTACATCACGCGGTCCACGCCGATGACCTTCTGGCAGAACTCGATGGCTGGCTGCCAGGCGACGCCGCTGTTGGTGACGTAGACATTATTGCGCAGGTAATGGCTGACCGGATGCTGCAATGCCTTCATGAACGGGTAGCGCTGTGAACGCACCGTGGCGCCGTGCATGTAGTCGAGGCGATACAGCCAGAACGGCAGCGCCTCGCCGCCATGCCCGATGATGAACTGCAGCTTCGGATGGCGATCGAATACGCCTCCCGTGATGACACGCAGCATGTGCAGGCCGGTCTCGCAGCCGAAGCCAAAGACCGCGCCATCCAGGCCGGCATCCAGGAAGGGCTTGATCATTGCTGGCGGCGGTGTCTGGGGATGCAGGTAGATGGGCACGTTGAGCGCCTCGGCAGCTTCAAGCACCGGCGCAAATTGCGGCTCGTCCAGATAGTGGCCCTGGGTGTGGCTGTTGATGATGACTGCGCGGAAGCCCAGCTTTTTCACTGCGCGTTCCATTTCCTTTACGGCATTTGCCGGATCGTGGGGGGCGATGGCCGCCATTCCCGTAAAGCGGGCAGGGTGCGCGCGACAGGCTTCTGCCAACTGATCATTGGCATCAATGGCAAGTGCGCTGCCGGTGGCAGGATCAAACACCTGCACGCCGGGCGCGGTAAGGGCAATGATCTGGCGGTCGATGCCGGTCTCGTCCATGTGCGCGATGCGCATCGCGCCTATGCCTTGCAGGCGTTCGTTGATGTCCTTGGCACGCTGGCTCTGATGGGTGCCATAGAAGCCCCAGAGGCTGCGAAAACCCGGGTCAGTGAAGCTGCTATCGGCCAGCAGGCGGTGATACCCGGCCAGGATGTCCTTCGTCACGAAGGCTTCTTCGGTTGCGATGCGCAAGTAGGCAGCTTTGTTTACCATGTGCGGTCTGTTGCTCTGGAGTTGTTCCGGGGCCGATATTTAATCACAAGGCCATGGCATACCCCGACCTTTACCTGCTCATCGATGGCAAGAAACTCAGTGGCCAGGGACGCGCGACGCGTCCGGTCATAAACCCGGCAACCGAAGAGTTGCTGGGGCATGTGCCGCTGGCAACGCCGGCGGACCTGGACCATGCACTGGAATGCGCCCGCCGCGCATGGCCGGTCTGGCGTGCCCTGGGTCCGCAGCAGCGTGGTCGCATCCTGCGCAAGGCCGCGGACCTGATTCGCGAACGCGGCGATGCCATTGCGCAACTGGCGACCATGGAAGAGGGCAAGGCATTGCCCGAGGCGCGGGTCGAACTCAATATTTCTGCCGAGATCTTCGAGTGGTATGCAGAAGAAGGGCGGCGCGCCTATGGCCGCGTATTGCCGCAGCGCATCGCTGGCATGCGCATGACGGTGGTGAAAGAGCCGGTGGGACCGGTTGCGGGATTCGCGCCATGGAATTTTCCACTGGGCAATCCCGCGCGCAAGCTGGGCGCTGCACTGGGCGCCGGTTGCAGCGTGATCGTCAAACCCGCTGAAGAAACTCCCGCCTGTGCGCTGGCCATTGCACAGGCACTGATAGATGCGGGCGTTCCGGCTGGCGTGATGGCTGTTGTGTTTGGTGTTCCCGCCGAGGTGTCCCGACACCTGATTGCGTCGCCGGTTATCCGCGCGATCACGTTCACCGGGTCGATCCCGGTGGGTAAGGATCTGGCCATTCAGGCCGCCGCTGGCATGAAACGTACGACCATGGAACTGGGTGGGCACGCCCCGGTGCTGGTGTTCGACGACGTGGATGTGGATGCAGTGCTCGACCAGGCCGTGGCTTCAAAATATCGAAACGCCGGCCAGGTTTGCGTGTCACCCACGCGCTTCTATGTGCAGGAAGGCATCTACGAAAAGTTTGCCACCGGTTTCGCGGCGCGCGCCAAAGCACTACGCGTCGGCAACGGCATGGACGATGGCGTGCGCATGGGCCCGCTGGCGCACGAACGCCGACGACCGGCGGTTGCAATGTTGATAGATGAGGCCGTGGCCAGCGGTGCAAAGTTGTTGACCGGGGGGCACCCGTTGCCCGGAAAGGGCTATTTCTATGCGCCCACCGTGCTGGGCAATGTGCCGCATTCCGCGCGCATCATGAACGAGGAGCCGTTCGGACCGGTGGCTGTGCTCAGCCCATTCCGTGATTTCGACGAGGCCATTGAAAAGGCCAACCGCCTGCCTTACGGCCTGGCGGCCTACGCTTTCACCCAGTCGTCGAAGCGCGTCAATCTGCTGGGCGAGCAGGTGGAGTCGGGCATGCTGGGCATCAACAGTTTCACCATTGCCGCGCCCGAGGCGCCGTTCGGTGGCGTCAAGGAAAGCGGCCATGGATCAGAAGAAGGCATCGAAGGTCTCGACGCCTGTCTGGTCACCAAGTTCATTACTGAATCCTAGGGTCGATGATGGGGGTCAGAGCAGCAGCAGCGCGGCCAGGCCGGCTGCTGCGAAACGCCACCATGCAAACACTGCCAGGCCATGCCGATTGAGGTATGCAACCATCCACTTTACGGCGATGGCTGCGGAGATCCACGCCATGAGGAAGCCGGCCAGCAGCACCGGCCAGCCATAGGCAGCAACCATGCCGCTGCCTTCCTTCAATGCCGTGTAGGCGGTGGCGGCGCCGAGGGTCAGCACTCCAAGCAGGAACGCAAACTCCACCGCCGCAGGAAGTGAAAGACCGATCAGCAGCCCGCCCAGGATGGTGACCAGACTGCGGCTGGTACCGGGCCACATCGCCAGGCACTGGAACAGGCCAATCAATATCGCGCCGAGCCAGGTAAGCGCGGCCAGATCCTTGCCTTGCCGGTGCGCATTGATCCATCGCGACAGCGTCAGGATTGCCACGCCGCCGACCACCCACGCCGCAATGACTGGCTTTACACCAAACAGGCGTTGCTCGATCTGGTCCTTGAACAGCGCACCCAGCAGCGCTGCCGGCAGGAAGGCCACCCCTATGCGCAGCGCAATTTGCAGCCCGGCCGCATCCTTGCCCATCACCCCCAGCAGCATGTGGCCGACGCGCTGCCGGTAAATGCCCAACACGGCAAGGATGGCGCCGGCCTGTATGGCGATGGCATAGCCATTGGCGACCGCGCTCTCGGGAATGCCCAGCAGTCGCTGTGCCACCAGCAGGTGGCCGGTGGAGCTGACTGGCAGGAATTCGGTAACACCCTCGACCAGGCCGAGGATCAGCGCCTGGATCAGATCCATTTGAACCCCGCGTTGGTGCGCCAGCGCCGCGTCAATGCAAGCAGGCTCAGAAGGATCAGGAAGTCCGGGCTTGTGCTGCCGCCGCCGGAATGTCCTGTTTCAGGAGGAGGGCTGGCGCTGACGGTGCCGCCTCCAGAGGTGGCCGCATCAATAGTCAGGTCAACACTGTCAGTGGCACCGGCGCTATCGGTGATGGTGAGACGCAGGGAATAACTGCCGCTGGTGGGAGACAGCACTTGCGCAACCGCGCTGCCCGGCGATTGTATGTTTGGCGTCGAGGCGCCACCGATGGCGGCAATCACGGTCCAGTTGTAGACAGTGAGTGTTCTGCCCACGGAGGCACCGCTTTGCGACCCGTCGAGTGTCAGCATGTGGCCCACGCTGACGGTGCCATCCACTTTCGCCAGGGCAACAGGGCGCAGGGCGGCAACCACCGCGGCGGCTGCATCCAGCATTCCGGCGCCGCAGAACGACTTGTTGCAGATGCACTCGTCCTTTTGCAGGGAATCGGTGGTTGGAGTGATACAGGCCGGGACGCCGGCATTGTCACTGCTCTTGGGAAATTCGCGCGCGGTGGATTTTATGCGCGCAATCAGCAATGCCGGTGTCAGTGCGGGATTTACCGCCTTCATCAGGCTTGCGGTACCTGCGACCTGGGGCGCAGCGAAGCTGGTGCCCACGCTTTGGTTCAGCTGGTTGGTGTATGTGGAACTGCCAGGACCGCTTACGCCGTCATTGGTAGTCGTGTCGAGCGAGAACAGGCACGGGGGATCAGGATCCCCCAGTGTCGGCAGGTTTACACAGTTGCCAGCAGGCGCGGCAATTCCCACTTCGGCTCCAAGATTGCTGTAACCAACCTTGGTGCCCACGTGGCGCAAGCCCGCTACGCCCATGGCGCCCGGGCAGTTGGCCGGTGAGTCGACGGGCCCACCTTCATTGCCGGCGGACACCACGATCAACACCCCACGCGCGGTGATGTCCCGGACGGCCGAGGCATAGATGGCGCTGCAGGGGCCGACTCCGCCCAGGCTCATGTTGATGATCTGCGCCGGAGTAGGATTCACAGGCAGGGCCGGATTGAGCAGGAACGGGGGTGGAATGGGCATGCCCGCGGCCCAGTACATCCCCGCGATCACATCAGAGTCGAACCCGCCGCATTTCCCCAGCACGCGCACTGGCAATATGCGCACATTGAAGCCTGTGCCGGCAACGCCCAGTGCGTTGTCGGTGTCCGCTGCAATCATTCCGGCCACCCGCGTGCCGTGCCAGCTGCTGGGCAACGGATCGCCACATTTCTGATCTTTGAACGGCGCGTTGGCCAGGTCCGTGGCCGTAAGGAAATCGCCGGGATCCGAGGGGTCGGGATCCCAGCCGTCACCATCATTGGCTCTCCCGAAGGACGTGGCCGACTCACCGGAAACGAAATCGTACCCGGGCAGTAATTTGCCGTTGTTATCGGAAACGCGGCGCAGGTCCGGATGCTCGAAGCGCACGCCGGTGTCCAGCACCGCCACCACTATGGTGGCTGTGGCCGGGCTGGTGCCGCCGTGGGTGATGTCCCACGCAGACTCCGCACGCGTGGCTGCCGGCTGCACGCTTTGCATGTACCACTGGCCGGCGAACAGGGGATCAGAAGGTGCGAAGGCATGCGCGTGAACGCGCCGGTCCGGTTCCACCAGTTCGATTTCGGGATCAGAACGCAGGGCGGCCAGTGTGGCGTTGAGCTCCAGGCCGGAGCGTGCCTTGTCCAGCTGCAGCACGGACAGCCTGCCACCGAGGCGCTGCGATCGCGCAATGGGCTGGCCGGTGCGTGCACTGATACGACGGGTTGCGCGGGATTCGGTGTCGGAGTCGGGGGGCGCGGTGCGCCACTGGATGATTACGCGGTCCACTGGTTCCTGCGAGGCAGCGGGGGCGTAACCGGCGAAGGTGACCATTCCCAGGGCAAGCAGCGTGAGCAGCTGCGGGGAGAGTGTGCGCGAGTTCTTCACCGTCGGCTATTTTAGCCGCCTGGCCGCTGATTCGCGACCAGCGAATATCCTATTGTGACGTCCGGCCCATTGTCGCTGCGGCTTGGGCCAAGGCAGTGATCTGATCCCATCCGCCAGATTTTAGCAGCGCGGCAGGCGTGACCCAGGAGCCACCCACGCACAACACATTGGGCAAGGCGAGGAACTCTGGAGCATTGCGCGCATCAATGCCTCCCGTTGGACAGAAGTGCACATCGGGAATCACCGAATGAAACGTGCGCAGCATGGCAACACCGCCGGCCTGCTGCGCCGGAAAGAACTTGCATACGCGCAAACCCAGCAAACGCGCCTGCATCAGTTCCGACACCGTCGCGATGCCGGGCAGGTAGGGAAGATTGGCTGCCCTGGTTGCATCCACCAGATCGGGATGCAAGCCCGGGGACACGCCGAACTGTGCCCCCGCATCCACAGAAGCTTGCACATGGGAAGTTTCGGTAATGGTGCCCACACCCACCACGGCCTCGGGAACTGCACGACGCATCGCGGTGATCACGTCGAGCGCAACGGGAGTGCGAAGGGTCACTTCAAGTACGGTCAGTCCGCCGGACACCAGCGCCTCGGCCAATGGTGCGGCGTGGCGGATGTCATCCACCACGATGACCGGAACAACCACTGCACGCTTGAGAATTTCATGCAGCGCTTCGGTCAAGGTTGCATACCTGCGGGTACACCATTTGGATAAATCGTGGCGATGGCAGCCTGGATGGTCTGGATGCGATTGGGCGCACTGGGATGGGTGCTCATGATTTCCGGCGGCGCATCTCCCCCGGACTCGGCGGCCAACATCTCCTGCACGGACACCATGGCACGCGGGTCATAGCCTGCCTGCGACATGAAACGTACGCCCAGCGTGTCTGACTGCAGTTCGTCCGCGCGTCCGTATTTCATGTTGACCATCTGGCCGATCATCTGTGCCATCTGTGCATCGTTGCCACTGCCAGAGGCCACCAGCACTGCACCGGTGATGCCCTGGGTAAGCTGGTCCTTGGCCATGCGCTGCGCCGAGTGGCGGGCAACCACATGGCCCACTTCGTGGCCCAGCACGCCGGCCAGCTGGCCTTCGGTCTTGAGCTTCTGCAGCAGGGCAGCGGTGATGAACACCTGTCCCCCGGGCAGGGCGAAGGCATTGATGGTGCGTGGGTCCGCCAGCAGGTGGAAATCGTACTGCCAGTCGGTCTTGCCCGCATCGCTTTGAGCGACAACGCGCTTGCCCACCCGATCGACCAGGGCTTGCGCCTCGGGGTTCTGCAACTCCCCGCCATATTGCTGCATCATTTCCGGCATTGCCTGCAGGCCCAGGGCAATCTCCTGCTGTGGTGCCAGCGAAAGGTGCTGCTCTTCACCGGTGACCGGGTTGTATTCAGTCGAGCACTGGTAGGAGATGAACGCGAAGGCCACCAGCGCCAGGGCCATCCAAACTCTTGGGCCCAGAAAACTGCCGCGACGCGGGCTCATGCGGTCCTGGTATCCAAATCCAAGTGGCATGCTCATGCCCTCCGCGTGATATCGGTTTCGAAGATCTGGTCTTCAAACAGCTCGTATGTGCCGCCCGCAATCGCGCCAAAGAGTATGTGTCCCACCACCAGCGACCAGTGCTGGATGGCGAAGAACTGGGGCATGAAGAAAGTGAGTGAGTAGTAGTCGATGCAGTAGAACGACAGCCCCAGCAACCCGCCAATCAATATGCCGCCCACCAGGCCGCCGCGATGAATGACAAACGCGATGATGGCCGTCATGACCAGGGCCAGCACGTAGTGCGTGGCGATGGCCGCAATGAGTGCGCCGATGTGGGCTGTGGCCGGGGGAGCCAGAACGCCCTTGCCCAGGAGGATGGATCCGGTCAGTCGCACGGCAACCCAGGGTGTGGTCTTGAGCAACGCCGGAACCACAAAGAAGTTCCACAGCAATGCGATGGTGCCGGCTACCAGGGTGGCCAGCAGGATGGCCTTCCAGTCCACCAGCTTGCGTACTCGCGTGTCGATCAGTGTGCTATCCATTTCACTTCTCCGTTCCCATGAGCGAACCTACCCCTTCACGGCACTCAATGGTAGAGGACAATCCCCCTAAAGCGTCCTCACCGCGGCCGGATCAGTGACCTCGGCTGGCGGATAGTCAAACAGCACGCGCAACCGCAACCCCAATAGCTGGGTGCGTGACAACGCATTGCGTTCGCGGATCACGCGGGCCAGCAGCACCGGGTCATCGGTGATGATGTTGTCCACCCCGCGTTCGATCATGCGCAACATGGCTTCGGGCGTGTTGACGGTCCACACGTGCACCTTCTTGCCGGCTGCGTGCGCGCGACGAACCATGGAGACTGTCGCCTTGGCGGCATTGAGACTGAGGAAGTCTGCCTTGCTGCGCAGGACATTGCCCACCGATGCGGTGACGATATGGCCGGTGACGAGCTGTGGCTCAAGGGATTCGACCTGGACCAGGGCGTTGTAGTCCAGGGAGGTGATGACAACCTGATCCATGAAGTTCTCGGCGCGCAACAGCTCGATCACGGCCGGGGCCAGACCCGGATCCGGGAAGTTGTACTTGAGCTCAACATTGATCTTCATCTTGCCGCGGACCAGGTCGATCACCTGCTTGAGTGTCGGCGCCGGCTCGTTGGGGAAGGGCGGCTTGTATCGGGCGCCGATGTCGATGGTTTCAAGGTCCGCCAGGGTGAGAGCGTCCACCTTGCGCGGATCGCCGCCCAGGCGCAGCAGATCCCCGTCGTGCACGACCACCACCTCGTGGTCGCTGGTGCGCTGCGCGTCCAGTTCGATGTAGTCAGCGCCAGCGGCCAGCGCGGCGCGAAACGCCGCCATGGTGTTCTCGGGATTGTCGATCGATGCACCACGATGCGCGGTCACCTCGACACTGGTGTGCAGGTTGACGCGCGTGGCAATGAACCACAGTGCGCCCAGGGATAACAACAGCAGGAAAGGCAGGGCAACCAGACCGGGTCGCGCGATCCGCTGCGCCATCTTTTGCTGTGCCGCTTCATCATTGAGCGGTTGCCATGACGTATCGCCTATGCGCTCGAGAAACAGGCGCGTGACCATGAACTGATGGCCGGCGAACCAGAAGGCGCTATAGAGAAATGCGCCGACCAGGGACACGACCAGGAACGAGGCTACCAGCGGCAGCACCCGAGGAGCAGCGATGCCAGCCCAATCGAGCCCCGCATCGGAAACCTGCCGGCATATCCACGTGATTGCCAACATCACCAGCGTGATCGATACCCACCAGGACACCAGCGGAAAGCCAATTCGAAACACGCGCCCCTGCGTCAGCTCCCGGCTGCGCTTCATGGCTGCGCGAGGAGAAGTGCGCTCCAGCACCAATATCGGGATGGCGAACAGCAGCCGCCCCATTTGACGTTGCAGCACGAAGAAGTAGATGAATACGAGAATGGCGACGATCAGCACCGCGCGCTTCCATTCGGGTGGCTTCTCGGTCAGGTAATAGTTGATGTCGTGGCCAGCCAGTGTGCTGAACCACACGTATGCGATGACGGCCAGGAAGGGCAGCGCGAACACCAGCAGGCGCAGGAAGATGCGCAGCCCCAGGATGATGAGCCGCGGCCACACACGTAAGACTTCCGCGAAGGTGGAGCGCAGCGTGACAAGGCGACCTGCAAGAACACTACTAAGAATCCAGGTATGCCCGGCGAACTCTGCCAGCAGCAGAGTGCCCAGCAGCGAGCCCATGAGCAGGGTGAAGAAAATGCCGATGGGTGAGAGCACGAAGCTGATGAGGTCGATATTGCTGACCACCGGCTCGCCGGATCTGCCCACCAGCCAGTCGGCAATGAATGTGAACAGGGGAGCGAGAACCGCAAACCCCAGCGCCTGCATCGCCAGGTGAAATGCTAGCGCGACACGCCAGCGGGAACGAAGGTCAGCCCAGGCGCGCCCAGCGAATTTGAAGGTCATCGCCAATCGTAGCAAACGCAGCAGTTTGGCGGGCTGCGATCCGTACGGCGCCAGAGTTGAATGGATCCCTCGCAACACGAAAGAGGTTTCCATGAAAGTCTCAACACAACGTGGTCAGGGCATGACCGAATACATCATCGTGGTGGCACTTGTGGCCATCGCTGCCATAGGGGTGTACACGGCCTTTGGCAAGACACTTCGCGGGCAAATGGCAGTGACTGCGCAGGCGCTGGCCGGCAATGGTGCAGGCGAGGCGCGGGCCGCGGCCAACGAAGGCGGCGACGAGGCGGAGCAGCAAGCCGGCCGTGGTGTGCAACTCGACAACTACGATCAGGCGCGCTGATGAGGCGTCGGTCGCATTCCGGTCAGGCGCTGGTGGTCATGCTTGCCTTCTTGGGCGTGCTGACTGGCGCGTTCATCCTGGTGTTCAACGTGGGCCAGACGGTGAACGACAAGATGAAACTGGTGAATGCGGCCGACGCGGCGGCATACAGCGCAGCCTTGTGGGAGGCACGCAGTCTCAATTACCAGGCATATCTCAATCGTGCGATTGTTGCCAATGAAGTGGCAATTGGCCAGCTGGTCAGCCTGCGCTCCTGGTCCACCTATATGCAGCGCACGACCCGCAATGTGAACCTCGTGGCGCAGTGGGTGCCGCCGTTGACTGTTCCCATGCGGCTGCTGGCGCAAAGTTGGAAGGCTGTGGACACCGGAATCCAGCGCGGACTGCCACCGCTGGAAGCGGCGATCAGTCATTGGAACGTTGATGTTCTGCAGAACGCCCAAGGCATAGCGTTCCAGCAGACTTTGATCAGTGCCGCCAACCTGGTAAGTGCCGTGGCCCGCGGCAACGAACCGCGGGCACAGGTCACTGAGGCAACACGGGTGCTACAGGTGCGCAACGGTGCGCAGTGGCAAGACCAGTTCACGGCACGATACCAACGTGGTGGCGGAGATCTGCGGCGATTCACTGATCTGCTGATGGCATCCCGTGATGGGTTCACGCGCTCGAGGCGTGGCGATCTGTTGCCTGCGGCCTCACCGGTGCAGGTTTCACGGCGTGGCGGAACCGATCTCATAGGTGAGTACAGCTGGCGTGGCGTCGACACGGTCTCCGCGCACATTGATCTAGTAGTCACAAACCAGGAAATCCCCATCGGCTGGGGAGCTGCGGAACAAAGGCATTCGCCAATTACCCGGCGAGGCGTTCACGGCGGCAGCTTGCGCACCAATCCCCGGGCGTCACGCCTGGCCCAGCGCCAGCTGATTGCGCAGCAGCAGTATGCCGGCGTGCCAGAGATCCGCGATGTTGTCCGACCCGGCACACGCGATTCCCGGTCCCTGCTTTATACGGTGGCGCTGCAACTGCCTCGCGAGTCGATGCTTACGGCGGATCGTTTGTTCATGCCTGCAGGCCTGCAGCAAATGCACGGTGATTCAATCAGCGTTGCACCCAATCTCGCCGCCGATGCCCTGCACGCCCTGGGTACGGCCGAGCTGTATTTCCAGAGGCCGTTTGCGCGAAGCGATGGTCGCCGCGAGTATCCAAGTCTCTTCAGTCCGTACTGGCAGGCGCGACTGGCGGATACACCATCCTCTGCACGTACGTTGACGGCGCCTCTGCGCGGACTGGCTGTAGATCCATTTGCGGTGTTGCCGTGAGAACGCAGCAAGGTCAAAGTCTTGTTGAGTTCGCGGGAGGCTCGGCGGTGTTCCTCCTGCTGTTGCTGGGCGGCATTACGCTGTCGGGCTATCAGGAAGTGCAGCGCAGGGGCACCAGCGCCGCGCGCCAGCTGGCATTTCAGTCCGCAGCGCATTTCCCTCAAGCGACGCACCAGGAATCTGCCCAAAGGCTGTACGCGGGACATTTCGACGATGTGGGCCTGCTGGATGCGGTGGGCAGATCCCGATACGTGGAGTCGGACGATATTGCGCAGTCACTGCAGATCGGCGCCGCACCGGGTATCGCAGCCGACGCAGCCGGCCTGCTGCTTTCACTGCTCGAAGCAGGCAGTGCACTTACTGGCCGGAAGCTGGAGCTTGATGCCGGAGGCTATGTCAGTGGGCAGGTCACGGCCCACTTGGCCACGCAAAGGTGGACGCCGGAGCCCTTTAGAAATCTGGATCTCATGCTGCGACAACCCTATGCCATTCTTTCGGATCCGTGGAATAGCGGTAGCCCGCGGCAAGTGCGCGACCTTGCGTCCAGCCTGGTCCCGACGCAGAAGCTCGCGGAGCTTTCCAACGCCTGGCAGGCGCTGGCAGTACCGCTGTCCCTCATTGAGCCGACCATCGGGAAGCTGTGCCTGGGCCTGATCGAGCCTGACACGGTCCCGGAGGATCGCCTTGGTCCGCGCATCCATGCAGTGGATACATGGCGGTTGTGCCAATGACCTGGGTACTGCCCGTGATTCTGCTTGCCGCCAGCCATTTGGCGGGGGCCATGGATCTCGGGGCATGGCGCGACCTGAGCGTCCACGTGGATTCCGTGACAGAACCGATTTCCGTCAACGGTGTGCCCCTGCAAGTCAGTCGGGCGACAGGCATTGATGTGGAGCGGTTAGCAGATCGGCTGGAACAGAAGTGGACGCGCGAAAGTGGGCGCCACGCAGTCCATACCGAGATGAATGGCGTATGGACGATCATGTCGAGAATTCACGACGCTGGTCTGGAAGTGGCCCAGTGGCGCAATGCGGCTGGCGAAGCTGAATTGCTTTGGTCACACAGTGAACTTTCTGGCAAGCGCTCGGCACCGGTGCGGGAAAGCCTGCGGCTTCCGGCAGGGTGCGTGTCCGGCCAAGCGATAAGTGGAAATATCGACGGCAGATTCTATTTGCAGCGGACTGCACGATGCAGTGGCTCACCCAAGGCTACCCTTTTGGCCGTGCAGCGCGGCGCCACCAGGCAGAACTATCAAGTGCAATCGCGCGATGGGCAGGTTCTGGCGCGAAATGGTTCCACGGAAATCACCGTTCTGGCAATGGACGCTGCGGATGGATACCCGGCGGGTGTCACCAACCTGGTCTATCTGGAAGTGCATCAACAGGGGCCTGGTCGGTGAAATCAATCGCGCAATCAGGACAGGCGGCGGTGGAATACCTGGTAGTCGCCAGCACTCTGGCAGTGGCGTTGTTCTATCCCATAGCCGATCAGGGTCCGGTAGTCACCATCCTGGTCCGCGTCCTGATGGATTGTTTCAGGTCCCAGTCTTTCGTGATCTCTGTTCTATAGATGCAGCAAGTGGGGTCCACATGGAAAGAATGAAACTACTGCAATTGGCTCTGCGGCCAAATGTGTTGCTGTCGGCGTTGGGCATGGCGGCAGGAGTGTCCGGCGCCGTTGCCGCCGGGCACCTGCTTCAGGCGCGGACACTCGCGGCCGAGGCTGCATTGAATGCGCGTTATCGGCCCAGTGAGGTTGTGGTTGCGGCGCGCGATCTGCCCGCTGGACAACTGCTTGAGCCGGGCATGCTGGCGCTGAGGCGCATGCCGACGGATTTCATTCCATCCGGCGTACTGACCGCAAGTCAGGCCAAGGCCATTATCGGCGAACGCCTTGCCATCGGCCTGCGGCGCGGAGACCCGGTGCAGGCCGCCATTGTCACCAGTCGTGACAACCAAATCCTCTCCAATCTGGTGCGCAACGGCGCGCGCGCATTGACCATTTCGGTGGATGACACGAATTCCATGTCCGGCCTGTTAGGCGCAGGCGACATGGTGGATATCTACTACTCGCGAAGTCAGAACGACGGTGCAGTCCTGGCGCCACTGCTTGAGCGTGTCGAGGTTCTGGCCGCCGGTGAAGCCGTCGCCAACGACAAGGTGATAGCACGCGGGCCGGATCCCGGGCGCGGGTTCTCGACCCTGACCATTCTGGTTTCTCCAGAGGATGCAGCGCGCGTCGTGCTGGCGCAGAGCACCGGAACTCTAACTGTCTTGTTGCGGGCGCCAGCCGATGTCAGCCCTGCGTCCGTTGCCACGCGCAACAGCAAATTGCTGTTCGTTCAACGTCGCGCGGGTGTCGCGGGCGACAGAGGAATAGAGAGCGTCGAACTGATTGTCGGCGGGAACGGCGGGGCAGTGCCCCACGTTTCGCAAATGAATATAGGGAGATCGCCGCTTCAGGGGGGGCGGACATGAAGTCGTGGATAGTAACTGGCCTGTTGCTGGCGTCGGCAGGACTGCAAGCTCAGACGCTTTCGCTGCCTGCCGCAATAACGCTGACGGTGGGAGACTCGCAAATACTGCTGGCGGATATTCGCAGGGTTGCGCTTGGCAGTGGCAAGATCGTCTCGATTACAACGCCCGAGCGCGGTCAGTTGCTGCTGTTGGGGGAGTCGGCCGGACACACGACCGCGCAATTGTGGCTGCGCGATGGTTCCCGCCATGTGTTGCAGATCAATGTGCATGACCAGGACCTGACCGCGCGCCTTGAAGAGGTGCGGCAACTGCTGGTGGGCGTTGCCGGGGTCACCGCGCGTATCGTCAGCGACCGTATCCTTCTGGAAGGCGATCGCGTCAGCGAGGCCGATCATCAACGAGCCATTTCCGTGGTATCCCTTTTTCCGGGCCTGGTGCTGGATTTTGTGGGCCGCCTGGGCTGGGAAACCATGGTCCAGCTCGATGTACGTATCGTCGAGGTGCGTCGCGATCAGCTTCGGCAGCTGGGATTGCGCTGGGACTCCACTATCACGGGGCCCGAGGTTTCCATACGCGCAGGCGGCGGACAGGGCGTGCACGTGAGCGCCACGCTTGCCACAACGCTGGGTTCGCGTATCGATCTGCTGCAGCAGCGCGGCTTGGCGCAAACGGTGGCAGAGCCCACGCTGAGTTGTCGCAGTGGCGGAGTGGCACGATTCATTTCCGGTGGGGAGGTACCCATTCCGGTAACCGACGGATTGGGAGCTGTCGATGTGCAGTACAAGGAATATGGCGTAATCCTTGAAGTGCGGCCGCGGGCCGAGTCCAACGGCGGCATCTATGCTGAGGTTGATGTGGAACTCAGCCAGGTGGATTCGTCTGTGCGCGTGCGGGACTACCCCGGTTTTGTGAAGCGCAGAACCAGCACCGCCATCAATGCGCAGGCGGGAGAAACCATTGCGATTGCCGGACTGCTGGCACGCGAGAACAGCCGCGACCGTCAGGGCATACCCGGCCTGTCGGATTTACCGGTGGGCAGCGGGCTTTTCGCGTCGACCAAGCGACAACAAAGGCAAACGGAGCTGGTGGTGCTCATTACGCCGCACCGCTTCGAGGCGGGCATTGAGAATGTCAGTCACCCGGGGCCTCAGCAGCAGGGACTTGTGGATCGCGCCAATGCGCTGACGGATCCTCATGCAGCCTCTGGCTCTGAGGGTGCGCGGCAATGAGCGTGCAGGGTGTGGATGCACGCGGCTTGCACGAGGAACTGATCCAACGCCTCGACCTTCGACGCACGGATATTCGCCGCATGAGCGACGCACAGTTATGGCAGCTGGCACAACGGCACCTTCGCGAGATCCTTGACCACAGCGGAGGCTTCGACACGGAGGAGCGATCCCGGCTGGAGAAGTCGCTGCTGCAGGAAGTGGTAGGACTGGGTGCCCTCGAGGATTTGCTGGCTGACGAATCGATTTCCGAAATAATGATCAACGGCCCGCAAGACATCTTTGTGGAAAGGGCAGGTCGTATTACTCGTTCCCCGCAGAAATTCACCGGCTCCCAGGCGCTTGGAGGGGTGATAGAACGCCTCTTGCAGACTAGCGGGCGCCACGTGGATGAGTCCTCACCCATGGTCGATGCGCGACTGCCGGATGGCTCACGCGTAAACGTAATCATCCCGCCGCTGGCCCTCAAAGGCATGACCGTCACCATCCGCAAATTCGGGCGGCGCAGGTTGGGGTTAGGGGAACTGCTGGAGGCCGAGGCGCTTTCCCTGGACATGGCACGGTTTCTTGAACTGGCCGTCCGTGCGCGTCAAAACATTGTTGTTTCCGGCGGCACGGGAACCGGCAAGACGACCCTGCTCAACTGTCTTTCGGAGCTGATAGCCCCGGAAGAGCGCATTGTCACCATCGAAGACTCGGCTGAGTTGCAATTACATCACGACAATCTCGTAACGCTGGAGGCCAGGCCCAGGAACTCGGAGGGACGCGGCCTGGTTTCCATTCGCGATCTGGTAAGAAATGCGTTGCGCATGCGGCCAGACCGGATTGTCGTCGGGGAGTGTCGCGGTGGCGAGGCGCTGGACATGCTCCAGGCAATGAACACAGGCCACGACGGATCCCTGACCACAGCGCACGCCAACTCGCCGCGCGATCTGCTCTCACGGCTGGAGGTCATGTCACTCATGGCCGGAATGGAACTGCCGCTGGCCGCGGTACGCGAGCAGATAGCCAGCGCCGTGAACATCGTGGTCCAGCAGGCGCGGTTCGCCTGCGGGTCACGGCGAATCGTCTCCATTTCAGAAGTCACGGGCACTGAAAGTGGTCGGATCCAAATGCAGGACCTGTTTCGGTTCGAGCGAACGGGAACCAAACCCGGCGGTCAGGTGTGCGGACGATTTCGCTCCTGCGGAAATCATCCGGTGTTCCTTGAGACCCTGGATCCGTCCGATCGGAAAGCTGCCGCGAGTCTATTCGACGCAATGGAGCAGAAAACTTCGTGATCATTGGCCTGTCATGTGTGTTCCTTTCAATCGCTGCATTCGTCACGGTGGGATTGCGGATGTGTTGCGCCGAGGGTTGGCCGGGCTTCAGGGCGTCTGGTCAAACCACTGAGGCGGACCTGGCCAGCCTGTTCATTTTTGTCAGTGCGGGGAAAGTGACACTGATCACGTCCGTATCTCTTATTGGGGCGGTGGGAGCACTTTGGTTGTCGGGCGCGGCCTGGCCGGCGTGGGTGGTCGTTGCCGGACTGGTAGCCGCCATTCCACGTGTACTGGTGCGCGTATTGCGCGCCCGGCGAAACGCGCTCATTGCCGCGCAATTGCCCGACGCGCTGGCCCTGTGGGCGGGGCTGTTGCGATCCGGGCAAGGACTCTCACAATCCCTGGGACAGGTGGCAGCGCGTCAACCCGCGCCATTGAAGGACGACCTGGGCATGCTGCTGCGGCAATACCGCGTGGGAATTCCGATCGAGCGCGCCGTCGATGAATGGCGCGCACGCGCGGGTGTCAACGACCTTTCCATGTTGTCGACACTGCTTCGCGCAACCAGGGAACTGGGCGGCAATCTCGCGGAGTCATTGTCGAGGCTGGCGGATGTAATGCGCAGTCGCATGGCCATGGAGGCACGCATACGGGCACTGACTTCCCAGGGAAAGCTGCAAGGGCTCATCGTGGGCCTGCTGCCAGTCATGCTGCTGGCGGTGTTGGGATTCATGGAGCCCGACGCAATGCGAAAGCTCTACCAGACCCATCAGGGATGGGCGGCGCTGGGTGCAATGTTCGCGCTTGAGGCCACTGGGTTCGTGTTGATACGTCGAATAGTGAGCATTGAGGTATGAGTGTTGCAGTGCCTGTGTTTGCCATGGGCTGTACCGGGTTGGCGACCGGCGTGGTGGTAATCCTGCTGCTGCAGTTGCTACGGGCAGGCAGGCGGGTACAGCCCGCTAGCCAATCACTTCCGTTGTTCATGAGTCCATTGCGCATCCCGGCAATGTTGACTGCCACAGCGGTCACGCCATTCCTGTCAGCAAGCCAGTTGCAACGAATCGGAAAGGTGCTGGCCTCGGTGGAACTTGAAAGCGTACTGACGCCTGCATCCTGGATTGGAATGCGCTTCATGCACGCGCTGACCACGGCGCTGTTTGCAGCGCTGGCGGCAATCCTTATTGGCGCATCCGCAATCCCCATAGCCCTGATGGGGTGCCTTGCTGGCTATTCGCTGGGCGGATTGTGGGTCCGCAAGGCGCGACGCCTGATCGAGCAGCGCATCGCGCGGGACCTGCCTTCATATCTGGACTTGCTTACTGTATGCGTGGAGGCAGGCGCCACACTGACCGCGGGGGTAAACCAGATCATCGAAGGCGCACCGGACAGCCCGTTGCGCCGCTACTTCGAGCACGTACTGCGTGAGGTTCGCGGCGGCCAGCTGCGTGCGCACGCCTTCGAGCGAGTCGCTGCGCTATATGCCGTGCCCAGCCTTTCGGCGCTGGCAGCGGCCTTGGGACATGCGGAGAGTTCGGGCATGAGCCTCGGCGGGATATTGCGTGGGCAGGGCCAACAACGGATCGCGGAGCGCTTCGCCCGGGCCGAGCGACTGGCCATGCAGGCGCCGGTCAAACTGCTCGGACCCCTGATCCTGTGCATCTTCCCCTGCACATTCATTGTCCTTGCCGTGCCCATCGTTGTGCGGCTGGCGGAGGCGTTCGCGTCATGATCATCCACCGGGTCGAGCACAATCGACGGCGTCTGCGTATGCATGTGCACATCTGCGAGACAGGATTTGAGCGTACTCGCGGCCTGTTGCTGAGGCGCTGTCCGGATCAACAGTCCGCACTCCTGTTGCGCCGCTGTTCGGCCATTCACACCATGGGCATGGCCTATGCCATCGACGTCATCTTCTGTGATGTATCCGGCCGCATTCTGCGCATCCAGTCGCGGGTCAGGCCATGGCGATTCGTGAGTCATCGGGGTGCGTGGGCAGTGTGGGAGTTGCGTGCGGGCGTGACCGAGCGGCTGGGATGGCGGGAAGGCGACTGGATAACCCCATGCTGAATCCCCACAGGCATCACGCGCGCGGCGCAGCCATGGTGGAGTTTCATATCGTGGCGCTGTTTGCGCTACTGCCGTTGCTTCTTGGCACGCTGCAGACCGGACTGCTGCTGGTTGCCAATCATCATGTGGACTACGCGACATTCTCCGCAGCTCGGCGCGGCGCTGTTTCCCATGGCGACCCGGATGCCATACGTGCGGAGTTCACCAGGGCCATGGTCCCCCTTTTTGTTTCGGCAAACCCCGTCAGTTCTGACAATGTGGTGCCGCGTGTTATCGATGCTTATGCCCGGGCGGCCGTGGATGTGGGCTTGCATGCCCATTTTACCACCCTAGCACCGGACCCAGTGGCGCAACGCGAATTTGCAATTGAACGCGAGGGTGAGTGGGTCATTCCCAATGACGCCCTTAACTATCGAAGCTCAGGAGTAGCAGACGCCAACCTGCTCAAGATCGAAGTGGTCTACTGCCATCCGCTGCTTGTGCCTTTCGCCAGGGAGTTGCTGATCGGCGCTCTGCGCACCTTTGATCATGACCCATGGCACCACGCTTGCTATGCAACGGGAAGGGTGCCACTACGGTCGGTAGGCATTACCCCCATGCAATCGGACTTTCGTGTACGAGGAGGGTGAATAAATAGTCAAATCTTGGGATCCGCAGGAGTTGAGGGCGGCGCCCCATTTGCCCCCACCGCGGCAATGTTGAGCAAGTCCTCCGGACGATCAATGTCGATGGCGGCATTGGGCATGGGTATGCGCAGGCATCGGTCGTAGTGTCGAGTCAGGATTGACCTTGCGCCGGCGTCACCACGCAGTTCGCTGAATGCCGGGAACGAAGTGCGCGGAAATATCGCCGGCACGCCCACGTGACCGTCATAGGTGGCCGCAATCAGCCACTCGGGTTGTCGCTTCCATGCCGTGGCCAGCCGCTTGAGATCGAAGGTGGTCACGCTGACCTGATCGGCCAGCACCACCAGCACGCCGTCGCAACTGCCGGGCAGGCTGGCAACACCGGCACGCAGTGAACTGGCTATTCCTTCCTCCCAATGACGGTTGATCACCACTGATGCGGAGGAGTGTTTGAGCAGCGGGGCCAGTTGGTCGGCATAGGCGCCCAGCACCACGGTGACGGCATGGCCCACCACTTCGGTGGCCTGGGACACTGCCCTGTGCAGCATTGGTTGCCCGCCAATTCGCACCAGTTGCTTGGGCGAACCAAAGCGACTGGCGCTGCCTGCCGCCAGCACCAGGGCGTGAAGCCCAGGCTCGTGGTCGATACTCATTGCACGGCTCGTGTCATGCTTGCTTGCCTCGCTGCCCCGTGACCTTTAGAGTTCGCGGGTTTTTACCTATTTAACAGTAACTTCGGCCACAAAATAGATGCAATCCAAAGGGTCCAACGCCTGGGTGGTACACAAGTTCGGCGGCTCCAGTGTCGCCGACGCAGCCTGCTTTCGGAAGGTGGCGGACGTTCTTGAGTCCCAGCCCAGCCCGCGGCTCGGGGTGGTGCTGTCAGCCTGCAAGGGCGTAACCGATTCCCTGCTGGGGTTGGTCAGCATGGCCGAACGCGGCGACATGGGTATTGCCACGCAGTTGCGCGGCCTGCGCGACCGGCACGAAGCCATCGCCAGTGAACTGCTGGAACCGGCGGCAGCCGCCAAGTGGCTGGCCCGCTTTGACCAGGACCGTACGGACCTGGTGGGAGCATTGCAAACCACCACCCTGATGCGCTCGGCGGCGCAGAACGTGCGCGACCTGGTCGCCGGATACGGTGAGCTGTGGTCCAGCTCGCTATTCGTGGAATACCTCACCGCGCGTCGCCAGGCCAAGGACAAGAATGGCGGTGCACCGGTGCGCTGGCTCGACGCGCGCCAGTGCGTGGTGGTCGAATGGGGTCCGTTGGGACCAGGCATCCAGTGGGATGCATCCCGCGCTGCCACCGACAAGACTGGTGCGCGTGATTTCGAAGGCACGCTGGTCATACCCGGGTTCGTGGCGCGCACCCCTGAAGGCGTGCAGACGACTTTGGGTCGCAACGGCAGCGACTTTTCGGCCTCGATCTTCGGTTCGCTGCTGGATGCCAGCGAGATCCACATCTGGACCGACGTGGACGGCGTGCTGTCGGCGGATCCCCGGCGCGTGCCAAACGCACGGGTCATCGACCAGCTTTCATACAACGAGGCCATGGAGCTGGCGTATTTCGGCGCCAAGGTCATCCATCCGCAGACCATGGCACCGGCCATTGGTCGCTCCATACCCATCTATATCCGCAATACCTTTGCACCCGACAGACCCTGCACGCTGATCTGCGCCAAGCCCACTTCAGAGTTGCTGGTCAAAGGCATCACCACCATCGAGGACATTGCCCTGATCGATATCGAGGGCGCGGGCATGATTGGTGTGCCTGGCACCGCGCATCGCCTGTTTGGCGCGCTGCGCGAAGAAGGCATCTCGGTGATCCTGATATCGCAGGGCAGTTCGGAGCATTCGATCTGCTGTGCGATTCCGGCGGTGCAGGCCCAGCGCGCCGAAACCGTGGTGCGCGCCGCGTTCTCGCATGAGCTGGCTGATGGACAGATCCAGAGCGTGGACGCGGTACTCGATCTGGCCATTCTCGCCGTCGTGGGCGATGGCATGGCCGGCACGCCGGGCGTGTCGGCCAAGGTGTTCAGCGCGCTGGGCGCGGCGGCGGTCAACGTGCGCGCCATCGCCCAGGGTGCTTCCGAACGCAACATTTCAGTGGTGGTGGATGGCAAGCAGGCCACACGCGCGCTGCGCGCCACGCATGCCAGTTTCTATCTGTCACCCAATACGCTGTCCATCGGTGTGATCGGACCGGGGACGGTGGGCCGGGTGCTGCTGGATCAACTGGCCACGCAGCAGGCGCGGCTGTCGCGCGAATTCAAGCTCGACCTGCGGGTGCGCGGCATCATGTCGTCCAAACGCATGCTGCTGTCGGATCGCGGGGTGGACCTTTCCAAATGGAAACAGGAGTTCGATGCGGCCACTGAAGTCGCAGAGCTGGGCAAATTCGTCGAGCATCTGCGCGTGGACTACCTGCCGCACACCGTGATCATTGACTGCTCGGCCGACGAGGCCGTGGCTCGTCATTACCGCGACTGGCTGGCGCAGGGCATACACGTCGTCACGCCCAACAAGAAAGCCAACAGCGCCGAGATGACTTACTACGATTCACTGCGTGAAGCGCGGCGTGTCGGCGGTTCGCATTACCTCTATGAAGGCACGGTGGGCGCGGGCCTTCCTGTAGTGCAGACCTTGCGCGACCTGCGTGAGACCGGCGACGAGATCGACAGCATCGAGGGGATATTCTCCGGGACGCTGGCATATCTGTTCAATGTCTACGATGGCTCGGTGCCGTTCTCGTCCATCGTGCGCGAAGCCAAGCAACGTGGCTACACTGAGCCGGATCCCCGCGACGACCTCTCGGGCACGGATGTGGCGCGCAAGCTGATCATCCTGGCGCGCGAAATGGGGCTGCGACTGGAAATGAAGGATGTCGCGGTGAAAAGCCTGGTGCCCGGTGATCTGGCCGGTGGCACCATTGACCAGTTCCTGGATGGACTGACCAAGTACGATGCCGACATGAAAGAGCGTTACCTGGCGGCAAAGAAGGCCGGCAAGGTGCTGCGCTTTGTCGGACGCATTACGGCCAAAGGTGAAGCGACAGTGGGCATTGTGGAGCTGGACGCGAAGCACGCATTCGCCAATATTGCGCTGACCGACAACGTCGTGCGCTTTGCGACGGCGCGCTACTGCAATAATCCGCTGATCGTGCAGGGTCCTGGTGCGGGACCTGAAGTCACCGCCGGCGGCGTCTTTGCCGATCTGCTGCGTCTTTCGGCTTACCTGGGAGCACGAATGTGAGTCTCACCAGGGTCACGGCCTTCGCGCCCGGATCAGTGGCCAATGTTGCCATCGGGTTCGACATCCTGGGGTTCTCCGTCGATGCCCTGGGTGATCGGGTGACGCTGACCCGAACGGCAAAACCGGGAGTCACCATCAAGGCCATCCGTGGTGTGGTGCAGGATCTGCCGCTGGAAGCGGAAAAGAACACTGCCGGTCGAGCCCTGCAGGCAATGATAGAAAAACGTGCATTGCCGTTTGGCTTTGAAATGGAGATCGACAAGGGCATCCCATTGGCTTCGGGTCTGGGCGGTTCCGCCGCGTCAGCCGTCGCAGCGGTGGTGGCAGCCAATGCGCTGCTTCCCGTGCCCATGACGCGCATCGAATTGCTGCAGATGGCCATGGAGGGGGAGGCGGTTGCCAGCGGTTCGCGCCATGCCGACAACATTTCACCCTCACTCTATGGCGGCATGGTGCTGACCGTGGGCATTGATCATCCGCGCGTGAAGCAGATTCCCGTGCCCGAGAGCATCCACGCGGTGATCGTGCATCCACACTTGCAAGTGTCGACGAAACAGGCGCGCGCCATCCTGAGCCGCACTGTCAACCTGTCGGACTTCGTGTGGCAGACCGCCAACCTTGCCGGTTTCATTTCCGGTTGCTATACCAACGATCTTGACCTCATCAAGGCATCGCTCGAAGACGTGGTCATCGAGAAACAACGGCAGGTGCTGATCCCCGGCTTCAACGAAGTGCGTGCCGCGGCCATGGAGCAGCGCGCCCTGGGTTGTTCGATATCCGGCGCGGGTCCCACCATGTTTGCGCTGTGCCTCGAAGCCGACGCACCGCTGGTGCGTGACGCCATGGTGCAGGCGTTCGCGCGGCAGAATATCGAGACTGATCGCTGGGCAGTTGCAGTACAGTCCGGTGGGGCGCATGTGGTGAGCAGCGAATGAGGTATTCGAGCACGCGTGGCCAGGCACCGCAGGTCACATTCAGCCAGGCGCTGGTCCAGGGCCTGGCACCGGATGGCGGCCTTTACGTGCCAGGCAACTGGCCGCAGCCCGGTTCTGCATTCCAGTCGGGTGGCACTGCCACGCCGGATGCGTTCCTGCCCGCCCTGGCCGCGCAGGTGATCTCCGGATTCGCCGAAGGCGACGCGCTGGCGGCTTCGCTGGGCGATATCGTCCACGATGCGTTTAACTTTCCCGCCCCGCTCAAGCCGCTGGGCAACAGCGGGCAGCTGCGCGTGCTGGAGTTGTTCCACGGGCCGACGGCGGCATTCAAGGATTTCGGCGCGCGATTCCTGGCTGCGTGTCTTACGCGTGTGGAACGATCCGGTGCTCGCCCATTGCGGATACTGGTTGCCACGTCGGGGGACACCGGTGGTGCCGTGGCCGCTGCGTTTCACAAGCGGCCCGGAATCGAAGTGGTGGTGCTGTTTCCCAAAGGACGCGTTACCCCCACGCAGCAGCAGCAGCTGACCTGCTGGGGCGACAATGTGACGAGCCTCGCCGTGCGGGGAACCTTTGACGATTGCCAGCGCATGGTCAAGGAAGCATTCCTGGATCCGGGCATGCATCAACATGCCGAGCTGTCGTCAGCCAACAGCATCAACATCGGTCGCCTGCTTCCCCAGGCGGTTTATTACGCCGCCAGCAGTCTGCAGGTACAGAAAGAGCAGGGCAGCGAGGCTTCATACATTATTCCCAGCGGCAATCTCGGAAATTCCGTGGCCTGCCTGTGGGCAAAGCAAATGGGCTTTCCCATCGACCGCATCGTGCTGGCGCACAATGCAAACGTGATGGTGCCGGAGTTTCTCGCCACCGGAAAGCTGCGACCCAGGCCCGGCATACCTACACTGGCATCCGCGATGGACGTGGGTAACCCCAGCAACCTGGAACGCATGCTGTGGATGTTTCCCGACGCCGCATCGTTGGGCGCACAACTCACTGCGTATTCAGTCAGCGATGAAGCCATCAAATCGCGTATCGTCGCGGACCACAAGACATACGGCGAGACCTGGTGCCCGCACACGGCGACGGCTGCCGAGGTTTACGTAAAAGACCTTTCCGAAGCGCAGCGTTGTGCGCACAACTGGGTGTTGGTGGCTACGGCGCATCCGGCCAAGTTCCGTGAAATCGTCGAACCCCTGGTAGGTCCGGTTCCCGTTCCGCAGAACCTGCTGCGCCTGTTCGAGCTGCCGTCGCGATTTGACGAAATCGATCCTACGCTCGCCGCCCTGAGAAGTGCCACCGATGGTTGATGAGGCCCTGCAACAGCTCGACACGGAGCAAAGCCGACTGATCCTGGCTGTCGTTGCGACAGTGATGTTCCTCGGGTTGGTTTACTTCGTCTGGCGCGCCTGGCGCCAGCGTCGCGAACGCGCCAAGCTGCACCAGTCGATTGTGGCAGTGGGCACCGAGGCATTGTGCAATGTGCTGGTTCCTGACGGCATGGGCGCTGCAATGCACGTGGACTACCTGCTGCTGACTTCGCGGGGCGTGCTGGTAATAGATCTGCGCGACTTGCGTGGCAATATTTTCGGTGGCGACCAGATGACGGACTGGACAGTCATGAACGGTCCTTCGCGCACCACCTTTCCCAATCCGCAGCATGCGCTTTACGATCGGGTGGCCGCTGTCCGCCAGCTTTCAGGCGATCTGGCGGTGGAAGGTCGCATCCTGTTTACCCGTCGTGGCCGGTTTCCCAAGGGCCTGCCCCGCTGGACCCTGATGGTTGATTCCCTGCATACCGAATTTCCGCTGCCCGACTCGGACGCTGCACATAGCTGGGTGGGTCAATATCGCGACACCTGGCAGCGCCTCAGCGACAGTGTTTCGCCCAGCCCGCTGCGGCAACCGCGCGGCTTCCTGGCCGACGTGTTCACGACCTGACCCCCAAGGCGGCTTACTGCGGCAGGTTGAAAAACCGCATGGCCGCCTGAGTGCTGGATTCTGCCAGCACCGTGAAAGCCTCCTGGCGCGCGGTGGCCACTGTCCTGGCCACTTCGGTAAGAAACGCGGGCTCATTGCGACGTGAGGGCGGACGCGGACGCAGGCTGCGCGGCAGCAGGTAGGGGGCGTCTGTTTCAATCATCAACCGGTCCGCGGGGATCTGCTTCATCAGTGGCAACAGATGCAGCCCGCGACGCTCGTCGCAGATCCATCCAGTGATGCCAATGGCCAGCCCGGCTTCGAGGTAGTCGTCCAGTTCATTGGCCTGTCCCGTGAAGCAGTGCGCCACGCCTGCGGTCAGTCCGGACCGAAATTCGCGGACAATGGCGATGAAGTCATCGTGGGCATCGCGTTGATGCAGGAACACCGGTTTCCGCAGGCGCGTTGCAAGTTCCAGTTGTGCCCGGAACGCGGCCACCTGTGCTTCTCGCGGCGAGAAGTTGCGGTAGTAATCCAGGCCGCATTCACCAATGGCCACCACCCCCGGTTGTGCAAGCAGCTGTTCCAGCTCCGCCATGCCATTGGCGCCCAGTTCCGAGGCGTGGTGCGGGTGCACACCGGCGGTGGCGAATAGCCGCGTCGGATGGGCTGCATGCAGCTGCAACGCGGCCCGTGAGGATGCAATGCTGGTGCCGGTGACAACCATGCGCCGCACGCCGGCGTGCCAGGCGTCGTGCATAACGGCGGCCAGGTCGTGGGCAAAGCTCTCATGCGACAGGTTGGCCCCGATGTCGATGAGTTGGGGTGGGTCGGCTGCTATCATTCTGGCGTGAGGATAGCCGACAACATGGCCGCAGCACCGCAGTTGCCACTGTGGAATGCGGACAGCTGGGATCAGGCAGTGCGCGTACGTTTCAGCCAGCGCGCGCGGCGCGTTGCGGTGCGCGTGGCCACCGCCGGCGACGTGGAACTGGTGGTGCCGCGGGGTATGTCGGAGTCACGGGCGCGTGACTTCCTGCTGAGCCGCCGGCAGTGGGTCGAAGCCCAAGTCGAGCGCTGTCGCTCCATGGCCGTACCGGAGCAGGATTTTCCGCCGCGCCACATCGTTCTGCAAGCCATCGGCGAGCGCTGGTCGCTTTATCACGGTGGAGGCAAGGGCCTGCCGCGCGTACGAGTGACCGGCGTTGGCCTGCTGCGACTCTCCGGGGAGGGGACTCGTGAGCAGTGGCAGGGCAAGCTGCTGCGCTGGCTGGTGAAGCGGGCGCATGAAAGGGTGCAGCCGCTGCTGCAGGAGCTGGCCCAGCGGCATGGATTTCGCTGCGAGGGTATGAAGGTGCGGCGCCAGCGCACGCGCTGGGGCAGTTGCTCATCGAAGGGAATGATTTCCATCAATGTTGCATTGCTGTTCCTGCCCCCGGAAGTGTTGCGCTACCTGCTGGTACATGAACTCTCACACACCAAACACATGAATCACTCACTGCGTTTCTGGCGTTGCGTGGCGGAATGCGAGCCGGGTTACCGCGCACTGGACGCGCAGCTGCGCGACGGGTGGCTCAAGGCTCCGCACTGGGTGCAGGCGGGCGCATGAGTTCCGAGGAAAAACCACCTTCAAGCCGTATCGATCTCAGCAATGAACCGGTGCACTGGGACCTGGGCACTTCGCGCTCCTACGGGGAATATCTGCAGTTGCAGGCGCTGCTGTCGGCGCAAAAGCCGGTTTCCGGCGAGCACGATGAGATGTTGTTTATCGTCGTGCACCAGGTTTCCGAACTGTGGATCAAGCTGTTCCTGCATGAACTGCAGTTTGTCCAGCAATGCGTCTTGAAAGACGATTTAGATCCATCTTTCAAGGCCTTACAGCGCATATCTAAAGTGCAGGCTCAGCTGTTTGGCGTGTGGGAGGTGCTGGCCACCATGAGCCCGTCAGATTACACCGCCTTTCGCAACTCCCTGGGGCGCTCATCAGGTTTCCAGTCCGCGCAATATCGTTTGCTCGAGTTCGCCATTGGTAACAAGAACGCGGACATGATCCGCGTGTACCAGCGTGATCCCGCCGAGTACGAACAACTCAATCGCGCCCTGCATGCCCCCAGCCTCTACGACCAGGTGTTGGCATTGCTGAGTCGCCGCGGTTACGGCATTCCGGCAGAGCTGCTGGAGAGGGATTTCTCGGAAGCCTACGTGCCCAGCAAAGCGGTGACCGCAGCGTGGCTGGGCGTCTATCACAATGCCCAGAAAGACTGGGATCTCTACGAACTGGCAGAAGGTCTGGTCGATCTGGACCATCGGTTCCAGCTATGGCGATTCCAGCACATGAAGACCGTGGAGCGCATCATTGGCAACAAGCCGGGGACCGGTGGCACAAGCGGCGTCAATTACCTGGCGAAGGCGCTGGAACTGCGGTTTTTCCCTGAGCTTTGGCAGGCCAGGACTTCGTTATAAGCCGGTAGCCCATCAGCACTGCGAATATGCCGATATAGATCAGTGGCTCGCGGATGTCCTTCTTGACCTGCCAGTAGAAGTGCCACAAGCCAAGCGCCGTTATCACATACACCAGCCGATGCAGCTCTTGCCAGCGGCGACCCAGACGCCGCATCATCTTGTTGGTTGAAGTCACTGCAAGTGGAATCAGCAGCAGCAGCGCGGTCATTCCAACCAGGATGTACGGCCGCTTCACGATTTCCGAACCAACGTTGCGAAAATCCAGGCTCTGATCCAGCCATGCGTAGGCAGTGAAGTGCAGCAAGACGTAGGTAAACGCGAACAAGCCCAGCATGCGCCGTATGCGCAGCAGATCTGGGCGGTGCAGGATCTTGCGCAGTGGAGTAACCGCCAGTGTGATCAGTAGCAGATTGAGCGCCGTCTTGCCCAGCCCGTGAAGAATGCTGGCAACGGGGTCGGCCCCAAGATCCATTGGTCCCTTGCCAAAGGCACCTAGCGTGAACAACAGCAGCGGCAGCAGGCAGGCCGCGAACACCAGGGGCTTGATGACATAGCCATATGTCTGCGTGGTGTTCAGAAGTTGCGCCGCAGATCCATTCCGGCATAAAGCGAAGCCACCTCACTGGCATAGCCATTGAAGGGCAGCGTGGCAACGCGCTGCTGCAGTAATGATCCGCCCAGGCGTCGCTCAGTGGCCTGGCTCCACCGCGGATGATCCACTGCAGGGTTGACGTTGGCGTAGAAACCATACTCATTGGGTGCGGCGATCTGCCAGCTGTTACGCGGCTGCTTTTCCACGAAGCTGATGCGCACGATGGCCTTGATGTTCTTGAAACCGTATTTCCATGGCGTGACCAGTCGCAGTGGTGCGCCGCTCTGGTTGGGCAGCGTCTTGCCGTAAAGCCCGACGACCATGAAGGTAAGGGGGTGCATGGCCTCGTCTATTCGCAGCCCTTCCACGTAGGGCCAGTCGAGCACGGGTGAGCGCTGCCCGGGCATCTGTTTCGGATCGCGCAAGGTCGTGAACTGGACGTACTTGGCCTTGGCCGTGGGCTTGAACCGCTTGATCAGATCGGCGAGGGGAAATCCGGTCCATGGGATCACCATGGACCAGCCTTCCACGCAGCGCAGGCGATACACCCGTTCTTCCAGCGCATGCGGTTTGATCAGGTCTTCAAAGGAGAAATTGCCTTTGACTTCAGCCTCTCCATCCACCGTCACGTTCCACGGCAGTGGTTTGAAATTGCCCGAATTGGCGGCCGGATCAGATTTGTCGGTACCGAATTCGTAATAGTTGTTGTAGGTGGTGATGGCTTCGTAAGTGTTGGGCTTGTCTGCAATGGACAGCGCCTGGTTGCGGCTGGCCTTGAGAGCAACCCCTGTCGGTGCATCTGCCAATGCCCGTGCCAGGCCACCGCCAGTCACCAGGGCCGTACCGGCGGCTCCCATGGCCAGCAGTCGACGCCGGTCGAGGTAAACATGCTCTGGAGTGATCTCGGAGGGCAGGATGGGAAAAGTCGTGCGCTTCATGACAGGCTCCCGGTGTGATCGTCGAGTTTACGCGCTGGTCAGTGCCATTGGACACACCGAAATCCAAGTTGTTCCAGGCGGCCACGGATGCGGGGCCGCGCATTGACGTACACGGCCTCGTCGCAGCGCGTGAGGTGCGCAACATCCGCGCCACTGTTGCCGTAGCCGATGACGGGCAGTCCGGGATGTTGCTGGCGCAAGCGTTCCAGGATGCGCGCCTTTTCCCCGCCACGACAGTTGGGCCCGGCCAGGCGCCCATCGAGGCGCTCACCATTCCAGCGCACCGGCGTACAAATGCATTCACTGGCGCCCAGCGCCCGGGCGATCAATGGCACGTACAGATCGGGACTGGCCGACATGATCACGGTGTAGTCGCCCGCGCTCAAGTGCGCGCGAAAAGCGGCAAGTGCTTCAGGGAACAGGCGCTGCTCCACCACTGAGCGGGCAACCTGCTGCGCCCATGCATGGATTTCGGATCGGCGTAATCCGGAGAAAAGCACGCGCATTACTGCGCCCTTAAGTCCGCCGTTGTCGATCAGTCGCAACGCAAACCCAAGGACCGGAATCAGCAGCAGCGGCACCCTTATCCATCGCGACGGGTTGCGGGCCAGCAGGCCGCCTGCGAACACCTTGAAAGTATCGCCGCGTGTCAGTGTCCCATCCAAGTCAAACACCACAAGCCTTTTAGTCACGCGATCAGGCGGCCTTGCCTGAGGCGGCCAGCTGCCGCAGTACGTAATGCAGGATGCCTCCGTGGCGGAAATATTCCCGCTCCTTGGGAGTATCGATGCGCACCACCGCTTCGAAGGTAATCGGCTTGCCGCCATCTGTGGGTGTCGCAACTACGGTGACCGTGCGACGCGCGGCATCGTTGCCGCCCACAATTGAAAAGATCTCCGACCCGGTGAGGCCCAACGTCTTGGGAGTTTGGGCGGGTGGGAATTGCAGCGGTAACACGCCCATGCCTATCAGGTTCGAGCGATGGATGCGCTCGAAACTCTCGGCAATGACCGCTTTCACACCCAGCAACATCGTGCCTTTGGAAGCCCAGTCGCGCGAAGATCCGCTGCCATATTCCTTGCCGGCCAGAATGATCAACGGCGTGCCTTCCTGCTTGTAGCGCATGGCCGCGTCGAAAATAGGCATCTGCTCGCCAGAAGGCAGATGCACGGTGATGCCGCCTTCGGTGCCCGGCAGCAACAGATTGCGCAGGCGGATATTGGCGAAGGTGCCACGCATCATCACTTCGTGATTGCCGCGCCGCGCGCCGTATTGATTGAAATCCACTGGCTGCACGCCTTCTCCCACCAGGTAACTGGCGGCTGGACTGTTCCTGGCGATGTTGCCGGCGGGCGAAATGTGATCAGTGGTCACCGAATCGCCCAGCAGTGCCAGCACCCGTGCCTGGTAGATGTCCACCGACCCGGCCGGAGTCATGGTCATCCCTTCGAAATATGGCGGGTTCTTGACGTAGGTGGAGCCCTTGTCCCAGGCATAGGTCTTGCCGGTGGGCACCTTGATGGCCCGCCAGCGCTCGTCGCCGTCGAATACGCCGGCATAACTGCTCTTGAACATTGCGGACGTGATGAACTGATGTACGCAATCGGCCACTTCGCGCGCGGTAGGCCAGATGTCCTTGAGGAACACGTCCTTGCCGCCATGGCCCTTGCCCAGCGGTTCAGTGTTGAGATCGACATCGAGATTTCCCGCTAGCGCGTAGGCCACGACAAGGGGTGGCGACGCGAGATAGTTCTGCTTCACTTCCGGATGGACACGGCCATCAAAGTTGCGATTGCCCGACAGCACCGAACAGCCAATGACATCACCGGCCTTTACGGCCGCAGAGATTTCCGGTCGCAGGGGGCCGGAGTTCCCGATGCAGGTGGTGCAGCCATAGCCGACAAGGTTGAAGCCGATGCCGGCCAGCTCATCGAGCAAGCCAGCGGCGGCCAGATAGTCGGTAACCACGCGCGAACCGGGGGCAAGGCTGGTCTTTACCCAAGGCTTGCTGTCGAGCCCGGCTCGGCGCGCATTGCGCGCCACAAGGCCCGACGCCATCATCACGTAGGGATTGGAAGTGTTGGTACAACTGGTGATGGCTGCGATCAGCACCGAACCATCACGCACTTCGAAGCTCTTGCCGTCCATCTCCACCGGGGCCTTGCCAATGGCCGTGGGGTTCTTCTTGGCGCGCTCGTCTGACTGGCGCTTTCGATTGGTCTCGAACACTGTCTTGGCAATGCGCAGTGGCACCCGATCCTGGGGTCGGCTGGGCCCGGCAATGCTGGGTTCCACGCTGGACAGATCCAGCTCCAGCACATCGGTGTAATCAGCGGCCGTCTGTCCATTGACGCGCCACATGCCCTGGGCTTTGGCATAGGCCTCAACCAGTGCCACCTGCTGGTCCGGTCGCCCGGAGAGGCGCAGATAGCGAATTGTTTCTTCATCAATGGGAAACAGTGCGCAGGTGCTGCCGAACTCCGGCGACATGTTGCCGATGGTGGCCCGATCGGCCAGCGGCAGATTGGCGAGGCCGTCGCCGAAGAACTCGACAAATTTGTCGACGACGCCTTTCTTGCGCAGCATTTCCGTGACGGTCAGCACCAGGTCGGTGGCAGTGGAGCCGGGGAGCAGCTGGCCGGTAAGTTTGAAGCCAATCACCTGGGGAATAAGCATGGTGACCGGTTGCCCCAGCATTGCGGCTTCGGCCTCGATGCCGCCCACGCCCCAGCCCAGCACGCCAAGCCCATTGATCATGGTGGTGTGTGAATCGGTGCCGACCACAGTGTCGGGATAAGCTTCGGCTGCGGCCCCATCCTTGGCGAAAACCACGCGGCCGAGGAACTCGAGGTTGACCTGGTGCACGATGCCAGTGTTGGGCGGCACCACTTTGAAATTGCGGAACGCAGTCTGTCCCCAGCGCAGGAAGGAATAGCGTTCGCCGTTGCGCGCAAATTCGATGCGATTGTTGTCGGCCAGCGCCTGCGCAGTGCCGTATTCATCCACCTGCACCGAATGATCGATAACCAGTTCGGCTGGCGCCAGCGGATTGACCTTGTCCGGATCCCCACCAAGCTTGGTGATGGCCTCGCGCATGGCGGCCAGGTCCACAACGCAGGGCACACCAGTGAAATCCTGCATGATCACCCGTGCCGGCGTGAATGAGATCTCGTAGGAGGGTGCGGCTTTCGCGTCCCATTCAAGCAGGGCTTCGATGTCTGCGTGGGTGACGTTAATGCCATCCTCGAATCGCAGCAGGTTTTCAAGAAGGATCTTGAGCGAATAGGGCAGACGCGCCACTTTTTCGGCGGGCAGGGCCGCAAGGCTCCAGATGGTGTGTGGCTTTCCGTCGACTGAAAGGGTGGTGCGGGCCTTGAAACTGTCAGTCATGGATCCTCCTGAAGCTAGCCGCAGATTATATATCGGTTCGCTGGATGACTCCTCCGCCGAGGCACCGCGTATCGCTGTAGAAGACAGCGGATTGGCCCGGAGTGACGGCACGCTGCGCCTGCGTGGGCACCACCGTCACTCCATCATCGGAAATTTCCACGATTGACGCGGCCTGATCGTCCTGCCGGTAGCGCAGGCGCACGGCCACCGCCACCGGCGCGGCAACCGGGGGCGCGCAAAGCCAGTTGACGCGGCCGGTCTGCAGGCGACGCGAGAGCAATGCGGGATGGTCTTTTCCCTGGGCAACGGTGAGCACGTTGCGTTGGAGATCTTTGCCCACGACGTACCACGGCGCGCCGCTTGAACCTTGCAGGCCGCCGATGCCTATGCCCGCGCGCTGACCAAGGGTGTAGAAGGCCAGGCCGATGTGCTGGCCCACGGAGTCTCCCTGCGCCGTCACCATGGGTCCGGGCTGATGCTCCACATACTTTTCGAGGAATTCGCGAAATGGCCGCTCACCAATGAAGCAGATGCCGGTGCTGTCGCGCTTGTTGAACACCGGCAGTCCGGCGCTGCGCGCCATTTCGCGCACCTGTTCCTTATGCAGTTCCCCCAGCGGCAACAGCACCTTGGCGAATCTCTCGCGCGGCACGGCATGCAGGAAGTAGGACTGGTCCTTGCCGCCATCCACACCCTTGTGCAGTTGCGGCCCATCGGCGCCGGTGACCAGGCGCGCATAGTGCCCTGTCGCAAGCAGTTCGCCGCCCAGTCGCCGCGCATGATGCAGGCAGTCGCCGAACTTGATCTCGCGGTTGCAAAGCACATCGGGATTGGGCGTCAGCCCGGCGCGACAGGCGGCCAGGAAATCCGCAAAGACGCGTTCACGGTATTGCACAGAGAGGTCGACGCTGTGCAGTGGCACCCCCAGTTCGGCGGCAACACGGCGCGCGTCCTGGAAATCCTCGGCCGCCGTGCAGTATCCCTGGTCGTCCTCCTCCCAGTTGTGCATGAACAGGCACTGGACATCGTGTCCGGCATGCTTCAGCAGCAGGGCAGTGACAGCGGAATCCACGCCGCCGGACAAGGCCACGATGACTCGACTGGGCACTAGGCGATACGGACGGCTGGCGCTGTTGCGATCTGCTTGAGCACATCGAGGTCATGGCGCCTGCCGGCCAGGAAATCATCCACACATGACAACACCAGCGGGCTGCGCAGTCGCGAAGCCTGCGCCACCAGTTCATCGCGCCGCAGCCACTGCGCACGGATGATGCCGTGGTCGAGGCGCCGTTCGGCGTCATGGTGCGAGACATCCCCGCTGATGGCGATGCGCACCGTGGTGCGGCCAGTGGCGTCATTGCGCCACAGGTACATGCCCAGTAAGTGGCGCGGCACGAAATGCCAGGCAGTTTCCTCAAGGGTCTCGCGGATCACCGCTTCGACGGGGGATTCACGGTCTTCGACATGGCCGGCAGGCTGGTTGAGTACGGTTGCCTGCTGGATGCGTTCTTCCACCATGAGGAAGCGTCCGTCGCGTTGCACGATGGCTGCAACGGTGAGGTCGGGGCGCCAGGTCATGCCGCCGAGTATAGGCGAGCGGAACAGCCCCTAGTAACGTGGAATGCTGGCCACCCACATCTCATCGAACTCCTGCAGGTACAGGCGTGCGATGGGGGGTTGGTTGAACCCGGCTACACCCGCCCATTGGGTGACCTGGGAGCGATAGACAATGGCATTGGCATCGGCAATGAACATGGCGCTGCGACGGGCGGCGAATTGTTCGTGGGCCGCGCGGATCTCAATATGGCCAGAGAGGCGGCGCGACAAAGCCACCATGCGATGGCGAGTGGTGGGAGGCACGGCTTTGTGCGTCAGAAGCCGTACCTTTGCAAAGGTGTGATTCAGCAGGAACCGTTTGATGAGTTCAAGGAACGCCTCGGTCTCGTACAGGGGCGGTTCCAGCTCGTAGGTGGTGAACACCGAGAGCAAACGGTGGGCGCTGAGGGTGGCACGACGGGTAGCCTCGCGCACGTCTTCCAGAGTCGTAAGCACCGACAGGGGTTCGGGCGCGTTGGCCTCAGCGCGCCCCAGCACGGTTGGGGGTGCCGGGTTCCCGGAGACGCCGCCGGCGAAATAATATTGTGGGCCACCCATAGGCCCAGTGTAGGAACAGGCGCATCAAGGCCCTTGTGGACCGCGTCACGATTTACCTGCAGGCACAGGCCAGGGCAGCCCAAACTGGGCGCCAGGTCGCAGAAAATCGGGGACTACCGCGGGTCGAGGGTGGCCAATCGGACAGCCAGACCCAGATAGGCCGCTGGCGTCAGGGCCTGCAGGCGTGCGCGTTCCTGCTCGGGCAGCGGCAAGGACTTGATCAGTTCTGCAAGCGACACGCGGTCGAGGGGCTTGCCGCGGCTGTGCTTCTTGAGCAGCTCATAGCCATCGGGAATGCCCGCGGCGCGCAATACCGTCTGCACGGCCTCGGCCAGCACTTCCCATGCGCCTTCAAGGTCAGCGGCCAGTCGTGATTCGTCCGCCGAGATCTTTTCCAGGCCGCGCAGCGCGGCGCGCCACGCGATAAGCGAATGGCCCAGGGCAACGCCCACATTACGCAGCACGGTGGAATCCGTGAGATCACGTTGCCAGCGCGATACAGGCAGCTTGTCCGAGAAATGTCGCAACAGCGCATTGGCGACGCCCAGATTGCCTTCGGCATTTTCGAAATCTATGGGATTGATCTTGTGTGGCATGGTCGAGGAGCCGACCTCACCCTCGACCGGGCGTTGGCGCAGGTAACCCAGCGATATATATCCCCAGATGTCGCGGCACATATCGATGACGATGACATTGATGGCGGCAAGGGCATCGCTGTATTCGGCG
This sequence comes from Pseudomonadota bacterium, assembly GCA_039932715.1. Lineage (GTDB taxonomy): Bacteria > Pseudomonadota > Gammaproteobacteria > Steroidobacterales > Steroidobacteraceae > ZC4RG30. Next base: position 1,754 of record JBDTPN010000032.1, on the reverse strand, counting down.
ATCCAGTCATGCGGTTCGATCTGGGTAGTGTGTGAGTTCCACTGCAGTTCGCAACGCCGCACGAACGCAGCGGAAACTTCGATCCAGTCGATGTTCGGCAGCGCGACCACATGCGCGTTGTAATTTCCCACGGCGCCATTCCATTTGCCAAGAATGGCGACTGCGGCGAATCGTTGCCGCGCGCGATGCAGTCGCGCCGCAACGTTGGCGAATTCCTTGCCCAGGGTGGTGGGCGTTGCCGTCTGGCCATGGGTGCGTGCCAGCATGGGCAAGGCCGCGTATTGCTGTGCCATGGAATCCAGAGCCGCGGCCAACGCATCGACGGACGGCAGCAGCTGCTCCTGCCGCGCACGTTGCAACAAACGGGCATAGCTCAGATTGTTGATGTCCTCGGAGGTGCAGCCAAAGTGCACCAGCTCGAGCTGTGCGGGAGAGGCGCCTGCCGCCTTGATCTCATCGCGCACGAAATATTCGACGGCTTTAACGTCATGATTGATGCGCTTTTCGATCTGCTTGACGGTGCCTGGGCTGGCATCGCCCGGGTCGACGGCCAGCTGCTCGAGTTTCTGACGTAACGCAGGTGCGAGCGTGGCCACTGGCATTGACCCCAAGGTGTCACCCAGCTGCAGCACCCACAGCGCCTCTACCCGGATGCGTTCCTTTATGAGTCCGCTTTCCGAAAGCAGTTGGGCGAGGCCCTCGGTGGCTGCGCGATAGCGACCATCTACTGGCGACAGGGCCGTTAGCGAAGAGTCCATGTGGGGCCGACACGCGTGAATGATAGGATTACGCATCATAACTGATGCGCGCACTCGACGCGGAGTGGATGACCATGGGCAATGATTCCTTCAGGATTGAACGCGACAGCATGGGCGAGTTGCAGGTGCCGGCAGACGCGTTGTGGGGCGCGCAGACGCAACGCGCAGTGCAGAACTTTCCGATCAGCGGCCGTCCGTTGCCGCGGGCTTTCATCCGGGCTGTGGCGTTGGTAAAGGCCTGCGCTGCACACGCCAACATGTCACTGGGGCTGCTCTCCGCGCCGGTAGCCGATGCAATAGTCGGCGCGTCCATGGACGTGGCAGACGGCAAGCATGACGCGCAGTTTCCGGTGGATGTGTTCCAGACCGGTTCCGGCACCAGCACCAACATGAATGCCAACGAGGTCATTGCAGCATTGGCCAGCGTGAGGCTTGCCGACACCAGCCCGGGACGCGCAGTTCATCCCAATGATGAGGTGAACATGAGCCAGAGCAGCAACGACGTGATTCCCACGGCCATTCATGTCAGTGCAGCGTTGCTGTGGCGTGACCAACTGCGACCCGCCCTGCAGCACCTGGCTGCGACATTGCGCACCAAGGAAGCCGAGGTTGGCGCCATAGTCAAAACCGGCCGCACCCATCTGATGGATGCCATGCCGGTCACGCTGGGACAGGAACTGGGCGCCTGGCGCACCCAGGTGGAAAAAGGCATTGAGCGCATCGCCGGCGTGGAACCACGATTGCTGCAACTGGCGCAGGGCGGCACGGCAGTGGGCACTGGAATCAATGCACATCCTGATTTCAGCGCCCGCTTTTGCCTTGAGCTGTCGCGTGCCACCGGTCTTGCATTCAGACCCAATTCAAACCTCTTCGAGGCATTGGCCACGCAGGACACTGCCGTGGAACTATCCGGTCAGCTCAAGACACTGGCGGTCAGTCTCATGAAGATCGCCAATGACCTGCGCTGGATGAACAGCGGGCCGCTGGCCGGGCTGG
>JBDTPN010000031.1:0-38663 GCA_039932715.1 Pseudomonadota bacterium | reverse complement strand
CTGCACATTGGCCGGCGGCGGTCCGGCGGCCGGGATCGGCGTCATCGGATCTGATCCGGTGCGCAGGGCGCGTTTTTCAATCGGACCTACCGCGATAACCAGGTAGCCATAGGAGGCGATGTCACTCAGGAACCAGCGAAAACTATTTCCCACATTCCAGCAAGCTCCATTGCCCCAGACCACCACGGGCAGCTTCCCGGCTTTGGAAAGATCCCCTGGCCGGTACACCGTATGGGTGGGCAAGCTGCCATCCACTTCCATGATGGCGGCGTAGGGCCCGGAGCCCATGGGCGTCGTGGCCGGAATGTCAGAGTTGGTGGAATCCCGCGGATCGGCTTGCTGAGCCACGGCATTTACAGCGCACAGCGCGCCCAGCAGCAGCGCAATGCAGGAACTTGTCGGCCTGATGTGCATGAACTTTCCCCCGGCTCCGCGTGCGCGGGCCTCGTGATTCTACTAGCTCTCAATCGGGATGAATAAGCCACCCACCAAGAGAGGGTGTGCGCACGACAGGATTACCCGGATGTGCCAGAGTATAATGATCGCACGTCACCGAAAACCAGTTTCAGAATCCACATGGAAAACACGCGAACAACTAGCGGACAGCTGGCGGACTTGGCCGCATACCTGGGCGCAAAGCAGCCGGAGATACTTGAAGCCTGGCGTAATGCCGTTGCGGCGGACGCGCAGCTGACCACAGCCTCTTCGCTTCCCAGAAAGCAACTTAATGACCATATCCCGCATGTGCTCGATGCACTGGGACGCGATTTGCGTGCCACAGGGAAGACCGAGCACGCGCAAGCAACTCAGGAGTCAACAGCGGACGCAGCCGCGCATGGCCTGCACCGCTGGCAGCAGGGCTATCACTTGCGGGAAGTGGCGCGCGAATGGCGTCACCTGCAGCTGGCCGTCGCGGATGAATTTGAAACGTATGCGTCCTTGCATTCCGGGCTTCTGCCAGACGTGATGCCCTCTGCGTACCGGATCCTGGCTGGCGTTTGCGGCGACGGCGTCAGTAACAGTACCGACCAGTATTTCGCGCTGCAGCAGATTGAGTCGGCCGGCTATGTGCGCGATCTTGAAGAGGCACTCGAACAGGTGCGCGCGCTTGAACGCCAGCGCGCCGAGCTATGGCGCGAGGCGGCGCACGACCTGCGCGGAAATCTGGGCGTAGTCGCCAACGTTTCTGCCGGATTGACGCTGCACAACATTGCGCCACCAATGCGCGACAACTTTCTGCGTTTGCTCAAGAAGAACGTTTCATCCCTGCACATCATGCTGGACGATGTCATGAGTCTGGCGCGGTTACAGGCGGGGCACGAGCACCGTGACATCAAGCCGATGGATGCGACAGTGCTGATCCGTGACCTCTGCGAGCGCCTGCAGCCCCTCGCGGAAGAACGGGGCTTATTTCTGAAGCTCGACGGGCCGCCCGTCTTTGCCGTAGAAGGCGACGCGGTCAAGATACAGCGCCTCGCCCAGAATCTGCTGATCAACGCCTTCAAGTACACGCAGCGCGGCGGCGTGACGGTGCATTGGGGCGACAGTCGCAGCAATGATGCGGAACGTTGGATGCTCACGGTGGAGGATACCGGCCCCGGGATTCATGCGGGCCCCGGCGCCCCGTTGACTGGCGCACTGGAAGAAGCAACTGAAGAAGCGCGTCACGTGGAAAACACGGGCGACAGCAATGCACGGCGCGAGCAGAGCAAATCCGCCCGCCAGCCTGCCGATCCCGATACCGATCCACGTCCCGTCAACCAGGTGCCAGGCGAGGGCATCGGTCTGGCTATCGTGAAGCGCCTGAGTGAATTGCTGGATGCGACAGTGGAACTGGAATCGCAGCGCGACAAGGGCACGACCTTCCGCATCGTATTGCCGCGTCGCTACGAGGGGGCGCAACAAAAACCCTAGATTTACGGCAGGAATTCGAGACCCGGCGGCTTGCCGGAGCTGGTCCACAAATCGGCGGCATCCCAATGCTCGGCGATCAGGCCGGACTTACCGATGCGGAACATATCGAACCAGGTCATGTAATAGAACTGGTCTGGCGACTTGGGGTTGCGCACCTTGCGGACCGAACTGACCGTGACAATGTCGCGCTCCGCGACAATCGAAACTACCGGAACCTTGATGTAGTCGACTACTGGCTGCGGCGGCCGTGCCTTGCCGATTCTCTCGATGAATGCGGCCCTGCCGGTCGGAATGTTCGGATTGTGCTGTATGTAGGTCTCTTCCAGGTATTTGGGCGCGTCCTCCATGTGTCCGCCTTCGAACACGATGCGCCAGAAGTCGAACACGAAGCGCTTGTTGCGCTCCAGGCGCGAATCAGTACTGTTCAGCATCTCCAGCTGTTGCGCGGCGCTGACACTGAAAGGTGCGGCCTGGGAGTGAGAGTGGGTCGAGACTGCGGCGAGGGCGCAGCAAAGCAATGCCATGTGCAAGATTTTCATGTCGTTTCCCCGAGTTTCTGCTTGACTATCACTCTATCTCGATACAGCAACCAACAGAGACAGCCATGCACACAATGAAACCAGCCCGCACCAAATTCCCATCGAGCAGATCGGCAGGGGCCATGGCCGCTTTGCTCACATGCTGCTCCAGTCTGGCCGCCGCGCAACCCCCTCTTCCATTCTCGCTCGAGCAACTGAGCATCGGCCTGCCGGAGGCTGGCGCGCCGCGCGCCGTGATCGGGCCCTATGCAGTAGCTACCGAGACAATAGCGGGCACGCCCGGGCTGCAGGTATACCGGCCTCGTGATCTGTCTCGATTTCCGGCCAACGACACGTTGCCCATCGTGGTATGGGGAAACGGCGCATGCATGGCTGACGGCAGCGGTTTCGCCGGCTATCTGTCGACCATCGCATCGTACGGATATCTGGTCGTCGCGTCGGCACGCGTGCCCGGCGACCCGCAGGCGCGCATTACTTCAGCCAACCTGATCAAGGCGCTCGACTGGGCGCAGGCAGAGGCGTCTCGCGCAGGGTCGCCACTCGCCGGCAAGATCAGGAGCGAGGCCGTTGCGGTCATGGGCATGTCCTGTGGCGGCAACCTGGCGCTGGAGGCGGCTGGCGATCCCCGTGTCGACACCCTCGGCATGTGGAATTCGGGAGTGTGGAGCAACGGTGAAATGCGTACCGGCGACGGAACGCTGTTGAGCGCAACGACAAAAGCGGACCTGGCGCGGATACACAGCCCGACTCTCTATATCAACGGTGACAAGATCGACCCGGCAATGGTCAATGCCGCCGACGATTTCACGCGCCTCAATCACGTGCCCGTCTTCTTCGGCTCCCGTCACAACTCGGGCCATGCCGGAACCTACTCCCACGCCAACGGGGGCGAGTTCGCCAATGTGGCCGTGGCCTGGCTGCGATGGCAGCTCAAGGGCGACAAGGACGCGGGCAAAGTGTTTACGGGCCCTTCCTGCTCGCTTTGCGTGGTTCCGAACTGGACGGTGCAGAAGAAGGGTTTGTAAGGCGCATGCCTTGCACCCGCCTGGCAGATCGCGGGCGACGTGGGCCTTTTTAGTCCACGTCCTCTTCGAGCCACGCCAGGATCTCTGCGCGATGCTCATCGACTTTGGGCGGCGGCCGCTTAGTCCCAGGATGCCCGGGCTCCATATGGAAGCCGATATTGGGAACAGCAACCTGGCCGTCCACCGGAATGTCGTCAATTTGGATTTCTAGCAGGGCATCGGCGCTGCAAAGCTCATTGGCCTCGTCGATGTGGCGGATTTTGCCGCAGGGAATCCCCGCCTCACTCAGCTCACGTTCCCATTCAGCCGCATCGCGCGTGGCGAAAATTCGCTCCAGCTCCTGATACATCTCGTCGAAATTCCTGCGCCTGGCATCAGGTGATGAAAAGCGCTGATCTTCGAGCCAGTCCATCCTGTCCAATTGCCTGGCCAGCGCTTCGAACTGGTTGACCTGAACCACCCCAAGTGAAATATGGCGCCCATCGCGCGCCTGAAACAGCGCCGAGGTCGGTAAACCGCTGTAGCCGGTATTGCCAAGCCGCTTGAGCGTCTTGCCCGTTATCAGAAAGGGGGTCAACGCCGAGGTCATGAACGCCATACTCGCATCAAGCATGGAGACGTCAATGTAGGCGCCGACGCCGGTACGTTCCCGCTGCACCAGAGCCGCAAGTATGGCGACCGCTGCCGTCTGGCCGGTCAGGGTATCGACAATAGGGAATCCAACGCGCACCGGAGGATCTCCCTCGGCACCACTGAGCATCATCATGCCACTGGTCGCCTGAACGATATTGTCGATGGCCGGCCAGTCACGCTGTGGACTCTTCTGTCCGTAGCCGGACACAGAGCAATAGATAATCCCTGGGTTGAGTTTGCATACCTGCTCGTAGCCCAGCCCGAGCCGGGATATCACGCCGGGCCTGAAGTTCTCGAGAAACACATCTGAGCGAGCGACGATCTTGCGAGCAATTTCCAGGTCCGCCGGAGTCTTGAGATCCAGAGCAATCGACTTCTTGCCCACATTAGCGGCAATAAATGCCGGGCTCATGCCGTCAAACCCGCGATCCCCGCCATAGTTACGGAACTGGTCACCGGACATGGTCTCGATCTTGATGACCTCCGCGCCCAGCAGGCAAAGCTGGTGAGACGCAAAGGGACCCGCCATGACATGGCTGAAGTCAGCCACCCGCATTCCGGACAGCGGCTGTTTCACTTCCCTCCTCCACACCTGACGACATCACGCTCAACCAGGCTTTCCCGCGCTACGCGAAAAGCGCTCAATCCGTCGATACCGAATCTTTCCAGACTTCGCGCGTTGCCTTCAGCGTCGCGAAGGTACAGCGCATCGAATCGCTCCTGATCTGCGGCAGTGGGGAAACTGAAAGTGATATGCCCCTGCCCTTCTGCTCGACCTGCTGCCTCCGATTTTTGGATCTCGTCTGCCAGCGACGCCTGCCAGACTGCAATACCCTCCTCCAGCACATCGCGTTGCCAGGACGCCAGGGAATGCCAGCGCTTCATGCTCATTGCCCTTGCGGGATACGCGCCGCGCGGGACCCTGAGTTCGTAATAATACTTCCCCACTTCCACGAAATGCAGGGCGCGCAGGGTATCCGGCGGAGCTACTACGCCGTCGATCACACCTTTCGCAAGCGCGGAATAAACTTCTCCCATGGGCATATTTACCGGATCAGCGCCCAGGCTCTGAAGCACCGGCAGCAGCTCAGTGGGTGCCCTCACACGCAAACCTTTGAGATCAGACAGCCGTTCGATCTTTCTATTGCGTGTAAGAATTCCGGGCAACAGGCCCCCCTGCACTGCCAGCACCTTCAGACCCAGAAGCTCGTGACGGACCTCAGGGATGCTGCTCTCAATGCATCGATAGACAGCAACCTGCGACGCAATCGAGTCTGCACCGCTGTAGAAGCCCGACTGCACACGAATGAGATGTGTGCCGCCCCGCACGTAGATGGGAGTGATGAGTCCGATATCGGCCACGCCATGGCGCAGTTCTTCAAGCGACATGTCAGCCGAGAGCAGCGCGCCGGACCAGACCGGACGTATCAACAGCCGCCCTGCGGAACGTTGCGCGATGAAATCCATCCATCGCTGGTCCGCCCGACTGAAAGGATGTGACGGCGGATAGGGCGTCGCATAAGTCAGTTCAGTCACACCCTCAGGCTGCGACCTGGCACAGGCCACCAGCAGGAGCAGCCCGAGGTACACCACAAGCTTCAAGTCAATTTCCTGGCTGCCAGAAATTCGGCAATCATCGCCACCATCCGGTCGTGGTCCCAGATCTTGGCATCGACCATGTCGGCGTCGATCATCAATACCGGAATTCCAGACCCTTCAAGCGCCAGTGCGGTCAGCTTGGTGCCGGACTGCGAGAGCCGATTGTCGGGCGGCAGCAGCACCACTGCAGCATCGATGCCGCAACGCTGCGCCTCTGATGTCATCCAGCCGTTCATCCACGGCGGCAAGTGCAGGGTCTCGTTCATTGAAGCCACGCGGCTGGCCAGTGCTTCCATGGGCTTGCCTTTGATGTCCCGGATATAGGCTGGGCCCGCGAAGGGCATGTACATGGACCATACGAAGACCGCTCCGAGACTCTCCTCGAGTGCCTGGTAGAAGCCCGGGTCGTGCCAGACTCCGGCACCGATCCACATCAACCGCAGTTTTTCCTCGCTCGAAGCGCCCAGCCCGGCATCGATTCGCTCGATGACCTCGTCCCGAAACTTCCTGGCATGGGCCACCGCCCAATCCGAACCACGGTGCCACTGTGGAATCATCGTATTGGGCATCTGCTCGGCAATGGATACCGGACACGGTCGCGACTTGCCTATGGCCTGTGCCGCTTCCCAGATGTAGCCTTCCTGGACGTTGATCTGTTCCATCAAATAGTGGAGCTTGGCCTCGTCGAACCTGCGGCCGGTGCGGTTCTCGAGCAAACTGATGAGTTCACGCATCTCGCTTACCATATGAGCGATGCGATCCGGTTGATAGACGCGTTCCCATTCCGACCTGGAATTCGCGAACCACCGTGCGTCCTTGTCTTTCCAGGCCGGGGCCTCCATGGGAAAAAATTCGCTGCCCAAGGCCTGCGCCCACTGACCAAAGACATGCTGGATGCAGTCGCAGGTCAACCTCGCGACCAGAACAGTTGGCCTGGGCAGGCCACCCCAGGGGGCAGTTTTCGGATCGTTGGCCAGCGTACAGGCCAGGCCGAGGGAGCAGTACTTGCAGCTGTTCGCGGGATAGCCCGCGCCCACCATCGCGTCGAAGTATTGCGTCGAAAGCTGCTTGGCCGAGATATAGGCCGACCACCATTGATTGGTAATGATCGGAATGCCCATGGCATGAAAGATCTCATGCGGCGTATCTGCCTGAACTATGGCATAGGGCTCGCCTTCATCGACCACGCGGCGGCGAAGATCCTGGCCGAACTGCTTCTGGTATGCAGTGGCTTCGGAGGTGCAAGCCAGCGCCTTGCGGCTGCGTTGATTTGCGGAGACGTTCACAGGAATACCCCTTTGCCCTCTAGCAGCAGGAACTGTTCTTCGTCCAGCCCACAGATCGAGCGTGTGACCTCGCGGCAATGCTCCCCCATAGAAGGGGCGCGAAACGGCGCGAAGGAACTGCGCGAGAATCGCAGTGGCGTCGCCATGTGACCGAATTGGCCCAGCAGCGGATGATCGAGCATCACCAGAGATCCACGGCCAGCAAGCTGCGGATCATTCTCCATCATGTCCTCACAGTCCTGTAGCACGCCGGCGGCGATACCACCCTGCTGCAGTATCTCCATGATTTCCCGATCTGTCCTGCGCGCGGTCCACGCACCGATGTCACTCCCGGCAATTTCGAGCAGCAGCGCATGTTCCGTTGCACTGAACGTGCTGATCGCCACCCAGCGATCCTCGCCAGCTGCCCGAAACACGTCCTGGAAGTACACCGCCGGATCGGCATTGCCGAGGCGTTGCGGATGTACGCCGGAATTCGCGATAACCATGAAGTCGCGCATCTGCTGCACACAGATTTCGTACATGGACGCATCGATATGGCAACCACGTCCGGTTTTGCGCCGATACTGCAGGGCCGCTGCCACGCCACCGGCCATGACAAAGGGCACGATCACATCGCCATATGGCACGGCGCCCGGAATCACCGGATCGCCCTGTGGAAAACCAGTCAGATAGGTTCGACCAGACAAGGCGCCGCCGGTGCCGTCCACTCCCCATTCCCGAGCCATCGGGCCGGTCTGACCGAAGACACTCCCGGAAACCATCACTACGCCGGGATTGCGGACGACCAGACTGTCGTAATCCAGCCCCAGCTTGGCCATGGTTCCGGGTGAAAAATTCTCTACGACCACATCCGCCCAGTCGATGAGTGGCTCAAGCACCGAACGTGATTCAGGCTGCTTCAGATTGAGGGACAGGCTGCGCTTTGAGGTGTTGAGATGCGCAAACCAGGGTTTGTCATCCAGACTCTTCACATTTGATGCGGAGACCTGAACGTCCACCCGTGCGAGATCCGGACGACTGCGGGTCTCGATCTTGACCACTTCCGCGCCGAGATCGCCGAGGGTCTTGGTGGTGGTCGATCCAACCAGCGCCCAGGCGAAATCCAGCACCTTTACTCCCGACAGCGGCCCGGGTCGCTTGCCCGTGCGAGTCGCAGCAGTGGCAACAGCCAGTTTGCCCTCACGGAAACCGGCGAACCGCTCCGGCAGACCTGAAGCTGTATCGAAGAAACCTCGAGCGGAAAGGTGCCTGTCTGCCAGCACATCACGGGGCTCATTGACGACACATGCATTGGTTCCGCGCCGCATGCCTTCGGTTGCGATTTCGGCCTTGGTGCGCGTGGCAAAAAAAGCGGCCATCGCGGCTTCCCAGGTTTCGCGGGTTTCCTGAGGCAGTGTCGAGCGGTTATAGGCAAACCAATCGACCCCCTGCATCGGGTTTTCGAATCCCCCCTCGTCCATCCACGCTGACAGTGCCTGGTTGGCAGGGGCGCCCAATCGACCGGTCATGAGCGCATGGAAACACCACCCATCGGCCAGCTTCCAGATTACGCGTACCCTGACCTTGCCGTAGGCAATGCGCCCGCCAGCGCGGTCCAGCTTGCGCCGATCGAACTGCCAAACCAGCACGCCATTGATATTTCGACTCATCGCGACCTGCTGGATCGACACGTCGACGTGCTGACCCGTGCCATCAATACCGCGCTCATAGTGTGCGGCCATGGCACCTGCCGCAGCGACCATGTCCGCGTGGAAGGTACAGGCATCGCCTGCCTCCTTCACGGGCTTTTCGCCAGGTTCACCTGTCAACCTCAGCGCGCCGCCCATCGCCGAGGCGACCAGTTCCCCGCCGCGCCAATGCGAACGCGGACCACCGGATCCGAAAGTGGTGACCGAGACGTGAATGGCAGTTTCCGGAATGCGCAGCCCGGAAGTTGCTTCCAGTCCCAGATCGTCAATCACGAATGACGCGCCCGCAATCGGCCCACCGACTTCGGCGCCCAGTGAAGCGAACAATCGCGCCAATGGTCGTTGCGCCATGCCACCAAGGCAGGAAACCCGAAGTCCACGCAGCGGCTTCACGCTTCTATCCCCCGCAAGAACTGATTTATTTCTTCCGACACTCCATCCCGCGCCAGCCAGTCACGGCGGGTCAGAACCAGCGCCGGAACTCCCAGTGCGTCAAGTGCCCGACGTTGCGCGGGTAGGTGCCAGGCATGGGCCTCATCTTCTTCAATACGCCAAAGAACCACAGCCTTTGCATCAGCGTTGCGGATACCTTCGGCAAGATCCGTCGCGGGATCGGAAAAACTGCGCGGTCCATCCTTGCTCTCATGCAGCTGGCGGCCGATTGCGGCAAATAAATCACCGCCAACCCGTTCTATGGGAGGGCCGAGATCTGCCCATTGCTGCGACAGCGTCCGGCCGATCGGAACAAACCCCGCATGCGCAATCACCTTTGCAAGCCGGTCATCCGGCGCCGGTGTTCCAGCCAGCAGGCAGCGCGGCCCGGTAGGTTCCGGCGCGACATGAGCGCGCAGCCTGTTTGCTTGCGCAGTGGCCACGTCAAGCGCAGCGTCTGTCACTCCCAGCTCGCGCGCCAGTCTGCGCACCTCATCAATGGTCCGTTCGAGGCTGCAGGCACGTGGTATCTGGGCGATATCGAATATCATTGGCCTCGGCCCGGCAATCTCACCGCGGCGCTGCAACTCGCATACGTAGTAGTAGAGCCGCTGGCTCGTATCCTCACCCCGCGTAAACAGCACCGATTCGATGTCATTGAAGGCACCTTGCGCCCAGCTCTCGAGTACCGGCGCCGCCCACGGGGCGAATTTGCTTTCCAGCCATTGTTCGGCGCGCGGCGTTGCGCGATCGAAATCCACCTGGATGGGCCCGGCGAAGCGGCCAGTTGCCATGAGAACATCCAGGGGCAGATTGGGTCCGATAGTTGCTATCACCGTCATTTTCCAAGCATGTGAGGCAGCCAGAGTACGAAGCCCGGGAACAGGATGAGAATGAGCAGGTGCAGCAGGTCGCTGGCAAGGAAAGGCAGCACTCCCCTGAAGATGCGTCCGATCTGCACGTCCTTTGCCACTCGCTGCATCACATACAGATTCATGCCCAGCGGCGGATGAACGAAGCCGATTTCCATGGTCCTGGTGATGAAGATGCCAAACCAGATAGCGCCCAGACCGGTGCTCTGGACAACGGGCAACAGGATGGGCGTGGTCAGCAGCATCAGTGCCAGCCCATCGAGCACTGAACCGAGCAACAACAGCATCAGCGCCACCAGCATCAGCGTCCCGGTTCTGCCAAGGCCCAGAGCCGCTACGAGTTCTCCCGCGGAATCGGCCAGGCCGGTAACTCCCACGAACACCGAGAAGATCAACGCGCCGATAATGATCAGGAAGATCATGCCGCTGGTTTGCAGGGTTTCGTGAAAGGCGTTGTAGAGCGTCTGCAGGGTGAGCTTGCGACGAATGGCAGCGATCAGCAGCGCGCCCGAAGCACCTATCGCGGCGGCTTCAGATGGACTGATCCATCCAAGGGCGATCCCACCTATCACGAGTATCACCAGCAGCAGGATTTCCCAGATCCGGCCCAGTGCTTTCCAGCGCTGGGCCCAAGGCGCACGTAGACCGGCAGGCGCCAGTTCGGGCCTGATGCGCACCAGAATGAAAACCACCAGAGCGTAGAAGAGAGCCTGCGTCAGGCCGGGAATAATCGCGGCGGTAAAAAGCTGGCCGATGGAAGTTTCCGCGATAATGCCAAAGACAATGAGCGCCGCCGAAGGCGGGATCATCTGGCCAAGCGTGCCACCCGCGGCGATAGTGCCGGTGGCCAGCGTATCGGCATAGCCACGCTGGCGCATTTCCGGATAGGCCACCATGCCGACGGTGGCAGTGGTCGCCAGACTGGACCCATTGATCGCACCGAAGCCGGCACAGCCGGCGACCGTCGCGTAAGCCAGCCCACCCTTGCGATGCCCGATCAGCTTGGCGGCGGCATCGAACATATCGCGACTGGCATCGATGGAGAAAAACAGTTGTGCCATGAACAGAAACAGCGGCAGCGTTCCCAGCTCATAACGGGTGAGCGTGTCGATCACCACTACACCAGACTTGATCAGTGCGGCCTCCGGGCCGAGCACCAGCATCAGACCACCTATGCCGACCAGTCCCAGCACAGCGCCAATCCTGCCGCCAAGAAGCAGCAACGCCAGCAGCACCGCAATTCCCACCAGTCCCGTTGCGGGCGTCGCCATCATCTGCTGCGGCTCCTGAAAATACGCAGCGCCAGCACCAGGATGGTTGCAGCCAGGCAAGCGTTGGCAAAAAGCCGCAACAACCGCCACGGCACGCCGAGCAGTTCGCTCTGCTCATGACCTCCCCACAGATCGATTGCGATCCAGGCCGATCCGATCAACAGTGCGAGCAGAAAAACCAGTGACAGCAGATCTGACCATCGGTCGGCACTGGCGCGCCAACCCGGCCGAAAGCGATCGACCAGAATTCGTACCCTGGCGTGACTGGAATCCATGGTAGCGATAAGGATTCCGGTTGCACCGGATATGACGATCATCGACTGCATGAGTTCGATCGATCCGGCCAGCGGAAGACCCACATGCCGACCAATCACGGCCAGTAGATCGATCAGTGTCGCGGCGAGCAGCGCGAATCCCCCAACCCAGATGGCAAGTTTTCTTTTCATTGTCAGCTTGATCTGCAAACGCGGCCATTATCGTCAATACGGATCGGCGCAAGCCCGGCGTCAATGGTAATTCTTTCGATATAGTCGAGTATCTGGCGCGACCGGGGCGGCTCAGCGAGCACTGGTCTTCCCGGCGCCTCTACATGCACCGGAATCACGCCTGCGGCCAGAGTCCCGTCCGGTCCAAGGGACAATGTGCCAATCATCGCGTTGGTGGCTTCGGGATGGAACGGCGCCAATGTATAGGCAGGATCCGGTTCGAATCCGAACATCTTCTTTCGTTGCTGTGCCCATTCACGGCGCGCGGGATGATCCTGATCCGGCGACAGAGCGCGAGTCACAACGCAGCCGTTGCCCAGTCCATGAAATATCGGTCGCCCTCTATGAAATTCGATGCCGCGAGCGATATGCGCGTGGTGACTGATCACCGCGTCGGCTCCCGATTCGATCGCGGCGTGCGCCACCGGTCGCTCATAGGGCGCAAGCCTGGCGGGCGTATGCACAATGCCCTTGTGAAGCGCGACGATGACCAGATCGGCCCCTCTGCGCGCTTCATTTATGTCGCTTTCCAGAATTTCGTGCGCTCGCGGCAACACTTTGACGAGAGGTGCCCGAGGGGAGACTGCGGAGTTATCGGCAGTACCCATGGGCAGGAATGCGCAGCCGGCGGATCGCTCACCTGCCCAGCCAGTTTCGGGCCCGACACAGTTGTAGCTGAGCAGTGCCACCCTGAAGCCCTGCGCACGGATAAAACAGGGTCTGCGTGCTTCGGCCAGGCTCAGTCCGGCACCCGCGTGAAGAATGCCAACGTGATCCAGTCCCACAAGCGTATCGGCGATGCCCTGCGGCCCGCAGTCCGCAATGTGATTTCCGGCGAGGCTCACCATATGAAATCCGGCATTGGCCAGCGCCGCCAGATTCGACAAGGGCGCACCCGGGGCCGGGATGTCGCCCTCCAGCGCGTCGAGACTTTCGGTGTGGGGCACCTCAAGGTGACCGATCGCCACGTCGGCCTGCCTGATAGCCGGGAGGATGCCTGAAAGCCAGTAGCCGGCGTCTGGTTCGTCCAGAACCAGATCGCCGGTTACCCTGATTTCAAGCTCTCCATTTCTCCCGGAGTCGCGGCCAGTCATCTGGCCCCGTCAGAACTTCGCCCGCAGGCTCATGATGAATTCACGCCCGACTGGATTGGTAACGGTGGCGTCATAGCCGCCGCCACCGTTGGTGCCCGGGCGCGAGTTTACATACGGCGGATCGGTATCAAAGAGGTTGCGTATTTCAAAGCCGAGAGTCAGCGATTGCGTGTGCTCGATATTGAACGACTGGTTTATCTGCCAGCCAAAGCTCAGGTCAACCGGCATATAGGAATTCACATGCTCGTTCGGAATCACGATGTCGTTCCTGTACCCGCCGATATACGACACCATCAGTTGACCGTTGAAGGGACCATGATCCCAGCCCACTGAACCGCGACCCTTGAAGGTCAGTGGCTGAAAGATATGGTTCTTAAAATCTTTCAAAGCCCCTTCCGGAGTGAAGGCCACCTCGTAAGTAGTCAGATAGGATCCGTCGGCCTGGAATATCAGTGTATCCGCCGAACCAACCGACATCCGATACGCCACATTGAAGTCGATTCCGTTCATCTTGGTGCTACCCAGATTCAGGCTGCGTCCATCGACGTAAACACATGCCGGAATGTTGACCCCGTTATAGCAATCGAGTGCTCCCGGCGGAAATCCGCCGGGTCCAGAGCGGAAAGCCACCGGGCCACTGCCGCCAACACCATTGGCAGCGATATCCACGATTCTGTCGTGGGCGGCCTGGCCGTGCAGAATCGTGTCAGTGCCGGCATATTCGTTTTCATAGGTCAGAATCGCGAGGTTCGACAGCAGGTTCGAAATCGTATCCTTGTACTCGATATCGAAATAGGTCAGCCCGATCCTCAGGCCGTCGAGAGGCTCGAAATCGGCGCCAATGGTCCACGTTGTAGCCGTTTCAGGACCCAAGTCAGGGTTGGGTCCAGAACCCAGGGTGTAGCCCGGGATGGTTCCTGCGCCGGCAGGATTCTGATAGGGCTGGATGTACAATGCCGTGCTGTTGCCGAATATTTCAGGGAAAGTCGGCGCGCGGAATGACGTGCCATAGCTGGCGCGCAATTTGACCCCATCAACCGGGGTGTAGTTGAGCCCGAATTTTGGATTGGTGGTGCTACCCACGTCACTGTAGTCGTCGTAACGCAATGCCGCGGTGAATTCCAGATCCTTGACGCCGGATCTGGCGTTGGCAGAACCGACAATCGGGAACAGCACTTCCACATAACCGGAGTTAACCTTGCGATTGTAAGTTTTTACGGTGGGTGTGCCTGCCCCCAGTACCATGGTGAAATCCTGGCCTTCGTAACCCACGGCCGCCTTGACCTCGCCACCCGGCATTGCGAACAGCGGACCACTGAATCCAGCCTGGTAAGTATCCAGATCGGCATTGGTCGGGAATGTTGCATCGGCATCAAAGATCAGCGCCTTGGTGGCATCCGTCGTGCGCCCCAGGCCATAGGGATCAAACGCCGTAGCCGGATTAATGCTGGCAAGCGCAGTGGTCAACGCTGCCGTGACAATGCCATTGCCGGCATCAGCACGATCCGCCGCCTTGCCGAAACCATACTTGGCTTCGAACTTCCACTCGTGAGGCAGTGAAATCCGCAGCCCCGGGGTCACCTGCCAGTTTGACTGGAAGCCGTACAGATCATTCTGCGGGACGTCGTTCTTGAAGTTATAGGCAATGTTGTATCCGCCTGAGCCGGGAACATAGAAGCTGGGCGCCACAAAAAAGGCATTGGTTTGAGGAACCGTGATGGTCTGGGTAAGTGCGCCTGGTGAGCGCACGAAGTCACGCTTGTTGTAGTAACCATCGAAGATGAATTCAACGTTGTCGTTGAAAGCGAAAGTCGCGGTGGAGCTCACCGAGTCGTATTTCTGTTCTGGGAACAGGTCCATTCCGTCCTGCAGGTCGCACTTGTTGGATGTCCCTGCGACAAGGCCGTTCGCATTGGCGGCAGTCAACTGCGGCGGCATGGCGTAGGTCAAACCCTTGTAGCTCAAGGTACCCGGCGTACATTGCGTCGTCCGATAGTCCGGACCCCCGAACGGCCTCTGGTCGGAAGTGAAGAAGTCACGATCTGCACCGGAAAGGTTCGAACGGAAGGAATGTTCATAGGCAAGCATTACCTGACCGCGATCGAATTTCTTGCCCGCGGCAAAACCAGCGTTCCATTCGGAGAAGTCGGAAGCGGAGCCGTAGCGGGTGAATGCCTCGATGCCGTCGAGACTGCGACGGGGAATAAGATTGACCACGCCCGCAACAGCGTCAGAGCCGTAAATGGCCGAGGCACCATCGGCGATCACTTCTACCCGCTCAACGCCGCCGGTGGGCAAAACCGACGGACTGATGGCACGGCCATTGGTCGTCATGCGATGACCGTCGGTAAGGATCAGCGTCGAGAAGGGGCCAAGGCCGCGAAGGTTGATCGAACTGGACCAGGTCGCGTTACCGTTGCCGCCGGACTGTGCCCGCGAGGTTTCTGAGAACCCGAGATCCAGAACCTGGGGCAGTTCCCGGATCATCCGGTCCAAGGTTACTTGACTTGAATTTTCGATTTCGACACGACCCAGGGTTATCACGGTCGCGCCAACAGGCGCCACACCCGCGATGCGACTGCCCGTCACGACGACGGCCTCGAGATCATCTTCCTGCGCAGGCTTGGCTTCCTGAGCCAGCGCCGCCTGGGCCAGGATGGCGCTAACTGCACTCGCGACGATGAGCTTCGAACTCTTGCCGACCAACCCGCCGAGACCGACCTTGCGAATATTCATTTTATGGACTCCCCGTTGCCGCCACTGACCCCAGCATTGCAGGTCAGCTGTTTATTGACGGCATATTCAGGAACACCAACCGTGTATTCAACAGAAAGATGAACAACAATATTGTTGACAATCCTGTAGCGACCTGAAAAGGTACTTAAATGCCAAAATCGGTGTACACGAACAGCCAAAAGGGACCCAGCGCAGCGGAGATCGCCGACTGGATCCGCAATCAGATCCGGTGTCGCCGGTTTGTTCCGGGGCAGCGGCTGGTGGAGTTCGATGTCACGCGCCGGACCGGCGGCAGCCGCTTCAAGGTGCGCGAAGCGCTGCAGCGCCTCCAGGCAGAGGGGTTGGTCGATATCGAGGAATTTCGTGGCGCGTCCGTGCGCAACGCGTCCATGGACGAGGTGCGCCAGCTATATCGCGCGCGCGCCGCACTGGAAGGACTGTGTGCTGCTGACTTCACACGCAAGGCGTCGCGGGAACAGCGCGCCAAACTGCTCAAGATCGCTGAAGCGATGGAAAATTCGGTGGACAAAGGCGCTCCGGAAAGCTTCGGCAGCCTCAACGCGCAGTGGCATGGGCTGATCATGGATGGCTCCGGAAATCCCGTGATCCAGGGCGTGGTACAACGCCTCAACACGCCGATTCATCACCTGCTGTTCGAGACGTTCTATCGCGCCGAAAGGCTCAGATCTGCCGCGGCCGATCACAAGACCATTCTCGAGGCCATCATGGACAATGATCCCGCGGCCGCGGAAACAGCCATGCGCCAACATGTGGAAGCCGGGCTCAAGTTTCTATCCAGACTGGACAGCGACGTCCACTTCGAAGACCAGATCGGTTAGCGCGGCTTCGGTGGCCAGCCTTGTTGCGCGGCATCTTTCCTGATCACCTGCGCATCTTCTTCAAGCAACAAGCGGTCCCGCTGTAGCGACAGCGCCGCCTTGGCTACGGCTGCCAGGTACGCCGCCTGTGTCGGATAACGCTCTTCAATCGAGGGACGCGGGTCACCTGCCTGTTCACGCGCTGCCTTCGTAGTGGCAAAGGGGATGTACGAACCGGTGGCGATGCACCAGCCGCCGCCTGCGCGCGCATTGAAACCTGTGAAGGTCGCCAGCGGCACCTGCAGCTCTGGCACACGCACACCGGCCATCGAACTGCCATCGGCATCTGCGCGCGGCAGCAACGCGGGGTAATCGACGATGTGCAGCGGCGGGACCAGCGATGCGTCGGATAGATACATGCGATCGATTGCATCCGGAAATTTCACGCCAGGAATTGCGGGGAAGCCGACGCTGCTGCGGTCCGCATTCACGAGCGTGCCATCCGCGCGCCGCGGATAGCGGCTGGCGGGCGGCTGCCTGCCCGTGGTGACCCACTCATCAAGCGCGAGCAGTAATGCGCGCAGCACCGGTCGGTAGTCGAGCGGATTCTGCATCTGCTCACACATGCCACGTGCTGTCGTCGCCGCAGGGCCATGCTGGGTACCGGACAGCAGATACATGCGCACGTTGTCAGGCAACTGCATGTCCCTGCCCTGCGTGTCGGTAAATACCAGACCACCCGCTGCAACCGGCTCTGCGTCTGAATCGGTGTGGATGATTTTGGGGCAGGTATGGTTGCCCTGGCACCGTGCCAGGTAACCGTCGAATCGGCGACTGACAGGATCGAACAACGTCTCGTATGTATAAGGAAAGGCTTCACCGCCCTTCTGCCCCGGACTGCCGAACTCGACGTTCTGGGAGTTGAGGGCGGCGCCGGAGATGTGCGCGTGCACGCCGTCAAAGACGATGCGGCCCTTCTCATCTTCATTGAAATGATAGACCAGCGTCTTGATCGAACGACCGGTTTGCGAGGCGCCGAAGGCAATGGCCTTTTGTATGGCTGGCTTGCCACCCGGTGCCAATGGATTGGGCCGACCCGAATCGTCCCTGGCTTCATAGCGCAGGAAGGCTGTCAGATCGCGCATCGAGGCCAGTGCCAGTCCATACACAATGGGATCTTTGGCGGTGTAGACGAGTTCATAGCCAGCACCCGGTACGCCATTCACTGCGGCAAGGTCACCGCCTGCAGAAGTGATCTCAACGCGCCATTCGTCCAGGTAGCGCCAACTGGTCTGGTCCGGCAGGGGCACCGCCTTGCCATTGACATCACGCAGGCTCAGCTTGCCATTGGGCCGTGCGTCTGCGACTGGGTACGTGAGATAGCCAATGAGCTTGCCGTTTTGCACGGGGCCGGCAATGACTTCGCTGCGCAAGGCCGTGACCGCTGAGCCATCCGGCTGATGGGCAATGGGCAGCCGCGCGCGCAGTGCATCCGGCCCCGGCGGAATGCGGCTACCGCCGCCGACGCTGACCGGCCCGCTCAATGGATAAGGTGGCTGCCAGCCTGCGAACACCACGGTGTAGCCCTGTCGCATCAGGAACCCGTTGCCCGCAGCCTCTGCGAGCGTAAGGTCGCGGGAACCCAGCGCTGTATTGAACATCCCCAGGGCCAGCTTGTTCCCACGATTGACCGGCTCATAGATCAGGCGGCCATTGGCGCGTGTCATGTCCACTGGCTTGAGAATCACCACATCAACGTCGAACTCGACCTTGCCGCGCGCATTGCGTGGAGCACGCTGAACGTTCACCAACATGGCATTGAGCGGCAGCGTCGGGTCGACCTCGAACCGGGCCACCCCTTCGACAATTTCATAGCGGCCAGTCTTGCCAAATTCGGCGCCGCCAAACGCGGGCACTGTGTGAGTGACGTCCAGCGCCACGACCCGAGCCATGGCCTGTGCCGAAAACAGTGCGAGGATTGCCAGCAACGCGAGGCCAGGGGTTCTCATGCAAACTCCAAATAACTCAGGGTGTAACCAGCACCGTTACGCGGCGAGTGCTGGGGCCATCAACGCCGTCGGTGGGTAGGGGCTCTTCCTGCCAGCTCACCTTGTAGTCGATATTGCCCAGGCCGCCGCCGCGCAGCAGCGTAGCCACCTGCTCCGCGCGCTTGCGCGCAATGACGGGCAATTCAACTACCGACTCGCCATTGGACAGAAGGGTACTGCCCCTGTAGCCGGTGATTTCGACGTGACCAGATCGTGTTTCCTGGGCGTACGTCATGATGGCCATCAACTGCCTTGGATGGCGGAACACCACCCCGCCATTGAAATCAAAAGTGATGGTGAACTGCTTTGGCCCATCTCCTGGCTTGGCGGGCACCGGCGTGGCGTAGCGAAAGGCCAACTGCCCGCCGCTGGGCCCTGGTGGTCGCGGTGGCTCGAAGGTCAGGTTGTATCTTTCCTCCGCCGGCAGCATCGTATTGCAGGAGGCGTCCAGATCCGGCATCACCGACAGGACTACCGGTTCGAGTACGATTCCGCCACAGATGTTCGGCGTGTCGGACACCCTGCCCTCCACCAGCACCTTGTGACCCAGCCATGGCGGGTTGACCGGTGCGCTGACGTCGCTCTGCAGTACCAGAAAGTAGGTTTCGCCCTGGTATTGCGCAAGCCAGCAAGGGACGGATTTCGTGTCACGAACTTCCGGGCAGGCAATGAAATTACGCACATTTGCAGGGGGCGCCGCGGCAGCGACAACGCTGACTGACATCATCAGGAGCTTCAAGGCTGGACGATTGATCACGAGATGTACTCCAGCGCCGAACTACAGCACGCTCAGAAAATTGACGAGGTCATCTTTCTCTTCACTCGTATAGCCAATCGTATAGCGCCGGTCGTAGTAGTCGACCAGATCGCGCAACGTGCTGGCGGAGCCGTTGGAGAAATAGGGTGCCCGGGACGCAAGGCCCCGCATTTGCTGCATGACAATGGTGCCGACGTCATTGCATCGGCCGGTAATAAGCGCACGTCCCGGGTCCTGGGTGTAAATGACTCGCCCCAGAAAGGGATGCGGCGCCAGCGACTTGTCGCATGTGACCTTGAAAAGCGGCATCTGGGGTTGTTGCGTGGTCCACGGATTCTGCGGAGTCTCCACCGCCCACGGCAGATTGGTCGTACCGATATCCATCCAGCCGTTGGCCGTATCCATACCCATCATATGCATGCCGTGGCATGTGGCGCAGGTACGCTTGGTCGGATTGCCCAGGCCCACTGTGTTGAGGTGCATCGAGTCGCGAATCCAGAACGTGCGGAACATGAAGACCCGCTCGCCGCGGGCGATGGATTCACGCATTGCGTTGCGCGCGTTGAGGACAGCGTCGGCGCCGCGCGGCAATGTCGTCCAGCCATCACCCAGCGGAAAGACCTGGTTGGTAATATTGTTGCCCAGCGTACCCTCTCGCCCTTTGGCGAGGTTGTAGGGTCCAAGTGCCGGGGGACCATTGGGCTCGATCAGGCTGCCGGCCACAGTGTTTGTCACCTGGGCCCCGTACAACTGGCTCTCGAAACTGAAGATCTGTTGCAGCTGCTCTGGCGTCAGGGCTGCTTCACGCTGCAGATGAGTCAGGGCCGCACTGGCGGCCTGGGTCTTGAGCGTGGGCTCACGAGCGTCCGCCATCAGGTTCATGCTCACCGGTTTGCCGGTATCCGGATCCCGCGATGTCGGCATGCCATCCTTGCCGTTGAAGGGCGTGACGCCGAACAGCTGATGAGTGGTGTACTTGGTATTGACCACCGGACGCGGCCGGCGATACACCGACACCATGGGAGTGGGGCTGTTGAGGCCATAGACCGGGCTTGTATTGCAGCCGGTGGGATCGCGCACCACTTCGAGCGTGAATTCCGGTTCGATGGGCTTGCCGTCCTGCCCCTTTGGCGGCCAGGGCAGGAAGATCCGGAACAGGCCGCGCTCCAGCAGCAGTGAATGCGACTTGGGATCGTCCTGCGGCAGGTTGGGGCAGTTCTTGCCGTCAATGGCGGCGAAGACCGGATCCTTGCCCTGGGTCACTTCCCAGCGATTGCGTAGAGCGGCGGCAGAGACCGACATATCGTGTCCCGGCTGGTGGCAACTGACACAGGCACGACCGTTTGCGCCGATGGCTTCGAAGAAAGCGTTGCCCTTGGTGTTTACCGGGCCGTCGACATTGAGCAATCCCAGGGATCCGTATTCATTGGGGTAGCTGACGAAAGCTGGCAACGTCTTGCCTGCACCCGGGGACCACCAGATATCGGGCGTCTTCGCGGCTGCAGGTGCCGCCTGCGCCTTGCAAATCACGATGCCGCAAGCCATCAAGCTGGTCGCCATCACCGCCAGTTGAGCCAATCGCATTGGGTACCCCGCGCATCTTTCCGCTAATGTAAGCGTACATCATTGAGAACAGTAGCGACATTCGGGAGGGGTACTGAGTGGGAACGTTTACATCAGGGGCTCGCCTGTCGGTAGCCACGCTGTGCCTGCTGCTTGCAGGTCCGACCCGCAACGCTGCTGCTCTGGAGATCGCCGGCGCTGCTCGCTCGCCGGGTGATGGGGTGGTTGCAGGCGAATTGATCGTGGAGCCACCCACCCTGATTGCGCTGGGCTTCGAGTGGATGATCGAGGGCGACGACAATCGCAATGCCACAGTCGATCTGGCCTATCGCGCAAGAGGCGCAACTGCCTGGAAGAAAGCCCTGCCCCTGCTGCGCCTGCAGCGCGAACCCATCCTGGGTATCGGCGATGCTTTCACCTTCGTCAACCCGAACATGTTCGCCGGCAGTATTTTCGACTTGCAGCCGGATACTGAATATGAAGTTCGATTCACGCTGACCGACCCGGATGGAGCCAGCGGTGAAGTCGTGCGCACGGTAACGCAACGCACGCGGCGCGAACCCACCGCCTATGCGGGCGGCAAGGTCTATCACGTCTACCCGCCCGGCTATGAGGGCCCGAAACAGGAGCCGTCATTCATCGGACTGCTCGGTGCGTACTACCTGCGGGCCAACGGCGCCGACTGGTTCAATGCCTACCCGCCGCGGGTCGTGCCCGGCGACACCATCATCATGCACGCCGGAATCTACAAAGCAGACCGCTACCGCTATGGCAGTGAACCCCTGGGACTGCTCTTCGACGGCACTTACCATCTGCGTCAGAGCGGCACCGCCGACAAGCCGATCACCATCAAGGCGGCCGGCGATGGCGAAGTGGTTTTTGACGGCAACGGCAATTTCAATCTGTTCGATGTGATGGCTGCCAACTACGTGCAGTTCGAAGGACTCACGATCCGCAATACCGAAGTAGGCATCCAGGCCGGAACCAAGGGCCTGGCAGGCAGCGTCGGCCTGGTGGTGAAGAACTGCCGCTTCGAGGCCATCGGACGGGGCATCTATTCCGACTATTCAGGTTCGAAGAATTTCTATATCGCAGACAACGTCTTCATAGGAAAGAGTCATCCGACGCGGCTGGAAGGCTGGATCGGTCGCACCTGGCAGGGCACGCCGGGCTTCCCGACGCCGGCATTTTCCGAATTGGCGGTCAAGGTGTACGGATCAGGCCATGTCATTGCGTACAACTACGTCAGCAACTTTCACGATGGCATTGACCACGCCACCTATGGAGCGCCAGACGGCAATCCAGACATCATCCGCGACCGCATGCCGGTGGCACTCGACATCTACAACAATGACATCACCAACGTAGATGACAACTGCATCGAAGCCGATGGCGTAATGCACAACGCGCGCATCCTGCGTAACCGCTGCTTCAACCAGGGTCACCGCGCACTCAGCACGCAACCCAGTTTCGGCGGCCCGGTCTATTTCATACGCAATGTCGTCTATCACGCACCCGAAGGTGGTGCGACCAAGTTCACGGCCGATTCGGCGGGCGTGCTTGCGTATCACAACACCTTGCTTGCAGAGGTGCATTCAATGGGCTCGGTCTCCAACCTGCACTTCCGCAACAACCTGATTCTCGGGGAGGGTGCCTTCCCGGAGATTTTTGCTGTGGACACCTACACCAACTACTCGTCATCAGACTTCAACGGCTTCCGCCCCAACGCGAGCGCGGCGGCGAGTTTCTACTGGAATTCTCCCGATTTCATGAAGGTCTCCGATTTCGTGACCAAGCCGATCCAGCGTGCGTTCAAAACCCTCAAGGAATACAGCGCGGCCACTGGCCAGGATCGTCATAGCGTACTTGTGGACTTTGACGTGTTCCAGAATGGGAAGCAGGCGGACAGATCTGATCCGCAACGTCTGCACAGCCCTGGCGAGGTGGATTTGCGGCTGCGCGCGCATTCCAGGGCGATTGATGCAGGTGTCGTGCTACCAGGAGTAAACGATGGGTATACCGGCCGAGCTCCAGATCTGGGCGCATACGAGTATGGGCAGCCGCTGCCGCACTATGGCCCACGCGGCGCCGACTAACCGGCACAGAAATTTCCGCAGGGCATCCGGGCCTGACTGGGATCGTCAGTGGCCGCCGACGATTGGCATGTTGTACGGCACGGTCACGAAATTGGCTTCAATCTGGCGAATTCTTCCCTGCGCCGTAATCTTGAAGAGTTCAAACAAGTAGTAGCTGTGCGGCGCCAGATAATGTGACTCGGCCATGCTGCCGTCGGCGAGCTTGTACGACTTGAGGCGCCCCGAGTGATCCATCATCGCGGTGGCGAGCACCAGGCCACGCTCCTCGTCGATCAGCGGGAAGCTTCGATCCCGCAACCGGTCGTCGTAGCGAAAGTAGCCCATCTTGAACTGTTCGGCACAGCCCATGGCCAACGAGACGCCCAGGTTCTTGAGTGCCGGGTTGTTGGTGGTCTGCACACCATTCTCCACTCGATTGCAGTGGTCGTCGAATTGCGTGAACAGCGTTCCGTCGTTTAGTTGCAGCGTGTCAAAGTAGCCATCGGCAATCGACACCAGTCGGGCTCGCGGCACCCGATCCTGAGCCGCAATGACCTCGTCGAACACGGGCTTGCGTTCAAATACCGGTTCGGCCATGACCCGCGGGTCGCTGGCTTTGCGTCGCACCAGCATTTCCGCTCGCTGAATGCTGCCCTCGCGCACTTCCAGCCGCACGACGAAGGGCGAGATCGCCCCGCTTTCGTTCACAGCACCAAACATCGCCACCTGACCGGTCACCGGATCAGCCATGCGCAGGTCATAGGTCTCAAGCTTCGTGAGCGTTCCCCAGAGCCCATCCCCAATCGGCAATACCACGTCATTTTCCGTGACCAGTGCCAGTTTCGACCAATTCAATCGCCACGGATCCCGATTTCTTAGCGCCTGCAGGTACGCGTCGAGGATGCTGTAAAGGCACGCCCTGTCGCAGCTACGCTCCATGGGCATCGATGCAGGTGACGCCTGTGGCGACGCGGCATGGGCAGAGGCCGGAAGCAAGACAGTGACAATCAGGCAGGCCAATGCAGGAGCCATACGAAGGCCCGTCTTTCCCATGGTAGATCTCCGGTAGGTTTTCATGACCGCAGTTGGTCTCAGTTCGCGCAGTCGCGAGTCTGGCAGAAGTGACTGGAAAAGAACGGCAGCACGTGATTCTGGAAACGATCCGCCACGGCGCTGGTGTGGGTGCCCTGATAGATCTCGAAGGCGACAGCAATGCCGTAGCGATCAAACACACCCTTGAGTTGCCTGGATTCCTCAAGCCCTGGGTCCTGGTCGCCCACGTCCAGTCCTATGGCCTGGTACTGCCGCAGGTTTGCGATGCACTGGTCGATAA
The DNA here is from genome assembly GCA_039932715.1 of Pseudomonadota bacterium. Taxonomy (GTDB): domain Bacteria; phylum Pseudomonadota; class Gammaproteobacteria; order Steroidobacterales; family Steroidobacteraceae; genus ZC4RG30. Next base: position 14,492 of record JBDTPN010000031.1, on the reverse strand, counting down.
AGGCCAACGGAGCATTGGCGGCCCACTTGGCCAGTACGGTGGCATCGGTCTTGCCGTCGCGCAGGGGTAGATCCAGAAATAGTGGTGGATTGCGAGGATTGGGTGACCAGGCGGCTGCCACTGCAAGTTGCGCCCGGGCGGCCCCGGGAAGAGTTGCGGCATCCTTGGGCGCACGCAGCGCAGCCACAGCCGCTTCGAATGCCCGCTGATCATCTTCCGGAGATTTGCTGGGGCCCATGTTGGGCAATGCCGCCGAGTGTGCGGACAACAATCCCGGGCTCATGATGTAGAGACTGCCGAACACATCAGGGTGCCTCATGCCGATGCGCGTCGTGCCATAGCCGCCCATCGAATGGCCGGCGAGCCCTCGGCTTTTGCGGTTCGCCAGGGTCCGGTAGTGGGCGTCGACATAGGCCACCAGATCATGCGCAATGAACTTCTCGAAATCGCCGGTGGTTACCGAGGAAGAGTAGATCGATCCGCCGTAGATCGTCTTGGAATCCGGCAACACGACTATCATCTCCTTTGCTCCCTGGGCAAAGGCACCCTCAATCGTCTGTGGCACGTGAATCTCATGCGTCCACTGCTCGGCGCCTATGGAGTAGCCGTGCAGCGCGTACAGGACCGGGTAGCGACGACTCTTGTCCTTGCCATAGTCGGGGGGAAGAAAGACCAGCACGTCGCGATCAACCGCCTCGCCCTCCAGGTTGCCTTCCAGTGCCGCGCCATGCACCTTGATGTGCTCCACGGCAACGGGCCTGGCACCTGCAATCACCGGCGGAATTTTCGTCTCAACCTGTGCGGCAAGCGGCAACGCTGCGACTACCGACAGGGTCAATGTAAACAGGCAATGCAGCACTTTCGCGTTCATGAATGTTTCTCCGCTTGTCAGGGAACCCACGGTAGCAGCAGCACCGATTGGCCGGCCCCGCGATGCACGTGCCAGACCGGCACTGTCGGCGTTGCATTGGTGCCCTTGTCCTTTGAACTGGCCAGACTGGGCTCGAAGCTATCCTGATCCGCACCTGCCAGTGACAGACGGATGCGATGCCCCGCGCGAAAGACCCAGGCGGTAGGCATCAGATCGAACTCCATGCGCACCACCTTGCCATTGGCGAAGGGCGCCGGATCGAAGTCCGTTTTTCGGTATCCGTGCCAGGGCAGCACCGGCTGCACGCGCAGCGCCGAGACTTCCGGCAACATATCTTTTGATGGCCGAAGCCGATGGAAATTTGCACGCAGTTGCCCCTCCGACACCAGCAGCGAACTGCCGTCCGGAGCGACGTCTTCAAGGTAGGCATAGACATCGGTGGAGTCGGCGTTTGAACCCAGCGTGATCTGCACGACCGGATGGCCGGTGATCTCTCGCTCCTTGCCAAGCGGCGCCGAGGTGTAGGCAAGCCGATGCGGCAGTGAGGCATCCAATGACATCGGGGCTTTCGCGCCTGCAATGCCAAAATTCCAGCGATTCGCACCCTGCGAAAGAGAGTTGGCCCGCATGTCGACCGGCCAGTCATCTACCGAGGCACTCCCGGGGCGCTCCTCCAGAACACCCTTTGCGCCCAACGACATGCGCAGTGTACGCGCTCGCTTCAGTGGCCATTCGTCCTCGCGTCGCCAGCCCTTCCCCATCACGTAGATCAGTACCGGTGGCTCGGCTTCGAATCCATTGCGCACATCACGCAGGTAACGGTCGAAGAAACGCAGCTTCTCGTTGAGAACCAGCGCATTGCTCGTCTGTGAATCACCGAAATGGCGCAAGTACGCATTGCCGGGTGTAGTACCCGCAGTCGCAGACGGCAGTCCGCCGTGACCGGTGGGCGCCATCAACAGTCGATCTGGCACATGACCGTGCAACGTACCAAACCACTGCGTTGTGTCACGCGCGTGATAGTCGAACCAGCCGCCCCGGTTGTAGACAGCGATGCCGGCTTTCACGACCCGCGAAGGCTTCGAACCCGGATCCAGATCCCAGTAGCGATACGCAGTGGTTCCGAGCACGGAGTCCCGAAAACGTGCGGTGGAAATATTCTCGTTGGTGAGGACACCGTTCTTGAGGTGTGCCAGCGTTGCCTGCCAGTACACATCCGCTCGCGCCTGCCCGTCGGAATAACGAGGTGGCGTGTCCAGGAAGCTTCCCTTGCCTTGAGGAAACCGGGGAATGTCATCGCTGACCTTGCCATCTGCGTTCTCATCAATGATCGGGACCGAAGGCAGGCGTGGCGGAGTCGCGTCGGGATCAAACTCATTGCGATCGTCGCGGCCCATGGCCGCATATGCAACACGGGCCAGCGCGATATTGAGAATGCCACCCGGGTAATAGAGCGATGTGTAGTCGTCGAACCCTGCGATCTCCGGGAAAATAGCCTTGAGTGCAGGCGGTTGCTCGGCCGCCGTGGCGAACTGCGAGAACCCCTGGTAGGACACGCCTATCATGCCTACTTTTCCTGAGCACCACGGCTGCCCGGCGATCCAGTTGACCAGGTCGCGTCCATCCACACCGATCTGTGGGCCGCGGTCGATTACCCGAAAGCCAAATGACGCGCCGCTGCCGCGCATTTCGGCGACCGCCACGGCGTATCCGTGCCCCGTAAGGAATGCCAGTTCCTCCAGATTCATGCCTGGACGTATCTCTCCGGTAATCGGATTGATGGCTTCGCGATGACCCGGCATGTACCACAAGAGAACGGGGAAGCTCTGGGCAGCAGGTCCTCCGGATGGCAGGTACCAGGTGACAGCCAGTCGAGTGCCATCGGCCACCGGGACATAATCGGCATGACGGCTGTAAGAAGTGTATTGCGCGCGCTGTGGAGCAGGCTCCACGAACGGGTGTGGTGCTGCGTACGCGAGCATGCCTCGCATGAGAAGCAGAATAGCGCTGGCCAACGGCACCAGCCGGCGCATCTGGCGATTCAGCCGGATACCAGATCCAGTTCGACGCCATCGGCATCGTGCAGCCGGAACACACCACCCTCGTCTTGCAGCACCTTGCCACCCAGTGCCGCAATGGCCGCCGCCGCAGCGGAACGATCGAAGGGGCCGACGCGAATTCCAAAGCGCGCAATGTGCACCTGCGACTCACCGTACGAATAGGCGATATCTTCCAGGACCAACCGTGAACCGTTGCGGAACGAAAAGGTTGCGCGATGACCCTCGTGCTTACTCTCTTTGCCATACAGGATGCGGTAGTACCGCAGGGCCCGCTTCATGTCACTGACCCGCAGCAGCACGTATTCAACCCGTTGCGGCGTGACGAGGCCCTTCTCCCACGGCACGAGGTCGGAGGGCACTGCAGCCGTGATCAGCGTGTCTGGCGACGGCAGGAACTGGATCTCGATGCCATCCGGGTCATCGAAGATGCCGCCGACGCCTGTGCTGCCGGGAAATTCGCCAAATCCAGACGCCCGGAACTGCTCTTTCATTTGCGCAAATATGGAGGCGCTGTTATTGCGCCAGTTGGCGACCGATGTGCAGAAATGCCCGATATACGTGCCACGACCACGCGAGGCTCCGATGGCCAGATAACCGACGGCCCGGTTCGCAGGCAGCGGACCGAGCAAAACAAAATAGCGCTGACCGCCCTGAAAAGGCTGCGCATACAGCGTGGTATTGAACAGGCCCATGTAGAAGCGCGCGGACTTCTCCACATCCGGCACGATCACGTCCAGGTGATCGAGGCCGGGGGTGTCGAGCGGAAGCAGGTGCTCCTCGGCGACCGCCCAATCTGGCAGTGCGACTCCCAGCAGCGCCAGCATTCCGAGAGTGTTGCGTCGGTTCTGGTCCATGGGATTTCTGCTCCGCCCTACTTGGGCTGCGTCGGGGCCGGGAAGTATGTAGCGACCCGGGCGTCAAGGGTGAAGTCCATGCCGAGGCCTGGATACTGCCGCGACACGTTTTCGCGCATTTCCGCCGGGCTTTTCGACCTGGCCACGTTGATATCCCAGTCGGCGATATATTTTTTCATGAATTCGATGGAGGCCACGTTACGCGTAGCGCCAGGCCCTTCGTGTCCCGGCACAATGATCAGCGGCTTCAGGGCCAGGATCTGGTCGATGCTCTTGCTCCAGTCTTCGCGACCCTTGTCCCGCTGCACACCGAAGTAGACATGATCGAACACGATATCGCCAGTCACCACGGCCTTGAGCGAGGGGATGTACACGAAGCTGTTGCCTGGCCCGTCGCTCCCTGCGACCGGACCCGTGACGGGAAACTGCTCACCCTCCAGTGTCAGGAACGGTTCGGTCAGCTCCTCAGGCAGCACCGGCTCCGGCCCCGGAATGTTGTTGCCATAAGTGGCCAGCCAGAATTTCTGGCGCCCCGGCCATCCCGTGCGGGCCGCAGCCACCGTCTGCGGCAGCGCCACGATCCGCGCGGCGGGAAACGCCTGCTTGAGCACGGCCAGGCCGAACATGTGATCCGGGTGAGGATGCGTGATGTAGATGGTGGTGAGATTCTTCTTCGATTCCAGGATCATGGCAGCGAGGCGGTGCGCCTCGCTGAGCGAGAATTGCGCATCGATCAGCAGCATGTCCTTCTCGCCGGAGATCAGCGTGGAGTTGACGTCGTAGCCATTGACTCCGCGGCCGGTATACACCGCCAACTGCAGAGCCGACGCGGCGTTGGCGCCAGCAGCACCACAGGACAGCACCAGCGTGGCAAGCAGTTGCAGCAATCGATGGCTTGACATTTTCGACCTCCAGAATCCAGGGCAACAGGATCTATTTGCGCGCCTGCAGCTGCGTGAGCAGTGCGATCGTCGCAGGCTTTGGCTGCGGCGGATGCGTCGCCAGGAACACGCCTTGCGCCCAGATGAGCGGTGAGCGGCCCTCACGATCCGCGGTGTCCAGCGCAGCGCCTTTTTCCACCAGGAACTGGATGATCTCGTTGGAGCCACGATTGGCGGCGCCGTGGATCGCGCGTAGTCCCATCGCGTTCTCTGCGTTGACATCGTTACCCTGTACCTGCGCCAGCTTGGCTGCTTCGAGCAGCGCGGCGGTCCCCTCGTCGAAGGTTTGCGAGACAGTCCAGTTGACGCCGGCAGCGGCCATCAATGGCGTGGTGCCGTTGAACGTTGCGATGTTTGCGTCTGCGCCATGCTGCAGCAGCAACTTCATCACGGTGACGTCGCCCGCCAGCGCTGCACGCAGGAAGGCCGTCTGCCCGGTGAAATCCACCCACGACAGCGAACCCAGGCGGGTGATCCAACGCCGCTGCGGCGGATATTCACGGGTGCGCGCATTGATGTCGGGCGACTTCGCAATGATGGCCTGCACCAGTTGCAGCGCTGCCGCGCGATCCACGCCGTTGTCGCGACCCGGTCCAGAAACGTCCATATTGCGCAGGTCCACCGCCGCGAACAGCGGCGTCTGCCCATACCAGTCGCTGGCGCGCACGCTGGCGCCGTGCTCGAGTAGATAGAGTGCGACCGGGATCTGCCCATTGAGGATAGACATCAGCAGCGGCGTGACGCCATCTGCATCGGCCTTCTCGATGCCAGCGCCGGCCTCCACCAGCAGGCGAACCACCTCGATATGCCCTTCGCGCACGGCGTACAGCAGCGGCGTCTTGGCGCCCGGAATCGGGTCGCGCTCGCCGCGCTCAGGCCATCCGCCGCGCACTATGCCCTGGCCCTTGGAGCCGGCATTGGTGCCCGGCAACCGGAAATCCGGCACCTTGCTCGTGCGCGTCTGCGCATCGACACGCGCACCGCGGGACAACAGTAGCCGCACGATCTCCGGGCGCCCTTCCCGGGCCGCGGCCATCAACGGTGTCTGCCCGAAAGCGGCGTCGGCCACGTCGGCATTCGCCCCTTTTGCCAGAAGTGCCTCGACGATCTGCGTATTGCCGACCCGCGTCGCCATCACGAGGCAGTTGTCGCCGGAGTTTGTGGAGTTGGGATCGGCGCCAGCCTCAAGCAGCAGACGCACCAGCGTCAGGTCACCGTTGGAGATCGCCACATGCACGGGCCGCACGCCATAGCGGTTGGCGAGATCTGCCTTCGCGCCGGCACGCAGCAACTGCCGCGCCAGGTCCGTAGCCTGCATGCGAACGACCCAATGCAGCGCCGGGGTGCCATCATTGCCGGGCTCGTTCACATCCGGTCGCGACTTGAGCAGGGAACGAACGGTGTCGAGATCGCCGGCTTCCGCTGCTTCGGCCAGCGCTCCGGCCTCGGCAGAGGCAGCAAAGCACGCCATCAATGCGGTGGCCAGAATGCACTTCTTTATATGCATGGATTGCATCGCTTCAGATGTCCACGGTTCCGGTGCTGTCGCCGAACGACTCCGCCGACACGCCGAGCTTGTGCAGCAGTGACAGCTGCAGATTCGACAGCGGGATGCCCTCGCCCACGCGGATATGCCTGCCACCCTTGAGGTTCCCGCCGGCGCTGCCAGCCACCAGGATGGGCAGCGGCCTATGATCATGCTGGTTGCTGTTGCTCATGCCGCTGCCGTACAACAGCAGCGAGTGATCCAGCAGCGTGCCATCGCCGTCCGGCGATTCATGCAGCTTCTTTACCAGATAGCCCACCGTGGCAGCGTGATACTGGTTGAGCTGCACGAGCTTGGCGATGTTTTCCGCAACGTTGGAATGGTGCGACAGATTGTGAAATGGTTCGCGTACACCGCTGGCCGGGAAGACCGCGTTGCTCACTTCCTTGGCAATCATCAGCGTGGAGATGCGCGTCACGTCAGCCTGCCAGGCAAGAACCTGCAGATCGAACATCAGCTTCACGTGCACATCGAAGTCGTCCGGTATGCCGGTAGGGGCTGACGGCAGTTTCAGATCAGTGGGTACAGATTTTTCTGCCAGGGCAATGCGACGCTCCACCTCGCGCACGTCGGTCAGATAGCGGTCCATGCGCACGCGGTCTGTGGCGGGCAGCGATTTTTCCAGCGACTTCGTCTCGTCCATGACCGAATCGAGCAGGCTGCGCGCCTGGGCACGGCGCGCGCCGCGCTCCTGGTCCGTGCTGCCGTCGCCGAAAAGTCGCTCGAAGATCACCTGCGGATTGTTTTCCATCGGCAATGGCGAGATCGGCGACTGCCAGGCAATCGTGTTGCGATACGCGCACGAAAGCCCCGTGCCACAGCTCAGGCCTCCGTCCTCGATCGACATCTCCAGTGACGGCAGCGGTGACCCCTGCCCCAGATGGCGAGCGGCGACCTGATCGACACTGACCCCGAGGCGTGCCTCGGCGCCCACCCCCGGCGAAGCGCCGGTCAGGAACACAGCCGAAGAGCGGGTATGGTTGGCGCCTGCCGAGGCATCCTGCCCATAGGCCAATGGCAAGGTCAGATTGCTGATCACATTGAGTTGATTGCGGAACGGCTCTAGTGGCTTCAGGATTTCCGGGAACTCAAAGTTGAGGCCTTCCTGTGCCGGCGTCCAGCGACTGAGCACGGCGCCATGCGGCACATAGATCGCGCCGAAGCGCAGCCGCGGCACGGCATTGGCCGCGCGCGCGACGCCGGCAGGAATCATCGATTCAAGCAGCGGCAGCGCGACGGCGGCCCCGGCCCCGCGCAATAACGCGCGGCGCGAAATGAAGCGACGGGTAAGAAAGGTCATGACTGTGGCTCCCCATTCTTTGGCTGCGCGGCGGTCTTTGGCTGGTCGGCGCTCTTTGCCGGGGCTGCAGGCTGCTGCACACGCATCTGGAAAGGCGCGCTGCGCACCACCCCCAGCACCAGAGACGCAAGCGTCTGATGTTCGCTGCGCGAATCGGCGACGATCCGTCGCACGGCCGGCTGATCGTAGTATTCGAGCCGGCGTCCGAGCGCGTATTGAAGCAAGCGCTCGCTGATGCTGGTGACGAAGTCATCGGAGTGCGACAGCAGCACGCGGCGCAGGTCGCCGACGCCACTGAGCGGCGTGCCATCGCCCATCTGGTCATGCGTGTTGATGGGCATGCCGCCATCGGTGTCGCGCCAGCGGCCGATAAGGTCGAAGTTCTCCATCGAGTAGCCAATGGGATCCATGATCTGATGACAAGCGGCACAGGATGGATTGGAGCGATGCTTTTCCAGTCGCTCGCGCACTGACAACGGTCGCGGCGAGTCGACTACTTCCTTGAGATCAGCCTCCACGCCAGGCGGCGGCTGCGGAACCGGCGCGCCCAGCAGGGTCTGCATCACCCAGGCGCCCCGCATCACAGGCGAAGTGCGGTTGCCCGCGGAGGTGACAGTCAGGATGCTGGCCTGTCCGAGCAGGCCGCGGCGCGGCGAATCCTTGGGCAACGACACGCGCCGCATATAGGTGCCGCGCACGCCTTCGATGCCGTAGTGGCGAGCCAGACGCTCATTGAGGAACGTGTAATCGCAATCCAGCAGGTCGACGACGCTACGGTTCTCGTGAAGGAAGCTGGCAAACAGCATCCGCGTCTCGCTGGCCATCGCCTCGCGCAAGCTGTCGTCGAAGCCGCGGTCCAGCGGCTGGGCATTGTCCAATTCACGAAGATGCAGCCACTGTCCCGCAAAATTGGTGGTGAGCGCACTGGCGCGCGGATCCGCAAGCATGCGCCGCACTTCCTGATCCAGCACCTGAGGTTGGTGCAATTGGCTGCGCTGCGCGAGCTGGCGCAGGCGCGCATCGGGGATGCTGCTCCAGAGGAAGAAAGACAAGCGGCTCGCGAGCTCATTGTCCGTGATCCGGTATTCCACACCGGGAGCCACGTCCGGCCGATCTGGCTCGATCCGGTAGAGAAAGCGCGGATCCACCAGCACCCGTGCCAGCGCCTGCTGGATCCCTGCTTCAAAGCCGCCATCGCGGCCCGCCGCATAGAACTCCATCATCTTCTGCATGACGGGCGAATCGCCCGCGATGTCGACGCGAAACGCCGCGCTCGCCAGGTGCGCCAGGATCTTGCGCGCGCACGGCAACTCCTCCGAGGAGTTCTGCGGACGGCAAATGAAAATTGCCCTGCGGCTGGGCGTATCGCCGGGGCCAGTGGCATCGAGCGGGCCCTGGATCGTGAGGCCATCCACGTCATCGCGGCGCGGCGGGCTCAGACCATACAGGTCGTCCACACCATCCGAGCGTAGCTGATCGACCATCGCGATGGTCACGGTCTGCGGCCCTGCAGGCACCCGGATCCGGAACTTGCGCGGATCGGCAACCGTAACGGGCTGGCCATTGAGCGTCACATCGATGCGAGGCGGCGGACCTCCCGCAGGCCCGGCGAAGCGGAAGCCGCCACCGGCGCTGACGCGGAACTCGTATTCGGCATCCAGCGGAAAGTTGTGGACGACCCGTATGCCGCCACGAGTGCCCAACGGCAGCCCTTCAATGTGACCACGCTGCGACGCGCCGCCCGGGGCAGAAAACTTCGCGAGCACCGGCGCCATGCGCGGATCGCCCACTGCAGCGCGGCTGATCTTCATTGCCGCGGAAACATACGACTGGATCAACGTGGGAGAAACGCCCAGCACATCGGCCATGTTGTCGAAGCCCTCAGCCGCGTCGTCGGCCGGAAGCAGCGTCGTGACTTCGACATCCAGACTGAGCAGGTCACGGATTACATTGGCGTATTCCGTGCGGTTGAGACGATGCAGGGATTTCGCGCCGGGGTTGGGCTGCTGTTTCCACTGGTCGTCCAGGCGTGTTTCGAGAAAATGCGACAACTGCTGCAGCTGTGCCCGTGCGGGTCGCGGCTTGCCAGGCGGCGGCATCATGCCGGTGCGCATCTTGCGGGCCACCTTCTCCCAGGACTGTGGATCAGCGGTGATTGCGTCGGGCTGAACACCGTCCAGCGAAAGACCGCCCGACCAGTCGACCGAGTTGTGGCACTCGGTACAGTAGCGGTCGAGCAGATTCCATTGCGCGCCTGCCGGGCTGGACGGCGAAGCGCCCAGGACTGGCCCCGCCGCAACCAGGAATAATCCTGCGCCGGCAACCATCGTCGTCGCTGCGATCCGCCGCATCGTGTTCGATCCCCGTGTTTGCGCCTGCGGTCCGCCGCAAGTCGTATCCGCATTTTTCGGCTGGCCAGAGTGAAGCGTATTCCGGAACGTCGCCAGTAACAAACAGTTAGATCGGACGTTTTGCCAGGTTAGAAACGTGCCGCCCGGCTGCCCTGGAGCGCCTCTGGCGCCCCTGGACAACCCGCCGCCCACGCTATACTCGACCTCTTTCGCCAGAAGGCAGTCATGGAATTTCCTCCGGAATCCATACAGAAACAGCTGGATCAGCTGCTGGCCAGCGAAGTTCTTGCCAAATCCCCGACCAATCGGCGCTTGCTTGCATACGTTGTGCAACGTTCGCTGCTTTCCGGCGATGGGCCCAAGGAACTTGAGATCGCCATCGACGTGTTTGGTCGGGATGCGGGTTTCAATGGCGCCGAAGACTCGGTGGTAAGGGTCGGGATGCGCAACCTTCGACAGAAGCTGCTGGAGTACTACTCAGGGTCGGGCCGCCACGACACGCTGGTTTTCGATATTCCAAAAGGGGCCTATCGCGCGACGGTTACCCCAGGTGGAGCGGATCGCAGGCCCGACCCAACCCTGCACGCAGAGGTCGAGCTGCTGGAACAGGCTGGGGGGCATCACGGACAAAGATGGAAGCAGGTTGCGGTGGTGCTGGTGTGTGCGCTGGTCGCGTCGCTGACAGCCAACGTCCTCAGCTGGCGTTCGGCTGCAAGGAATTTCGATTCGAATCATGAGGCGATCCGCAGCAGTGCCTTGTGGGCCCCGATGGCCGACAGTCGCCGTCCGCTGATGTTCGTGCTGGGTGACCTCTTCATGTTCACCCAGACCGACCCGACCACCGGCCGTACGCTGACGGTTCGCGACGCACAGATCAATTCGAGCGAAGACCTGCGCGCTTTTCTGGCCAGCAATCCCACACTCGCCGCCGGGCGCGGCCTGCGCTATTCGTCCATGCTGCAGAAGAGCACTGCGGTCGGCATGGTCGAGATCCTCAGGGTGCTGGAAAATCCGGGCCGAACGGTAGAAGTGCGCCTGCGCGACGAACTTCGGGCGGAGGACATCCGCGACTTCGACATCATCTATGTTGGCCCTATTACCCGGCTCGGACCTCTGGCCAGCGATTACCACGCGCGGTCTCGCTACCGGTTTGACGCGGAGACTTCCGGCGTCACCGATTCTGATACTGGCAAGGTCTATGCACCGGAGGGCAGCCTCGGTGAACATCACAAGGATTACGCTCTGGTGGCCCGCTATCCTGGTCCGGCCGGCAACAGCATCATGGTTTTCACATCCGGCGGGCGCAACTCAGGATTGTTGCAGATCGTGCGCACGCTTACGTCGCCGGAAGGCTTGCAGAAATTCTGGGAGGCAAACGATAAGAACGAAGCTCCCCCGGCTGCCTTCGAAGCCTTGGTCGCCGTCTCCGGATACAAGCAGACGGATCTTTCCGTCGATCTGGTGCAGTTGCACGCGCTGTCCGGCGAGTCGGCTGCCCTCGCCGGCAGCAACACCAGAAAATAAAGTGGATATCGCCGCCGACGGAATCGTCAATGCTGAAGAAGCTGGACTCGCAGGTAAAAGAAACCATGCCAATGCGTGGTGGAAAGAGAGGGACTCGAACGCCACCGTAACAGATTGTTTTGAATGCCCAATATCTGAGCGGCGTATTTAGGTACCTCGCAATGTACCTCACAAATTCGCGTCCAAAGCCTGGGCAGACCTAGCCGGCTCAGACACCTCTCGGCGCCAAGTCAAACTATAACTTAAGTGCGCAATCACGTGCCAATGCAAGTACTTGCATTAATATACAGGTATTGATATATTGCGTCGCGTGAAGCTCAACAAACCCGCGGCGCCGCTGGTCAAGCCGCTGGAGTTTCTCGGTTCCAGTCGGGACGACCTGATGGCCATGCCCGCGAGCGTCCGGCATGACATTGGCCTGGAGCTGATGCGGGTGCAGTTCGGCGGTCAACCCACGGACTTCAAACCGATGTCCATCGTCGGCTCGGGTGCGTACGAGATTCGGGTCCGGGACGCGTCAGGTGCCTATCGGGTGATTTATTTGGCCAAGTTCGAGGCCGCTGTCTATGTACTGCATGCTTTCCAGAAGAAGACACAGCAGACGGCAAAGGCAGATATCGAATTGGCCAGAGTCCGTTACAAGATGATTGGAGCGAAGCCATGAAAAAGAAGATCGACCCTCGCCTTTCTGATACGCGCCGATTCAAAGGTAGTGGCAACGTGTTTCTCGATCTTGGCTTCGACCCAGCAGAGGCCAAGATCATGGCACTGCGAGCTCAGGTGATGATTCGTATGGAGCTACATCTGAAGGCGCAGGGCTGGACTCAGGCTGAGGCAGCCAAGCGTCTTGGAATTACGCAGCCGCGTGTATCGCGACTGATCAAGGGAAAGTGGCAGGACTTCAGCCTGGATATGCTGCTAACACTCGCGGCGCGCGCTGGATTAGAACCTGAACTACGGCTGGCTGCCTGAGCCGCGATTGGGAGTGAGGGATCCACATCGCCGCGATAACCTATTGTTCTGAAAGGCCAGTACGGAATCAGGCTGATTTAAGTGCCATCACATATACCCGCACGTCGATGAGACAGTGTCAGCACTTGTGAGCGACCGAGAGACCGTGAGCGCTGAGACTGAGCGTTCACTTTGCATGTTTCGCGAAGAGGATATGTCGATCGATTGCCGCCGGCAACGAACAGGGATTTGGGCGGACTTTCTGCCTGTGCGGAAAGGAGACGAACGCGCATTGGGTCTTTAGGATCTAGGTGGACAGGCCACAGCCGGTGTCGCCGAAGGGCGATGCACCAACCTGTAGGCGAACAGCCAGCGCCCGCCAAGTCGGATCAGCGTGTCTTCGTACACCCCGGTTATCGTGATGCCGCCGCCAGTCAGGCCAGGTCCAGTCTCACCAACTACCATTACCGTGCTGCGAACCGTCGCATTGTCGCGATCGATATAGTTGATTGGCCCGAGGGAATGCACATGGTGATGCTTCTCGTCAGCCCCCAGATTCGGTTTTCTGCCAACCACCGCGATTAGCTTCTCGCGCCCAATCGCACACCAAGAAGGATCCTGGAAGACGCCGTTAGGTGCAAAGTTGTCTGCCCATGCCTCTCCATCCTTGTTGTCGATCGTGTAGTTGTACCTGGAGAACAGCTGACTGATTTCCATGAAGTCCTGGGGGGAGCCGATATAGCTGACGGCGCTGTCGGCGGAGTGCGCAGGCTGCCAATTCCACGTTACAGCTACGACAACGCTCGCGAGCAGGACTGTTCGCAACAGTTTAGACATCATAAATACCCCGTGCCCCTCAGTCCTGGGCGACTATCTTGTGGTGCTGTTCGCCCACGCCTTCGACCACACAGACACCCATGTCGCCCGCCTTCATCCACCTGGGGTTCTCACGTTCAATATTCGTGCCCGCCGGGCTGCCCAATGACAACATGTCGCCCGGCGCGAGTGTCATCATGTTCGAAGCATATGACAACATCTCCCACAGGTTGTACTCCATACGCGAGGTGTTTGAGTCCTGCTTGATCTCGCCGTTGAGCGTGAAGTAGTGGCGCGTGTTGGTCGGCTGAGGCATGAACTCCTTGGGCACGATGTAGGGCCCAATGGGCGCAAAGGTGTCGTGGTTCTTCTGCACCAGCCAGTCTGGTCCGCCACCCATCTTGCGATCGCCACGACCACCGCGGTCAGACACGTCGAACTCAATGGAGTAGCCGAAGACGTAGTCAGCCGCGTCCTTGATGCTGACATTCTTGGCCTTGCGACCCACCACCACCGCGAATTCGCATTCCCAGTCAATCTGCACCCGGCCGCGCGGAATGACGACGTCATCGTTGGCGCCCACCACCGCAGTGGGAGACTTCAGGAACAGGTAAGGATTGTCAGGGCGCGTGTCATCCGGCGCGCGCTCCCAATATCCGGGAGCGGTCTGCGCCGGCTGCCGTGGCGGACCGGCCGCGGCAGGCGCAGCGCCCTGCGCAGATGCCTCGCGTGCCCCCTGCGCTGCGATTCCCTGGAGGTGTTCCGGATAGTTGGCGCCAGCATTCAATATCACGGACGGACGCACCGGCGGCAATGTCTTCACCTCCGTGACCGGCCGCGCGGAGTTCTGTCCGCCCGCGCCAGCAAGGCGCGCCAGTTCCCGCAAGCGCGGGCCCAGTTCAGCGTCGTAGCGCGCGATCAGGTCTTTCATGTCCATGGGCATGCGCAGTTTTTTTGCGCTGGCGTTGCGCTTCTCCCAAGCCGAATTGGCGACCGCGATGTCCACCACCGTCGAATCCTTGATCACCAATCCCAGGTAGTCGCGGTCCGCAGCGCGGAAGGTCCCCAGCTTGAATGGAATGGCTTCAGGCTCTGCCGCAGCGGCGGTCAGTTGTAGCAATGCCGCCGAGAATGCCAAGGCGGCAACCCATGTTCCGCATGTCCTTAATTGCATTCTGTATGGAGCTACGTGGATCAGTTGTTTTTGCATGAGGCTCTCCGCCTTAATTCCTGTAAGAGGGACTTTTGGCTTGTTTGAGTTGAAACGAGAATTTTCGC